>CBDCXC010000010.1:0-67185 GCA_965223655.1 Phycisphaeraceae bacterium
AGCGCCGAAACGCCCCGCAGTTCTACCCTACCCCATCACGACTTCTTCGTGTGGGTACGCATACGGCCGGGGCGTGCTGGCGCGGAAAACCAGCATCCCCAGCAGCGCCAAGGGCCCCACACGGCCAAGGAACATCGTGGCGATGATCACCGCCTTGCCAAAACCGGTCAAATCGCCGGTGATCCCCAGCGATAGCCCGGTGGTGCTTGCGGCGCTGATCGCTTCGAACGCCAGCTTCTCGAACGGGTAGGGTTCGCTGAGGGTTAACAGCAGCGTGGCGCCGGTGGCCAAGGCCACAAAACACGCCGCCAGCGTCGCTGCTTTGCGCACCAGCTGATCACTGATCTGCCTCGAAAAAACCTCCGTGTGACCACGCCGCCGCACCGTCGCGACCACGGTCAACAACAGCAGCGTGGCGGTGGTGGTCTTCATCCCGCCGCCTGTTCCGCCGGGCGAGGCACCGATCATCATCAGCGTCATCACCACAAACCGACCCGCGGGCTGGAGCTGCTCCATCGGGACCGTGTTGAAGCCCGCGGTGCGCGATGACAGCGACATAAAGCTGGCGTCGGCCAGCGTTGCGCCAATTTGGCCCGCACTTAGCGGTGGTAGGGGCGTGCGGTTGGCGGTGACCCCTTGCTGAAAATAGGCATGGGTGTAAGGCTTGAGCTGAGCAATCCCGATACCGACGACGCCATACAGGTACAACCCCGCGGTGGTGGCCAGCACCACCTTGGTATGCAGGCTAAGCCGGCCACGGGAGGGGTGGTTGTGGGCGCTGGTTTCCATACGGTGAAGCCCCACGCCTCCAATCTGCTTGAGACGCCACCGCGCAGCCTGCCAAAGATTCTCTAACACCGGGAACCCCAACCCCCCGATGACCAGCAGCGGGAGGATCACCCCATGGGCTTGTGGGCCGTAGCGGTAGGGCTCTAGGCTATTGCTGTAGAGCGAGAAGCCGGCGTTGCAGAAGGCACTGACAGCATGAAACAGGCACGGCCCGATCCACGCCCGGAACGGGGCATCACCTGGGCTAAGCCAACCCAACGCTAATGCACCCGCTAGCTCAAAAAGCAGTGTGGTGATCACCACGAACCGCACCAGCGACACAACCCGGCTAAGCGGCTGATCGTTGAGTGTCGCGCTGAGGCTCAGGTTTTCTTGCAGCGGCAGGCGGTGGCCCAGCAGCATCGCCAGCATCGACCCAAACACGATGATCCCAAGCCCGCCCAGCTGGATAAACACCCCGATCAACGCCTGGCCAAACGGGGTGAACTGCGTCGCGGTGTCGCGTACGACCAACCCGGTGACGCATACCGCGCTGGTCATGGTGAACAGCGCATCGAGCCACGACAGGTGCTGACCCGCGGGCACCGTTTGGGGGGCTTTCAGCAAGACCGTGCCCACAACGACCAGGGTTAAGAAGCTGATCGGCAGCAGCGCCCCCGGCCGCCGAAGACGACGCGACAGCCCGACGTTCAGCCGCCACAGCTCCATCACCAGCAACCCCCCTGCGGCAAACTCGAACATCAGCCACCCGCTGCGAACCGGGAACAACCCCCCGACACGGCCGATCACCCCCGCGGCGCCCACCCCGATCAACAAAGCGTCGACCCAGTCCATTTTGATGTGGCGGATCGCCAGCCGGCCCCATTTAACCCCAACCCACAGGTCCGCCCCATAAACCGCAAACAGCACCGCTTGGGCTAGATGGATGAAGCCCGTTGGCAGCGGGGGTTGGTAGAATCCATACTCCAGCACGACCCCACCGGCGATCGCCCCCAACAACGCGACCCTCACCAGCAGCACACCCAGCCGAACCTCGGAGCCTTGTGGGGCCGTTCGTGCGGGTGATGGGGGCGTGGGTTCCGATCGATGAGGCATCGTGCCTGCGATCGTAGCCCACGCTTGCCACGGGATAAAGCGTGGTGGTCGCAGGCAGGCCCTGGGCCGTTCTATCCCTGGGTGGCTTGGCCCGACCCCTTGGTCTACAATGGCACGCCAATGAAGGGGTTGAGGTTGACCGATTGCCGATCAATGCCGCGGGCAACATCAACACAAGGGTTTGGCGTATGAGCTGGATCGAAAACCGGTTCGAAGAAGGCCTGATCATCACGCAGGTCGACTGGCTGATCAACTGGGCGCGCAAGAGCAGCCTGTGGCCGATGACGTTCGGCTTGGCGTGCTGCGCGATCGAGATGATGGCCTTTGGCGCCTCGCGGTTCGACGTCGACCGCTTCGGCGCCGGGGCGTTCCGCGCCACGCCGCGGCAAAGCGACCTGATGATCGTCGCGGGGACCGTGACGTACAAGATGGCGTCGCGTGTACGCCGGCTATACAACCAGATGCCCGACCCCAAGTACGTGATCGCCATGGGCGCCTGCACCGTGGGTGGTGGGCCCTATTTCAAGTATGGCTACCACGTGGTCAAGGGCGTGGACTTAGTCGTCCCGGTTGATGTGTACGTGCCAGGCTGCCCGCCGCGGCCAGAGGCGCTGATCGAAGGGCTGATGCGCCTGCAAGACAAGATCACCAGCCAGACCATCGGCTTACCCAAGGGCTCCAAGCGTGTGGCCAAGTCGTACGGCTTGCCCGTGCCCGCACCGGCCGCGGTGTGACCTGATCATGGGCAGCGTGTGACCGGTGTTTTACCGTTGTGTCTCACGATGCCCAACACAACACCTATTTTCCTAAAACACTTTATGGCTACCGAGGTAGAGATCATTGCGTTACAGTAGCCCCGTGGAAGACACCTGGCGCACACACAACCTCACGATCGAATCGAAACGCACCGGATTAAGCCACACCCAACAGGAGTGGTTATTGACCAACGGCACCGGGGCGTACGCCATGGGGACCGTGTCGGGGATCGCCACCCGCCGGTACCACGGCCTGCTTATCGCGGCGACGCACCCGCCGGTGGGACGTGTGGTGGCGTTGAACCAGATGCTCGAACGGCTATCGCTGGGCAGCGGCAGCGATGAAATCAAGCTCGAGCCGTGGACGGCTTGTTTGTTTAAAGACCGCTACGGCGGGCAGGTCGTATCGCCCCAGGGCCATCTATCGCTTCACCGGTTTGAGAAAGGCTTGAGCGTCCGATGGGAGTACGTCCAACCGATCGTTTTAGGCGATTCGTCTGGGGAGAGTCAGATCCGGTTTACGCGTGAGCTTGAACTGCATTGGAAGCAGCAGGCCGCGACGCTGCGGTATACCGTCCATGCGATCCACAACGATCGCCAAACCCCGCCTAAGGCAACACTGCGGCTAAGCCCGATGCTGACGCTGCGTGACTTCCATAGCTTGGTTCATCAAGGCGACCCCGCCGGCATCGCCGTGGACCGGGTCAGCCAAGACCGCCACACGGTGACGATCCGCCGCGGCGAGGTGGCGGTGACGCTGAGCTGCGACGCGGGTGAGTTTGTGCCCCATGAACCGGGCCCAAGCCAATGGTGGAACGCGGTGCATTACCCTCTGGAGAACCAACGGGGTCAGGATGACCGGGAAGATTATTTTGTTCCCGGTTGGTTTGAGGTGGGCTGTGACCTGGGCGCTCAGACTGCGGTGACGCTTACGGTTGCCTTAGGCCAAGAGGCGGCCAATCGATCACAAGGGGCTCAGCTGACCACGCAACGCCAAAACCACCTTCAACCCATCGCTGATCGACTCGCGGCATACCTGCCCCAGCCCAAAGCGCAGTTGAATACACAGGGGTTGGCCCAGGCGCTGGCGATCGCGGCCGACGATTTTGTGGTTGACCGCCAGTTCCAAGGCCGGTCATTGAAGACCCTTGTCGCGGGTTACCCCTGGTTTGCGGATTGGGGGCGAGACACGTTTATCGCACTGCCTGGGCTGTTGCTCACCACCGGCCGGTACGACGAGGCCAAGGCTATCCTCGAGGTCTTCGCCGGCGTGATCAAAGATGGGCTGGTGCCTAACCGTTTCGATGATTACGACGAGGCTTCGGCGCACTACAACTCGGTGGATGCCAGCTTATGGTTTGTGCATTCGGCCATTGGATATGTGCGCACCAGCGGGGATCGGGCTGCTTGGGATCAATGGCTGGCTGATGCGGTGATCGGGGTGGTGGAGGCGTTTATCCGGGGCACGGACCATGGGATCCAGATGACCGGCGACGGCTTGGTCACCGCGGGATCACCGGGCACGCAGCTGACGTGGATGGACGCGGCTTGCGGGGGGGTGATCTTTACCCCGCGGCACGGCAAGGCGGTTGAGATCAACGCCCTGTGGTATCACGCGCTGACGGGGGTAGCCGAGTTGATCCAAGCCACGCACGCGTCAACCGCCGATCACTACACCAAGCTCGCCAAGCGGGTGAAACGCTCATTTGGGAAGATGTTTTGGAACGACCAGCTGGGGCATTTATACGACCATGTCTGGGTGGACCAGGATGATCAGCCCCATGTAGACCAGACGCTCCGGCCCAACCAGATCTTGGCTGTGTGCCTGCCCCAGTCGCCACTGCCGGTCACCAAGCAGCGCAAGGTGATCAAAGCGGTGCGTGAGCGTCTCCTCACACCGTACGGCCTGCGCACGCTGCCGGTGGACGACCCGAACTATCACGGCCAATACCGCGGCCCGGCGTTCGACCGAGACCGGGCGTACCACCAAGGCACGGTCTGGCCCTGGCTGATCGGGCCTTACGCCGAGGCGGTCTTGCGGGTTGGGAAATTCAGCAACGCGGCCAAGGCCCAGGCGCTGGCCGCGATCACCCCGCTGATGCAATGGCTGATGGGGGACGGGCTTGGTCAGCTCCACGAAATCCACGAGGCCGACCCACCACACCACCCCGTGGGCTGCATGGCCCAGGCCTGGTCGGTCGCTCAGGTCTTAAACGTGCTGTCCCTGTTGGCGCAAGGCCCATAACAAGCGTTACGCATTGATCTGTTGCGGAGTGGGTCTTTTATTGGACACGCACGCCGCTGTGTGGGTTGGTATTGCAGCGCACCGGGATAACCCCCTCGGGTTTTGAGGTGGTTAGGTTGTAACGATCATAACGATTGTAACGATTAAAAGCAGGGTATTGTTTGTCCGATTGAACCCATAGTGCCTGCTTTGTGCGCACAAAACCAGGTTGCGAGCCGTTAGGGTAGAGGGGGCATTGAGCATGCTGGGGATCTGCGGTGGGTGTGCTTAACTTCCGGGGGATATGCCTTTGATCATCGAAAATGTAACCCGTGATGCTGTCGACCGCCGCCACGACGAACGCGGCCGCATCGAGCGGTTGCTCAAGCGTGCCAAATACCTGTCAACCCCGGACCGGAACTTGGTTGAGCAGGTTTATTTTTATGGGGTGCCGGTCAAAGAGATTGCCCGTGAGCACAACGAGCCGGCTCGCAACGTCAGGCGGCGTTTGGCCAAGCTGGTCAAAGACCTGAATGCCCCGCTGTTTTCGTTTGTGGTCACCTACGGCGATCGGCTGCCCGATCCGGTGCGCCGCACCGCGGAGCTGGTGGTGTTTCAACGCCACAGCTTACGCCAAGCGGCTAGCCTCAGCGATCAAACGCTCTACCAAGTCCGTGAGCACATAAACACGATACGCGCATTGGCAGAAATTTGAATCACCCTATGTGCGCTGCCTTAAAGTTTTTTGATACGCACCGCGTATAAAAAAACGCGTCGGGGTACCAAGGCATCAATCCTTTTGCCGCCGCGGGCGGTCGGCTTGCCGCGGGCTTATCCAGAGCGGTTATCAACCTATTACATGAGATATACCCATCGGGTATGAGTTTGCCGCGTCGGGATCACAAAAACACTCAAGATTTCCCTGCCGCGGGCGAACCAGACCCCGTCAACCTGATCGGGACGGGCATAACAACCGTACGGGCCATATAAATTTTGACGAACCCACAAGAGCTGCAAATCGATTTGGAACGGGCGGTCGCCACAGCGGTAGAACCCTCGCCAAATGTCTTGCGGGTGGCCACCATGTTTGGTTTGGGGATCGACGATCAACGCACGCTTCGTGTGGTTCCCCCTACTCAGCTGGCGATCCGTGGCGGTCGGGTGGTGTTTATCACCGGGCCCAGTGGTAGCGGCAAAAGCATGCTGCTTGACCTGATCGGCGATGCGATTGAACAGCACCCAGGGGTCAAGCCGATCCGGTTTGATCGGATGCCGGCGTTGCCGGACCGGCCGCTGGTTGACGGCCTGGGGGCGGCCTGGCCCGGCTTGGGGCTCGAGGCCACCCTGAAGATCATGAGCCGTGCCGGACTTGGCGATGCCTTTGTCATGCTGCGCAAGCCCCGTGAGTTGTCCGATGGTCAGCGGTATCGGCTAGGGCTGGCTCAGGTGCTGGCGGCGGTTCGCACATCAAACGAGCCGGGCCTGCATGTGGTGGCGTGTGATGAATTTTGCTCCACACTCGATCGCGTGACCGCTTCGGTTTTAGCACGCCAGATGCGCCGATGGGTTGATAGGGAGCCACGGGTGTGTTTTATCGCGGCGACGGCACACGACGACCTGTTGGAGCCGCTTGAGCCGGATGTCTTGATTGAGAAAGGCCTGGGCGCTTGTATCGAAGTGATCACACGTGACCCATCAACCCAGGGCAGCGTGGCACCAATGGGGGTGGGCGATACCAACCGCTAACCCCTCATCGTTGCTGCGTAAACGATTCGGTGCGTTGCCGGCCCCGGGGGTCGAGCGGCAGCTGGTCTTGGAAGTCGGCCAAAAGCACGACTACTTGGTGCTGGCCAAGCATCACTACAAAGCCGCTGGGCCTGCGACGATAAGCCGGGTTTTCGTGTTGCGGAACCGCCAGACCAGTGTCTGTGGCAGGTTTCTGGGGCGGCGTGGAGAATCCCAGGTGGTCGGTGTGTTGGTTGAATCGTTCCCCACCCGCGTCTGTGCGCTACGGGATTGGGTGCTGCGTGACCGCTATCGTCAGATCAAAGATCTCCGCCAACGCACACGAGTGATTAACCAAGAATTGCGCTGCATCAGCCGGGTGGTGGTGCACCCCCAGTGGCGTGGGCTGGGGCTTGCGGTGCGGCTGGTCAAGGCGGCGCTGAGTCAGCCGCTGACCGTGTTTACCGAGGCGTTGGCTGCGATGGGGCGGGTGCACCCGTTCTTTGAACGCGCGGGGATGGCGGCCTACCACCGCCCACCCCATGTGCACGACGCGCGATTGATCGCAGCCCTGGAAGCGGTGGGGGTGAACGCCATTGATCTGGCGGCGATCAAACGGGTCGATCAGCGTCTCCAAGCACTCCCCGAAGCCCAGCAGCGGTGGGTGATCCATGAGCTTGACCGCTGGTGCCGTTGTGTTGAACCCAATACCCATCACGCCCCACGCCCAGGCATACAAGATCAGCTTCGGCTGGCCCAGCACCGGTTGTTGTGTGAGCCGGTTTATTACTTGAAAGACCACCGGGTATACCAATCCCGATCAGGTTTACGGGGTATCGGCCGGCCGCGGCAGGGAAATACCCAGTGTTCTTGTGTTCCCGACGCGGCAAACTCATACCCGATGGGTATATCGTCGGATCCTGTTCACCACCTGCCAGCAATAACACCTAACGCGCTAGGCGTCCTGGCCTAAATCGGATCAACCCCATGGACACGCAGGCAATCCAAAATCTCCCCATCGATCGGCTCGAACCCCACCCCAGCAACAGCAACGTGATGGCGAAGAAGCTATTCGCCAAGCTCGTCGCTCATCTGCGCCGGACGGATCGTTACCCACCGGTGATTGTGCGTGCGATACACCGCGATTCAGAGCCGGCCTACCAGATCTTAGACGGACACCACCGGGTGAAGGCCTTAAAACAGGTCGGCCAAACCCAAGCGCGGTGCGTGGTGTGGGCGGTAGACGACGACGAGGCGTTGGTGCTGCTGGCTACGCTTAATCATCTACGGGGGGATGAAGACCTGCTTAAGCGAGCGGACTTGATCGCACAGCTGCATCAGCGTGTGGATCTCAAGCAGCTGGCTTGCCAGCTGCCGAGGATACCCAAGGGATGAGAAGCTGTTAGCGATGCGTACGCCACCGACGCCTCGGCAACCGGTGGCGTTGGATCAGATGCCTGTGGCGGTCCATTTTTTCCTGCTGCCGGATCAAAAAAAACGGCTCGACAGTTGCTTGGTCGCGTTGGGGGGCTCGCGGGAGCAAGCCTTGATGCAGCTGATCGATCGGTCCCTGGCTGAGCGTGATCAATCGGGGGCTTGATCGTCTCCGAAATCGATCTGTAGGACGGCCGGTGGGTCCGTGGTTTCTGGCATGGGTCATCGGCTGCTGGTTGTGTGTATGGCAAGGGATGGGTCTATCAAAAAAAGGCGGTCAAAATCGATGGGGACCATCAGCAAGAAACGGCGGCGTGCTCTTATCGCGGATCTGATTGCGGCCCAGGGCGACCTGATGTCACTGGGCGAGAAGCATGCGCTGGAACCCGATGAGATGGCGGCCTGGGTGTCCGACCCAGACAACCAACGCACGCTTAGCGGCCTGTGTGTATTAGCCGACCTGCAGACGCAGATCCTGCTTAGCCGGTACAGGCTGCTAGCGGCAAGTCGGCTGATCAAGCTGGCTACAGAGGATGACCCCGAGCACTCACCCGATGTGGCGCGGCGGGCGTGCGTGGATCTGCTGAAGCTGGAATTGAAGCGGGCTGATCTGGAGGGGTTGGGTTTGTCACAGCCTGTGGGTGATGGCTCGGCTTCATTGGTCAACGCGGCCGATACCGATGCGCTGCGTCAGATGCTTTATGGCCAATCGGATGCGGCGTCAGATCACCCTAAGCAAGAAATGGATCGCCGTACCCCGAAGCAAAAAGGCGGTGCATGAGCTACCAGACCCCGGCCCAACGGATTGAGGCCTTACGCCCATACAACCCCGATCAGCTTGATCGGTTCATCCAGGTGGTGCTGGGTGTGCGGGTGCCGCGGAGCGCGGTCGTCGAAGGGGCATACCGCCCCAATGGCGTACCTAATCAACAGCTTCTTTGAGCCTGAGGGCGATGAACCAGGGGCGGCCGACGCGATCGTGTGGGCCAACCGCGGCGGTGGGAAGACTTACCTTGGTGCGGTGGCGACGCTGCTGGACATGCTTTTTAAGCCGGGGTGTGCAGGTGCGGATCTTGGGCGGCAGCCTGGAGCAGTCGAACAAGATGTACGGGTACCTGCGTCAGATGTTCTCCCTGCCGATCTTAGGTGGGCTAACGGCCGGCCAGCCCACGCAGCGGCGGGTGGAGCTGATCAACGGCAGCGGGGTGGAGGTGCTAAGCCAATCCCAGCGATCGGTGCGTGGCCAGCACGTGCACAAGATGCGGTGTGATGAGGTCGATGAATTCAACCCCGAGATCTGGGAGGCCACGCAGCTGGTGACCCGTTCCGGCCGGTGCGGGTCAAGCTCGGTGCGGGGCTCGGTGGAGGCGTTATCGACGATGCACCGGCCGTTTGGGCTTATGAATCAGTTGGTCGAACGAGGCCAGGCGGGCACAAGCGTGCAGGCCAAGCTGTTCCGGTGGTGCGCGTTGGATGTGGTCCAGCGGTGCCCCCCGCAGCGTGACTGCGACACATGCGTGCTGTGGGACGACTGCCAGGGCCGCGCCAAGCACGCCCAAGGGTTTGTTCCGGTGGATGATTTGGTGGCCCAGTGGCACCGCTGCAGCCAAGACGCGTGGGGCAGCGAGATGATGTGCCGCCGGCCCCGACGCAGCGACAGCGTCTACCCCAACTTCGACCCCACCCCCGGCCGCGCTCAGGTCTTACACACGGGGATCGATCGGGCGTTGGACAGCAAAGCCATGGTCGTGGGCGGGATGGATTTTGGGCTGCGCAGCCCGCTGGTGATGCTGTGGGGGCGGGTGCGATCGGACCGGCTGCAAAACCAAGCATCGGCGGGGCCACACGCGAACGATACACGTGCGATGACGATCGAGATCTTTGATGAGTATATCGATTATGGGCTGACACTCGAGCAGCACCTAGACCGGATCGACAGCCGGGGTTGGCCCAAGCCCCAGTGGGTCAGCGTCGACCCAGCCGGGGCCGCACGCAATGCGCAGACCGGCTTGAGCGATGTGCAGGTGTTGCGCAACCGGGGGTGCCGCGTCCGGGTGTTCCGTTCCACTGTGCGTAGCGGGATCGAGTGTGTGCGGCGGCGGCTAGACCACGGCACGCTGGTGATCCACCCCGCTTGCCAGCAACTCATCCAGGCGTTGGTGCTCTACCACTTCGATCCTAAGCAGCCTAGCCGGGATGAGCCGGTCAAAGACGGGCCCGATCACCTCTGCGATGCGCTGCGATATCTTGTGGTTGGGTTTGAGTCTGGTGGGGGCCAGGTCGCGGTGAGGAGCTATTGGTGACCGTGCCTAGATCTGCGGGGCCGACACAGCACCGCCAGCACCTATTCCAGGTATGTATACCCCGCTAAACCCGATTCGTAGAACCGCAGCAGCACACGGGCTTCGCCCAGCGAGATCCGATTCTGGCGCAACGCCTGTTCGACACGCTTACGCATCGACCGCATCAGCTCATCAGCAGAGAACTGCACGTAACGCAGCACCTCGCGCACGGTATCGCCTTTGATGACTTCGTCGATTCGGGCCTGCCCGTCTTCGTCCAGGCTCACGTGTACCGCGTTGGTGTCCCCGAACAGGTGTGTGCAGGTCGCCCAGGATCTCCTGGTACGCCCCCGACCAGGAACGCCGCCAGGTAATACTCCTCGCCGGTGAATGGGTGTAGCTCTAGCACCGGCTTAACGCCCCGCTGATCGATGAAGCGGTCTACCGTGCCGTCCGAGTCGCAGGTGATGTCGGCTAGGATCCCCCGGCAGGTGGGCGGCTCATTGAGCCGGTGGATCGGCATCACGGGGAACAGCTGATCGATCGCCCAGTTGTCGGGCATCGATTGGAAGATCGAGTAGTTGCAGAAATAGATGTCCGAGAGGATCGCCTCTAACCCTTCAAACTCTTCGGGGATATAGTCCAGCTCACGGACAAACCGCAGCACCTTGGAACAGAGCCCAAAATACAGGCGCTCGGCTAGTCCGCGCTGCTCTAGTGAGCAGTACCCCAGGTTAAACAGATGCAACGCCTCGTCGTGCGCTAGCAGGGCATCGTGATAATACTCGGCAAAATTTTCTTCATTCACATCGCAATAGGCATCGAATAAAGTCAGCACAGGCGCGGGCATCGTTTGGCGTTGGGCCTCGGTGAGCGAATCGGGGATCTCGAACCGATCGAACCCGCTCCAACCGAGGATGTTGAACACCAACACGCTGTGGTAGGCCACCATCGCCCGGCCGGATTCGGTCACGATCGTCGGGTGGGGCGCCTTGGCTTTATCGCAGACCTCTTTGAGGTGGAACACCACATCGTTGGCGTATTCTTGCAGTGTGTAGTTGATGCTCGATTCGAAATCGGTCTTCGACCCGTCGTAGTCGACCCCCAGCCCGCCGCCGACGTCGACGTACTGCAGGCCGACACCTATCTGTTGCAGCTCGACGTACACCCGCCCCATCTCGATCACCGCCCGCTTCAGGTTGCGGATATCGTTGACCTGGCTGCCCAGGTGGAAGTGCAGCAGGTTCAGGCAATCACCCATCTGGTGGTCACGGAGGAACGCGACCGCTTCGAGGATCTCGCTGACAAACAAGCCGAACTTCGACCGCACCCCCCCCGATTCCTGCCACCGGCCGGCGCCCTTGGTCGATAGCTTGACGCGCACGCCGATCGACGGTTTGACATTGTGCCGCTGGGCGTACTTGGCGATCAGCTCCAGCTCGCTGAATTTTTCGACCACCGGGATGATGTTTTTACCGATCTTGGCCGCCAGGATGACCGCTTCGATGAACTGTGCGTCCTTGAACCCATTGCAGATGATCGGCGTGGTGTCGTCGTGCACCATCGCCATCACCGCCAGCAGCTCCGGCTTCGAGCCCGCTTCCAGCCCCATCCCGTAGGGTTTGCCCATTTCCAGCAGCTCTTCTACTACGTGCCGCTGCTGGTTAACCTTGATCGGGTAGACACAGCGGTACGCACCGGTGTAGTCATGCTCCGAGATCGCGCTATCAAACGCGTTGTGGATCTCCCACACCCGGTGCTTGAGGATATCGGCGAACCGGATCAGCAGCGGGGGCTGCAGCCCCCGCTGGCGCAGCTCGTCGACGAGCTTTTTCAGATCGATCCCCCGATCGGGCTGCTGTGTCGGGTGGATCATGGCGTGCCCGGACCCTTGGATCGAGAGATACCCATTGCCCCACTGATCGATGTGGTAGAGCTTGGCCGATTGCTCAACGCTCCATGGGGTGGCGGATGGTACGCCCGGCGGGCCGCCGCCCGCGACACCGGTTATCAAATCAGATGCGTCCACCGGCTTGTTGTGTTGCTGGGCAGCGCCCCGGTTAGCCGCGGCAGGCTTGCGCTGGGCGTCGGTTGTCCGCATCGCTGATCCTCACAACCACGGTGTGCGTTCTTAAACCCTTGCGGTGTTCAATGGCTGACCCCAGCCGACCCTGTCACAAAAGCCGTTTGTTCGGATATAGTATCATCCTCGGCGTTAACCGGTCATGGGGCATACGACCCGACCGTGGATCTGATTCACCCAATCCTTCTGTTTGATCCCTAACATTGATTCATGATGACCGATTCTACACCCAGCCCTAGCGGCCCACCCCCTGAATCGTCGTTGGTCATGCCTCCGCCCTCGGCTACCGGGTCTCCTACGGCTTCGCCCGAAACGCCACCCGAAACACCCCCGCCAACGCCCTTTGGCCTGCAGATGGCGCAGCTGGTGATCATCCCCGCAGCGATCGTCGTGGTTTGTATTGCGCTGGCGTGGCTGTTTGCATTTGTGGCTTCGGCCAAGGACGACATCGATACCCACCTGCTCAAGCTCCGCCAGTCCAGCGGTGCCGGCAAGCTGGCGCTGGGCCTACAAGACCCACGCTATAAAGACCGTAGCCTAGCGGCGTACAACATCGCGACGATGATCCCCACGATCGATGACCCGTCAGAAAAGCACCGCATCAGCGACGCCCTGATTGAGATCCTCAATCAACATGTCGCACCTAACGAAGACCTGCTCCAGCATTATATGTTGGTCGCGATCGGGCAGCTGGGCCAGCCCAACGGCCTGGAGACACTGCTGGAACAGCTGCAAGCCGACCAGACCCGCGCTAGGCAGGGCGCGATCCGAGGGTTACTCAGCTGGCCCGACGCCCAGCAGGCCCGCCGTGGGCTGGCCCCGCTCCAACGCTGCCTAAGCGACCCCAGCCCGTCGGTGCGCTACGAAGCCGCCGCCGCGCTCGGCCAGCTGGCCACGCCCACCGACCAGGCCACGATCCAAGCCCTCCGCACCGCCATGGAAAACGCCACCGGGCTGGCGATGCGCGAGGCACGCTGGAACGCAGCGGTCGCCCTGGCCAAGCTGGGCGACCCAGCGGGCAGCCACTTCGTCGCCACCGTCTTGCTGAACCGAGAAGCCCTAAGCCAGATGCCCGCAGGCGACACCGGCCCCCAAGCCAACCAAGTCATGTCGCCCGCCATGGCCGACCGGATTATCCTGCCCACGCTGGCGTCGATAGGCGGCTCGAAGGATCCACAGATATGGGATAAGATCCAGCAGATCGCCGATAATGACCCTAGCCGAACCATACGCAACGCCGCCAAACAACTGATCATGAACCGGGAACAACAACCATAAGCCAGACCGATTGGACACAACCGCCCGCGGGCGACCGACACCCCGTCTCAATCATCAACCACGGCTAGCACAGGAAAGATCGGGACCACCATGGCTGAAACCCATCAAGAAGTGGTGAAGGTTTGGATCGAACCAGGCTGCATCGTCTGCGATGCCTGCGAGACCGATTCCCCTAAGGTGTTTGAGGTGCAGGAAGAGACCTGCGTGATCCGCCCCGAGGCCCAGAAGCCCGACTTCACCAAGCCGCTGACCCCGTCGATTATCACCGCAGCCGAGGGCTGCCCGGTCGATGTGATCAAGTTTGAAACGGTTGAGGTTGAAGGCCCCGAGCCCTGGGCCGGGCAAGAAGAAGCGGCAGCGGCATCTGGTGAGCCGGCCGGCGGTGGAGGCGGAACCGCCAAAGCCGGGCCTGCGATCCCGCAAGGCCCACCCGACCCCAAGTGGGCCGGGCTGCTCCAAACCGCTCACACCAGCGGCAGCCGATCCGCCGGCGGGCCCGCCGTGGCGGTACGCCAAGCCAAAGCACCCGCCCAGGCGGTTGCCGCCGCCGTCGGACCCGATGCCCCGCCCGACGCGCAGGCCGCAGCCATGGTCGCCAGTGGTTTTACCCGCCCGGCACCGAGTGTCTCAGATCGGATCATGGCTAAAGCGGGGCTGCTGGTCAGCGCCGCCAACATAACGCGGCGCCAATTCAGCACCGCGCTGGCCGTGGCGTGGGGCGCCCTGGTCGCGACCTTCGCTACCGCCGGTGCGGCGCTGCAATCTTTTATGGTCCCCAAGGTCACTAAGGAACCGCCCAGCGTCTTCCGCGCCGGGAAGATCGGCGAGTACGCCGAGCCCGGCGTCTACGAGCAGTTTAAAGCCACCCAAGGCGTCTGGATCGTCCACCAAGCCGACGGCACGCTGGTGGCCATCAGCACCATCTGCACCCACTTGGGCTGTATCCCCAACTGGATGTCCGCGGACCAGAAATTCAAATGCCCCTGCCACGGCTCGGGTTTCTACATGGATGGCGTGAACTTCGAGGGGCCCGCTCCGCGACCGCTGGAGCGCTACAAGATCAGCCTCGACGGGGAATACGTCGTGGTCGACAAATCCACCAAGTTCCGCCAAGAGCTGGGCCAGTGGACACTGCCCGGCTCATCGATCACGGTGTGAGCGTGGCTGCCCTTTTTTGATCCCCGCCAGCCGCTGCTTAAAACCATACACGACTGTGTTGCGCGTGTCGTGCCCCGGCCTTTGGGAGCTGGCGCTTTCACCCGATTCAACCATCTCCAGGCCAGATGAAATGGAAAACCACCGCCCAACATGGCCGGGCGCTGCGTGCCCGGCCTGCGATACCCCGCCTCAGGATCCTTATCGCTGCCGTCTGGTGGTCACGCCTAAGACCGCCAATCCAAGCAGCGTCGCCGTGCCCGGCTCGGGGATGCTGATGCCCAATGATTCAGCGGCGGCCATGAGGGTGTTGAAGTCGCCGTTGAAGTTCGCGGCCAGCAGGCCGAAGTCGTTGATGGTGGTCATGCCGTCGCCGTCGAAGTCGCCGGTCTCCCACGTGCCGGGCTGGTTGAAGTTGCCCGCCAGCACGCCGAAGTCGTCGATGGTGACGATCAGGTCGCCGTTGGCGTCGCCGGGCGCGGTGGTGAGCAGCTGCAGCACGCCGTTGGCGTCGTCGTAGAACTGGCCAAGCGCCAGCAACGGTGAGAGGATCGCGCCGTTGACCTGATCAAACAGGCCGGACCGCGTGTCATAGGTCAGCACGTCAAACACGTCGCCGTAATTCGGCGTAAACCCTTCGGGTGTTGTGATGTCGAGTGTGCCATTCAAAGACACATTGTCCGTGACGTTGAGTTGATCAAATTCACTGGGCCCGGTGCCTTCGAATTCGATGTGCAATGTGCCTATATCGGTCTGCACGAACGACTGGACGGCGGCGCTGCCCGGAGAGCCGCCGACCTCGAGCGTGCCGATATTGACCAATTCGACGTCGACGGAGGCATCGTCTTCGAGTGTGAGTGTGTTGCCGGCGGTATTGACTAACACGCCGCCACCGGTGAAGGCTGCGCCGGCTTCGACGGTACTGTCTTGAACGAGCCGAAGGGTGTCGCCGGTATCGGGGAGGCTGATTATGGTAGTGGGTTTGAAGGTGGTGGGGATATTAAAGATCACATTTTGATCGACCGTAACGTTGCCGTGGAGGTGCTGGAGTGTACCGAAGACGTTGGCGGGATTTGCCCCACCGTTTAAGTTCAGCTGACCGGTTTCACCGAGTCGCCAGCCGGCATTGAAGGTGAGTGTGCGGGTGGCACCCACGGTGGCGGTGCCGTCGAAGAATTCGAGCAGCTCATTGACCACGGTGAGGTTGCCGTTGATCGCTTCAATCTGGCCGTCCTCCGTCGAACCATCGAGGTCTAGGGCGCCGGGGTCGATGATGAGCCTGCCGTTGACCGCGGCGATGGTGCCTTGGTTGTCGAGGTTGTTGGGCGCCAGCGTGCCGTGGCCGCGGATCAGGCCTGAGCTGGCGTTGGTGATCTTGGCGCCGATGATCGAGCCGCCGCGCAGCTCCACCGCGTTGGCCACGTCGGTCTGCCACGGGTTGGTGACTTGGAGGATGCCATCGGTATCGGCGGTGCCGATGATGCCCACGTCGTTGATCGTCCCGGAGACGACCAGGGTCCCGTTGTTGGCACGGAGCTCGGCTTGGTTGATGAAGTTGATTTTGGTAGCGATCGTGCCGTGGCCGACCAGGGCGTGGTCACCGATGGTGGAGAGCGTGCCAGGGCCGGTGATCGTGCCGCCCTGGAGCCTATTGGGCTCGGCGATTGTCCCGCCCAATAAGCGCAGATTCGAGATGGCGTTGATGTTGGCTGCGCCGGTGATATCGGTCTGAGAGGCCCAAGAGACGTTATTGGTTACGCCCGCGGTGCCATCGAGATTAAAATCCGAACCCTCGATCACAGATGAGAAGCCGTTGATCCGGCCGGTCATGATGAGGTTACTGGTCGGGCCTAGTGTCCATTGCTTCTTGCCGGGCAGGTTAATCGTGAGCTGCCCGGCAGTACCGGCGCCAGGCGTGTTGTTGATCGTGATGTGGTCGTCGAAGACATTGTCGGTTTCGTCGATCTGGTCGGCGTTAATGGTCAGGGCGTCGTTGAGGGTCCGGGTTGTGACCGTGAGGTTAATGCCCAAAAGCGATGCCCCGTCAAAGTCGAATACATCAGCGTTGATTGTGGTAGGGGCTTCCACCGAGGCGTTGCCTTCTTGGAGCACGATCCCATTGACGGTGATCGTTCCCCCGTCGTAGATCGTGTCCCCTTCAAATACAGCGAACCCATCAAAAAATTGTGTATTGAATGTGTTGAACGTCCCCCCGCTGATTGTGGTGTCGCCCTTGAAAAAGACGGCGGCATCCTCGCCGATGTTGAACGTGCCGCCGTTGATGGTGGTGTCGTCGTTGAACCGCATGTCGGCGCTGTTGCCGAGGGTAAACTCCCCGCCACCGATGGTCGCCTCTTCGTTAAAGTTAAGCGAGTCGTCCGCCCCGAGTGTCACCTCGGTTTGATTGGGTAGAACGCCACCGAAGAATTTTACTTCCGTATCGATGTGCGCGACACCGGAAGCTGAAATCGCTCCGCTGAAAAAGTTGACCGTGGTCCCCGCAAGGGCTCCATCGAGGCGGGCACGAGAGTCAAAGTCACTGCCGCCGTTGAGGTCGAGTGTGCCCGAATCGTTGGTCCAGTCCGCGGCGATGGAGAGGAAGTGCCCCGCGCCGACGCGCATGGTGCCATCGAATGGGTCAGCCAGGCCGCCGGTAAGGAAATTCAGGTTCCCGTCCGACGCGTCCACGATACCGGCTTCGGAAGCCCCATCCAGATCCCACGGATTGCCCTCGGAGCTGAGGAAATTGATTTGTCCGTTAGCGGTCTCGATTTTGCCGTTGTTGACCAGGGAGGACGCCATAACCGTACTGGACCCGCCATTGGATTCGATCTGTGTCCCGGCGTTGATGGTGATCCGCCGTGCATCAATGATACCCCCGGACATTTCGACTTCCGCGGTACTAAAAATGAAGAGTTCGTCGGCGTTGACCCGCCCGCCGGAGAGGATGAACAGATCAGAACCCGTGCCCGTCACGGTCACGTCATCGCTCGCATTGACCGTGCCTGAAACGGTGAAGCCGGAATTGAATCGGACGAAGAGGTCTTCGGTTTCCAGGGTCCCTCCGGCGGCGACAAAGATGTCGGAGCCGGCGCCGGTGACGGAGAATTCCTTGTCCACGGTGAGCGTTAAGGCGCCGGTGTTGAAGTTGGCCCCCTCGCTGACGCTGACGTTCTTCGCCGAGCCGAAGGCGCTGAGGGTGACGTTGAGTGGGTTGCTATCGCCTTGGGGGCTGCGGATAAAAACGTCATCGGCGATGCCGGGGACCTTGTTCCCAGACCAGTTGATGCTGTTGTTCCAATCGGAGTTGCCGTAGAACTCCCGTCGCGGCACGTCTAGATCAAGCCACAGGTCGCCCGAGGCCATCGCAAACAGATCGGTATGGCTGGGCAGCCGGCGTAGGCCCTTCTGGGCGGCGCTGCCGGCCATCAGGGTAAACGAGGGCTCCAGGTGGGCGTCGTCCCCGTTGGGGACACCGTTTTCATCAAAATCGGTCTCTACGGCTAAGTTTTGGAGGAAGATAAAGGTGGGGTTGAAGTCGTAGTCATTATCGCTAGAGGCCGAAGCGGGGCCGTTGACACCCAGCGCATGGCCCACCTCGTGGAGGGCAGATGTGAGGATATCCCACTGACTTTCAGCCGGGTTGCCGGTAAAAGCTCGGCCGGTATAGGAGACCTCAAACGTTTCGGGGATATTTGACGTGTTGGGTTTGTTGAACAGATCGGATTGAAGGGTCGGGGTTAGGCTCCGCCAGAGCTGCTGGATCATATTGAATTCAGAGTTCTCCTCCGGGGTCGGGTCGTACCACCAGGGGCGGATCACGCCGTCTTTATCAAAGGTATCAAACCTGATATCGGCTTCGGTCTCGCGTCCATTGGATGAGCTGACTGCTTTATGATCGGCTAACGGATTGCTAAATGCATCACCAATATTGGTGTACCAGTAGTTGATGGTGATCTCGTGGGGATCCTGGATCACATCTTCGTAGAAATCTTCCACGTATCGCATGATCCGTTTGAGCTCTGTTGCATTGGGATCGGTCGTGAAGTTGGTGGCGCTCTTGTCCTCATCAAAGTTGAGGATGATATTCAAGCCTTGTACGGGAGCAACACCCCAGCCAAGACACACGCCTATCGCGGCGATCAAGCCGATATGTCTGTGGATCGTCTGACCATCGCAATCGTGCCTGCGGGTTCGCGTGAGCATCTCTGTGTCTCCTGAATCAAGATCAAAACCACCGGTTTTGGGTTCACGGGACGGCGTCGGTGAGGTTTGCGAGCGTGGTGTCAGGCTGGGTGCGCGTCGAAACTGCCGCGTCAACCACCGCCCAGCGGGTAGCAGCATTCTAACAAAAACCCTTGCGTTACAAAAGATTTTTTTGAGGTGGGGTATCAGGCCCTGTCTTGCCCTGTTGACAACATGCCGGTTTGTCCTGTTCGCCTAGCGTCGTAGGGCGTAAGCCAGGCCTCGGATTGCGGCTTCGGTGAACAGGCTGTCTGCACCACGGGCCAGCAGGTTCGATCCGATGGTTCATTTGAGACCGCTGATGAACGACGCAACGTGCCACCGCCGCCTGTAATCGTTTTTCTTGAGCCGTCGCTTGGTTATCTTCGATCGGTACTTCCCGTTGAGTTTGCCGTCGCGGTGGCGGTGCGCCGGCTTGATCCAGCTCTCGACGCCCCAATGATCCTCCCCGCAGCAAGCTGGGGTATCGGAAAAGGAGCGCTAAATGGCGATGAGACACCTGCGGTTTCTCATACTCTTCCCTTAGCGGAAGCCCTGTAGCAAGCGACAGGGAATCAACAAGTCAAAATCGCTTTGTGGGTCGCACACCGGTGTAGCCAGCCGCCAAGGTTTGTGTTCACCAAATGGGCGTTTGCCTTCAATCGATCAAGCAAACATCTATCCAAAAAACACAAAAAAAGAATTTGCAAAAACTAAAACAACGGTATAAGATATCTGGATAAATACGACCTTGTTGTCCTGCCTGCTGATTTGGGGAGCTGGTAACAAAAAATGAGATCGCTTTTCAGGGGCGATGTGGGTTTGGCTGCTCTATATGCAGCGCTGGTGTTGCTGTCACCGCGTGATGTGATGGCTGAGCTTGCGCTAGCCGAGTTCGACACGTTTGAAGCTCAAGCGATTACAGTCGACTCGGGTGATGAGTTGTCGTATAGCCTCTATATCCCCCCCGCCTACGACCCGAAAAACGCCCACCCGTTGGTGCTGTACCTCCACGGCGCTATCGGTCGATCCCCTTCGAATGGTTCACAGATTTTTGGCAACAATCAGTTTGGTGCCCGTGCCTGGGCCGACCCCAGCATCCAAACCGGGGCACCACCGATTGTTGTGGCTCCATTGATCGAAACGGATAACCCGTTATTCAAGACAGCCGATCAGTGGGTAGACGTACCCTTTCACCGCGGCTCCCACACCCAGCCAGACCAACCCACGCCTTGGATCCGGTTAACACTCGAGCTGCTCGACGTGTTAGAACAACAGTTCAACGTCGATCCCACGCGGCGGTACGCGGCGGGCTTCTCCATGGGTGGCTACGGCGTGTGGGACATCATCACGCGTCGGCCAAATTACTTCGCCGCGGCGATCCCCGTCTCGGGCGGGGGCGACCCCAGCAAGGCCCCTCTGATCAAAGACACGCCCATCTGGGCCTTCCACGGCGCCCTAGACAGCGTGGTGCCCGTCAGCGGGTCACGCGACATGATCAACGCGCTAACCGCAGCCGGCGGCAGCCCCCGCTACACCGAATTCTCCAATCTGGGCCACGGGATCCTCGCCGAAACCGCCTTCACCGACGACAGCGGCGGCCGCTGGCTTCTGGCTCAGCAACGACCCGACGTCTTG
The DNA here is from genome assembly GCA_965223655.1 of Phycisphaeraceae bacterium. Taxonomy (GTDB): domain Bacteria; phylum Planctomycetota; class Phycisphaerae; order Phycisphaerales; family Phycisphaeraceae; genus CBDCXC01. The sequence continues at coordinate 20,683 of CBDCXC010000010.1, forward strand.
ATTCCTGAGCCTAGCGCTGGGGCGATCTGGCTGGTGGCGCTACTGGCCGGGGCGATCCGATCCGCCAAGCCACGCCCCTCAAACCCCGCCTGAAATCGATCCCCATCCAGGGTAGACAAAAAACCATGATGTGTTATAATGGTTATAAGTAATTTAATCAGTATATCTGTTACAAAAAGTGCATATCGATTTACCCATAAGATAAGGATCAAGAGAATGCGACAAATCTTACTTATTCTAGCCTTTATGGGGATGGGGCTAACGGTTAGCCATACAGCACAGGCCACGCTGATCGGGGATGAGGTCTTCGCAGCACGTTTGAATGATGGAGTGCCTCAAGGCCTAGGGCCTTTCCCCGCGATCGTTGTGGCGGGCACCGAAGAGTACACCCCGGGTCCTGGCCTAGAGTTCACCATTGATATCGAAGCATCAAGCATCGTGATCACGAGCGGCCCCGGTCAAAGCTTCGCCGGTGGGTTTGATCACATTTTAGAAATCTCTGATCTGGACTGGGTCGGCATGCCTACCGGTCGGATCACCGGCATCTCCGCCGTAGCGGAGAATCTTGTGGTAGGCCCTGCTCCACCTTTCAACCCTTACGACACCAGCACCGGCATCACGTTCTCAGACCACGCGGTACAGGTTGATCTGGCCTTTACCCAATGGGGCCGAGAGTTAAATGGCACCACGACCCTCGACCCCGGCCGGCTCACCATCGAGCTCCAAACCACACACGACGGCAACAATGTCCCCGAGCCGCTGACCAGCATGCTGGGCATCATGGGCCTAGGCGCCCTGACCGCCGTGGTCCGCCGCCGGTAAACCGATTTGCACGACTCAAATCGCATATACCCAAGCCCACGCATCGTCATGCGTGGGCTTTTTTAAATACCCCAACTCGAGATTACACACCCACCACGTCCGCAATGTAGCCCCAACGCTTATGACCGGCTAGAATCGGGTTTTGCTGCGGGTACTGAATGATTTAAGTGATGTACCGGTCTGATTGTGGCTTGTAGGAGCAGTACTCTCATGGCTCAACCGATGACGATGACCGAAAAAATCCTCGCGGCCCACGCCGGCTGCGACCACGTCCAGCCGGGCCAGAACGTGTGGGTCGACGTCGATATCCTCATGACGCACGACGTGTGCGGCCCCGGCACGATCGGGATCTTCAAGCAGCGGTTCGGCCATGACGCCAAAGTCTGGGACCCCGACCGGGTGGTGATCATCCCCGACCACTACATCTTCACGGCCGACGACAAATGTCACCGCAACATCCAGATCCTGCGCGACTTTGTGCGTGAACAGGGCCTGCGGTACTACTACGATCCCGACTTTGTGACCCGCGAGCCGGGCATGCCCAACCCCTACAAGGATCCCACCAAGACCAACTACAAAGGCGTGTGCCACAAAGCGCTGCCCGAGGAGGGCCACCTCCGCCCCGGCGAGATCCTGCTTGGCACCGATAGCCACACCTGCACCGCCGGTGCGTTCGGCCAGTTCGCCTCGGGCGTGGGCAACACCGACGCTGCGTTCACCCTGGGTACCGGCAAGACATGGCTGAAGGTCCCACCCACGATGCGGTTCGCCTTCCACGGCCAGATCCCCCCCTACCTGACCGCGAAAGATCTGATCCTCGCGGTCATCGGGCAGATCTCCGTGTCGGGAGCAACATACAAAACCATGTACTTCACCGGCGACGGCATCGGGTCGCTGTCGCTGGAAGACCGCATGACGCTGACCAACATGGCGATTGAAGCCGGTGGCAAGAACGGCGTATGTGATGTCGACGAAAAGACACTCCAATACGTGCGCGCCCGCTCCAACGTCGCGCAGTGGACCGTCTACGAGGACGACCCCGGTGCCAATTACGCCTATGAGCACGAGTGGAACTTAGCCACGCTCGAACCCCTGGTCGCCAAGCCGTTCTCGCCCGACAACAAAGACACCGCCCACAACTGCCGCGACGTCAAGATCGACCGGGCGTATATCGGTTCGTGTACCGGCGGGAAGATCACCGATATGATCTACGCCGCCAGCATCCTCCGTGGCCAGCAGGTCAAGATCCCCACCTTTGTTGTGCCCGGCTCGACCGAGGTCCACGCCGACATGCAGCGGCTCAACCTGCAGGGCCAGCCCCGGCAAGGCGATGAGACAAGCATCGAACAGGTGCTCCAAGACGCCGGCTGCCTGCTGGGGCCCTCCAGCTGCGCCGCGTGCTTGGGCGGGCCGGCTGACACATTTGGGCGGCTCAACGAGCCCATGGCCTGCATCAGCACAACCAACCGCAACTTCCCGGGGCGCATGGGTCACAAGGAGGCTGGCGTCTACCTGGCCTCGCCGCTGACCGTGGCCGCCAGCGCGCTGACCGGCTTTGTGACCGACCCACGCGATTACGTCAGCGAGCCGATCGCCACCGGTACCGCCGGGGTGGCCTGATCGGGGCTAATATAGTGTAGCTTCTGACCGATCAAGGCATGCTTTCTCAAGAGAATCGGCCTGTTTCGAATGAACCTGCGTATCGCCATCCTTATCGCGGTGTCAGGCCTGGCTCTGCAGGGGGCCCTGGCCAACGACTCTTCAAGCCAGACCGTGCCCCGATGGGAGCGGCTATCTAGCCAAAAGCAAAACGAGGCGGTCGCCCACCTCAAAAAGTTTGCCGCCCAAACCCAAGAAGAGGTGAAGGACAGCCTGGTGCTGTTCGAGACCCAGTTTTTCCTGTTTTACACCGATCTGCCCATGCGGGAGGCCCGCAAGTGGGCGGGGCTGCTCGACAGGATGTACGCCCGGCTGTGCAAGCTGTTTGGGGTCGACAAGGATTCGAATATCTGGTGGGGCAAGGCGTTGGTGTTTGTGTTTACGCACGATGAGGATTACCGGCTGTTTTGGCGTAGGATGCTCAGCGTCGATGCGGGTGGTTCGTCGGGGATGTGCCACTCCCGCAGCAACGGGCAGGTGATCATCGCCTTCTACCGCCAACGGCACGAGATGGACTTCGCCACGATCCTGGTCCACGAATCGGTTCACGGTTTTTTGCACCGGTACCGCTCACCGGTGCACGTGGTCTCGTGGGCCAACGAGGGGTTGGCCGATCTGATCGCCGCGGAGCTGGTGCCAAAAGGACGCCGGGTTCAACGCAAGCAACACCGGGCCAAGGCGATCCTCAAAAAACAGGGCCACATGGGCGGGGATTTCTTCGATGCCCAACAGATCATGGCCTGGCAGTACGGGGTCGCGTCTGAGCTCACAGCGTTCATGCTCAAGCGTCACAAAAAAGGATACGTGGCGTTTATCAACGGGATCAAAGATGGGCTAAGCTGGCGCCAGAGCCTGAAGCAGCACTTCGGCGCGACCACGCCGCAATTGACCAAGGCCTACGGCAAGTCGATCGGGATCCGATCCCTCAAGCCATGACGCACCGCCCCCTTCATCGCAAGCCGATCATCGGCCTGGTGGGCGGGATCGGGTCGGGCAAGAGCCTGGTGGCGCGCCAGCTGGCGTCGCTTGGCTGCGCGGTGATCGACGCCGACCAGCTAGCCAAAGACACGCTGGATCAACCCGAGGTGCGCCAACAGCTGGTTCGATGGTGGGGGCCCACGGTGTTACGCGCCGATAGGCGCGTCGACCGCCGGGCAATTGCGAAGATCGTCTTTAACAATCAACAACAGCTGCGTCGCCTCGAGGCGCTGGTCCACCCACGGGTCCACCAAGCCCGGCAAGGCTTGCGCCAGCGTTACCAGCAGGACCCCGCCTGCTTAGCGATCGTAGAAGACTGCCCGCTGCTGATCGAAGCCGGGATTGACAGCCAGTGCGACGCAGTTATTTTTGTACAAGCAAGCCGCGAAGTGAGGCTTGGCCGGGTGGCGTCGAGCCGAGGATGGTCCGCCCAGCAGCTGGCCGACCGGGAGAAAAATCAGCTTGGACTTGACATCAAAGCCCAACACGCCGATTATATAGTGTGCAACGAAGCGGATGAGAACCAATGCCTCGTCAACGTCCGCCGCGTGCTTTCCCAGATATTCCAAAGCCAATCCTGATTCACAAGTGGGCTTTTAGAACAGACAGACCCTCCCCTGGAAGTTTTTTTGATGTCTTGATGGATTGGATTTGTCGTGAGAACACCAGCCCCCTCAGTAGAGGCTGGTCGTTAACCCCTAAGCCAACACCTGTCCCTTTCAGCAACCGATTGATTGACGTAAAACCTAAACCCACCCGCCTCCCCCTGCTTAACCCCTGCTACCGCTAACCACCTTTCAGGAGTGCCATCCCGTGGCCAAGACCCAAACCCGATCGAAGAAAAAAAACGCCAACACCGACAACAGCGCCGCCACCGCTACCGCGGTTCAAACCAGCAGCAGCAGCGACGCACAGCTCGACGCCGAAACCCAGCAGCGGTACGAGAAAGCCAAGAAATCCGACCTGTCGATCCGCGACCTACAGAAGATGACCATCGACCAGCTGCACGATCTAGCGAAAGAGGAAGGCGTGGAGAACTACACCGGGCTCAAACGCCAGGAGCTCAACTTCCAGATCCTCAAGGCCCGCATCGCCAAGCAGGGGCTGATGTACGGCGAGGGGGTGCTGGAGGTCCTGCCCGATGGGTTTGGGTTCTTGCGTAGCCCGGAGTATTCCTACCTGGCCTGCCCGGACGACATCTACGTCAGCCCCAGCCAGATCCGCCGCTTCGGGCTCAAGGTCGGGCACATTGTTCAGGGCACCATCCGGCCGCCCAAAGAAAGCGAGCGGTACTTCGCGCTGCTGCGCGTCGACGCGGTCAACGGCCACCCCACCGAAGCGCTCAACGACCTGTCGAACTTTGAAGACCTCACCCCGCTGCACCCCAAGGACCGGCTGATCCTCGAGACCACACCCGATAACATCGAGATGCGCATCGTCGACCTGGTCACCCCGGTTGGCCGGGGCCAACGCGGGCTGATCGTCGCCCCGCCCCGCACCGGCAAGACAATCCTGCTCCAGAAGATGGCTAACTCTATCATCACCAACTTCCCCGACATCAAGGTCTTTGTGCTGCTGATCGACGAGCGACCCGAGGAGGTCACCGACTTCCGCAACAACACACCCGACGACGTCGAGGTCGTAGCCAGCACGTTCGACGAACAGACCGCCCGACACGTCCAGGTCTGCGATATCGTGATCGAGAAGGCCCGGCGTATGGTCGAGTTTGGCGAACATGTGGTGATCCTGCTCGACTCGATCACCCGCATGGCCCGGGCCTACAACACCGAGATGCCTCATTCGGGCAAAATCCTCACCGGCGGGCTGGACTCCAACGCCTTGCAGCGGCCCAAGAAGTTCTTTGGCTCGGCCCGCGCGATCGAGAACGGCGGCAGCCTCACCATCCTCGCGACCGCGTTGGTCGATACCGGCTCTAAGATGGACGACATCATCTTTGAAGAGTTCAAGGGCACCGGCAACAGCGAGCTGCACCTGGACCGCCGCCTGGTCGAGAAACGGGTCTACCCCGCGATCGACGTCTCGGGCTCGGGCACGCGGCGCGAAGAGCTGCTGCTAGACAAGCGCGAGCTGGAGCTGGTCTACCGACTACGCAAAGTCTTAGCCGACATGAACGTGGTCGAGGCCATGGAGCTATTGAAGAACCGGCTCCAAAAGGTCAAGAGCAACGCTGAGTTCCTGATGACCATGAACCTGGATTAGGATACCCAATCTTGATTCACCCTCGGCCAAGCGCGCCCGGTAGAATCCGCGACGTTGCAACCTGCTCCAAGATCAATACCGCTGATCATCCGTGGTCCGCAGATTGCCGACCCTACCCCCCCACCATCAATAACCCCGCTCTTGGCGCTCGATATAAAACATCGAGTCGCGTGCGCGTGGGCCGATCATGTGCCAGCTGAACGGGAACTTGGGCTTGAGATCCAAATAGGTTTTGAACATTTTCTGCCCCCACTGGTATTGCTGTTCAATGTTTCGCTCGATCTTGGCGGTGTCGGTGGCGGGGATCAGCTGGCGGGTGGCGTAGTTCCAGCTGGGGTCTAGCCGGATCAGCAGGTGCCCTTCGTTCCATTCGATGGGGTAGCCCTGGACATACCCCGACCCAGTCCCAGGCGTGTGGAACCAGTAGCACTGGTACCGGTCTTTGTCAGCGGTCGACGTGCTCGATGACCCGTCCGATAGCAATCGGGCGTGGCTGACCCGGATCGGCGAGACGCCAAACCGCTTCTTGGCGATCCACAGCCGGCCGGCCTCCACGTCGTGCAGCCCCACGTGGGCGTAGTCACACCGCAGCTTCCCCGTGCAATACTGCCTGCTGATCTTGCGTTCATTTCTTGCGTTCATTGGCCATGGGTGGCTACCTCCGTGATCGACCGGGCAGGGATGTGACGGTGATCCTTTGTCCACCCGTGGCAGGAGAATAAGAGGGGGTAAAGTCCCCCTTCTGCAGCCGTGCCGTATCATACACGATGTAGACAGGCCTGTTTAGGGTAGCATGATGGCAAATCGGGGGTCTGCGTCGACAACCGGTGATACGCCTGCGACCCCTCGATTTGGTATTTTGCCCCCCCGCGGGTACAGATTCAGAGAAGTGCCAACCGATTTAAGTTTTATCTTACAGACGATACAGTCGATCCTCCCTCCCCGGCAGATTGATAAAGGACCCGGCTATGGCCCCAACCCATCAGGCTCTCCACCCCGGCACCCCCGTCACGCAGGGCCGGCTGATCCAGCAGCAGGACGGTACGGTTGTGCTGGGCCTACCCGGCACCGACTACCAGCTGCACCTGCAAGCCCCCACACCGATCCACGCCAAGCCGCACGGCCGGGTCAGCGGGGTGATCACCGCCCGTGCCAAGCGCGTGGATGTGGTGGGCACCGGTGGACGATATATCGAGCCGGTCTACGGCCGACCCCGGCGGCTGCAGGGCACCATCACCGCGACCGACCTGACCCTGAATACCCTTACCGTCGACTGCGCCTGTCCCGTGGTGTGTAAGCTGACCATGGGGCAAGACGCCTCGCAGTTCAGCGTTGGGCAGCTGGTCAGTTTTGACGTCGAACGCGGCGCGACACTGACCCCCATCAACTCCGAACCGCTTAGCGGCCATCACCCCGGGTAATCGACTGGCCCGCTACATGATCGCTGTTGTCAAAAAAGACCAAACCCATCCCCTAGCGAGAGACAACCATGCCTCGAACACTCAAACGCATCGCGGTCACCGGCGGAGCGGGCTTCTTGGGCTCGCACCTGTGCGATCGGCTCGTCGCCCAGGGCCACGACGTGATCTGCCTCGACAACTTCTTCACCAGCCAACGCAGCAACATCACGCACCTGATCACCAAGCCCAACTTCGAGCTGATCCGCCACGACGTGACCCACCCGATCTGGCTGGAGGTCGATGAGATCTACAACCTGGCCTGCCCCGCTTCGCCCGTTCATTACCAATACAACCCCATCAAGACCGTCAAGACCTCGGTGATGGGCGCGATCAACATGCTAGGCTTGGCCAAACGCGTGCGCGCCAAGATCTTCCAAGCCTCCACCAGCGAGGTCTACGGCGACCCCGATGTGCACCCCCAGCCCGAGTCGTACCGCGGCAACGTCAACCCCATCGGCATCCGGGCCTGCTACGACGAAGGCAAACGGTGTGCCGAGACGCTGTTCTTTGACTACCACCGCTCCAACGGCGTCAATATCCGCGTCGTGCGTATCTTTAACACCTACGGGCCACGCATGCACCCCTACGATGGGCGCGTCGTGAGCAACTTCATCATCCAAGCGCTGAGCAACCAGGACATCACCATCTACGGCGACGGGGCGCAGACGCGGTCGTTCTGTTATGTCGATGACCTGGTCGATGGTTTTATCAAGATGATGGACGGCCCCGATAGCTTTGTCGGGCCGGTCAACCTCGGCAACCCGGGTGAATTCACCATCAAGGAGTTGGCTGATTTAGTGATTGAGATGACCGATTCCAAAAGCAAGCTGGTCTACCTGCCCATGCCCGACGACGACCCCACGCAGCGCAAGCCCGACATCACCCTTGCCCAGCAACACCTGGGCTGGCAGCCCACCATCCCGCTCCGCGACGGGCTGGCCAAGACCATCGAGTACTTCCGATCGATCGACCTGGCCCAGTACCGCAAACCCACCGACCACACCGCCCACCAATCGTCGCGGGCCGGGTAGGGAAGATCTAACAAAGTATACCAGCCCCGATTAGGTTGACGGGGGGACGTCTGCCCGTGGCAGGTAAATCTTCGATCTTTTTGTGTGTCTGACGCAGCAAAATCATACCCGATGGGTATCATCTCGCTGCCGATAGGTTTTCACAGATCGTGTGTATGGCCGCTTTCAGCGATCTAGCCCCAGCCATCCAACCTGCTTGTTTTATCGTAGATCCATTGTGATCTGGACCCGTGACCGGGTTCCATCTATGAGCAAGCCTCTGTCAAGGCGGTTGCGGGCGATCTCGGGGTGGTTCCAACCATCTATCCGGCATCGCCTGTTTAGTGGGCGTGCCACGCAACGTATTTCGAAGCCGGCCCCATTCACACGCACGGGGTCGCATCGCCCCATGGCACCTCGTCGGGGTCCGGTGTTCCAACCCGCTATCGCCTCGTCCATGAGCTCAACTCATACCCCCAGGCCCAAAACCCTTCCGGGGCAAGCCGGGTTCGGGGCAGGCGTTTGAGGCCCCGACGATCACGCCGTCACACCACGCTCTGCCGTGCAGCCCCGCCATACCTCGCCGTTCCGTAGCATCGATAGCATCACGCGCAGCAGATAATGCCCCGTAGCCACCAACGCGATCTTCTTGCGGTCATCGCTGCCGCGTTGCACCCGTTCAAAATAATTGGCGATCACCGGGCACAACCGCACCGCCTGCCACGTGGCCTCGACCACCAGCTTCCGCACCGTCGCCGGGCCCTGCCGCGTGATGTGGCCCAGCCGATTCACACCACCGCTGGCGTCTTGTGAGGGCACGAGCCCGAAGTATGATCCGATTGACTTGTTGCGGCCAAACCGCTTGGCGTCGTCGATGTACGCCACCACCGCCTCGGCGGTCCGCGGCCCCACGCCGGGGATCGTCCTCAGCAACGATACGCCCACGTGAACCAACGCCATCTTGTTCAGTTCATCCTCGATCCGCTTGACCTGCCGGTCGTACGGATCCAACTCATCCAACAACAGATCACGTCGCAACGCGTCGGTCACGCTGCCCAACGCCAGCCCACGCAACCATGCCACACCCCGACGCTCCCATCACCGCCACCTGGGCACTGCCACGAAAAATCATCCAGCTAACCCAAAACCTCATGGCATTGGCCGCTTAACCGCAAACCGTTCTCGGAAAGTGCAGAATAAATAAGGGCCACCCTAAAAGATTTATAAGATCTTCTAGGACAGCCCCTAATGGAATACCGATAGGTCAACATAGATCAATGTGACACACAACAGGTCCCACGTTTAAGCTTGCTTTGATCAAACAAACGCAGGATTGGATAATCGATATCCGTGCGGGCTACTTTCCAGTAATAGTTGGTCAAGAAGTTTAAGATCAGGTGACCGAAGAGCTCTGTGATATCCTCATCGTTCCATCCAGCATCCTTGACGGCCTGAAGTTCGGCATCTGTCACATCTCCTTTGTGTCTAATGACCGTGATCAGGAAATCCATAAGGGCCTGCTCCTTCGGGTCAGAGGACCTCGCCTTACGGGCCAACTCGATATCTTCATCGGTAAGTTTTTGGAGTTTCGCGACCGCGGCCAATAGGGAGATGCAATATTCGCAGCCGTTTTCTTCGCCAATCGCCAGGCCAAGTTTGCGGGCCAATTGATTGGTGAACCGACCGGAGGTGAGGTTTTCAAACAGGGTTAGATAGCTGTTCATGGTGGCGGGGGAATTGGCCAATGCCGACATCAGAACGGGGTGCTTGCCGAACTTGCCTTTGACCTTCTCAAAAATAGCATTGCGGGCACCGGTAGCTGTTGCCGGGTCCAATAAATCTAAACGTGCCATAAGAGTCTCCTTTTAGTATGGCGTGAAGTAATCAATACCGAACGTTCGGTATATTTTCAGCCTAGGCGACTCTATCGGTACTGTCAAGTTGAATTATACCGAATAGTCGGTATAATTCGGGGCGTGAGAAGAAGAGGGTCTCAATCATGGCGAATGTAAGAAAAGTTGAAGATGAAGACCTGATGCACCGCTTGTCGGAGGTGTTCAAAGAATACGGCTATGAGGGGGCAAGCCTGGCCATCCTCTCGCAAGCCTCCGGACTCAAACGGCCAAGCTTGTATCACCGTTTCCCACGAGGCAAACAGCAGATGGCCGAAGAGGTGCTGTCCTTTACGGATTGACTACGCTTGGGTAGAACAAAATATCCTCTCACCCCTGAAAGGGGAGGGCTCGCCTGAGGACAAAATGAAGCAATTTATCCAACAGATTGGAAGGCTCTACAGGCGTGGCAAAGACTCTTGTCTTCTCAATATGTTGTCGGTCACCAAGGAGAAGGATAACCCGTTCAGCAGCGCGATCTGCGCTACCTTTAAAGACCTGCAGGAAGCCCTAAGTGCCATTGCACTTGAAACCGGTGTTGAGAAAAAGGAGGCCCTGGTCCGGGCCGAGAACGTATTAATCGCTCTGCATGGCGCCCTGGTCCTATCGCGTGGAACCGGTAGCACCGGACCCTTTAGGAGGATGCAATTGCGGCTGCCAATGATGATGCTGGGGTAAGGTCATTCGCAATAAACACGCGAGAAAATCTATCTATGGACCACTACGAGGATTTTATGAAAGAGTGCATCTCGCTGGCAGCCATCGCACTCGAAAACGGGAACCCTCCTGTTGGCGTGGTCGTCGTTCTCGATGGCCAGGTCATCGGAAAAGGGATCGAATCAGGCAGGACATCGGGTGATATCACGAATCATGCGGAGATCGTCGCCATCCGTGATGCCGTGAGTCATGGGAATGCAAACAAACTGCCCCAATGTGCTCTTGTCACCACCCACGAGCCTTGCATCATGTGCTCTTATGTGATTCGTCACCACAAGATCCCGTTAGTCGTAACGGGGGCTGCGGTCCAATACATCGGCGGCCATTCTTCCAGGTTCAACATCTTGGATACCCATGAGATCCCAACATGGGGACACCCGCCCCGAGTGATTGAAAACGTTCTCTTAGACGAATGCCTCGCACTAACAGAGCAATACAAGAAGCGTCGGAAGTCTGTTCCTCACCAATGAATTTTTTTGTCACCGTGCCCAAATCCGAGAACGATCAGCCCGCTCCTCTTCCCGAAGAAACCTTGTCGTCGCAGATTAACCACGAACCAGACCGTGTTTTGACCCTTCCGAACCTCGAATCCTATGGTACTGTTCGTACCTTTACGTAGTTGGACCCAAATTATTGAAACACCCCCATTGCGTATAAAACCTCACGCTATGGGCACTTCTGCCACAGCCGACACCACACGCCTAAGCTCACCGATTGAATCGCTGAGCGGGATCCCCGTCCGGCACCTGACGGGTCTGACGCGGCTGGGCATTGGGACGGTGGGCGACCTGGTCCGCCCCTGCCCATGCGGTACGAACGCATCTGGGGGCAGCGACCCATCGACGAGCTGCCCATGGGTCAGATGAGCAAAAAAAGGGCAAGAAAAGGTGTCAGGAACCTTAAATTGACGCCTATGATTCGTTTGGCAAAGCGATCAGCTCAGCGCCCCCTGCTCCGCTACCTGTACACCGGTCGCGAGTTCGACGCCAAGACCGGCCTGATGTACTATCTCGCTAGGTTTTACGGCCCCACGCTAGGCATGATACTCCCTTGGGGAGACGGGAGGGCATTGCGGCTATTTTGGCTGCATAACATTGATATTATTGATTTTATAATTCTTAAAAAGGCCTCTCCGTAGCGGCTAGGTTCAGCCGTGTATTCCACCATCCTTGCAGAGTTAACAACATTTAAGTCATTAGAGTACTTCCCCGCTTGACAGGGCGGTAGAATAGTCTACGATGCCTCCTTCGGGTCACAAGACCCTGCCACAGGGTCAAGGGTTATGCCTTGATCCATTTGGCCGATCTTTGACAAGTAAACAGTTGGAAACGTCGCAAGGATGTGTCCGCATTGGCTGTGGCCGTCACAGCCGCACCGGTGCGGAAATACATGTCCCCAAATCCTTTGCTGAACATCTCTGTGATGGCTTAATCGGGTTTCCCGTTGAAGCTTGGGGTGTTTAGCGAACCCGAATCAAACACGGTGTGTCTGGTTCGGGCCGGCTTGGTTTTTTGCTTTTCCGCAAGGAAAAAAGAAACACCAAGCTGCGACCCACCTGGCCGGCCCAGCCGGACCGACCAGGTGCTCAGGTCAACCTTCTTGTTGATGCAATTCGTCGGCTGCGATTGATCGTGGTTGGCGTGGCACCAATAAATCAATTGAAGAGTTTGATCCTGGCTCAGATTGAACGCTGGCGGCATGGCTAAAACATGCAAGTCGAACGCGAAAGAGGAGCTTGCTCCTCGAGTAGAGTGGCGAAAGGGCGAGTAATGCGTTTCTAACGTGCCCCAGGGTCGGGGATAGCTCACCGAAAGGTGAATTAATACCCGATGACCCCACCCGTCGCCTGGCGTGGTGGGCAAAGGCTTGCTGCCCTGGGATCGGGGAACGTGCTATCAGGTTGTTGGTAGGGTAACGGCCTACCAAGCCTAAGACGGCTAGCGGGTGTGAGAGCACGACCCGCCGCATCGGGACTGAGACACTGCCCGGACTCCTACGGGAGGCTGCAGTAACGAATATTCCGCAATGCGCGAAAGCGTGACGGAGCAATGCCGCGTGCAGGATGAAGCCCCTCGGGGTGTAAACTGCTGTCAGGAGCTAGAAACACAATGATCCGCTCCAGAGGAAGAGCCGGCTAACTCTGTGCCAGCAGCCGCGGTAATACAGAGGGCTCAAGCGTTAATCGGTGTCACTGGGCTTAAAGGGTGCGTAGGCGGGCCTGCAAGTGCTTTGTGAAATCCCACGGCTCAACCGTGGAAGTGCTTGGCAAACTGCGGGCCTTGAGGTTGGTAGAGGCTGCCGGAACTCTAGGTGTAGCGGTGAAATGCGTAGATATCTAGAGGAACGCCAAAGGTGAAGACAGGCAGCTGGGCCAATCCTGACGCTGAGGCACGAAAGCGTGGGTAGCGAACGGGATTAGATACCCCGGTAGTCCACGCCCTAAACGATGTGTACTAGATCGCGGAGGTTTTGACGCCATCGTGGTCGAAGCAAAAGTGGTAAGTACACCGCCTGGGGAGTACGGTCGCAAGATTAAAACTCAAAGGAATTGACGGGGGCTCACACAAGCGGTGGAGCATGTGGCTTAATTCGAAGCAACGCGAAGAACCTTATCCTGGGTTTGACATGCACGGATTAACTCTTGGAAACAGGAGCCACACCCTCTGGGTGGAACGTGCACAGGTGCTGCATGGCTGTCGTCAGCTCGTGCTGTGAAGTGTCGGGTTAAGTCCCTTAACGAGCGAAACCCCTATCGCTAGTTGCCAGCGGGTCATGCCGGGGACTCTAGCGAGACTGCCGGTGTCAAACCGGAGGAAGGTGGGGACGACGTCAAGTCCTCATGGCCTTTATGCCCAGGGCTGCACACGTGCTACAATGGCGTGAACAGAGCGAAGCAAGACCGCAAGGTTGAGCAAATCGCAAAAAACACGCCCCAGTTCGGATTGTGGTCTGCAACTCGACCACATGAAGTTGGAATCGCTAGTAATCGCGTATCAGCTACGACGCGGTGAATACGTTCCTGAGCCTTGTACACACCGCCCGTCAAGTCATGGAAGCTGGTAGTACCCGAAGCCGCCCCAACTCAGGGGTGTCGACGGTAAGATCGGTGACTGGGACTAAGTCGTAACAAGGTAGCCGTAGGGGAACCTGCGGCTGGATCACCTCCTTTCTAAGGGATTCCTTAGGCGTGGGTCGGCTAAAACGCAGGGGACTGCGCCTTAGCCGTAGTATCGGTGTCCATCACCAATGCCCGCAGAGCGATCTGCCCCATGATGTCAACGCACCCTTGCCCCAAGCCGACGGGCTCAACCCCGCCGGCCCAAGACAACCGCGCGGCAACGCGCGGCTAAGACCGCTGCCAACTGTTTACTTGTCAGGGATCGATTTCTTAAAAACCCGCCCAATGAGGCGGGTTTTTTGTTGGACTTAAACGGAGGGCTATTGATTCTATCCGTGAGCTTTTATACGCATCTGGATTAATCCGTCGTCGACCGCGGCGAGCCGCAACTGTAAGGGAGCGGATTTCTTGGGAATGGGCTGCTTCGCAGCTTCCTTTCAGCGAGGGATCATCGAGCCTTTTGGCGTGGGCCAGCGGGATGGGATCTTTCAACGTGGCCATGGGGGTCTTGCCGTAACAGTACCGACCGCTGTGGGGGCGTTGTTCATTGTACGTTCCCAGCCAATCGTCGGACCGCCTTGCCCAGTTCGTGATATACACACTCATCGGATAATCTCCCTGAGCGTCAGCAAAGGTTTCAACCAAGCCTTAGGGGTTCTAAATATTTTCGACCCGACGGGCCTTGTGCCAATTCTTCTATACCAGTCCCGATCAGGTTGACGGGATCCGGTTCGTCCGCTGCGGTGAAATCTTCGGTGTTTTGGTGATCCCCACGCGGCAAACGCATACCCGATGGGTATATGTTTCAATTGGCCATACAAAGGTTCGTGCCAGGTGATAGGCTTGAGAGGCTATGCCGCCTTTTTTTGTTCACATTGGTGATATCATAGATGGGGTGGATGCCATACAGACATCGCGCTCTAATCAATGTATTGCCTCTCCTAATCTCACTCAGGTCCCCGCCCAATCAACCTCCAGAGACCCGGATCACGCCCCCCTCCACCGTGCCGCTACTGTGGTCTGGTGCCTAGGTGTAGTCGAGATAATCGCGTTTGGCGGGATGGCCGCTTGCTTGGGATGGGCTGCCGTGCTCACCCCTCACCGGCTTGAGCACCTCGCTGGTCAAAGCCGGCTCACACAACCCCAGATCGATCGTTTGTTAGAAGCCCAGCCGACACTCGGTGCATGGGCGGTGGCGTTAATCGTATTTGGCGCACTGCCGGGGGTGCTCTATTTATTTTTAGGATCTGGTGTGCGCACCGGCCGACAGCCCCCAACAATGGTCGCTCTAACCTTAGCTGCTACTCAGGTGTTAGTGTTCGGTGTAAGCTTCATCGCACGTGCTGCCCAGGCATTCCTGGCACACCAACCAGTCGCGTTTACCATCAACGCATTGACCCTCGGCAGCCTGCTGGTCTTGTTAGGCTTTGCCCTGTATGGGTTGTGGACTGTATGGACAGACATCCGCAAGAGCGATCCTTCATGACCGACTCACCCGCACCTGAATCACCGACCAGCATGCCTCCACAACCGCCCCCGGCGCGCGCGTTCGCCCAGGGCACCGGGGTGCTGCTGCAGACCGCGGGGATGATCCTCTTCCTCTCGACCTGCTGCGTCTGCTCGCTCGCCGGTTCGTGGGACCCCACGCTATCGCGGTCCGAGGTGCTGGATCAGCTCCAATCCAACCAGCCAATCGGGGTCACGGTATCCGATCTGCTAGATCAACCGGCCAAAGCCGGGTTGATGCTCATCGTGATGTTCATGACCCTAGGCGGCCTAGCGCTGGCGGGGTTTGGGCTAGGCATGCAATCGGAAAAACCCCGATCCGCGCTGGCGGCGTTGATCACCACCGGCTTGATGGTGATCGTCCTCACCCTCGCAGGCGTCGGGCTGTGGGTGGGTCAGGCGAGTTGGGTGGCGCGCGTGTGGCACGCGGTGCTGATGATTGGCATGCTAATCCTGATGGGTTTTACCTGGGCCGCGTTTCAACAGTTCCGCAACACCCCACCAACCCCCTTGCCGGTTGATGAGCCCCTATGATTGTTTAACATAGCCGTGCTGAACAGTTTTTATTTGATGAACCCTTGACCCAAGAGGTTGCCATGCCACGACAACAATTGACCGTCACACTTTGTTGTTTGTCACTGATCGTTTCGTTTACCCTGCTCGTCCCCACCTGGGCCGTCGACGATGCACACTGGACCCAGGCCGATCAAGCGATCCGCAGCGGCATCGCCCACCTGCGCCAGACCCAGAACAAAGACGGCAGCTGGTCGCCCCAGCCCGGCCCGGCGATCACCGCCATGGTGCTGGCCGTGTTGCTGGATCACCCTGACACCCCACTGTCCGACCCCACGGTACAAAAAGCCTTGACCTATATCCTCAGCAAAGCCAAACCCGATGGCGCGATCCACGACGGGTTCCTTGAAAACTACAACACCGCGATCTGCCTGGCCGCTCTGGCACGCCTCAACGATCACCCCGAAGCCCACAAAGCGATCCAGAAAGGCCAGGCCTACCTCCGCCACCTCCAGTGGCACGATCAGCTCGACCCCCAGGACAACGCGATCGACGCGGCCCACCCCTACTACGGCGGTGCGGGCTACGGCAAACACGGCCGGCCCGACTTGTCCAACACCCAGATCATGCTCGAAGGGCTCTACGAAACCGGCATGGACTGCAACGACCCGGTGTTTATCCGCGCACTCGCCTTCATCACACGATGCCAAGGCACACCCATGAATACCGAATTCGGTGACAAGATCACCCAAGACGGCGGGTTCATCTACGCCACAAGCATCAACAAGGACCTGATCGGCATCCCTCAATCGATGGGCAGCCCCGAGCTGATCGATGAAGCCAAGCAGGGCAAACCGGTCAGCGGGCTGCGCACGTATGGCTCGATGACGTATGCCGGCTTTAAGAGCTACCTCTACGCCAACCTCGACCGCGACGACCCACGCGTGCGCCACGCGCTAAGCTGGATCCAAAACAACTATACCCTAGACCACAACCCCGGCATGCCCGAGCCCCAAAAGATGCAGGGCCACTACTACTACCTCATGACATTCAGCAAAGCACTCGCCGCGTGGGGCAGCGAACAGATCACCACCGCCGACGGCGTCCAACATCACTGGGCCCACGACCTGATCGACCAGCTGGCCAAAACCCAAAACAAAGACGGCTCCTGGACCAACCCCGCCGACCGCTGGCTCGAAGGTGACACCAACCTCACCACGGCCTACGCGCTGACAGCGCTGACGTACGCCATCAAGTAATGTGCATGGTGTATTGTTTGTGCGCGGGGGATCGTCTGTCACTGTTTGCAGTCCGCACGCGCGTTCGAAAGTGATGCGTACAAGTTAATCCTGAGTGGTATCATGCAACTCTATCCGAATCTTGATAGGCTTGACCGTCACATTGCGGAATGGATGGAGCGATACGGTCATATGCTTCATCGCGTGTCAATGGGTGGGATGTTTGTCTGGCTGGGTCTTCTGAAACAGGCAGGTTTGAAGACAACAACCTCGCTTCTCGCTCACACCATCTATTGGGGGCCGCCCGACGTGATTGTGCCTTTGCTTGGATGGTGGGAGGTTGCCATTGGTATCTGTTTGCTGGTGCGGCCATTCATCCGTATGGCGCTGCTGTTATTGCTGGTCCGATTGCCCGGCACCCTCTTAGCACTCATCTTATTGCCGGAGATCTGTTTCGAGCACATGCCCTTTGCTCCAACCCCTGAAGGGCAATACTTAATCAAAGACATGATATTGTTTACCGCGGCTATCGTCGTTGGTGGTACCGTTCGAATCGAAAAGCAGCCTGGTATTCATCACTGATACGAACGATGACTTAGGTTCCCCAATCAAAGTGGACGGTCCCAGCAGTTGGGTAGGATACCCAGCGAAAGGAGCCCCCACGATGTCGCAGTCCAAACCAATCTCGGACCAGGCTAACCAGCCCCCCCCCAAGATTGCGACCCTTTTTTGGCCGATGAAGCTCCCTGCAGCGAGCTACAGGGAATCAACAAATTAAATTGACATTAGATTGGTTGCGAAAATAGGTGAGATAGCCAGCGGCACCTGTACCTCACACAAACCCGTCATAAAAGAAAGCTGTCAAGCGGCTTACCACGACGATAGCCCGGCGGCTCGGGGTGTTTGAGGATCTTCTCAAGCGTCCGCCAGTGGATGCCAAATTTCCGACACGCTGAACGCTTGCTGTGCCCCTGGGCTCGAACATCACGCCACACATCAGTCCCAAAATTCATGTCTGTGTACACCTCATCTGCGTCCTTGCTAAGGGCAATGGGACAGAAAAACGGCTCCATTGCCGCCCAAACAACAGGACTGGACAAGGCGCTACACTTCTATGAATGACGGCTCTGTGTCAAGGGCGGGTTGCGTGACCGCAGGTCTTCCCAATCTTTTGAACCGACCGGCAGCTGCCCGACGGACGCTGCACTTTTGGTACGGCGTTTACAGCGGTTGAAGACGGCCGAGCCCCGGTCACTCGCCGATTGCACTAGCGGCCGAGCCGCCCGCCACTGCGTAGCACCGGGCCTGCCCAGACAGACAGATCCGTTGGGGATCACAAACTTACGCCGACCGACGCCGCGTGACCATCCCTAGCAAGCCGAGAGCTAGCAGGCCCAATGTCGCTGGCTCGGGGACAATCTGGCCGCGGATCTCGCCTCCGCCGTGGGCGACGGTGTGCACGTTGAAATAGAGACCATCGTTTTTGAGGTTGGCCAGCTCAGCGGCCAGGGACGAGCCGCCTGTTTCGTTGCCATCCCAGATAGCGCTAAAGTTACCCGTCACCGGGTCGACCGTGAAGTCGGGGTCGTGTGCTGGGGTGATCATCCCAAAAACGACCGGTCCACCCACGCCCGCCGGGGCACGGTGGATGTGGAAGTTGGTCACGTCATCACTGGTGTCGGGCGTCTGACCACCAAAGTCTAGGCCGGTGATCGTCCCGGTGATTGTCAGCGTATCTTCCGCTTCATTAAGGATTAGCGTAGCGGTGCCAGAGGCGTCGGTTTCCACCGCAGGGTTTGTATCGGTTTCTTCCTGAGCACCATCAAGAGACGCGGTGAAGGCGGTATCCCCCCTCGCCGAATCAACGCCTAATCCGCCACACACCATCAATGCCACCGCACCAAGAGCTGCTTGCCAATGAGTCACCTTCATCTGTGAGGACCTCCATCGCTAGAGTAAATTGGTAAACGTTTTATATAATAACACATTTTTGAAAATCACCAAGCCCTATTTTTAATTCCAAAAACCTTTTTGGGCAGGGCCAACTCTGCAAGAATACGGCCAGGAGGGCACGAAGCAGGTTGGTCAGGGTAGGGTGTGTCCGTTGGCAGAATGGGTTAATCGCATTACAATTCAACCCAATGCCCCACCGGGGGTTCGAATAGGACGGCGATGGCGGTGCCGTCAAGCCCTAAGCGTCAAGGATTTCTCTTTAGCGTGCCCCGTTCATCAAGCCTTTTCATCAAAGGATGGGGATGGCCTGGCAAGCCGGATCAGGACCACGATGCCCTACGACCTCAAACCGTTTGACGTCGATGTAGAGACCACTCCCTATGTGGCTGACAGCCCCGATGCTGGGCCCGGGGGCGATCGGTGGACACTCAACTTCGGCCCACAGCACCCCGCGACCCACACCACCCTGCGCATCGTGATGGAACTCGATGGCGAGCGCATCGTCCGGGCTGTGCCGCACATCGGGTACCTCCACTCGGGCTTCGAAAAGCTGGCTGAGCACCTGGACTACAACCAGTACGTCACGATCGTAAGCCGGATGAACTACGTCTCACCGATCGCCAACGACATCGCCTGGCACACCGCGGTGGAGATCTTGTTTGGGATCGATCTGACCCCGCGTTGCAAGGCGGTGCGCACGATCCTGGCCGAGCTGGGGCGGATCCAAGACCACCTGCTGTGTGTGGGCACCGCGGCATTGGACCTGGGTGCGTTTACCGCGTTCCTGTATGGCTTCAATGAGCGTGAGCGGATCTACGACATCCTGGACTACATCGCCGGCCAACGCTTCCACCCCGATTGGACCCGCGTAGGCGGTGCGATGAGCGACCTACCCGACGAAGGCGTGTTCAAGCGCATGGTCAAGAAGTTCATCCACGAGCAGATGCCCCCGGCGATCCGCGACATCGAGAACCTGCTGAACAAGAACCGGATCTTCCGCGACCGGACCGAGGGGATCGGCGCGATCAGCCGCGACGACGCCATCGCCTGGTCGCTCACCGGGCCCGTCGCACGCGCCAGCGGGGTGAGGCGCGACCTGCGCAAAGACGAGCCCTACCTCTGCTACGCCGACAACTGGGACAACCGCGGCGCCGCGGCGGTATCGTTCAAGGTGCCGATCGCCACCGGCGGCGATGTGCTGAGCCGATACCTGGTCCGACTGGAAGAGATCAAGCAGTCAGCCAAGATCATCGAACAGCTGATCGACACCATCCCGCCGGGCCCGATGAATGTGGGTGATGACAGCAAGGTGCACCTGCCCGACAAGTCTTCGGTGTATGGGTCGATCGAAGGGCTGATCCAGCACTTTGAGCTGGTGATGACCAACCGCGGCTGGAAGGCGCCGGTGGCTGAGGCGTACGGTGCAAACGAGACCGCTAATGGCGAGCTGGGTTATTTTATTGTCAGCGACGGCGGGGCCCGGCCGTGGCGCGCCAAGTGCCGGCCGCCGAGCTTTATCAACTACCAGGTCTTCGCCAAGCTCGTCGAGGGCCACCTGCTGTCGGACGCGGTGGCGGTACTGGGTAGCCTCAACGTGATCGCCGCCGAGCTGGATCGGTAAGAATGACAGCAGCCGCGCTTTGGTATGGTCTGAAGCACGATGTGTGTGCCACTGGCGGCTTGCCCGCCAGTGTAATACGCTTTTCTGCTGGTTTTAGGCACTGGCGGGCAAGCCGCCAGTGGCACACGGTTACGGATTGAATAACACATGGCATGGATCGTTAAAAACTCGGCTGCCACCCAGATCAACCGGCGTACGCAGCCGTATCTCGATGATGCACTCAAAGCAGACATCGAAGCCACCATCCTGCCACGCTACCCCACGAAGCGTGCGGCCGTGCTACCCGTGTTGCACGAGGTCCAGCACAAGCACAACTGGATTCCCCACCAAGCGATCGAGGAGACGGCTACCTTTTTGGGCCTGGCCCCGTCGGAGGTGCTCGATACCGCAACCTTCTACGAAGATTTTTGGCTCGAACCCAAGGGCAAGTACCTGATCATGGTCTGTCAATCGATCAGCTGCGAGCTGATGGGCCAGACCCAGCTGCTGGAGAAGATCCAAGCCAAGCTGGGCATCTTGCCCGGTCAGACGACGGATGACGGCCGGTTCACGCTGATGACCGCCGAGTGCCTCGGATCCTGCGATACCGCGCCGTGTGCCTTGGTGAACGAAAAGCTGTACGAAGGGTTAACGGTCGAAAACTTCGAGCGGGTACTCGATTCACTGGATTGAAAAGACTGGGCAAGATCCACGCGACATTGAGATCGCCGCCTTATTATGAAGAACATCGCACCGGTATTCACGGTCAACGACGTAGCCCAAACACTGGCTTGGTATAGTGGGCACCTAGGGTTCGACGCCGTTGGTTTTCCGGAGGATTGTCCCGACAAAGTGTTTGGCCGGTTGACCAAGGGGGATGTTTGTATCCTCCTCCAACAGATCAAGGGTTTTGTGTATGACAGCCCGTATGATCAGCGGGATGGCGGCGTTTGGAACGCGTATATCAACGTTGAGCAGATCGAGCCGCTTTATGACCGATTAAAAGACAAGGTGCGGGTTGTGTGCCCGCTGCACGATCAGCATTATGGGATACGGGAATTTGAGATCGCCGATTGCAACGGCTATGTGTTATGCTTTGCCCAGCCGACGGCGTGAATGCCGGGGTCCGTTTTGACCCCCTGATTTGAGTTGGGATCAGATGCCGCTAGACCAACCGATTCTGTGCAAGCGCATCCCCACCCCACCCTGGGGCGACCCCAAGGACCGCGCGCTGGTCACGCTCGACCAGTACCTGGAAACCGGGGGGTACGAGGCGCTTCGTCAGGCGTTGGCGATGGAGCCCAAAGATGTGGTTGAGCTGGTCAAAACCGCCGAGCTCCGCGGTCGCGGCGGGGCGGGCTTCCCCGCGGGTATGAAGTGGAGCTTCCTGCCACCCGAAGACGGCGACCGACGCTACCTCGCGGTCAACTGCGACGAAGCCGAGCCGGGCACGTTCAAGGACCGGCTGCTGATCGACTTTGATCCGCACCTGCTGATCGAGGGCATCGCGATCTGCATGCACGCCTGCCGGCTCGACACCGCGTACATCTACATCCGGGGCGAGTACCACGCCCAGGCCAAGACAGTCCAGCACGCGTTGAAAGAGGCTTATTCGTACAAGGTCTTTGGGAAAGACGCGATCCTGGGCCAGATCAACGGCCGCGACCCCCAGTGCAGCGTGCACCGCGGCGCGGGGGCGTATATCTGCGGTGAAGAGACGGCGTTACTCGAATCGTTGGAGGGCAAGCGTGGCTGGCCCCGGGTCAAGCCGCCGTTCCCCGCGGTCGCCGGGGCGTTTGCTCGACCTACGATCATCAACAACGTCGAGACCCTAGCCATGGTCGTGCCGATCATGGAAAAAGGACCCGACTGGTTCAAGTCGCTTGGTGTGCCCCGGCCCGATGGCGCCCCGCCCGCGGCGCCCGCCAGCTTTGGGCCTAAGCTGTTTGGCGTCTCGGGTCACGTCAACCGGCCCGGGGTGTACGAGGAAGAGCTGGGCATCAAGCTCAGCGACCTGATCGAGACTTATTGCGGGGGGATGCGCGGGGGGAAGAAGTTCAAGGCCGCGGTCCCCGGCGGGATCTCCATGGGGATCCTGGGCACCGATCAATACGAAGCCGAGCTGGACTTCGATGTCGGCAAGAAATACGGCTGCCTCGGGCTGGGCACCGCGGGCGTGATTGTGATGGACGAAGACACCGACATGGTCGCGGTAGCGCGCAATGTGGTGCGGTTCTTTGCGTGCGAGTCGTGCGGGCAGTGCACACCCTGCCGCGAGGGCACCGCCTGGATGTACAAAATCCTCTGCCGGATCGAGACCGGCGACGGGACCACGCGCGACCTAGACCTGCTGCTGGAATTGGCTGGTTCGATGGGGTCGATGCCGGGCACAACCATCTGCGGGTTAGCCGATGGGGCGAATTGGGCGGTGCGGACGATCCTCAACAAGTTCCGGCCCGACTTCGAAAAACGCGTGCAAAAGCAGCGCTACGTCCCGCTGCCGGTCATGGTTGGGTCATAGCCATCCCCAATCTTACCGGCTCAACCCCCCGGCGGTCGCGACGCTCTGCCCTGCATCTGACCATCATCATAAGCAGCGCGCTGAGGCAGGCGCCTGCGCCCGGCTGGGGGATGGTGGCGATGCCCAACTCTGTGGCGGCGGACATGAGGGTGTTGAAGTCGCCGTTGAAGTTGGCGGCTAGCAAGCCGAAGTCGGCGAGGTTGGTCATGCCGTTGCCATCGAAGTCGCCGGTCTCCCACGTCCCGGGCTGGTTGAAGTTGCCCGCTAGCATGCCGAAGTCGTCGATGGTGACGACCAGGTCGCCGTTGGCGTCGCCGGGCGCGGTGGCCAGCAGGGTGAGCGTGTTAGGGTTTTGCTGCGTGTCGTAAAAGGGCGCCAGCGCCAGCTGAGGCGATAGGATCCCGCCCTGAACCGTCTCAAAGACCCCCTCCCGCGCGCTGTATGACACGACCTCAAACGTGTCGCCGTATTGGGGCACCAAATCATCGAGCAGCATAATGGAGGCTTCCCCGCCCAGCGTGACATCTTCCGTGACGGCATCTTTTTCGATCCCGCCGGTGAAGACCCGCCCCTGCCCGTTGATGACCACCGCGGCATTGGTTGGCACGGTGCCCCGGGTATAGGAATCACCGTAGTTGCCTAGCAGCATCTCCAGGTCGTGCTCGTCGACGGCCTGATCGTCGTTGAAATCCCCCTGCCACCAGGCCGCGGGCTGCGTGGTGCGGAAGTTGGCGATCAGCTGGGTTAGGTCATCGAAATCGACATCGCCCTCTTGGGTGGCGTCTCCAACGATAAACGGAGCGACCGAAAAGTCGTCGATGACGACCCGTGCCTGAAACTCGCCGCTAAGCTTTTTAAAATTAAAACCTACCCATGACTGTGAAAAGGAAGAGCTTCGCCGGATCGGAAAGGCCACGGTTTGAACTTGTTCACTGAGAGAGAATTCCCTTCTTGCCGAACCGCTTAGCGAAAACTCGTTGTACAATTGAACCCGGATATCACTGGGCGATCCAAGGGCCTTGATCTTAGCGGTAACAAACGAGTAATCCGTGAGGTCAGTATCGGCGTCTAAATTGAACAGCATGGTGGCTGTCCCACCAGGGAGCATCCAAAACCGGCCACTCTTCGTGCCTGAAATAATTTCTGTTGATGCGGTCGTGATCCGTAGGTGTTCGGCGATCGCCCCCCAGGATGACCACGGCCGCCCCGCGTCCAAAGAACCAGGGGGTGGGCTGCTGATAGACTGACCATTTTGATAGGGCGACTCAAAATCATCCTCCACTAACGGCGTGGTCGGGCGTTGGGCGTACGACCACGATACGATCCCCACCACACAGCACAATCCTACCGCAACAGCTTCCTTGGTCATCAGAGGCCTCCTTGATGAATGGTTGTTAACGGGTTCGCCCTAGTTCACCTCACTCCCATCCCGAAATAAAGATCCCTATAACAGGTAAAACCGCAGCACACCGCTAGCCAACGGCGGCAAGGCACACGACGGGGTTGTTGTTCCGATGCGGCGGCGGCATACGCAAGGCGTAAACCAGGCCGCCAAACCGATGCAGAAAGGTCTGTGGTCGTAGGTATGTCCCCGGCATAGCTTTCCAACTCCGATCGATGCCAACCCTGATCGACACAATCGAAACCGATACCTACCCAACACCAACATTATAACACACTCTGCCCTGATCACCAAGACACCCGACACGGTTTGTGGCCATGACTTGACGCGCAACGCCAGAAACCGTCAAATCAACCGGCATGATGCGTGTGTATACCAGTCCCGATCGAATTTACAGGGCATCGTCCGTCCGCGGCAGGGAAATGGCCGGTGTTTTGATGTCTCTGACGCGGCAGTTTCATACGCGATGCGTATATCGACGCAACCCAACCATGTACCCGTAACCTACGACTCACCCACGCCCCACCAGGCCTATCCAAACACCCATGCCACCGGCCAAGCCCCACTACCACCGTGTGCTGCTCAAGATCAGCGGCGAAGCGTTCTGCAAGCCCGGCGGGTTTGGGATCGATGGGCAGGAGTTGGAGCTGATCGCACACGAGATCACCGCAGCGGCCAAGCTGGGCACGCAGCTGGGCGTGGTCGTGGGCGGGGGGAACATCATCCGCGGCGCGAAGCTGGCCCAGGAGGGTCGCATCCCCCAAGCGACCGCAGACTACATGGGTATGTTGGGCACCGTGATCAACGGCCTAGCGCTCAAGGAGATGCTCGAGAAGCAGGGCCAGCCCGCACGCCTGTTAAGCGCGATCAACCTGACCGCGGTCGCCGAATCGTTTATCCGCGGCCGGGCCGTCCGCCACCTGGAGAAGGGTCGGGTCGTCATCTTCGCCGCCGGCACCGGCAACCCCTTCTTCACCACCGATACCGCCGCGGCCCTGCGCGCCACCGAGATCGGTGCCGACGCGCTGCTTAAAGCCACCAAGGTTGACGGGATCTACGACAAAGACCCGATGGTTCACAACGACGCCACCAAGTTTGAGGCCCTTGGGTTCAAGGAAGTGATCGATCGGCGGCTCAAGGTGATGGACCTGTCCGCGTTCACCATGTGTATGGAACACGACATCCCGATCGTGGTGTTCAACATGAAGACGCCCGGGCACATCGCCGCGGTGGTCAGCGGCCAGCCGCATGGCACCCGGGTCGGGGGCCAGGCCAGCGACCAGTAGGCTTTTGATGCGGTTCATGATACGATTGGTTGGCTTTTTGGCCGACCTGAAGCCACCTGGCCCGACCGATACCCAGACCACTCTTTCACCCACAACCGGGGGTAGAAGCCGCGATGGACCTAGACGAAATCCAACTCAACGCCGAAGAGGCCATGGAGAAAGCCGTCGAATACATCAAGGGCGAGCTGCGCGGCGTGCGCACCGGCCGGGCGTCGACCGGGCTGGTGGAGTTCATCAAGGTCGATTACTACGGCTCCATGTCCGACCTGCGGCAGCTGGCGATGATCACCGTGCCCGAGCCCACGCAGCTGGTGGTCAAGCCTTTTGATGCTTCGAGCCTCCAGCAGATCAGCAAGGCAATCCAGTCTGCCGGCCTGGGGCTCAACCCCGTGGTGGAGGGCAAGCAGATCCGGCTGTCCGTGCCGTCGCTATCGGGCGACCGCCGCCAGCAGCTGATCGCCTCGGTCAAGCAGATGGGCGAGAACGCCAAGGTCACCATCCGCAACGCCCGCCGCGACGCCAACAAACACGCCGACCAAGCCGCCAAAGATAAAACCCTCCACCTCAGCGAAGACGCGGTCGAAAGCGTGAAGCAGGAAATCCAAGAGACACTCAAAAAATACGAGAAACAGGTCGATCAGCTCGTGGAGACCAAGACCAAGGAAATCCAAGAAATCTGACCCCTCCCAGGCATCCATCTTTATCATTCACAATTATTTATATCCGCCACAAAAACCTGGCCCGGTGGCTAGGGCCTTATCTCTGGCACCCGCCCCCCCATCAACTAAATCCCGTTGCCTGCTAGGCCGATAAGAACAGGTGAGCATCGAGATCATCGGTAGCCCGATAAAGGAGCTCGGGCCCGTGGGGTTTTCCAAACCAGGGGAGAGCTATGCAGAAGCTGTTTTCCGCCATCCTTTCATTTGTGATCGTGTTTGCGTGTGTGTTCTTGCTGTCGGCTTGGCTCGTGACGCCCCATATGCCCACGATGCCCGAGGTGCCCGCGGCGGTCTACGACCCGCAGTTTTGGGCTACCCACTGGGTCGGTACGCTGCTGGGCGCGCTGGTAGGGTTGATGTCGGCCCGGTCGGTGATGAAGCGCAAGAAGAAAGTCAGCTACAAGTAACGCGCCGTTTTGCCGGCCTAAGACGATACGCTTGGGCTTGTGGGTTAGCGGGCCGCGATCGTTCTACGCGGTGTGCGGCGAGCAACGCCATGCTGGCCCGCAGCTTGGTTTTGTTGATCCGTGCGATAACCTCCAAACCACACGCCAAACCCATGATGGTGCCCCGATGACGCTAACACCCCGACAAGAAAAATTCCTGTTCCGCCGACGGTCGGTTGTCCGGTACAGCAGCGTCCTGATCCTGTTTTTTAGCACCGGCTACATCGCTTTCTTGGCGTGGGCCTACGCCGGCCAATCGCTGTTCTTTAGCCCCTGGGAAGTGCTCAAACGGATCCGGAACCACACCCTCGAACCCAGCACCGCCTACACCATGGCCGCGGTGCTGCCCATCCTGGCGATCATGATGTGCCTCGTGCTGGGGGCCGTGGTGGTGTTTGCGATGGCTCTGCTCACGATCGAAAAAAAATACCTGGCAATGATCGACCGCCTGCACGACGAACCCTAACCCGGCACAGCCGTTTCGTGGCGTATCGGGTGCTGTAGACCCATCGGGTACGAGTTTGCCGCGTCGGGATCACAAAAACACCCAAGATTGCCCTGCCGCGGGCAAACCGAACCCCGTCAACCCGGTCGGGACAGGTCTATCTTCAAGCAGATCAGCAAACACCCCTCCCCGAGAGAGACCCGATCCCCCTCACGCCTCCCGCGTCGCTGCCGCATCCGCCGCCACCACCTCTTCCTGCGACAGCGCCAGCCCGCACTCGGGGCACTGGGGCGACACCAATTGATGCAATAAATAGTTGCACCCGGGGCAGCGCGGCTCTTCGATCTCGATGTGGAATTTCAACCGGCACTGCCGGCAGCGCGCGTGCCCGTTGGTGATCACCTGCTCCAACAAACAACGCGGGCAGGTCAGCTTCAGCGCCAACGCGGTTGACTCGACCCGGTCCAGCTTCTCGATCCGGTGCAGCTTGGTCAGCAGCGGCACGCCGATCGTGCCCAACGCCGTGAGGATCCCCAGCACGCCCAGGCAGCGGATCGCCACCTCCTCGTCAAACTCTAGCACCACCATGGCCGTCAGCAACCCCGCAAACAAAAGCACCGCGGTGATCGACAAGAACTGCACCCACCGCCAAACCCCTTTCGACAGCTGTGCCAATGACAGCAGCCCCGCGTGCGGCAGCGCCACGGCCCACACGCCCAACGCCCACATGATCTTCCAGATCCAATCGTTATAGACCGAGTAGGAATACCAAAAATCTTCGCCCCAGATCACCGCGAGATAAAAGACCAGCCCCGTACCGCTGATCGTCAGGCCAGCGATCATCCCTAGGCGCCATCGGTTCCGCTCTAATACGATTGAAGCACCTAAAGCGGTCAGGCTAAAAAAGCTCACCGTCATCAATGTGCCAAAAATCTTCCCTTCCGCCAGGTTAAAAAAATCCTCAAACAAGATCGCCGCCACACCCACCAGCGCCGCCAGCGAAAGCGACACGACCATCGACCACAGGAATGCTCGTTTCATGGCCATGACATCGATCCACGCGGTGAGGCTAGAGGCTTACCCTGGTATCGGGAGCGGACCCATCGTCGCCACCGCACCATGATCCTATTTTCACCGAGGACGGATCGGCTTCTTACAGCCGCTGGGCCGCCAGCGACGCCAGCTGCGACCGCTCGCTCTTGGCCAGCGTCACATGCCCCACGATCGGCTGGCCCTTAAGCCGGTCCACCATATACGACAGCCCATTGGAGGACGAATCCAAGTACGGGTTGTCGATCTGCCCCACGTCCCCGGTCAGCACGATCTTCGTGCCCTCCCCAACGCGTGACACAATCGTCTTAACCTCGTGTGGCGTGAGGTTCTGGGCTTCATCCACAATCATAAACTGATGCGGGATGCTGCGGCCGCGGATGTAGGTCAGCGGCTCGAGCACCAGCTGCCCCGTGGCGACCAGCTTCTCGACCCGCTGCTCGGGTGAGTGGCTCTCGGCGTGCTGCGAGCCGGCGCCGCGCGTTGAGAGCAGGTAGCTCAAGTTATCAAAAATCGGCTGCATCCAGGCCGACAGCTTCTCATCCTTGGTCCCCGGCAGGTACCCGATGTCGCGGCCCATGGGCATGATCGGGCGGGCGACCAGCAGCTTGTCGTAACGCTGCTCGTTGTAGACCTTGAGCATCCCCGCCGCGATCGCCAGCAGCGTCTTGCCCGTGCCAGCCGAGCCCAACAGTGTGACGAGTTTAATCTCATCATCCAGCAGCAGGTCGATCGCCATCGTCTGCTGCAGGTTGCGGGGGTAGATCCCGAACACCGGCCGCCGCGGGCTGTGCACCGGGATCAGGTGCTCGGTATCCGCCAGCAGCCGCGCCAAGCCCGTGTGCGATTCGTCTAACGCGTCGGTCAGGTGCACGTGCTGGTTGGCGACCAGCTTGATCGGCTGCTCACCCTGCCCATCATCGGCCGGCTCCTTGAGGTACGGCTCGAGGCTCTCGAGCTCCAGCTGCTTCTCTTGGTACAGCTGATCGATCAGCGCACCGGGGATCGTCACGCCGACATACCCGCTGTACAGCCGATCCGCGTCGACTTTCTGGGCCTCAAAGTCTTCGGTCTGGATCCCAAGCCCGTCTGACTTTAAGCGGACGTTGATGTCTTTGGAGATCAGGACCGTCTTCTTGCCCGCCTGAGCCAACCCCCACGCCACCGCGATGATCCGGTTGTCGGGCGTATCGGCGTTGAGCCAATCGGGCCGGCCCTGCGTCGAAAACTCCACCCGGATCGTCCCGCCGTGCCCGTTCCAACCGATGCCTTCGCTGAGCTTGCCCTTGGGCCGCAGCCGGTCCAGGTGCCGGATCACCGCGCGCGCGTTGCGCCCAACGTCGTCGTTCTGTTTCTTGAACTTGTCCAGCTCCTCGAGCACCGCAAACGGGATCACCACCTCGTTGTCATCAAACATGAACAACGCCGCGGGGTTGTGCAGCAGCACATTGGTGTCTAACACAAAGTGCTTCAGGTGCTCTTGGCTTGGCGTGTCGGCGGGGTTGTCCGTCAAACTCGCAACCCTCCTCGCGGGGAAAGACAAGCGAGCGGCACACACGTATTTTCGAGTGGTCTAGCCGGTCTGCTTAGGTGGGTGGGGGAAAAATCACCGGTTGTTGTTGAGCTAGCCATAGGGGGTGTTTCATACCCAAAGGGTAAATCGTATATCGGGTCAATCGCTGGCGGGGTCGATACTTGGGCCCCTCTTCAAACACACCTCATCCATCTGGACCTGACGGGTCCGATAGACACCGCGTGTATACACCCATACGTCCACACTTCGGTTGGGTTCGCCAATCAGAGGCAGCTTATCGCACCCAGCCCAAGGCGGGCAACACCGCAATCATCGTATTGGCCTGGGCCCGATCGATCTGAACCGCTACACGTCGATGTGCAGCATCGCCCGGAACGCTTCGAGCCGCTGGTCGAGATCGACCCGGGTGATCTGGCGCATCCGGTCGAGGCTAAACGCCTCGATGTTGTAGCTGGCCACCATCGTGCCGTACGCCATCGCTCGCCGTAATCCGCCCAATGAATAATCTCGTGTGGCTGCTAAATACCCCATCATCCCGCCCGCAAAGCTGTCGCCAGCACCCGTGGGGTCGACCACCTCACGCGCCGGATAGCCCGGCAGCACCGCGTGGCCGTGTGCGTGGCGCAGCAACGCCCCGTGCTCGCCCTTCTTGACCACCACAAACTTGGGGCCAAGCTCGAGGATTTTGTCCGCGGCGCGCACCACGGTGGGCTCTTCGGTGAGCATCAGCGCCTCAGCGTCGTTGAGCACCAGCCCGTCGATCTGCCCAAGCAGCTTCACCAGCGTATGACGCTCGGTCTCGATCCACAGGTCCATGGTGTCAGCCACCGCCAACGCACGATCCGGGAACTTCGCCAACAGCTCCAGCTGACCCGCGGGGTGGGTGTTGGCTAAAAAAATATGCTTGCTGTCGCGGTAATGGTCCGGCACGGGCGGCAGTTGCTCAGCTAGCACGTTTAGGTCGACCTCCAGCGTCTCACGCTGGTTCATATCCTCGTGGTACTTGCCGTGCCACCGGAACGTCTTGGAACCCACCCGCTTCTCCAAGCCAGCCACGTCGATCTCAAAATGATCAAAGACCTCCATGTGGTGATCGGGGAAGTCCTCACCCACCGCCGCGACTAACCGGACGGGCCCAAAGAAGCTGGCAGCCGCAGCAAAGTAGATGCACGACCCACCCAGCACGTCCTCCGCCACACCCGTGGGCGCGTGCACGCTATCGATCCCAATGCTACCGGTGACAATCAGAGGCATAGATTATCCTTGTTCTTTGAAAAAAATATTTCTTCACGGCTTCACCCCACCCATCTTGCACAAGATCCGCCACGAGGCCTTATCGATCGGCATCACTGATAGCCGCCCCTGCCGCACCAATGCGAGTTGGCTAAGACGCGGGTCGGCTTTGATCGCAGCCAGCGTCACCGGCGTCTTGAGCGGGCGTATGGCTTTGAGGTCGACCATCCCGAACCGCCCCGTCTTATCGGTCGGGTCAGGGTAATACAGCTTCACCACCTCCAACAGGCCCACAATCTGCTTCTCATTCACCGAGTGGTACATCAGCACCGGGTCGCCAAGCTTCATGGCTTTCATGTGGTTCGCCGCTTGGTAGTTGCGCACCCCGTCCCATCCGGTCACGCCAGCCTTAACGTGATCGTCCCACGACCAAGTCCCCGGCTCCGATTTCACCAACCAATACGCCATCAAAAAACCTCAGGCAAACATGATTAACCAATCCCATCCGCAACGAGCCGCGACCGTAAGGGAGCGGAGATCTTCTCTATTGAGCATTGGATATTCCAGTCAACATCATCTGCCTTGAAAAACCCTATGGCTCCGCTCCCTAACGGTCGCGGCTCGTTGATCGGAATATCCAATGCTCAATAATTCCTCGCCTGGACCGGCGCCTCTGCCAGCCGCAAACACCGATCGATCCGCGTCAGCGTCGCGCGTTGCCCTAAGATCACCAGCGTATCGTAGATCGGCGGACTCACGGTCGACCCACTTACCGCGACGCGCAACGGCTGAGCAACCTTGCCCAGGCCCAAATTATTCTGTTGCCCAAACCCCTTGAGCATCGATTCAAGCCCCGACACGGTCCAATCACCACACGCATCCAGCAACGTGCGCAGCTGACGCAACACCCCAAAGCCCTGACCGCTGTTCTTGGCCAACACCTTCCCCACCGCCTCGGGGCTGTGGCCAAGCGCCTCATCGTCGGTGATCAGAAACCGACCGTTCACAAATGGCTCCTCAATCGTCTGGCAACGCGGGCGGTAGCTCTCTGCGAACAACGCAAACCGGTCCGGCCCCAGCCGCTCCAGGAATGTCCCGCCATGGAAGTACGCATCATGAGCTTTGAGACGCTGCTGAAAATCCTCCGGGTCCAGGCTTGCGATCGAATCGGTGTTAAACGCCAACAGCTTCGCCCGGTCGAACCTGGCGTTGGACTTGCCGATGCGCTTCAGATCGAACTGCTTCACCAAAAAATCCAGGTCGAACCGCTCTATATCGTCACCCGGTGACCAGCCCAGCAGCGCGATGTAGTTCAGGATCACCTGCGGCAGGTAGCCGCTCTGCCGGAAATCGTGCACATCGATCTCCGGCAGCACCACACCAACCTGCATCGCCAGCAGCAACGCAATGGTCGTGTCGTCGCTCTTCTTCTTCATAAAAGCTTGGGCGTCATCTGGCTTGACATCGGCCCGATCCGCCAACCCAGCCAGATCATCGCCGTGCTGCTTCAGATAGGCTCGCACGCCTTCACGCGCCGCCTTGGCCTTGTCTCGCTTGGACATTTTCGACCCATCGGCGTTAAAGATCAGCGGCATGTGCGCGTAGCTGGGACGGTCAAAGCCCAACGCATCCTGCAACGCCACGTGCTTGGGCGTGTTCATCAGGTGCTCCTGGGCACGCAGCACGTGGGTGACGCCCATCAACGCATCATCCACAACGTTCGCCAAATGGAACGTGGGGTAACCGTCAGACTTGACGATCACAAAGTCCTCCAGCTCCGCAGCCTTCACCGTCACTTCCCCTAACACTTCATCGCACACCGTGATATCCGTATCGGGCATCCGGAACCGGATCACGTACGGCTTGCCCTCGTCGATGTATCGCTGGACCGTCTCCGGGGACAGGTTGATTGACTCGGTGCGGTCATACTTGTACGCCCGCTTCTGTTGTCGCGCTGCATCACGCAGCGCCGCCAGTTCTTGGGGCGTTTTGAAACACTTATACGCCCTCCCCATCTCCAGCAGGCGCTGGGCGTGCTGGCAGTAAAGCTCTAAACGCTGGCTTTGGAAGTACGGGCCACGATCACCCATTTCACCGGTAGCCGCACCGTCGCCCTTACCCAAGGCCGCGTCAGAGCTTCCGGGGCTTCCAGGGCTTCCGGGGGTAGGTCCTTCGTCCCAATCCACACCCAGCCACTGAAGGTCTTCCAAAATCCGACGCGTGCTCTCCGCGGTCGATCGAGCCCGATCCGTATCCTCAATCCGCAGCAGGAATGTCCCCCCATGGCGACGGGCAAACGCCCAATTGAACAACGCGGTGCGCGCACCGCCGATGTGCAGGTACCCCGTGGGGCTGGGCGCAAAACGGGTTACAACTTTGCGATCTGCCATCTCGGACGATTGTAGTCAAAACCATCAACACCGGTAACGATCGCTGAGTTGCCAACACGCATCATATTTGTTAGCATTATGTTCGGCATGGTCGATCTATTTGAATACCGTGATGCTTTACCCCAAGGCCCCGCCCGTGGCCGGGGCGCGGGGCTCAACCCGGGCAACCGGTTCGAGTCGGTCCGCCTCCACGTGCTAGGCGAATACCTCGACGAAACCCAGCACGAATCAACCGGCCAACCCCACCAAATACCCACACAGGTCTTTGAGGACCGCACCAAGCGGGTGATCAACCGGATCGATAGCCCCGACATCGGGTTCAACTGGTCGCTGAACCCCTACCGCGGCTGCGAGCACGGCTGCATCTACTGCTACGCCCGGCCGTTCCATGAGTACCTGGGCTTTTCCTCTGGGCAAGACTTTGAGACCAAGATCATGGCCAAGCCCAACGCCCCCCAGATGCTGCGTCAAGAGTTAGCCCACCCCGGGTGGGCGGGCGAAACCATCGCCATGTCGGGCGTCACCGACTGCTACCAGCCGATTGAAGCCAAGCTGGGCATCACCCGCGCCTGCCTCGAGGTGCTGGTCGACTACCGCCAACCCGTGGGCATCGTCACCAAGAACCGCCTGGTGCTGCGCGACACCGACCTGCTGGCCGAGCTAGCCAGCTATAACGCCGTGCGCGTCGCCATTAGTGTGACCTCGCTAGACCCCAAGCTAGCAGCCAAGATGGAACCCCGCGCCAGCAAGCCCGCAGACCGGCTCATTGCCATCACCAAGCTGCGTCACGCAGGCATCCCGGTGATCGCGATGGTCGCGCCGGTGATCCCCGGCCTCAATGACTGGGAGCTGCCTTCGATCCTCAAGGCCGTGGCCGACGCCGGGGCACACAACGCCCACTACGTCCTGCTGCGCCTGCCCCACCAGGTGAAAGCCCTGTTCCTGGATTGGCTGCACCGCCACTTCCCCGACCGCGCCAAGCACGTGGAAAACCTGCTGCGCTCCACGCGCCAAGGCCAGCTGTACGACGCCACCTTCGGCCGACGCATGCGTGGCCAAGGCCAGATCGCACAGCAGATCAACCGGGTCTTCAAAGTCTTCGCTCGCCGATATGGTCTAGACGGCAAAAACCATCCCCTACCACCGATGTCCCCCGCCAGCTTCCGCCGCCCCCCCACGCCCGGCGGTCAGATGATGCTATTCGGCCAGGCGTAAGCTAGGATGATCCCCCCAACCCCAACAACCGGTCGGTCCCATACAACCATTAGATTTGTCATTTCAAGCAACACCCCTACAATCAGCAGCCGCCTCTCGCCGTTTGATCAGGCAGCGCCCCGAACACGGATCTTAGCAACACAACAAGCGATCTTGGCCTGCCCAAAGGACCTCCACCATGCCCCAGCAAACCGACGCCATCACATTCAAAGGCAACCCCATCACCCTGGTGGGCAACGGCTTAGCCACCGTGGGTCAAAAAGCACCCGCGTTCACCGCTACCGGCAACGACCTCTCATCGGTCTCGCTTTCGGACTACCAGGGTAAAACCGTCATCCTCTCGGTCGTGCCTTCGCTGGACACACCAGTCTGCGACATCCAGACCAAGCGATTCAACGAAGAGGTCAGCCAGCTCGGCGATAGTGTCGTCTTGCTGACCATCAGCCTGGATTTACCGTTCGCTCAGAAACGGTGGTGCGGCACCGCGGGCACCACAAACGTGGTCACCCTGTCCGACTACAAGGACCGCTCATTCGGCCAAGCCTACGGGTTGTACATCAAAGAATTGGGTCTGCTGGCCCGGGCGGTCTACGTCATCGACCCACAAGGCATTGTGCAATACGGCGAGCTGGTTGCCGAAGTCACCCAAGAGCCCAACTACGACACAGCGCTGAACGCAGCCAAAAAGCTGCTTTAACCTAATGACCGCCTGATACCAATCAGAGAAAGTAATGACCTCGTGTCTCTTGTACGCGGCGTTGTGTTTTAAGAAGTTAGGTGATCTTGACGCGGTCATAATATATACGCAGATGCGTATGAGTCGGACCGGTTCAGCATGTCACCGATCGCACGTAGTGCCCAAAGCACCAACCCGCGATCACCGGCTGACCGACGACGATTTTCGTCGGTGGTATGGCCGGCTTTTCTTGCCCTCGGTATGCGCCGCCATCATCGCCGACACCGCCACATCGATCGCTTCCTTCACCAGGTCATCGTGGCTGTTGTTGGTCTGAAAGACCTCAAACATCTGATCAACCTCTTTCTGGAGCCTTGGCATCCCCCAATCCTTTTTCTCGAATTGGTCGTCCTCCAGCCGGGCATTGAGGTGGTAGGCAAAGTACACCACCTCCGGCCGAAGCGGAGGCCATGATGGCGTCCTGGACACGCGGCGGACCCCGAAAGCCGCTGTCGCGGTGATCCCGCAAATGACAAGAATCAGAATGGTGAATTCACGACGCATGGTCCCCCCCCTCTTTGATTATTTCGGCACAGCCCTGATCCAGGCTCGCCAAATCGCCACCCTCCTGCCCCCCAATGACCCGCCAAAGCCACGGCTAAGACCCGAAGCCTTCGCGGCTAGCTCTATTAAAAGCATACCACCAACTCACCATATAGGCGAAATAAATTGAAGAAATCATGTTGTTTTTTTTGATTTTTCTGTATCGCCAGCCAACCACCACCGCCTCTGGCGGTGGTGGTTGGCTGGCGATGCCTCTACGGGTGGTCCTTCTAGGGGCCGGCCTCGCCCGACAAGCGCGCAACGGCGCTGATCACGCGGTCACGCCAACCCCACTGGGAATCTGAATGGCGTTCAAGCTCACGGTACACCGCCAACGCCCCGGCAACATCGCCGACCGCCTCCTTGAGCACCGCCGTCATAAAGCGGTGTGTCTCTCGGCGGTTGCCCCATGCGTTGTTATAGTTATAACCTTCGATCAGGTACGCGAACGTCGCCTGGTGTTCCTCCGGGGTCAATAACGCCATCACCTGATCCCCGCGTCGATCACGGAATGGTTCATAATCGGCAAGGGAACGCGAGTAAACATCTGACAGGATTTTACGCCGATCCGAGGCCGACATCGCTTCACCATTGACACGCATCTGGTTGGCGATCTTCACGGTATGGCGCTTGGCATCATCCCCACTGTTGAAACAAGCCGATAGCTGCATCCTGCGGACGTAACCGGTCTCCCGCCCGGACTGAATAGCCGCATCAAAATGCGCCATCGCCTTTTTAAAACCCCCACGCCGCCACAAGACCCAATGCCCTAAAAACGTATTGGCATAGACGTTGCCCGGTTCGATCGCCAACGCCCGCTGGTATAAAGCATCGACTTGTTCTGGTTCGACCCGTGCATCGCGAAACAGCAAGAAGGCAGCATAGCCCAGGTGCGCAACAATATCAGCCTGGCACGAACCGGGGGGCGACGCCGCGGCGCCGCGGTAAAGCGGCGGGGTGATCCGGTTCACCATCTCCGTGAACGTCATCTCCCCCTGCCTGACGCGTATGTTTCGAAGCCAAACCATCGCCAATTGAACCTGCCCGTCCCATGCCCCAAGGTGTCCAGGGTCGAGTTGTAACGCATGCTCATAGCTGTCCCAGGCGCCTTGGTATTGGGCATTCTCCAGCTGCCAATGGCCGGCATCCACCAGGTTGGCCACCGCCCGCCGACGCCGCTGATAATCGCGGTAAAGCCCATTCACATTCACCATGGCGATCACCAGCGAAACCACCGCGGTGATACCACCAACCCACTTCAACACTTTCCCTAATTTTGACCAGGGGTGTTCCTTTTGTTTGCTGTGGCAGTGCGAACAAAGCGCCGCGTCGACGTGAATCTCATTTTTGCAAGCCACGCACCGCTTGTGCTGTGGCGGGGCTTGTTGAGTGGAATTGTGACCCACAGGATCTGCCATGACAACACCTCTTTCCCGTACCAATCAGAAACATCCTCTATATACCAAGATACGCCTCACGCGATCCCTCGGCCCAGCTGCGGCCGCAGCATCCAGACAAAGGCCGGGCCGCCCAGCACCGCGGTAAAGACCCCCAGCGGCATCCAGCCCTGCCCAAAATCCAGCGACACCGAAGCGATATCGGCTAACAAAATCAGGACCGCCCCCACCATGGCCGACCCCAGCAGCACACCGCGGTGACCCGGACCCAACACCAGCCGCACCCCGTGGGGGCAGATCAACCCAACAAACGCGATCGGCCCAGCCAGCACCACCGACCCACCGGCTAACGCGCTAGCCACCACAAAAAGCACCCGGCGCAGCCGACGCAGGTCCACGCCCAGGCTGTCGGCCTCAGCATCAGAGAACGCCGCCACATCCATCGCCCGAGCGTTGGCTAGCAGCAACCCAAACCCACCTGCCGCGACCAACCCCATGATCAGCACCGTTGGCGTGCCGATCAGCGCTTCGTTGAGGTAGCCCATCATCCAACGCGCCAGGTTGTCACGCATCACCGCAGACCCGGGCAGATAGCTTAGCAACACAATCACCGCGCCGTTGATCGTGCTTAGCACCACCCCCACCAGCAGCAGCCCCAGCGGGTCGATCACCCCCCGCTTGCGACCCGCGGCGTAAACGATCAGCATGCTGCCACCCGCACCCAGCAGCGCCCCGATGTGCGGGCTGCCAAGCGCGTACCCCAGGTAGCCCCCGGCCAACATCTGCCCCATCACCCCCACCCCGGCTCCGCTGGACAAGCCCAAGATAAACGGCTCGGCCAACGGGTTGCGCAACAAAGACTGCAGCGCCACACCGCTGGCAGCCAGCGACCAACCCACCAGCACCGCCAACACCAGCCGCGCCAAACGGATCCCCAGCACCGAATCGCCCCCCCCCCGATCCAGCCAACCCCCGCCCAGCACCCGCCACACCGCACCGGGCCAGTCACCCGAAGGCCACCCAAAACGCACCCCCACGAACAGCCGCAACACCGCCACCGCAACCAGCGCCACAAACAGCCCCAGCAATTTCATGCTGACCGATCGGCCCAACCCAGGTTGGCCATGCAGCGGGTCATTCATCGTGGGCGATCGATACGGAGGGTAAGCCGCGGCTTGCTTGGGCATGCGCCGGCCCGACGGTTGGGGCACCCGGCTCAACACCAACCCCCAACGCCTGCCTGATCCGCTGGGTCAGATCCGGGTGGATCGCCTGCGCCATCGCCGCGGCCGTGCGGGCCAGGTTGCTGGCGGGCAGGTGAACCAAAGGATCATCAATCAGCACCACCCGGCGGTTGGCCACCGCGGGGATCGGCAAGCCACGCAGATGGGCCAGCCTCGGGTCGGTGTCGATCGAACCCAGCGGCGCAGCGCCCGGCAGCAGCATCATGATGACGTCCGGCTTGGCGTGGGTGAGTTTTTCTTTGTCGTAGACCGGGGCACCAACAGCGGCATCGGCTGCCGCGTTGTGCGCACCACAATACGACAGCAGCTGGTCGTGCACCGTCCCGGGTCCGCTGGCCATCAACGGGTTGAGCCCGATCACCATCAACACCCGCGGGTAGGCGTCGTGCCGGGTAATCCGCCCGAGCCATTCTAGCTGCGTGTGCATCGTGGTGATCACCTCGCGTGCACGCTTGGGCTGGTTCAGCAACACCCCCAAGCTGGGGCCGCCGCCTGTCGCTTCAACACCCGATACCAGGCCGTTGGGCTCATACAGGATCGACACCACATCCGACACCGTGATCGGGT
Organism: Phycisphaeraceae bacterium; assembly: GCA_965223655.1. GTDB lineage: Bacteria > Planctomycetota > Phycisphaerae > Phycisphaerales > Phycisphaeraceae > CBDCXC01. The sequence continues at coordinate 60,097 of CBDCXC010000010.1, forward strand.
AGGGATACGCTACCAGCACAAACCGGCCCGCAGCGGCCAACGCTTGGAGCTGCTGGGGCACGGCCTGTTGGGTCGCCATGGTCACCACATGGGTCGGCTCCACCAACAGGAGCATCTCGGTGTTGATGTCTTGGTAGTGCCCCACCACCGGCAGCCCGGGCGGGGCCGCGGCATCATTTTCCGCGGTCGCCACCAGCTGCGACCCCAACCCCAGATCGACGATCATCTGCGTCAACGCCGGCGCCAAGCTCACCACCCGCGCTGAGGTAGCCTGTGGATGGCTATGGTTAGCGTCCGATCCAGCGGTCCCACGTGATACCTGATCACACCCCGTGGTGACCACCCCTGCTACCAACAACAGAAAAAAAACATGCCCTAACCCGATCCAATCAAAGCGTCGTAGGTAGCTCATCACGATTAGGGGCCGGTACCGGGTGTGCCTGGCGTTGTCGGGGGGGCGGAAGCTGTATCGCCTGCGTCACTGGGCGGCGGTGTGGCGATGCCCACCCGCTGGCCCGCATCAGACTCGGGGCCAGCGGTGTCGACCTGCTCAAAACCCACCCCATCGACCGCCCGGCGAAGCAACAGGTACACCCATGTGCTGGCGCTAAAATAAAAACTCACGGCGTAGGCGCTGATCAGCAGCACCGCCAGGTAGACCCAGAACATCACCAACCCGCCGGCTGCTTTGCTAACCACCCCTAGCTGATCCCATTGCGGCTGGGGCCACGCCCCGAACCGGGGCACCGGGAAGATCGCCTCAAAACGCCCCATCCCCGAAGCCGCCTCACGGAACACCCACAGCCCCACACACCGGTGGGTGACCCAAAGCGTTAGGAAGATCACCCCGCCGACCAAGACGTAGGTCACCACCCCATAGGCCATCGCGATCGCGCTATAGCACACCCACCGCCAAGGCCGGCCCAGCACATAGCCGAACGCCCGGCTCACCGCATCAAACACATCGGCGCCATCGACCGCGATCGCGGGGTACAGCAGCGGCCCCGCGGCAACGGTTAGCAGCAGCAAAAACGCCACCACCGCCCCCAAGAACAAGGCCACAACGAACCCCACACCCCCCAACACATCCAGCCCCGGCCAGTTGAACAGCACAAAGCCGCCCATGGCCAGGATCAACGCCATCACCCCAGCCAGGATCATCGGCAGCAACGGCGCAAAGAAGAACCCCCGCCACTGGGATCCAGCAAACCCCACCGCCTCGCGCCACGTGATGCGCTGGTCGCGCGTGGCGTGCAGCGCCGCCATCCGCGCCACCGCCCCCCCCAGCCACGCGGTGAACACCAGCGCCATAAGGCTGTACACCAACAGGAATACCCGGTGGTGTTCAAACAACCACCCAGGCAGCACCACAAAAAGATCACGCAGCACCGCCATACAGGCGCACCAGCCACGCCGCGTGGGTGTCAGCAGCGCCGGCTTCACGCCGGGGGACAACTCACCCGTGTGTCCAAGCAGCCGCCCGACCGCGTCCATCTTAAACTGCGCCCCAGCCGCATAGACCCCCATCTGCTTGGGCAACCCGCCACCGCGTGTACGCTCAAGCCATCGGCTGTATTGATCGGCGCTAAGCGTCGCGTAGCGCCGGATCTCGTCGGGGTAGACCCGCGGCCCCCAAAGCCAATCCATCACAACCCCGGTCAGCAGCAAGCACACCACCAGCCCAAACGACAACACCAGCTTGGATGGGTGGATCGCCATCTGGAACGCCCCAAACAAACGGGGGAACGCCAAGAGGGCCCGCCAATCAGCCTCTTCCACACGCACACGCTGCGTCTCACTGGCCATGGTCGGATCCTGTATGGGGTGGTTTTGCAGCTTGGAGCAAGACCCCCATCCTATGGTCGGGGCGATGAAATTAGCCTATTCAGACGCCGCGGTCGTTTCGTTCAGCTGGTCCGCCTCATCCGGAGCATCGGTGACCTGGGTGGGGTTAAGCCCCTGCTCGATCGCGTTGATCTTGCTTACCCGCCGCGCGTGTCGCCCACCCTCAAACTCGGTCGTCAGCCAGGTCTTGACGATCCGGTTGATAATCCTCTGACCCAGCATGTCGGCCGACAGGCAGAGGATATTCGCATCATTGTGGCGGCGGCTCATGTCGGCGCCGATCTCATCGTGCACCATGGCGGCACGCACACCTTTGACTTTGTTGGCTGCGATGCACATCCCAATCCCCGTCCCACAGATCAGCACCCCGCGGTCTACACCACCGTTGGCTACCGCCACCGCCACCGGGTACGCCACATCGGGGTAGTCGCAGGCCTTGGCTTTGTAGTGATCCATGTCGACCGCCTCGTGGCCTTCTTGTTCCAGCCAAGCCAGCAGGTTGGCATAAACTTCTTTTCCGCGGTGGTCCGCCGCCACGCCAATTTTCATGGGGATAGCTCCTTCAACCTTACGGTTAGCCCGTCCCGGATCTGCTGGGCGCACCGCTGGTAGCTTTCCAGGCCCGACCCGATCGGGTCGCCAACCTCGCCTCCCGGATCCAAGAGCCAGGTTTTGGACTGAGCCGACGGGTCCATCTGAAGGATCGCCTGCCGATGGGCATGGGTCATACAGTAAAGCGCATCGGCCTCGCGGATCATGTCAGGCGTCAGCGGCTGGGAGCGGTGGCCAGACAGATCGATCCCGACCTGCTTCATATGCGCGACCGCTTCGGGGCTAGCGGGCATCCCCGGGGCGGCATAGACCCCAGCCGATGCAACGCGCACCCCATCACGCTCTAACTCGTCCACCGCTAAGCCGCGTTGTTTGGCGATCAGCTGCTTGGCGATCGCCTCGGCCATCGGCGATCGGCACGTATTGCCGCTGCAAACTAAGACTAAAGTCCACCCCAGCATTTTACGGATAAATCGCTCGTCGTACACCCCCTCACGCTCCACCCGAAACCGCGTACGCCCGTTCGTGGTGCTGATCCGCACAATCGTCGATGGCCGAGCGAACCGGCACCGACCCCCGTCGATCACCAACCGGGCTGCATCACCCACCGCTTCAGCGGCTTCCTGGGCATCGTGGGGCGGGGGTTGGCCACGCAGGTTCGCGCTGCTTGCGACAATCGGCGTCGGCAATGCCCCCAAGACACCCTGGGCTAAAGCAGACGCCGGGCACCGCAGCCCAATGGTGTTGCCGTAGTACAGCCGCTGACGGATTTCTGATCCAACCCCAAGGGCTCCCAGACGCTGCTGGATCACAGGCTCAGGCACTTCTACCACCAGCGTCACCGGTCCGGGGAAGGACTTGCCTACCGCCCGACCCACAACCGGGTCGGATAGATCCACATATTGACCAGCCGCTTCAGGAGCCGGCAAGTGGACCGTAAACGGCTGATGGCTGGGGCGGCCCTTGAATACGCGCAAAGCCTCAAACCCCTGGGGGTGCACCGCAGATGCCCCAATGCCATAGACCGTCTCCGTTGGAAAAACCACCAACCCACCCGCCTCCAGCACCCGCTGCGCCCGCTGGACAGCCTCTTCATGATGCTCGGTGGTCTCAATGGTCATCGCAACAACTGGCACCCAAACGACCCCTCGCCTCGTGTGTGATCGATCCTCGATATTGGCGCCAACCCCCGCCTACGAGTGGGTAAAAACCCCTTGGAACGGTTGGAGCCCTTCACTCAAATACAGGGGCTCCGACCCGGTGGGGATGGCCTTTTGTTGCCTGTGGCGGCCCGTGGTGTATTTTATTTGAATGGCTATCAAGCCAAACAATCGATTGAATTATAGCCGCCCACACACACGACCGCCCGATCCCCGCAACACCGCTACCCCCACAGGGCCTAGACCCATCGAATGCTGATTTGCATACATCCATGTCATTTGGCACAATTGATAGGCTAAACAGCGTGTCATACCCATGGGGGTATGGATCGGCTGTATCAGACCACCACCAACCACGGCCTGCTGTGGGTTGCGTGATGCTCACTCATTCAAGAACGGTACCTACAACCGAGGAGACCTATGGCCATCCGGATCAAAGCCCGAAGCGGTGAATCAGCCGAGCAGATGATGCGCCGATTCAAAAAGCTGTGCGAAAAAGAGGGGCTCACCAAAGACATCAAACGCCGGGCTTACTACGAAAAGCCCAGCGAACGAAAGCAGCGGACCATGCGCAAATCGATGAAGCGCAGGCAGCAGCTCCAGCAACAGGGCGGTTTGTTACCACGCAGCCGGTCGCGGTAAACCATCCCCCAACACACCCGCTCCGGCCAACGACGACGCAACAATATTTGATGACGGCCGATGGCAGCGCTTCGGCGATCGTGTCCACCATACCCACACCCCGACCATGCCCGTGACACACCGCGGATGCATCTCCAGCAGATCGAACCAAACCCCATGGGTATCACCCCCCCGTCTCAACCGATCCCGATCTTGCGATGAAGGATTCTAATCGACAACCCCAATGTCTCTGCCTTCACCCCACGGCACCGATGTGTATGATGTGGGCGGATCTTGCTCCCAATACAGGCCCTGCGGGCACCGCCCGCGATAGGAGGCACCCCTGATGCAACGAGTCTCACGCGTGTCCGTGTTCACCGCCTTAGCGCTGGCATCGACCCTGCCCTCACCGGCGTGGGCAAACAGCGGCCTGCAGGGCCAACTCCCAATCGCGTTCTACCTCGCCCCGCTGGGCGCGGCCTTGGCGCTGGTGTTCGCGTTCGTCTTTTATGGCCAGCTCATGAAAGCATCCGAGGGCGACGACAATATGGTCCGCATCGCCAAGGCTGTGCGCGAGGGCGCCTACGCCTACCTGATCCGGCAGTGGAAGATCGTGATCCTGGTCTTCATCGGGCTGGTGGCGGTGTTGGCCTGGATCGGCTTTGGGCTCCAGCTGCAACCCAAACTCTCACCGCTAGGCGTGGCAATCGCGGGGATCCTCTCAGGCCTATGCGGGTACTTCGGGATGAAGACCGCTACCAACGCCTCGGCCCGCACCACCGCGGCAGCCAAGCAATCACTCAACGACGGCCTGCGCGTCGCCTTCCGCGCCGGGTCGGTCATGGGCCTGTGCGTCACCGGGTTCGCCCTGCTAGACATCAGCGTCTGGTTCTACCTGCTGACACAAGTCTTTGACGTCGGCGGGCTGGTCGCGGTGACCACCGTCACGCTCAGCTTCGCCATGGGCGCTTCGCTCCAAGCCCTGTTTGCCCGGGTCGGTGGTGGGATCTACACCAAAGCAGCCGACGTCGGCGCCGACCTGGTCGGGAAAGTCGAAGCCGGCATCCCCGAAGACGACGCACGCAACCCAGCCACCATCGCCGACAACGTTGGCGACAACGTCGGCGACGTCGCGGGCATGGGGGCGGACCTTTACGAGTCATACTACGGCTCGATCCTGGCTTCGATGGCGCTGGCCGCCGCCGCCGCGTTCCGGCTCAACCTCGATACCGCCGACGCACTCAAGCTCGTGGTTGTCCCGCCGGCGCTGGCGGGGCTGGGGATCCTATTCGCCCTCTTGGGCATCATGACCGTGCGCACCAAAGAAGGCGCCACCATGGCCCAGCTGCTCAAGAGCCTCCACTCCGGGGTGTGGCTCTCGTCGGCATTGATCATCGCGGGGTCAGCGGGGATCCTCTATTGGCTGTTGGGCCCAATCGCGTCGGTCTCTTGGTTGGGGATCTGGGCGGCGATCATCGCCGGGTTGTTGGCCGGCCTGGTCATCGCATGGGGCACCGAACTCTACACCAGCTATGAACACAAGCCCACACAGCGGATCGCCCAGCAAGCCGAGACCGGCTCGGCAACGGTCATCATCGCCGGCATCGCCGAAGGCATGATCTCGACCTGGATCCCCTTGCTGACCACGGTCGTGGCGATCCTCGTAGCATTCCTGGCTGCGGGGGGTGGGGAGACCTTCTTGCTGGGTGTCTTTGGGGTGGGCGTGGCTGCGGTGGGGATGCTATCTACCCTAGCGATTACCCTCGCTACCGATGCCTATGGCCCGATCGCCGACAACGCCGGTGGCAACGCCGAGATGACCCACCAACCACCATTCGTGCGTGAACGCACCGACATGCTCGACAGCCTAGGCAACACCACCGCCGCCACCGGCAAGGGCTTCGCCATCGGGTCGGCTGCGTTAACCGCGTTGGCGCTGCTGGCGGCGTACCTCATTACCGTACAAACCAGCCTGACCCAGCAAGCCCAGCAGGCCAACACCCCCCCAGTCGCGGGGCAACACGTGGCCTACCAGCCCAACGCCCCCTTTGTGATCCAGGTCCCGGGTAACCCCACCGTTGACGCGGGCCTGCTGATCGCCCCAAGACACCGCCCACAGATCCAGCAAGCCCTGGCTGACAACGCCGGCCACCTGACCAGCCGGTACGACACCGACCACGGCCTATTCGAAGCTTCCGTGACCCATGAGGGCCAGCGCTTGGAGTTTGAGATCGTCCCCGCTTCAACCGCGTCGCTGCCCCAGCTGATGGCCTACTACAACGTCACGCTGATGAACCCCCGGGTGCTGTGCGGTCTGTTTATCGGCGTGATGCTGGTTTTTGTCTTCTGCGCGATGACCATGAACGCCGTGGGACGGGCCGCGTTCTCCATGATGCGCGAGTGCCGCCGACAGTTTGGCATCATGAAAGACGCGTTTAAGAAAAACGGCCTCAGCGATGAACAGATCGCCGACCCCCTGCAGTGGCCCTTCCAGGTCGAGGCGGGCGGCAAGTCCTACCCCGATTACGCCAACTGTGTCGCGATTTCGACCGCCGGCGCTCAGCGCGAAATGCTCGTACCCTCGGTCATGGCTGTGATCGTCCCCATCATCGGTTGGGCTTGATCCTGGGCGTGTCCGGGTGTCGTGGGCATGCTCGCCGGAGCCCTGGTGTGTGGGTTCGCCGTCGCCATCTTCATGGCCAACGCCGGCGGCGCCTGGGACAACGCCAAGAAGTACATCGAGACCGGGCAATTCGGCGGCAAAGGATCCGACAACCACAAAGCCACCGTCGTGGGTGATACCGTCGGTGATCCGTTCAAAGACACCTCCGGTCCCAGCCTCAACATCTTGATCAAGCTGATCAGCGTGGTCTCGGTGGTCTTCGCCGGGTTGGTGGTAAAATACGCCCCG
>CBDCXC010000011.1:0-8919 GCA_965223655.1 Phycisphaeraceae bacterium
TCCAAAAATAATGTACTTGGATCCTCGCTTGGTTATCCCAAATGCAATCTGGTTCTCTCGATCATTGATCAAAAGCTCCCAGGTACCCGAGTCAGTCACAAATTCATTTGAGGTTACCCCTGTATACCGTTTATTTTTAATGACGGGGAGATACTTTTGATCTGAAGACAGATCAAATATTCCGAATTCTTCTTTGTCAAAAGAAATGTGATGTTTATTTGGAATTCCAGACATGGGTTCACGATAGGAGACTGTTAAATCTTTAGGCGCATACACAGACCGGATATACTCATGCTCAACCTGATATTCTTGCCAACCTGAATCCTCGCATCCGATGGCAAAAAGATAAATTGCAAACAACCAGCAACAATTTTTCATAGTAAAGAATTCTCTTATAACGCAACCCAACATCGTGCCTTATGGGTTAAGCAGGTGGCGGGCATTGACAATGAGGCGTTCCAAAAGGGCTATCGCCAGTGACGCGTATAATTCCAATCGTCGTCTTCCGATTTCCTGTCTTTCGCAGTTCTTCTTCTCGTTTGCCTTCTCGATTAAAAATGATGCCGCAGCAGGTTCTTTCTTTAAGGATCCAGCCTTCCCATTCACATTTGCAAGGATAGAATCGAGGCGGTTTGGCGTATTGATCTAGAATAACCTGTGATTTTTCAAATTGCTTCATAAAATTCATCGGCTTATTGATTTTCGCCTCTGGCGACAGGCCCAATTCATTTGCAATGGTTTGGGCAAGGTCTAACGGAGCAAGCGTTGGGTTAGGAAGAGGTACCGTAACCGGTTGGTTGACAGTAAAAAATTCCCCTATTTTTCGCCACTGCTCTTGTGCGCGAGGCACATCAACCCATTTTGTGCAGTATAAACCGTTCCAATCGATGAAATGGATCGGACTACTCCCCACATACTCATACCGATTCGTGCCATCGGCGAAGCCGATGGGGTCGCGTTGGATGAATTTGCCTAGCGTGGGGTCGTAGAACCGGGCGCGGTAGTAGTACAGGCCGGTTTCAATTTCGTATTCCCGGCCGGTATACAGGTAGCGGGTCAACAAGGATGGTGCGGTCTGGCTGATCACGTTGCCAAAGGAATCATAGGCGATGTGGTCGGCCACGGCGCCGGCGTGGTCCACGATGTCACGCGTCGTGCCCAGGTGGTCGAGTAGGAGCCAGAGGACGGTGCCGGCGCTATCTTCTTGTGCCAGGATCATGTCTGGCCCCGGGCCGTGGAGGTAACGCATGTCCAAGATCGGAGCGTTGGGGCCGGTGGCGTCTGAGTCCACGTAATCCACGATCACGTCCTCGCGTTGGGCGATGTGAGCAGCGATCAATCGCTATCCGTCTGGGGGGCGCTGCACTCAGACCCAGCCACCCCGTCCGGATCAACGGTAGTATTCCTGATACCTTCTCATATCCAGGTCTCCAAACCAATTCCATAAAAGATAGTCAGTTTCATATTTCATCACGAAAAGTTTAAATACTGCGATCCTTAATAATCCGTCGTCTGATCGTGTTTCTATTTCCAAGACGACTGTTGCAGATGGCGGATAATGCATAGGAGTTCTAAGGTCAATCTTCCAGGAGCCTGACACTGTCTGATGATGGGTGATGAGTTTCTCATCCTGTCTCACGATGTGGCCGGATACCGTGAAAGTCCCGTCGGGGTTGAGTTGCAGTGTTTGCCACGGGAAAAAAAATGATGATTCCAATTCATCAATAGCGCGAGCCATCTCGCTCGATGAATTCTGATGTAATTGCCACGTCCCAACTAGCATCCCAGGCGCCACTTGTTTTGATGTAAATCGAGCATGCTCGGAGTCGCAAGCTTGCATCGCAATAGCGCAGACAATCACGATAACCCGCCAATAGCCCCTCAGCTTTTCTGAAATTAGATGTAGATCGTGTTGCATGACACGCTCACTAGCACGGAATAGGCAACTGGCCACTAATACTCTCATAATCTGACCACGAACCGGTAATCTTGAATGGAGTGCCTCCGGGGATTTCCTTTAACGGGATTAACGGGGGTAATTGCCTCATAATCTCTGCGCCACGCAATTGAGCAAGGCTGTCGCCGCTGTCCATCAATGCCATGGCATGTTTCTGAAGCCTAGTTGTTGTGCTATTGATAGATTGGTGGATATCAAGAGGATCTTTAAAATCATCAGAATATTCAAACCGCAAATGACACTGTCCACCATATTGTGTAGGAAACTCTTCGCCATTGCAGCAGGCAAAATTGCTCGCGCTTATTTCGCACGTTGCAGTAACCTGAAGTTTGCCACGGCCTAGAGAGAATAAATCAGACCACGTAACATCGGTGGATGTAGATTCAGTAAATTCCCATCGTATCGTTGGATTGTCGCGGCTCAACTCGAGCCGTTTGGCCTGCATATTTTGTGTTACTAGGCTTTTCAGAGATTGGACTTTTTCCTGGGTATCTGATTTGTTTCGGTACTGCCCAAGCAGCCCATTGCTGCCCAGATCGAATACAGTGCCGTTACCTTTAAAATAATGCTGGACAAAACGGCTTTGATGACTGAGCCAACGCCCAAAGCTCTCCAAGCCAAATGGATCAGTAAAGCTCACCGGACTACTGCCCACATACTCATACCGGTTGGTCCCATCGGCGAAGCCGATGGGGTCTCTCTGGATGAACTTGCCTAGCGTGGGGTCGTAGAACCGGGCGCGGTAGTACATCAAGCCGGTCTCGGGGTCGAGCTCGCGGCCCGTATACAGGTAGCGGGTCAACAAGGATGGTGCGGTCTGGCTGATCACGTTGCCAAAGGAATCATAGGCGATGTGGTCGGCCACGGCGCCGGCGTGGTCCACGATGTCGCGTGTCGTGCCGAGGTGGTCGAGTAGGAGCCAGAGGACAGTGCCAGCGCTATTTTCTTGTGCCAGGATCATGTCCGGCCCCGGGCCGTGGAGGTAGCGCTTGTCAAAGACCGGTGCGTTGGGGCCGGTGGCGTCGGGGTCGACATAATCCAGGATCACGTCTTCGCGGTCGTAGATGAAGTGGGTGATGGCCTGGGGTGTAGAGCCGTCGCCGTCGGGGTCGACCGTCTTGGCGATGCGGCGGTTGAAGGCGTCGTAGGTGTAGTCCGCGGTGAGGGTGGTGGTCAACGAGATCAGGTTGAAGTCGGTGACCGAGACCAGGCGGTCGCGGTGGTCGTAGCCAAAGGTTCGGGCGATTAATGTCGCGGGGTCGGTGCGGCTGACCAGGTTGCCCTGGTCGTCGTAGGTGTAGGTATAGGTGCCGTCGGAGGCCAGCTCGTTGGCGGGGTCGGTGGTGTAGGTGTCACCCGGTGTTAGGCGGTGCGAGTCGGTCCGGTTGCCGTTGGCGTCGTAGGCGTAGGACTCGTCACCCCCGGAACCCCCGCCCCCGGAAGTGACATCATCAACATCAGTCAGCCGCGAGTTATTGTCGTAGGTGTAGTCGAACGTGCCGTCGATGAGGTTGACGATCTGTTTGATCTGGCTGGCGTCGTCGTAATCGTAGGTGTAGCTGTTGATCGTGGCACCGGCGGGGTTGGTGTGCGTCAGGTCTTCGAGGCGGTTCAAGCCATCGTAATTGTAGGCGCTGGTCGCGACGAGGTTGACGGGGGTGTTGGTCAGGGCGTTGTAGCGGGTGATCGCATCGAACTGGCCCAGGGGGTTGTAGGCCAAGTCGGCACGCTTGTCGGACGCGTTGGGCCCGGTCTGGGTGAGGGTTACCAGGCGGTTGAGGTTGTCGTAAACGTAGGCCGTGGTGCCCGGGGTGGCGGCGCCGAAGGGGGTGTCGGTGACGGTGAGCACGTTGCCGTTGGGGTCGTAGGTGTATGTGACGAGCACCTGGGGCGCCCCGGCGGGTGTGGTGGGTGCGGCGGGGGCGGCGTTGTCGGCCGACAGCAGGCGGTTGAGCCGGTCGTAACCGAACGTGAGGATCGAGTCGTTGTCGGTGATCGAGGTGAGGTTGCCCACCGCGTCGTAGACGCTGGTGATCGTGTTCAACACCGGGTCGGTGGGGTTGGGGCCGTCGAGCCAGGCCTCGATCGTGAGGTGGTCGCGGTCGTCGTACACATACTCGGTGCGGCGGTTGTTGCGGTCGACCTTGGCGGTGCGGTTGCCCACGGCGTCATACTCGTAGAGCGTGTCTTTGAGCTGGGGGTCGGTCTCTTTGAAGAGGCGATTCAGGTCGTCGTAGAAGTATGACGTGGTGTTGCCCACCGGGTCGGTGAGTGTGAGGAGGTTATCGTTGCCGTCGTAGGTGTAGGTGGTGACGGGTGGGGCTAATGGTCCACCCCCGGAAGCGGCGTCGCCATCGGGGTCGGGCTCGGTGGTTTGGATTAAGCGGTTCTTGCCGTCGTATGCGTGGGTCGTGACCCGGCCCAGCGGGTCGGTTGTGGTGATGAGGTTGCCCACGGCGTCGTAGGCAAAGGCGGTGACGGGCGATCCGCCCCCGGAAGCAGGGTCACCGTCAGGGTCTTCCCCGATCGTCTGGATTAGGCGGTTCAGGGCGTCGTACTGGTTCGTGGTGGTGTTGTCACGCGCATCGGTGATGGTGAGTTGGTTGTCGTTGGCGTCGTAGGTGAAGGTGGTGATAGGCGGCAGCAGCGGGCCGCCCCCGGAAGCGATGTCACCGTCGGGATCGGCTTCGGTGATCTGGGTCAGGCGGTTGAGGTTGTCGTAGTCATAGCTGGTGGTGTGGCCTCGGGCGTCGGTCGAGGTTTTGAGGTTGCCCACGCCGTCGTAGGTGTTGGATATTTCAGGTGAGAGCAGCGGGCCGTCCGAGCCGCCCGGGGTAGCAGAATGATCATCGGGGTCGGGCAGGATGGTCTTGGTCAGGCGGTCACGCTTGTCGTACTCAAACGTGGTGACGCGGCCAAGCTCGTCGGTCTGGGTAATCACGTTGCCGGCTTTGTCGTAGGTGGTTTGGGTGAATGTGCCGTCGGGGTTGATCACCTTGGTAAGGCGATCTAAGTCGTCGAACTCGAATTCGGTGCGTCGGCCTTCGGCGTCGACGATGGCGGTGCGGTTGTCGACCGAGTCGTACTCGAAGCGGGTGGTATTGCCCAGGGCGTCGGCCTGGCGGATCAGGCGGTTGCGCGCGTCGTAGACGAACTGGGTACGGTTACCCTCGGGATCGGTGATAGCGGTTCGGTTGTTGTTGTTATCGTATTCGAAGCGGGTGACGCCGGCTTCGGGGTCGATGGTTTTGATTAGGCGGTTGCGCGCATCGTACATGTGTTCGGTGACGCGGCCAAGCGGGTCAATGATCTTGATGAGGTTGTCGGCGTCGTCGTATTCGAAGGTGGTGACGGGCGATTCGAGCGGTAGGCTGGGGCCGTCGGGGTCGGGCTCGATGGTTTGGATGAGGCGGCCCTTGTCGTCGTAGACATTGGTGGTGGTGTGGCTGCGGGCGTCGGTGACGGTCTCTTGGTTGCCGTCTTGGTCGTAGGTGAAGGTGGTAATGGGCGATTCCAGCGGGCCTGCCATACCGTCGGGGTCGGGCTCGGTGATCTGGGTGAGGCGATTCAGCGCATCGTAGAGGTACTCGGTGCGGTTGCTGTTCTCATCGATCACGGCTTCTTGGTTGCCGGCGGCGTCGTACTCGAAGCTCTGGGTCGCTTCGTCGGCGGTGCCCACAGCGAAGGTGATCTGGGTCAGCAGGCGGGTGATGGGGTCGTAGGTGTAGTCGGTGATCCGGTTGTAGGTTTCGAGGTGCTCGGTAATCGTGTCGACCAGGCCGTCGTTGGTGTAGACCGTGGTGGTGACGATGTCGTCGGTTTCGGTGACGCCGGGTTCTGTGTCGAGCTCACCCACGACGCGGGTCTCGACCATCTCTTGGATCGAGCCGGTGGCGGGGTCGTGGTAGGTGTAGCTGTAATGCGTTTCACGGCTAAGCTCATCGACCTTGAGGGTGAGGTGGTTTTCGTCGTTGTATTCGAAGCTGCGGGTGACGGTCTGGAAGGCCCCGACGGTGGCGGGGATGTTGGTTAGCACCTGGACGGTATTATCAAGATAGCTCCACATCGCCAAATCGGTATAGCCATCGTGGTCGGCATCTATCGCAACAGGAGAAGAGGCTAACTCGCCTGCGTAATCGATACGCGGGCCAAAGGTTCCGTTGCCGGTGCTCATCCATACAGCGGTGGCATCGACACTGCCCACATTTACTGATCCTTTGAACACCAGGTCGGGGTAGCCGTCGTTATTCAAATCTTTGGTGATAAGGTTCATTCCGCTATATCGATACTCTAACTCTATCACCTGGCTACTTGGAGTAAATCCCAACGCGGATTCATTGCCGTCGTTACGCAACACCAAAATAACAGAGGGGTTGCTGCTGGGATGAGGTTCGTTATTCGCCACCAGCAGGTCGGCGAAACCGTCGCTATCTATATCGCCTGAGACGATATGTATTGGCCCGGGGTTCAGGCCTTGCAGATCCACATCACTAAGGAATGTGAACCCGACAGTGGTAGGGTCAGGATTTTTGCTGTTGACGAGCACCGACACAGAGTCATCGCCGTAGTTCGTGGTGGCGATATCGTCATACCCATCGTCGTTAAAATCCCGGACGGCTAGAGAACCCGAAGAACTGGTTCCTGGCAATGCCCAGGTGTTGCTCAACTGGGTAAAGGTATCGGCGCCGTCATTAAGGTAGGCCACAATATTGCGTTGGCTAGTGGTGTCGTCATAGTCAATCGTCGCAATATCGGCTAAGCCGTCGCTGTTAAAGTCGCCCGTAGCGATGTCAGAGAGATCGTTTACGGTCAGTCCCCCCGGCATCTCGGAGAATTCATGGACACCGTCGCTATCAAGATCGCCGTTGTTGAAGAAGACTGAAACCTGATCGTTCTCAAAAATTGAAGAATATGTTTTTGCGGCAATAATATCGACTAGCCCATCGTTGTTGAGGTGTGCCGTGACGATCAAGTCGACGTCGTGGCTGGCAGGGATGGTGTAGGGCGGGTCAAACGTGCCTTCGGTGTTGCCCAGCAGCACCGCGACGGCTTGATCTTGGGCGGCGACCAGATCATCGTAGCCGTCTGCATTGATGTCGGCGGTAACGGTGTGCCCAAGCCCACTGATCGGTGGGTCGAACCCTGTTACGGCGGGCTCTATGAAAGAACCGCCCCCTTGGTTGATCAAGATGCTACCCAATGAGAGGCTAGGCGAGCTGCCGGAGTAGTTCGTTGAGACTAAATCGATCAACCCATCGCCGTTGAAATCCGTATCAACCAGGGATGCCGGTCTTTGCGCTCGCCAATCCCGATCGTGCTCAAACGTGCCGTCGCCTTGGCCGAAGTAGACCGAGATCGTGTCATCGGTTCGGTTGGTAGTGATCAAATCGACGGCCCCGTCGTGGTTCAAATCGACTGTAACAATCGCGTTGGCTTGTGTATTTACCGCTAGATCGTTACCCGTACGCGTGAAGGTTTGGTCGCCGTTGTTGAGCCAAACTGAGAGCGGACCAGGACCATCGAGTACCACCAGGTCGTCGTAGCCATCGTTGTTTAGGTCGGCTGCCTTGGTATCTAGAGGAAAACCGTTAGCGTATGAAAGATCGTTTTCTTCGATGCGCGTAAACGTTTCGTCGCCGTTGTTCCATAAAAACGCTACTCTGGCACTGGCAGTATCGCTTTCATAATCTGTTGCTGCGAGGTCGAGGTCACCATCGCGATCAAAGTCGGATACCACCGCAGCAATATTAATATCACCGCCGATTCCCCAGGTGATGGCCGGATCAAAAGACCTTGAGCCGCCACCGGTATTGAATGACACCGCAAGTGTGCTTGAAACCAAATCGTCATAGCCATCGTTGTTTAGATCGGCAGCCGTGATCAGGCCCGAGCCAGCAGACAGGCTGAAGCTGCTTGGGTCAGGGTAATACGTAAAGGTCATGTCGACCTCGCCATCACCATCCATGTCTACATTGCCATCACCGTTATTGAAAAGTATGCGAGTTCCTGTGCGTATACCTTTGACCGCTAGATCAACAAAGCCATCGCGGTCAAAATCTGATGCGATAACAGTATCGAGATAATTCTGTTGTCCACTGCGAATAAGCTTCGTAAAAGAGCCGTCTCCATTGTTTAGAGAGATCATGATATCGCTAGTCGAAGACAATCCAGGGCCTTCAATAGTAATCAGATCTGTCAACCCGTCATTATTCAGATCGGCGACGGCTGCCGGGGATAAGGTGAATCCGGCTTGATACCGTAGCCCGGTGAACTGTCGGGTTTGCACATTGGCTAAGAAGATCGATTCGGTGATGCTGGTGAGGTTGCCACGATCGTCGTAGGTGTAATCGATGGGGTGTCCGTTGCCGTTGATTTCGCGGGTGACGCGGTTGGTATCGGCGTCGCGTACGGTAACGGTGCTGCCGGGCTGGCCGTCTCGGGTGATGGTGGATTGGCCGCGTTGGTTGAGTGTGAAGCTGCGGGCCGTGCCGGTACCGTCGGTGTAGGTGGCTTGGGTGGTGCCGGTGTTGACAAACGCGAGTGGTGCGTTGTCGGGGTCGGTGGTTTGGACGGGCGGCAGCAGGGCTTGGGTTTGGATCGGGTTGAACAGGTGGGAGGAGCCGTCTTTGAGTGTGGCGTGGGTGACCCGGCCGGCGAAGTCGTAGAACGCTTCTTCACGCTGGCCGCGCTTGTCGATTTCCGCGGTCATGTGGTGACGCGTGTCGTATTCGAACGTGCGTGCCTGGTTATCGGGGTCGGTGATCTTGGTGAGGTTGCCGTGACCGTCATATTCGAGCCGGGTGACGCGGTTAGCCGGGTCGGTGATGGAAGTCACCCGGACGCCGCCACCCGTTGGGCCGGAGTAATCGAACAGTGTTTCTAAACCCGCGGGGTCGGTGATTTTGACTAACCGTTCTGTCGTAGAGTCGCCTGGTACCAACTCTTCATATTCATACGTGGTG
>CBDCXC010000012.1:0-32036 GCA_965223655.1 Phycisphaeraceae bacterium
AGGTTCCGGAACAGCCAAAGTTCTGAAAGCATAGTCATAGGTTTCCCATGCGGGCCAAGTATCAGTTATGCCCCGGTCGTACCCTGAGGTTGTATGTCCGCGCCAGAACGCTCGAAAAGAATTACTATTCGGTAGGTCCCAGTTGCTTATATCCCCCAAGGGATACAAGCCAAAACGGTACTCTTCACTTGGTACTAAATCCAGAGTGGGTGTCGGCACTTCAATCCAACCATCCGTCCAAGTACTTGTATCCAACACCTTCTCCCATAGCACTGAATCAGTCATTGTGGCAATTTCAATTCTGATATCTGCATCTAAAGGGGCCAGTATTCCCAGCTTGAACGAGACCTTTGCTAGAGTATCGTATTTTGAGGTAAAACTTTGCCATCTTGGCGCATGGGGGGCAAGGAAAAAACCGTAATTCACATTCTCTTGAGATTGGTCGAGAATATAATCTATTTCTCCTCTTGCACTATTGGTATGAATGCTTCCTATTAACACTGAAAATACCACTATTTTAATAATTTTGTATTTGTCCATTTTTCCATCCTCTTAAAATACTTTTCATGATAAGACTAGATGCCTGAGTTTCATGACAGCTTCGCTAGTTCTGGGTCATATCTCTTCGCCGTATCGTCGTGCTTAGCATGCCCAGAAGACCGAGAAGAACCAGTGAAATAGGCTCCGGGACAATCGTTACACTGGGGTCTTCGTCGGCAATGCCAAGGACCGAAAGATTGGCGATAGTAGGCAGCAAATCAGGGCCGCTGTTAGTTTTAGTTATGGGTAGACTCGTTAAAAAATTCCCATACGCAAGAAACGCTCCGTAGTCACCTGGAGCCAAATCTTGTTGGAATTCGTATGAATTTGCCAAAGGATCAATCCCTTCGGTAAATTCATCGTTGCCGGACGATTCGTAATAAGTGATGAAAGCGAAAAAAGCCGACGGATCGCCGCTGGTCCACATCACCCTTGGGCGCGTTGGACTATTCGGTGTATCTACACTGGTGATCACCGGGAGTGGCACAGGGAACTCGCTGCCGGTAAAACCACCGGTGTTGGTGTTGATCGAGTATGTCGTTGTGCCCAACCCCGAGACGAGTTCCAAGGTTACGGTGCCACCCAATATCCCGTTGAGTTCGCCTAGAGTTAGTTCCCCGGAATCAACGTCAAATTGAACTTCCCCATTATCAAACACGAGGGGCACATCAAAACCCGGCCCAGTCGCCCGAGCCGAGGACAGACTTGCGTCTGCTGTTACCTCAAGTTCAACCATGTAAGCAATGCTTGACCCAGTATCGAGTTGCCCAACAAAAATCTCAACTTGGCCAGCCTGAACACCTATGGCTACCGTCATTATTATCACAAAGACCCATATTGCGAACTTCATTATTCCACCATCCTGGTCGAAACCTTCGCCTTTAGGCGTAACCGCTTGAGCGTATCTTCTTGAGGTAAACTCGATGGATGTCCCCAACCGAATATCGTCACGGAGCCCACACGATCTACGACGTCAAGTACCACTTGGTGTGGGTGACGAAGTATCGGTATCCGGTGCTCACGGGGCAGATCGCGGTCCGGGCCCGGGACACGATCCGTCAGGTCTGCATGGCCAAGGATATCACGATACTCAAAGGGCACGTGAGCCGGGATCACGTTCACCTATTCGCGTCGATCCCGCCGCGGATGTCGGTGGCTCTTGGTGTGCAATACATCAAGGGTCGTTCTTCTCGGTTGCTCCAGCAAGAGTTTGCGGAGTTGAAGCGTCGGTACTGGGGCCGCCACCTCTGGGCACGGGGCTACTTCTGCGCCTCGTCGGGCACGGTGACGGACGAGATGGTCAAGGCATATATCGAGCATCAACAGCAACCTCCAGACGACGGATTTACCGTGGCTGACGAGCAGCTTTAGCCGGCTTCAGGCGAGGCTTGAGTCGGCTTTAGACGAAATAGCGACTTTCAGTCGCCGGGAAACCTACCGGCTTTAGCCGGTAGTGGTTTAGTTTGACGGCGCCTCCATATATTTTGTTTGTTGGCATCTTATATGTTTATATCAACTGCTACATGAATTAACAATTTGGTGCATGGCTGGAAACCATCACAATGATTGACAAAATATTGGTCCGCTAAGGGTGAGTTACGTTCAATAGTCCGCTGCTTGGTCGGATCTTGTTGCCTGATGGCTGTGCTTTGATGGATTGCCTCCTTTGTGCTTAAGAATCGTTGTGTTGCGAGGATTTTGAGAATGGGCTTGCCTCCCAATTACTTTTACATCATAACCGAAGTGAGGGATCGGTCAAGAAAAATTTAAGGTGATAAACAGGGTATTTTGTGGGGTGTGTGCGTTGGGTGTGAAATGGTTGGGGCGGGGTCGGAAGAGTGTGGCGGGGCACGGGAGGGCGTGTGTGGGTGGAGAGAAGCCTGCGCATTGTAATGCGTGGGCTTTGGGGTTGATCCGCATCATCGGCAGTGGGAGATTATACGCATCCGGATTAATCCTGAGTCGATCCCAAAACCGAGAAACCCGCTCCCTCACGGTCGCGGCTCGTTGCGATCGACTCAGGATTAATCCGGGTGTGTATTACTTACCCGAGAAGAATTTTTTGATGGTGTGGACGGTGGTTTGTCGTCCGATGTCGGCGATCGATTCGGTGAGTGGGATCTCTTTGGGGCAGACCTTGACGCAGTTCTGTGCGTTGCCGCAGTCGCTGACACCGCCGGGCTGCTTGAGTGCTTCCAGGCGTTGGTCTTGGTTGATGGCGCCGGTGGGGTGTGCGTTGAAGTATCGGGCTTGGCTGATCGCGTGGGCGCCGATGAAGTCGTTGTCGAGCAGGTACTGGGGGCAGGCTTCGAGGCAGCAGCCGCACGTCATACAGCGTGACAGGGCGTAGCGGATCTCTTGCTGCTTGGGTGATTCGGTTGGGCCGGCGCCAAGCGCGTAGGTGCTGTCGATCGGGACCCAGGCTTTGAGGTCGATCAGCGCGTTGAACATGCGCGACCGGTCGACCATGAGGTCGCGCACGACGGGGAACTTGGTCATGGGCTCGAGTGTGACGGTTGAGCCTTCTTGGAGCAGCTGATCGACGAGTGCCGAGCAGCTCTGTCGTGCCCGGCCGTTGATGACCATGGTGCAGGCACCGCAGACCTCTTCGAGGCAGTTGCAGTCCCAAGACGACGGGTGCGACGGCTTGGCCGTCGGTGGTGACGGGGTTGGCGGCGATCTGCTGGAGGCAGCTGATGACGTTGGCGCTGTGGCGGTAGGGGACATCGAACTGCTGCCAATAGGGCGTGCCCTTGGGGGTGTCTTGCCGCTTGATCTTGAACCGGATGGTTTGCTGGGTTGTGTTTTGGTGCTGTTCCATGGCGGTTGGTGTGGGGTGATCGGTGCGGCGGTTGGTTGGGTTCGGTTATTTCCAATCGACCTTGAAGGGTAATCGGGTTTGTTGTCTTGCCCAGCCCAAAAAAGCGCGTGCCTCGGCCTGGTCGGCTAAGAACGCGGTGTCGAGGTGGGCCAGGAGCTGGCGTTGGCTGTTGTAGAGCCACAGCCCGGGTTGGTCGGCCTCGCGCCAGCGCGCGTACGACACATCGGCGATCGGTATGGTTTTGGGCGGTGTGTTGGGCTGGGTGACCCACAGCGCGTCGCCGCGGATCGCGACCTGCCGCCCGCAGCTGCGGCGCTGGTCGTCGCGGATCGTGGTGAAAATCACCCACACGGTCGTGATCAGCAGCCCACTGGCGACGAGGCGCATCACGGGGTTGGAGCCTTGGAGGATCAGCCAGCCGACAAAGATTACGGAGATCAACACGCCCCCGATGGCTTTAAACCATTGGTAGCGACGCATGCGTTGGGGCGGCAGCCAGAGGCGCTGCTCGGGTGGATCGATCGTGTTGGCGGTATTGACGGCGTCGTGCTCATCCAACGCATCGTGTTCATCGAGCGGGGTAGGGGGGGCGGCGGGTGTCGTTGGGGGTGTAGCGAGCATGGTAGATCGGGTTAGGTAGCCGCGGGTGCAGCGGGCTGGGGTGCTTTCTTGGCTGGGGTGGGTTGGGCTTCGACCTTGCCGTACGTCCGGGCGCGCGGGGGCACCAGCGGGGTGGGCACGTGCTGGTATTCCAGGATCGGGCGGTCGTGGATCGGGTCGTACTTAGCAACGGTGGTCTTGTGAAACTTCGTGTCGTCGCGTTGGGGGTAGTCGGGTCGGTAGTGGGAGCCGCGGGACTCCTTGCGTTCGATCGCGGCGGCGAGGATGGCCTCGGCGTAGATCAGCATGTCACCCAGTGCGCGCGTGAAGCTGAGGTTCTGGTTGGTCCACATGCCCGTATCCGACTGAGGCGGATCGACGGCGGTACTCGCGATTTGAACTCCCTGCAGCCGCTGTCATAGGCCTTGCACCATGCGCGCCTCGGTCTTCACGCATGACGGTCGCCGCCGTATCGGTCAGGGTCCTCGCCCGAGTCGGTCGTGGCCCAGCTCGTAGGGGTTGTGCTCGCCGTCGCGACTCGATGAGGCGTTTGGTCATCTTCGTTCTGCTCCTGTGTCGACGATCGGCGTCGTACATGGCCCGGCTCGAGCCTGCACCGCCGGTTTGGGTCTCGGAGGCGGCTTCTTTGGCGTAGGTCACCACGCTTTGGCCACAGAATAGCCCGTCGAAGATACAGTTGAGCAGCGCATTGGCGCCCAGGCGTGTGGCGCCGTGGTACTGATAATTGACCTCCCCGAAGGCGTAGAGACCTGGGAGGTTGGTCATCATGTTGTTGGGAGCACCCTGGACCATGCCCTTGGCGTCTTCCTTGGCGGTGTAGACGGTGTAGAGCCCGCCCATGGCGTAGTGGACGGCTGGGAAGATCTTCATGGGGATGTGGCGGGGGTCGTCGCCGGTAAATTTCTCGTAGATCTCGAGGATGCCTTCGAGCTTGTGCTTGGTCTGCTCTGGCAGGTGGGTGACATCGAGGTAGACCATGCGCCCGCCCCCGACGCCATAGCCGTCGCGGCAGACAAAGAAGATCTCACGCGTCGCGATATCGCGTGGCACGAGGTTGCCGTATTTGGGGTATTTTTCTTCGAGGAAGTACCAGCGTTCGCTGGTGGGGATGTCGTTGGGTTGGCGTGTATCGTTTTTTTTGCGTGGGACCCAGACGCGGCCGCCCTCGCCGCGGGCCGACTCGCTCATGAGTCGGCATTTGTCTTCGCCGGGGATCGCGGTGGGGTGGACCTGGATGAACTCGGGGTTGCCCAGCCACGCACCGGCCTGGTAGCAGCGTGACGCGGCGCCGCCGGTGCAGATCACGCTCATGGTGCTCTTGCCGAAGATCATCCCGCACCCGCCGGTGGCCATGACCACCGCATCGGCGCGGAACGCGCGGATCTGCATGGTGCGGATATCCTGGGCGACGATGCCGACACAGCGAGGCGGGTCGGCTTCCTGATCAAGAACGGGCCACAGGAACTCCCAGAACTCGTACTTGGTGACTTTGCCCTGGGCTTCGTACCGGCGGGTCTGCTCGTCGAGTGCGTAGAGTAATTGTTGGCCGGTTGTGGCGCCTGAGAAGTGGGTGCGTTTGAACAGGCTGCCGCCGAATAGCCGCAGGTCGCGGTGGCCCTCGGCGGTGCGGTTGAACGGCACGCCCATACGGTCCATCAGGTCGATGATCTTGGGCGCCCAGTGCGTCATCTCGTAGACGGGCGGCTGGTGGTTGAGGAAGTCCCCGCCATACAGCGTCTCATCCATGTGCAGCCACTCGGAGTAGCCCTGTTGTCGGGCGACCTCGTTGCAGGCGTTGATGCCGCCTTGGGCGCAGACACTGTGCGAGCGTTTGACGGGGACCATACTCAATAGGTCGACAGGGATGCCGGCTTCAGCGATGCGGACCGTAGCCGCCAAGCCCGCCAGCCCACCGCCGATGACGATCACCCGGGGTTGATCACTAGCCATGGGTGTGGCCCCCTGTGTGCGGTGGTTGGTCGTGTTGCGGGGTGGTGGTGTGTTGCGATTTGCCGTGCGTATGGTGGTTGCTATGGTTGTCGTGACGGCCGGCTTCGATGGTCTGTTGGATGGCGGCTCTCTCTTGGGGCTGTACCTCGTATTGCAAGGCCCCGACGACGGCTCCGATGGAGAAGACGGTCAGTGCCACCCCCAGGGCGGTGCAGGCGTATCCCCATCGTCTCTGGGCCCCGGTGGTGAGTGTGAGGCCCCAGGTGATGGCTGCGGTCCACAGCCCGTTGGCCCAGTGGTAGACCACGCTCAGCGCGCCGATGACATAGATCGCCACGACCCACCACGCGTGCTGCAGCGCTAGGGCGGTGGTGGCCTGAGCCAGGGGTTGTCCCTCGGGGCCATGGACATAAAACGGTGTGAACCAGCCCCACAGGTCCCACCGCCACCGCAGCGTGGCGATGTGCAAGAAGATGAAGATCAGTGCGATGAAACCGGTCGCACGCTGGAAGCTGTAGCGCCAGTTGTCCATGTAGCGGTAATTTTGGGTGTTGGGCTTGCCGGTGAAGGTGTAGACCAGCCCCAGTCCTGCGTGGAAGGCTAGGCTAAGCCAGATCGTGATCTCGATAAACAGCAACGCGGGTGTGAGGTGGATGAACTCAACCTCGTGCTGGAAATCGCCCACCGCCAACTGGAAGTTGGTGAATAGGTGCATGATGACAAAGACACCTACCGGGAGGATGCCCGAAAGCGAGTGCAGGCGGCGTAGCAGGAAGTGGTGCCGATGCATGAACGAGGCCGTCGGGCTTGAGGCGGCGGTGTGGGGCGGGGGCTGTTGCGACAAAGCGAACCGGTCCTTTCATCTCAGCAGCGGCTGGCTGGCGGCTTTCCCGCGTCCCTGGGGTGTAAGAATAGCCCGTCTCTGTGGTGGCCGTCAATGCGGCTGGGTGATCGGGCAGGGGATGACGCGTCAGGGTGTGGTTGACCTGTGTTGTGATTGGGTTTGGTCTGTTGTTAATGAGAAGCCCACGGATTGGATCCGTGGGCTTCAGGGGTGTCATGACGCGGAATAGGAGGATGGAACCAAAATAAAAAGCCCCCTCATCGCTGAGGGGGCTTTTCGCATGTCAAACTAGAGACGAGACTCTAAGTTTTTTTACGCTTGGAAGCGTCGGCGAGCCAGGGCCACCAGGCCGAGGGTGCTCAGCACCGCCGTCACAGGCTCAGGCACTTCGTTGCCGCCGTCGTCGTCACCAGGCACGTCACGGGACTGGATCAGGCTGATCTGGTAGTCGCCGTCTTCTTGGCCTTCGATGATGAAGTGGATGGTGTCGATGTCGGTGATATCACCGGCGCCGGCAAACATGTTGTACTGGAAGAACAGGACGCCGGGGCCCGCGGTGAGCAGTGTATGGGTCAGGGTGTCCCCGCCGGTGTCGGTGAGGGTCACGGTCGTGGCAGCACCGGCGTCAGCGGACACGAAGAACACCGCAAAACCGGGGCTCGTGCCGCCTTGGGTCATGTCGATCCCGCCTAGGCCCGCGCCGGCGTTGTCGTACATCAGTTCAAAGTTTGCGGTGACACCCGTGTCGGAGCTCATGCCCAGCACCGCCGGGGGTGGGTTGATGTTCATCCGAGCCGAAAGCGTGCCCGATAGCCAGGTCACGGTCGCATCGCGTGAACCGCCGATGACATGGGTCAGATCCAAGCCGGCTTCGTGGTTTGAAACCACCGGGGTCCCAGAGTTAGCCACGATGCCAGTCAGCCCGAGCGTCCCGACATCAAAGGTGTCGATATTGATAATGGCCTGGGCCGAGGTCGACAGCCCCAGCAGGCCTGCAGCGATCCCGCCTAACAACAATTGCTTCTTCATGATATGCTCCCTTCCAACAGATATGAGATGAGTATTCTTTCTTGTCTTCCCTCCCCTTTAGAGGTGACTGTTGAAAAGATACCACACCACTTTGAGTTGTCAAGAATTAACGTTGCTTATTTTACAATAATCGCATGACAACTGTGATTGTAGAGCGTTGGACGAGGGCTTTAGATATCACGTAAGAGTGGTTTTGAAAATGACTTAGATGAATTTTAGTGGCATTTTCTTCAATGGACAGGTTCAAAAGGATCGCAAAGCCAGGGCTGATAACTATACTATAACCAGTATGATTACAGACGGATAGAATCATTTGGCTTGCAAATCTTCTCCTGCTTTCCTAGTCAGTTGAAGGTGACTCTGGGCTTCAATCCCGTGTTTTTCGATAACAAAATTGATCAGGGGCGAGCTTCCGAAAGGAATCGCCTGTTTTGTTATCGGAAGCGCCGACGCACCAAAGCCAGTAATCCAAGGGTGCTTAGCGTTGCCGTGACAGGCTCGGGCACTTCGTTGTCGTCTGCGCCATCGTCGCCGGGCACATCACGGGACTGGATCAGCTCGATCTGGTAGTCGCCGTCTTCTTGGCCTTGGATGACAAAGTGGATGACGTTGATGTCGGTGACATCACCGGTACCGGCAAACATGGTGTATTGGAAAAATAGGAAGCCGGGGCCCACGGTGGGCAGTGTATGGGTCAAGGTCATCCCACCGGTGTCGGTCAGGGTCACGGTCGTGTTAGCACCGGCGTCAGCAGAGGTGAAGAAGACCACAAAGCCGGGGCTCGTGCCGCCTTGGGTCAGGTCGATCCCGCCTAGGCCAGCGCCGTCGTTGTCGTACTGCAATTCAAATTTCCCGGTGACACCCGTGTCGGAGCTCATGCCCAGCACAGCCGGGGGTGGGTTGATGTTCATCCGAGCCGAAAGCGTGCCTGATTGCCAGGTTACGGTCGCATCGCGTGAACCGCCGATGACATCGCTCAAGGCCAAGCCGGTTTCGTGGCTCGTATCCGTCGGGGTCCCAGAGTTAGCCGTAATGCCAGTCGGCCCGAGCGTCCCAACATCGAAGGTGTCGATATTGATAACGGCCTGGGCCGAGGTTGATAACCCCAGTAGGCTTGTAACGATAGCACCGAACAGTAGTTTCCGAGTCATGACTTTCTCCCTTCCAAACCATTAAAAAATGAGTAAATTGAAGTGAACGTTTTCTCCTTTAAAGACGATAGCTTATCGGGCTATCTATGTCAAGGATTTTTTTGTTAAATTTTGGGTGTCAGCAGGCAAAGGGCCTGCCGCTAGTTGGGGGGGATATACCCATCGGGTATGGGTGTGCCGCGTGGGAATCACCAAAATGTCGAAGATTTCACCGCAGCGGGCGAACGGGACCCCGTCAACCTGATCGGGACTGGTCTATTAAGGGTGTCATCAGACCCCGCGGGCGGCCGAGGCCAGCTGGATGTAGCGTGACCGCAGCTCGTAGGTGGTGCTGGAGAGCATTTTTTGCTCTTCGTCGGTGAGATTGCCTTTGGTTTTTTCCTCCAGGACGCCCAGCATATCGATGTGGTGGCGGGCCAGGTCCAGGTGCTGGACCCGCTGGCCGGTGCGGGGATCGGGGATCGCACCCAGGGCAAACAGGGCTTGGGTGACCATGGTGCTCATGAGTGATTCGAAATTAGCCGGCGGCAGGCCGCCTGGCCCACCGGCCCCGCCGGGTTTGTCTTGGCTGGCTTGGTCTTGCTGGGCGAGCTTTTCTTTCTCAGCCTGGGCCTGGGCTTTCCAGTCGGCGTCGATGTGGATCTTGGGGGCTTCGTCTTGGTCGGGCATGGGGGCTACTACCTATGTCAATCATGAATGGGGCTTCAATGATGCTGGTGTGCGAATCAGGAGTATAGATCGTATGGGAGCCTGATGCCAGCGGGGTAGGGGTCGCCATCGGCGGACCACAGATCACCCCGTGGGGGTGTTGGGGGTATAACGTGGTCTGCGATATCGCGGCCCCTACGGCCTGGGGCCATGCCTACATCACCAGCTGTTCACGGAAGACCTGGCGTAAGCGGTGGATCCACTGGGTGAGCAGTGGCACGCGGCGTTGGAGGGTGAACCGGACGTAGACGCGCTGGCCTGGGTAGGCCGTGGGGTGGTAGGCCTGCGGCGAGTCAGCTGCGGTGGAACGGTGGGGCAGCGCCAGCCACAGCTCGAACTGGGGGCGCATCGTGGTTTGGCCGTGTGGATCCTCGGGGTTGACCGCGATGGAGCCGCCCCCGGCGTGTCCCAGCGCGGGGTGGGGCAGCTGGGATCGGCCCGAAGGGAACGCTTCGATCAGCCGGCTGGTGAGCGTCTGGTCCAGCTGGCCGGCTGATCGTAGCTCCACGTGCTCGATCGGGTTGTCTGGGTCAAACATGGACGCGTTCTGGGCCTGATCGACCAGCGCGGTGACACGGAGCTTGGATAAATCGACCACCTGGGCTACGACCTGGCCGCGTTTCACGTATTGGCCAAGCAGCTGCTGCATGACCCCGCCCACCAGCGTCCCGTCTTGGGGGGCGCGCAGGGTCAGGGCGTCGAGGCGCTGGTTGACTTCGTCTAGCTCTTGAGAGACCGCTTCGATCTGGGCTTGGGTGCCCTTCATGGCCACGAGGTCTTCCACCAGCATCTGCCGGTAGGCGGTACGCAGGCGTTTGAGCTGGGCCTGCAGCTGCTTGTGTTGGGCGCGTAGGTCGGGGTTGTCGGCGACCAGCAAGACCTGGTCGGCGTGGACGGGTTGGCCGGCTTCGACCAAGACATCGGTGACGAACCCGTCGGTTTGGATCGCGATATCGACCCGCTTCTCACTCTCGACCACGCCGACGGTGCGCCGGTGATCGGGCATGGGGATCACCCCGATCCCAACCAGCACCGCAACGACGAACACGGCCGTTACCGCGATGGCCCGGATACGGTGCTCGTATAGCGCAGGGCTGGTCGCTAGCCAGTGGATCAGCTTCCCCGTCGGGACGATCGCCCAGGCGATCAGCGACCAGGCTGCGAGCATCAGGCCCACGGTGTAGAGCTGGCCCGAGACGAACAGGATGATCCCAAACAGGATAAACACCTTATAAATCTGGCTGGTGATCCCATAAGAAAGCAAGATGATTTTTTCACCCAGGCGTGAGGAGATCGGTTGGATGTGTTCCAAGCCGTAGGCGTAGCGCTGCACCAGCCACTGGAGGTAGCGCTTGGCCCGGTCGTAAAGGTTGGGGATCTCCAGCAGATCGCTGAGGATGTAGTAGCCATCAAATTTGAGCAATGGGTTGGCGTTGAACAGGATGGTGGCCACCGAGGCCATAAAGACCACGTTGTAGGACAGCTGTCGTGTCAGCGATCCGGGCTCGGCGTGGAGCCAGGTCAGCACCGCGATGCCGGCGATCGCCAATTCGAAGATCATCCCCGCCGCACCCACCAGCGCGCGCTGCCACTTGCTGGGGAAGTTCCAGCTGCTGGTGGCGTCGACGTAGGGCACGGGGAACAGCACCAGCATCATCATGCCCACTTCGGGCACCATGCCGCCGAACCGCTTGCAGACCAGCCCGTGACCCAGCTCGTGGCAGACCTTGGTGGCGATGAACAGCACGATCATCCACGCCCAGTTCGTGGGCGCTAAGACACTGCCGGCATCGCTTATAAACCCACGCAGGTGCGGGAGGAACTGCCAGGTGACAAACCCGATCCACACCACCCACGCCAGCAGGCCTACGGATGACAGCAGCGGCCGGAACAGCGGCAGAAGCCAGGTCAGCAGCCGGTCGGGGTTGAGCATCGGGATCCGGATAAACAGGATGCTCATCGCCTGGCCGCCCCAGTGGCGCAGCTGGCGTTTGCGGTGGCGTTTGAGCAGCGGCTCGGCGTCGGGCGGCAGGTCGACCCGCAGCAGGTTCGACTCGTTGAGCTGCCCCAGCAGGCCGATCACCTCGTTCTGCGTGGGCGCCATGTCCCCGAACCGGTCGAGCGTGAACCGCCAGACCTCGTCCACCGTGCGCTTGCCGTCGAGCAGCCCCACCAGGTGGTGGGCCACCGGGTTGAGCCGGAAAAACGTGTTGCTCACCGAGTCACGCACCACAAACCACGGCTCGCCGCGGAACAGCTGACGGGTGATCTGCACGTGTGGCCGCAGGGTGGGCGTCAGGCGGCTAACCCGGCTCCAAGACTGGCTAAAGGTGGGGCGGTCCATACGAAGCAGCCTTTGTCAAGCAGCGGCTAGGAGCACAAAGCCAACGATCATACCCAATTCAGCGTGCAGGAGTTTGTGACGCGCAGGTGTCGATGGGAAGCAGACACAATCGCGTATGAAAATCCCGCGCACGGTAACACCAGGCCTCGGGTGTTTCCCTGACGCGGACGAACGGTGTGGCGTGAGGTGGGCCGGGGCGGGCGTATCAACAAAAAAGGCTTGGTGTTAAGAACAAGCCTGGTATACTATACCCACCGGGTATGAGTTTGCCGCGTCGGAATCACCAAAACCCCCAAGATTTCCCTGCCGCGGGCGAACCAGATCCCGTCAACCTGATCGGGGCTGGTATACACATAGATCAACATACCTCAGAGGCAATCACGATCAACGGCAAGCAGTCAATCGGGCGTTGGGCCACGCCGACAGCTTTTGTGCTTGAGTCGATCGCTACGATCTGCAAGCATGTGGTGGCCCAGTACGAGGCCATTGCTGTCAAAAAATCGGTATGGCGATCCCTTGAAAAACTCCAATCCGGGCTTGCGGGACAGGAACAACCAAGTATAATGAACCTAACTCTTTATTCAAGAGTCAATTGAGACGAACGCCGGTCACGACCCCTAGCTGGGGGGACTAAAACGAGATAGGGATCAAGCCAAGATGAAAATTTGGCCTAGTAAAAAAGAGAGGATCTGTTAAAATAGTGTAATTGGTGGTTGCTAAGCGCATAAAGAGTTGTATTGGGGTGCTATCTGTACAAATCTGTGGTTTACGACAGGCTACAGACCGCAAATGCAATCGATGGATCCCAATGCAAATCAATGACTGCTGTCATATTTTCCAGAAGCTGAAGGAGATCCCATTGATTGGGTTACGCACACACATCGCGGTGGATTTGAAGCCTTTGGTATGCATGGTACTGGCGGGGTTTGTGACGCTGTTAATGGGTTCGTGTGAGGCGCCACCCCAGCAACCTTCCGTTGAGCAACCTTCCGCTGATCAGGCAGCGCAAGACGGACTAGACGAAACAGCTAGCAGCCCCATCGAAGCCGATGACGCCCAAGCCATTGAGCCACAACCCGAATCGCCTCAAGGCTTGGCGATGGAAGACGAATTTGAGCAAGAGCTGGTCGATGAGATCGATCAGGTCCTTGCTGAGTTGCAGCAACAGACCCCCACCGACGCGCCACACGAACACGAAGAAGAAGCCCCACCCGCTGTTGCGGCAACGGAACAACCCACGCTTGACGCGGAAGCAACACCCAGCGAAGCCACACCGCCCGAAGCCGACACAGCTCAAACAGAGGCCCTAGCCACCCAAGAACAACCCGCAGCAGAGCACCCCGCCACAATACCCGCCACAATAATAGAAGAACCCACGGATACTCAAACAACGGAAACAGCAGAAACGCCCGAAACAGAAGAAGCAGAACCGACGATCGACGACGCCCCTCAAGAGGCTATCGCCGATGCCGATCACGATCCAGAAGCTGAGCCCGACATCGTGGATCCGGAAAAGCCCATAGCAGAAGAGGCCCCAGCCGACACCGTGCCCCAAGAGGCCCACACCACGCCCCAAAAAATAGCCCAAGAAGCGCCACCACTAGAACCCGCTCCGCAAGAAGAAGTCACCCAAGCCATCGCCGAATCCGAACCCGGATCTGATCAGCCCCAAGAAGAATCCGTCCCAGACGCCCAACCCCAACCCATGGCTGAAGCCGACGCAGCCGATTCGGATGCATTACCCGATCAAGAACTAGAACAACAGCCACCGCTGCCCCAGCCCGCGGTCCCCCTGGAGGCCGATGGGTCTCGGTACCAGGTCACCAAGCTCAACCTCACCTACGCCCAAGACCACCCCGGTTTGCCCGCGATCGAATCGCTGGCCGACGTGCAGGTCGAGCTGCTGCTGACCGACACCGGATACGTGGCGCCACGCGAAGGGTTCCCCGTCCAACGCATCGCGATCTCCCAGATCGACGGCCAGCAGTCGTCGCTGCCTCAGCAATGGTTCTACGCCAGCGCCGTCCAGCGGATCGCCTCGGCTATCGTACGGGAACTCAACAACCAAGGGCTGATCGGGGTCTTTGTCTCGCCCGACCCCGAGGATATCGAAGACGAAGAAGACATCCGCCCCGAAGGCGTCACCTCCCTACGCATGCTCATCCGCATCGTCACGGTCGCCCAGATGCGGACACTCGGCTCAGGCGAACGCGTCTCGGTTGACGAACGCATCGACCACCCCGCGCACCGCTGGATCACGCAAAATTCGCCCGTCCAGCCGCCCGCCCCAGAGCACGACCAAGACCCCGACACACCGCGCCTGGACCTGCTGCGCCGCGACCTGCTAGACGAATACGTCTTCCGCCTCAACCGCCACCCCGGCCGACGCGTCGATATCGCCGTCTCACGCGCCCAAGAGCCCGGCGGCGTGGTGCTCGACTACCTGGTGACCGAGAACAACCCCCTGCTGCTCTACTTCCAGGTCTCCAACACCGGCACCAGGCAGACCAAAGAGTGGCGCAAGCGGTTCGGCGTTGTCCACAACCAGCTCACCGGGAACGACGACATCCTCAGCCTCGACTACATCACCGCGGAATTCGATGAATCACACACCGTCGTCGGATCCTACGAAGCGCCGTTCTTCGACAGCGACCACCTCCGGTGGCGCATGTTCGGCTCCTGGGGCGAATTCACCGCATCCGACGTCGGCGCTACCCAAGACTCCTTCGACGGCAACAACTGGTCGGTCGGGGGCGAGCTGATCGCCAACCTCGTACAACACCAACGCGCGTTCCTGGACTTCGTCGCTGGGGCCCGATTCGAGCACATCTTCGTCAACAACCAGGCCACCTCCAACCAAGGCCAAGACGACTTCCTCATCCTCTACCTCGGGCTCAACCTCGAAGAAATCACCGATATCTCCAGCACCCTCCTGTCGCTGACCGTGGAGCGCAACCTCCCCCGACCCGCCGATACCGATCAGGCCCAGATTGATCAGTTCGGCCGGACCGCACCCGAAAAACAATGGACGCTGCTGAAGTGGAACTACACCCAGGGCTTCTACCTCGAACCCCTGATCAACCCCGACGAGTGGGTCAACATCGACACGCCCGAAACCTCCACGCTGGCCCACGAAGTCGCGCTAAGCTTTAAGGGCCAGCACGCCTTCGACGACCGCCTGATCCCGCAGATGGAGCAGGTCGCCGGCGGGCTATACTCCGTCCGGGGCTACCGCGAATCCGCCGTCGCCGGCGATACGGTCCTGATCGCCAGCCTCGAGTACCGCTTCCACCTGCCACGGGCGTTCGAGATCCAGCCCAACCCCAGCAAGACACCGCTGTTTGGAAAACCCTTCCGATTCGCCCCCCAGCAGGTCTACGGCCGCCCCGACTGGGACCTCATCCTCAAAGCCTTTATCGACGGCGCCCACGTGATCCGCGCCGATGCAGAGGTGACCGGCAACCAAGAAGATGCCACGAAATCCTTTATCGGCGCCGGCGTCGGGATGGAGCTGCAGGTCAAGCGCAACCTCAACGTCCGGTGCGACTGGGGTGTGGCGTTAAACAACATCGACAACGACGGCACCACACCAGGCAACGATACCAAGCGCGGCAGCCACCAGTTCCACATCGTGGCCACCCTGCTCTATTAATCCAGCGGTTTAACCTAGGCAACGCCCCGGGCAACGCCTATGATCACAAAGTTTGGGAAACGTTTTGAGACCAACCCATCTCCGAATCGACAGCCGGCCCGGCCCCACCACACGCGGTGGGGAAAAACCCCAACCCTTCGGCTCCGCCGCCCGGCTGCCCCAACACCGATGGGCGCCCCTCAAAAAGCCAATGACACACCACACCAATCATTTACCACCGGGAGAGGATCAGCGATGATGCCCTACAACCATCCTTTAACGAGCCGCCGTTTTGATCGCCGTAAACCCCTCACCGCTCGTTTGGCGGGGTCGCGCCTGGTGCGGCTGGTGGTGGCGTACAGCTTCCTGCTGGGGCAGGTGGTGTTCGCCGCGCCCCAGGGTGAGCAGGTGGTGGCGGGGCAAGCCGATTTCCAACGCAGCGGCGACGTCACGCAGATCACCACCAGCCACCAAGCCATCATCAACTACTCCAGCTTCGACATCCACTCACACGAGACGGTGCGCTTCGTGCAGCCCAACGAGATGTCGCGTGTGTTGAACCGTGTGAACAGCCCCAACCCCACCGAGATCGCCGGTCGTTTGCAGGCCAACGGGCAGGTCTACATCGTCAACCCCGCGGGCATCTACTTCGCCAACGGCGCGCTGGTCGATGTCGGGGGCATCTACGCCGCCGCCGCGTCGATCAGCAACACCGACTTCTTGAGCAACGTCGACCATTTCACCGATGTCTCGGGCTCGGTGGTCAACCACGGGACGATCCAAGGCCGGTTTGCGCACCTGATCGGGAAGCACGTGGCCAACTACGGCACGATCGTGGCCGACAACCGCGGGTTGATCACCATGGTCTCGGGCGACGACGTCTTGCTTGGCCAGGTGCGTGATCATTGGCTGGTGCGCCTCAAAGGCGCGGCTGCCGATGCGCAAAACAATGATGCGGACAACAGCGACGCGGGGTCAGAGCTTCCGGGCGTGACGAACGCAGGGAAAATCGAGGCCAAAAAGGGGCGTGTCAGGCTCGCCGCGGGCGACCTGATCTCATTAGCGTTGCAAGACACCAGCACGGTCAAGGCCGACACGATCGAAGCCGAGGGCGGCGACGGGTCACTGGTCGAGGTGTCGGGCACGCTCGACGCGTCCAACACCTCGCCGGGTGAGATTGGCGGGACCGTGCACGTGCTGGGCGACAAGGTCGCGCTGTACGGCGCGCAGATCGATGTGTCGGGCGATGCGGGCGGGGGCGAGGTGTTGATCGGCGGGGACTACCAGGGCAACGGCATTGTACGCAACGCAGCACGCACACTCGTGGACGCCGACACCGTGATCCGTGCCGATGCGCTAACCCACGGCAAGGGCGGTCGCGTGATCGTGTGGGCCAACCAGATCACCGGCTACGCCGGTGCGATCAGCGCGCGTGGCGGCACACTGGGCGGCGACGGCGGGTTCGCCGAGGTGTCGGGGAAGGAAGGGTTGCTATTCCAAGGCACCGCGGACCTCACGGCCCCGCAAGGCAGCCTGGGCACGCTGCTGCTGGATCCGCAGGACATCACGATTCGTAGCGATGCCGGTACCCCAACCTTGCCCGACAACTTAGTCGAGTTTGGCGACACACCCCTAAACATGTTCATCCTCAACACGTCGGTGCGCGATGCGTTAAACACCGCCAACGTAGAGCTGAAGGCGACCCAGGACATCTTCGTGAACGCCGAGATTGCACCCACCTCAGGCACCAACGACCTCACGCTCCGCGCGCGGAACGATATCAAGATCAACGCCCCCATCAAGCTCAACGGCGGGAACTTGACCGCGATCGCCAACGACAACGGCTCCGGCGGGGGGAACATCACGCTGGGTGAGTTTGTTATCTTGGTCAATGCCAACACGGTCACGCTCAATGCGGGATCGGGCAAGATCTTGGTCCCGGACGGCACAAGCACGCCTTTCCTACGCTCTAGCGGCACAACAACCATCACCCAGCTCAACCTCACCGCGTCGCAGATCAGCGATGTGGCTGGCTCTGGGGCGTTCGCCTTCGCTGGCGCTGAAAACCTCACCGTGGTCGATACGGGCGGCGGCGCGATCCTTCTGAAAGAAGTAGGGATTGTTGAAACAAGCACAACAACACTTTTGTCCCCGCTGACCGATGTCGTCATCGACGTCTCCGATCCCGCTGCGGCTGGGCGGGTGGAGCTGGAGATGGAGGGGACTGTTGGCCCTCCATCTGCAACGAGTCAACGCACGTTATTCATCCTCGACAACGGCACAGACCTGGGCACGCTGGCGCTGGGCGAGGCGGGGCTGACGCTTAATTCAGATTTCACGTTCACCCTCAACGCCGGGACCAAGGCGATCCAGCAGGCGGTGGTGACCGGCGGCGTGACCGGCCCGACCGCGTTCCAGACCGAGCGCCCGGTGACGATCAAAGCTGGGTCGATCACCCTCGACGGCGCGCCCAACGAGACAACGGGGATGCTAGCGTTTAACAACAACTTCGGGCAGCTCACCCTTACCGCCAGGACCGGCGACGTCACGGTGGGCAACACCGGCCCGCTGGTCTTTGGCGGTGACCTCACCGCCAATGTCGCGGGCGCGTTGACCCTGACGGGCGCCGGCGTGACGATCGATAGCCCGCTCAACGTGGGCGGCGGCCTGATCCTGGACGGCACCACGGGGCAGGTAACGGTCAACCAAGCGCTTGCGTCGACCGGGACGCTGGAGATCGACGGTGAGGGGATCGTGATCAACAACAACCTCACCGCAGCGACCGCGATCGACCTGGACAGCACGTCGGGTAATCTGAATTTCCTCGGCGCCCCCACGCTCGACGCCCCCACGATCGCGCTGCGCGCCACCAACGGCGGGACGATTAACGCCAGCACACCCGCGTTCGTCAGCGGCACCGGCTCGCCCGCCGCGTTCACGTTCGAGCAGGACGGGGCGGTCAATGCCAGCGCCCTGCCCGGGAACAACCGGTTCACCAACGGCGGCCTGGCCGGGCTAGACTACACGGTCAAGTCCACCACCGGGAAGGTCACGATCGGGTCGGCCGATTCGAGCAAGTTCGCGGGCATGGACCTGATCCTAGAAGGGGCCAGCATCGACCTGTCGGGCGGCCTGGCGCTGGGGTCGGGGTCGCTCACGGCCAACACCAACAACGGGGCTGGGGACATCACGTTTACCGGCCCCACCGCGTCGGTAACGACCGAGGCCGGCCAGTCGTACACCGGTAACCTGAAGTTCAATGCCGATACCACACTAAAAGATGACGGCGACGAAGCGCTGGTGATCGCCGGTGATGTGAGCGGCACCGGGTCGCTGACGCTCGATATCAAACAGGGAACCCGCTTCACCCAAGCGGTCACGCTGGACCAAACAATCACGCAGGCTGAGGGCGCAGGGCCGTTGGTGTTTCAAGGCGATGTTACGCTCAACGGTACCGATACCAACACCTTCAATGGACGGGTCAGGTTTAGCAACCAAAAAGCCAGTGGTGCGTTGGCGTTGACCTCGGCGGGTGCGTTGGTGTTTGAAGATGCGGTGGAGCTGGCCGGCGGTGCGACAAGCATCTCGACCGACAACAAGGCCATTGCTTTTGAGAGCACGATCAGCGGCAATCAGGCGTTGACCGTCAACTCCGGCACGGCCCAGACCACGTTCGCGAACGCGGTGGGTTCGGCGACCAGCCGGCTAGAGAGCCTGGGTCTGATCGCCGACGAGACCACGATCGACCAGGACATCTTTGTCAGCGATTTCGTGACCCTGGCGCCGTCTACCCCAACCCGGGAGGTGGCGATCGGGGTTGAGGAATCGGCTGGGGGCCGGCTGGAATTCACCAACGCGGAGCTGGGTCGGATCGATGCGCCCGGCGGCTTGGTGATCGGCAGCACAGACACGGGCAACATCGCGATCGAAGGGGCGGTCTCCCTGGCCAAGACCAACGCGATGGTGCTGCGCAGCGGGGGGAACTTCACCGGCAGCCTCGACCGGCTTGACGTGACCGCTTTGGGGTTGGATATCAACGGCCCGATTGATAACCTGACGACGCAGGTCGAGAACCTGGCGGCGCGCAGCCGTACGGGTGGGATCACGATCAAGAACAACGAGGGGTCGCTGACCATCACCCGGGTGGGCGACCTAGCGGGGCTCAAGGCCAATGACGATTCGGGGGGCAGCGGCGACATCGTGGTGACCGCCAGCGGGGGGATCACGGTTGAGGCCGATGGCCCGGTGACCTCCAAGGGCGGGGGGATCTGGCTCGATGCGCGGGGCGGTGACTTGGCGTTGGGCGGGCCGGTGGATGCGGGCGGTGGCAGCGTGGTGCTGCAGGCCCAAGGCGGGATCACGGGTAACGGCGCGGTCTCCGGGGACGCGTTAGCGATCGACACCGGCAACGCGGTTGAGCTGACCACGACGATCCAGGACGTGGCGGCGCGCAGCCGCAACGGTGGGATCAGAATCACCAAAAATGGGGGGAATCTCAACATCACCACGGTATCCGTGGGTGGTGGGGCTGGGAGTATTGCCGGCCTGCGGGCCAACGACGACTCGGGTAGCGGGTCGATCCAGGTGGTCTCGGATGGGGGGATTACGGTTGGGGCAGCGGTGGACTCCAACTCAGGGGGCATCGACCTGATGGCCAACGGCGGGGCGGTGACGGTCAACCGCCCGGTGCGTTCGGATGGCGGTAACATATCGGTGACGGCCAGCGAGGGGGTGAACGTGGACCAATCGATCGCGTCGTCGGGCGGCGATATCGACCTGATCGCCAACGGCGCCGACCGTGACATGGTGTTAGGGGCCAACGTGAACGCGGGCGGTGGTGGGGTGTCGCTGATCGCCCGATCGAGCGCGATCACGGGCAGCGGCCGGGTAACGGGCGGCGCGTTGACGGCGATCGCCAGGGACAACATCGGCACGGCTGGTCAGGCGCTGATGACCCAGGTGGGCACGCTGGCGGCCAAGCACGAAGGCACGACCGGGGGGATCAACATCCTCAACGCGGGCAGCTTGACGATCGGCGACCCGCCGGCCGGGGGCGGGTTTAGCGAGGACGTCACGGGGGTGACCACGGCCGCAAGCACCGGGGGTGTTGTGGTCAAGGCACAGGGCCAGCTCAACGTCGACCACGAGGTGCGCAGCCTGGGGGATATCACGCTGGAGGCTGATTCGCAGATCGCGTTTGGCGCTAACGGCGATGTGCTTGGCTCGGTGCCAGGCACGACCGGATCCGATACCCTCAATACAGCGGACAAGCTGGTGCGGATCGACGCGGGCCTCAACGCCAGCGGGACGGGCCGGATCACGATGGCCGATGGTGCGCAGATCGATGCGGGCAACGCACGGATCGTGTTGACCTCGCCCGAGGGGATCACGCTGGGTGGGTTGAAGACCAACCGCAACGATGCGGGTGGTGTAGCGGTGACGCTGACGACCGATGGGGCGGTTGTGGATGGTGGCGCCGCCCACTTGGATGTGGATGCCCCCGCTGGGACGCTGTTGGTCAACAACGCGTCGAGCATTGGCGATTCGGACGCGTTAGAGGCCGCGGTGGCAAAGGTGGATTTCAACAACATCGGCGGTGGTGCGGCGTTGACCAATACCGCGGGTCTGATGGTTAAGGCTTCCAACATCGGTGGCGGTCTGACGCTGACCGCTGAGGCGGGCAACATCACGGATGACGGCGCACTGGGTGTCAATGGTTTGGCGACGTTTATCACGCAAGACACCGCTGCCGGCAGCGGCCGCGTCACGTTAGACGGATTGTCTGGCGGGGCGGTGGCGCTAGACACCACGGGCGACGCCACGCTGACCAGCAGCGGGGCGTTGGCGATCCAGGGCTCGTCGGTTGGTGGTCAATTGGAGGCCCAAACCACCACGGGTGCGTTGACGGTTAGCGATGCGACGACGGTGGGTGGGATGGCGAAGCTGACGGCGGCGGGGGCCGGCGGGGGGATCCGTCTCAACGGCGCGTTGGCGTCAGCGGGCGGGGAATTCGACGCGGGTACGTCTTCGTTTACGACCAACGCAGCGGTCGATGTGAAGGGCGGCGGTGCGACGATTACCGCCGAGCGGGTGGCGTTGGGCGGGGACTTCCAAGGCAGTAGCGGCATCCTGGTGTTGGAGCCTGAAGCCGCGGACACGGGTATCAACATCGGGTTTGAAGAATCGGGCGGGTATAACCTGACGTCGGAGACGATAGAGAACATTACCGGTTTTGATCGGTTGCAGATCGGCCGGATCGGCGGCCGGCACACGGTGCGGATCAACAACGATCCTGCCGGGAAAGTCACCTTCAACGTGCCGGTGGTGATCCACCGCAACACGGATCCCAGCCAATCGATGACGAACCTGACGGGCAAGTTACTCTCGGGTGGGCACGATATCGCGATCAACAGCCCGTTGGAGGTGTCGGGCGGTGCGGTGGAGATCGATACAGGCAACGGCGGGATCCAGATCGCCGGTGCGGTGGACGGCCCGGCTGAGTTGACGCTTCGCAGTGGGGGAACGGTCAACCTGGGCGGCGATGTGGGCGGGGCCCAACCGTTAACCAGCATTACGGCAAATGCAGGCACGCTGGATCTGCACAGCGTGACCACCACCGGGGCGCAGACGTACACCGCGGGAACGATCACTTCCAGATCCAGCAGGGGTGTCACCAAAAATGTCTACGAGAGTACGGGGTCGGGCGATATCACGTTTGATGGCGCGGTTAAATTAAACCTGGAGACACAGGTTTTAGCGCACAGCGGTTCGATTACTTTTAATGATACGGTCGCCGGGGAAGGTAAAAAGTTCATACTCGAAGCCGCGGGTGGCGGGATCGTGCTGGGCGGTGCGGTGGAGGTGGGCTCGGTCAGCGCTACGACTACCAGCCCCACCCAAGTTGGCGACATCACCGTGCACGATATCACCGCCCGCACCGGCGATATCAAACTGCAGGTTAACCCGGAGATCACTGGGAGTAATCTATCGGATCTACAATTGGCGTTGGTTCGCGTCAACGGCACCTTGAAGACCAATGGCGGCAATATTTCGCTCAATGAAGCGGGCCGATCACTGACGCCTTCGGTCGCGACGATCGCTGGGGAAGGTGATACGCAGGTCATCACCGACGGCGGTGAATTCAAGATGGGTTTGAACGAGAAATTTACGGCGTTGGGGGATCTTTCGATCGACGTGGGCAACAGCGGGACCGCGACGGTCGGCGATCTCAGTGCCAAAGGCGATATAACCGTGAAAGCCCAAACAGTCGATTTCAACCTCCGTCCTGAAGGCAAGGTGCTGCCGATTGATGGTGGCTCGCCCGAAGACGATCAGGGATTGGACATCGTGGCCCAGGGCAAACTTGATTTTTCAGGTGTCACGACCCTGCAACACAAAGCAGGCACGGAGTCTGGGCTCAATCCCGATGCCCTGCAAGTGGTGTTGTCTTCAGGCGGCTCTCCGCTTAGCCAAACTGAACTCGATAATTTGGCGGGGAAGGTATCTGGGAACATTCTCAAACTCGGAATTCCGAAGGAGGCGATCTCTGATGTAATGCTCTCCATAGAAGCTGATGGTATTATTACTGCTTTTTTAGATGGGACCGTGGGAAGAGTGGACACCAGCACCGGGATCGCGAACATCTTTTCGTTCTTCTTTGAGGCCGATCTGCCGGACGTGGGCGACGACGCCAGCCTGGAGCAGTCGGAGAAAGACCTGCTGCGTTTGATGGGGATCCCCGCGGAGGATATGACGCTTGAGCAGCTGTTGGAGCTGTTTGCGCAAGACCAGGTGAAGCTGATCAACGACATTGCGCACCCGGATTCGCAGCTGGGCGAGCACCGGGTGACCACGGACCGGATGTGGACGCCGATCGTGCACGCGGCGTTGGGGTTGTATCTGTCGCTGTACCGCCAGACCGAGATCGATGAGCAGGGTCAAACGGTGATACGGTCTCGCTCGGCGCACATCAAAGATGTGCTTACTGAAGCATGGATCGACTACAAGACCACGGGTCGTGAGTTTGGCCCCATGGATTTTGAGCAGTATCTGCGGATGTCGTACGACCATGAAGAGGCGTTGGATTGCGTGGTGAAGCTGCGGGGCCTGTTTAAGCAGCTGCGGATGATGGGCCTGACCAGTCGGGAATTGGCATACACCAAGACCGTGCTGCTGGAAAAGGAAGGGATCATCCCCGACGGGATGTCGCAGGAAGAGTTTGAGGAGGTGGTGCTCCAGCCCCCGGCGCAGGCGGCCGCTGTACCCATTGAAGACGATATGCTCGAACAGGAGTTTGAGTTTGATTTAGAGCCCGGTCAGGAGCAGATCGAAGACGAAGTGCGCAGGCAAGACGCCCCGGCCCAAGAAGAGGCTGGGGTGGGCGATCGCCTGAATCGTTTTGGTTTGGCGCGGTGAGCTTGGGAGGGTGTGTGGGCTTGCGTGCTGGGGCGATCATCCTCCAAGCCGGCGGTCGGTGACGCGGGGGCTCAAATAGATTGACGACACGATCGGGCGTAACGGCGTTTTATGGGTGCGGGGTATCGAACGGTCCAACGAAGGGGGGGGATGTGTGTGCCGCATCGGGGGCACGGAAACATCGATCAAAGGTTTTTTTACCGGGAACGTTCGGCTGGCCGTAAGCTCATCGGGGATGGGTGTATCAACCAGGGATGGTGGCTTCACCTGTTTGGGGTTGATCCGCCAAACGGTATCAGGGTTAGCACATGAGTGGAATCGATCTTGAAAGTTTGCTTTTGGCGGTTGAGGAGGGCTCCCCCTGCGGGGAGGACCTGGAGTACGACCCGGCGTTTACCGAGCTGGTGACACTGGCCCAGGGCACGCCCCAGCGGGAGATGGGCGACCAGGTGATCCCGGGTGAGGAGCCCAATTGGCGTGAGGTGCGTGACCGCTGCCTAGGGTTGTTTGGACGCACGAAGGACCTGCGGGTGGCTTTTTACCTGATCGCGGCGTTGCTGGAGACCGATGGGTTGGCGGGGTTGCGTGATGGCTTGGCGTTGTTAGACGGGTTGCTAGAGCAGCACTGGGACCAGCTGCACCCCCGGCTGGACCCCGACGACAACAACGACCCAACCCAGCGGGTAAATATCATCGATGCGTTATCGAAGCCGCCGCACACCGACGGCGATGTGTTGAAGTTCCAGCAGCGGCTGCGCGAGACCCCGCTGTGTGATTCGCGTCAGATGGGGCGGTTCGCGTTGCGGGACATCCTGGTAGCGAGCGGCGACCTGCAACCGCCAGCCGGCTCGGATGAGGGGGTCCCCGATACCGCGGGGATTGATGCGGCGTTTATGGATACCGAGTTGGAGCTGCTGCAAGCCAACGCCCAGGCGATCGAGGGCTCTGCTGAGCTGGTGAAAAAGATCGAGTCGGGGTTAACCGAGCGTTTGGGGGCTGGTGTGGCGCCCAACCTCAGCGGCTTTGCGGGTGTTTTGGGTGAGGTTCAAAAGGTTGTCGCGGGCTACCTGATTCAGCGTGGGGTTGGCGTTGAGGGTGAGGCAGCAGCTGAGGGGGGTGATGCTGGCGGCGGGGGGCAGGCGATTGCGGGTGAGGTGCGGACGCGTGAAGACGTGATCCGGGTGTTAGACAAGGCGTGCGATTATTACCGGCGTCACGAGCCGTCGAGCCCGATCCCGCTGTTGCTCCAGCGCGCCAAGCGGCTGGTGCCCAAAGATTTCATGGAGATCATGCGAGACCTGTCGCCCGACGCGATCACCCAGATCGAGGTGATCAGTGGGGTTGACAACGAAAGCTAAAACGGTTAAGCTAGTTTGGTTTAGCATATTTTAGGTTGTTGTGGGGGGGCTAACGGGCGTTCATTGGGGGTTGTTTTCTCCAAGCCCACCAGAGATAAGGGGTGACCAACGATGGCCAAAGCCAGCGCTCAAAAATTCATCAACCGCAACCGTGCCCCACGGGTTCAGATCGAATACGACGTGGAGCTTTACGGCGCGGAGAAGAAGATCCAGCTGCCGTTTGTGATGGGGGTGATGTCCGACTTATCGGGCAAATCCAACGTGCCCCAGCCGCCGCCGGCGGAGCGCAAGTTCGCCGAGATCGATGTGGACAACTTCGACGACTACCTCAAGTCCACCAAGCCGCGGGCGGCGTTTCAGGTGGACAACACCCTCACGGGTGAGGGCAAGCTTAGCGTCGACATCACGTTTGAGAGCATGGATGATTTTTCGCCCGCCGCGGTGGCGCGCAAGGTCGATTCGCTCAACAAGCTGCTGACCGCCCGGGAGCAGCTGTCGAATCTGATGACGTATATGGATGGCAAGAGCAAGGCCGAAGACCTGCTGGCTGATGCGCTCAAGGACCCCACGCTGATGCAGGCCCTGTCGTCGGCTGCGAAGCAAGACGATGAGGGCGGCGAGGCGCAAGAGGGAGGTGACTCCGATGGCTGAGCAAGCCCCCGAAGCCCAGGCGACCGAACAAGCCCAATCCATGGAGGTCGATACCTTCCAGGAGCTGCTGGGCAAGGCGTTCAAGCCCAAGACCGATGACAAGAAGACCGCGATCCAGGCCGCGGTGGCCACGCTGGCCGAGCAGGCGTTGGCCCAGAGTGTGGTGGTCTCTGACGACATCTTCAAGACCATCCAGGACATGGTCGCCGAGCTGGACAAGAAGCTGTCGCAGCAGGTCAACAAGATCCTCCACCA
Organism: Phycisphaeraceae bacterium; assembly: GCA_965223655.1. Taxonomy (GTDB): domain Bacteria; phylum Planctomycetota; class Phycisphaerae; order Phycisphaerales; family Phycisphaeraceae; genus CBDCXC01. The sequence goes on from CBDCXC010000012.1 coordinate 26,319, forward strand.
CGAAGATTTTCAGAAATTAGAGGGCGCTTGGCGGGGGCTGCACTACCTGATCAACAACACCGAGACCGACGAGATGCTCAAGATCAAGGTCATGAACATCTCCAAGAAAGACCTCCACAAGACGCTCAAGAAGTTCAAGGGCACGGCATGGGACCAGAGCCCGATCTTTAAGAAGATGTATGAAGAAGAGTACGGGATGTTCGGCGGCGAGCCGTTTGGCTGCTGGGTGGGCGACTACCACTTTGATCACAGCCCCCCGGATGTGGAGCTGCTAGGCGAGATCGCGCAGATCTCCGCGGCGATGCACGCGCCGTTTATCTCCGGGGCCGCCCCGTCGGTGATGGGGATGGAGTCTTGGCAGGAACTAAGCAACCCCCGGGACCTGACCAAGATCTTCCAGACGCCCGAGTACGCCCCGTGGCGGTCGCTGCGTGACGCCGAAGACTCGCGTTACCTGGGCCTGACCGCGCCGCGGTTCTTGTCTCGGCTGCCCTACGGTGCCAAGACCGACCCGGTTGAGGAGTTCGATTTTGAAGAGGAGACCGAAGGCGGCAACCACAGCAAATACACGTGGTCTAACTCGGCTTACGCGATGGCGGTCAACATCAACCGTTCGTTTAAGATGTACGGCTGGTGCTCGCGGATCCGGGGTGTGGAATCGGGCGGGGACGTGCAGGGCCTGCCCTGCCACACGTTCCCGACCGACGACGGCGGGGTGGATATGAAGTGCCCCACCGAGATCGCGATCACCGATCGGCGAGAAGCGGAGCTTGCCAAGAATGGCTTCATGCCGCTGCTGCACAAGAAGAATTCAGACTTCGCTGCGTTCATCGGCGCCCAGTCGCTCCAGAAGCCTGCGGAGTACGACGACCCCGACGCCACGGCCAACGCAAACCTGGCGGCCAGGCTGCCGTACCTGTTTGCCAGCTGCCGGTTTGCCCACTACCTCAAGTGTATCGTGCGTGACAAGATCGGGTCATTTAAAGAACGCGAAGACATGGAGCGGTGGCTCAACGATTGGATCCTGCAGTACGTCGACGGGGATCCGGCCCACTCTAGCGAAGACACCAAGGCCCAGAAGCCGTTGGCGGCTGCGGAGGTGGTGGTCGAAGAAGTTGAGGGCAACCCCGGCTACTACACCTCGCGGTTCTACCTGCGGCCCCATTATCAGCTTGAGGGTTTGACGGTTTCGCTGCGGTTGGTTTCGAAGCTGCCGTCTCAGAAAGCCGGTTAGGATCGGTTAAGACGCGTCTGTGTGTGGGGAGAGGGTTTAAATTGTTTGGATCGGCTGCCTCCGGTAGCGGTTGGTCAGGGATGTTTGTTGATTCGGGTGGAGTGCCTGTGGATGTATTATTTTTACTCAAATCTGTTTCACACTTAATCATAGAGGAGACACGCTATGGCTGTTGACATGTTCATCAAGATCGGAGACATCAAGGGTGAATCTAAAGATGATGCGCACGGTGGTGAGATCGATGTGCTGGCTTGGAGCTGGGGGCTTTCCCAGTCGGGCAGCATGCACGCCGGTGGCGGGGGTGGTTCGGGCAAGGTCAATGTCCAAGACCTGTCGCTGACCAAGTGGGTTGATAAGTCGTCGGCCGTGCTGATGAAGATGTGCTGCAACGGCAAGCAGTACTCCGAGGCGAACCTGGTCGTGCGTAAGGCCGGCGAGAAGCCGCTGGAGTACATCAAGATCAAGCTGACCGACGTGATCATCACCTCGCTTTCGACCGGTGGCAGCGGCGGCGAGGACAAGCTCACAGAAAACGTGACCCTGAATTTCGCGAAGGTCAATGTCGAATACCAGCCCCAGAAGCAGGACGGCTCGGCCGACGGCGGGGCGATCAAGATGGGCTGGGATATCGCAGCCAATAAAGATCTTGGTTAATCCTGATTTAGTGCAACGCATAGTCCGCACCGCTTCTGATGTTAGTCAGAAGCGGTGCGGCACTATTTTTTTATGGACCGGGTGTTTAGATTAAACCATGATCGGTTCGTGGCCCCCCAACCCGCTGCCTCACGGTCGCGGCTCGTGGCGGGCGGTCTAGAATTAATCCCAGTGCGTATTTATTATTGAGGGTTCGTGATGCTGGCAGAAGAATGCCTCCGCGAAGGCCGGCTTGACGAGACGCTGACCCGTTTGCAGGAGCAGGTCCGCAAGGACCCTTCAGACGCGAAGTCACGGGTTTTTTTGTTCCAGCTGCTGTGTGTCCTGGGTCAGTGGGACCGGGCGTTGACGCAGCTCAACGTTGCGGGCGATATGGATGCGGGGACGCTGGCGATGGTGCAGGCCTACCGCGAGACGCTGCGTTGCGAGCGGCTGCGTGATGAGATCTTTGCTGGCCAGCGGTCGCCGCTGGTCTTTGGCGAACCCCAGCAGTGGGTGGCGTTGCTGCTCGAAGCGTTCAAGCTGACCGCCCAGGGCCGCCACGACCAGGCCCAGCCGCTGCGCGACCAGGCGTTTGAGCAGGCGCCCGCCACAACCGGGACGATCGACGGCCAGCGGTTTTGCGTGGATCGCCGACGCCGACTCACGCATGGGCCCGGTGCTTGAGGGGGTTGTGAACGGCCTGTACTACTGGATCCCGTTTGCGTGCATCCACAAGATCCTGATTGAGGAACCCCAAGACCTGCGGGACGTGGTGTGGACGCCGGTCCATTTTGAGTGGTCCAACGGCGGCGAAGCGGTGGGGATGATCCCCACGCGTTACGCCGGCTCACAGCACCACGAAGAGGATTTGGTCCGTCTGGCCCGCAAGACGGTGTGGCGGCAGTTGGCGCCGGAGGTGTATGCGGGTTTTGGCCAGCGCATGTTTGCCACCGACGCCGGGGGAATACCCGCTGATGGACGTGCGCGTGGTCTGCCTGGATACGCTCGAAGCCCAAGGCTCAGAAGCATCGGCTGCTCAGGCCCACCCTACGGAGGGGTCCGATGGCTGAGCTGACGCAGAAAGAGCGTCTCCAGCCGTCGCTGTTAGACCGTTTGATCGACGACGAGCCCGAGAAGAAGCAAGAGTCGCGCCACAAGCGGGTGTTGTCGCTCCAGCAGCTGCGTGAAGGGGTGCTGCGTGACCTGGCGTGGTTGTTCAACGCAGGCAACCTCGGCTCGGTCCAGCCGCTAGACGATTACCCCGAGGTGCAGACTTCGGTGGTCAACTACGGCGTGCCGGAGTTAGCCGGGGGGCACCCTTTCGGGCACCAACGTGGCGGAAATCGAGCGTGCGGTACGCCAATCGATCCTTGATTTCGAGCCACGCATCCTGCGCAACACGCTCAAGGTGAAGGCATTTATTGCAGACGATCAGATGAACCGCAACGCGTTGACGTTTGCGATCGAGGGCGAGCTGTGGGCCCACCCGCTGCCGCTGCATATGTTTTTGAAGACAGAGGTTGACCTTGAAACCGGCGGGGTCACGGTCGCCGATCAGACCGGTCGCCGCTCGATGGGTTGAGATAGACCAGTCCCGATCAGGTTGACGGGGTCCGGTTCGCCTGCGGCAGGGGAAATCTTGGGCGTTTTGGTGATCCCGACGCGGCAAACGCATACCCGATGGGTATCGGTGTCGCGGGCGGTTGGCTTGTTACAAACTCATCGGGGCGGGCCCTTGGCGGCAAAAGGAGACAGGTAGAGGACCATGGACCCTCGGCTGCTAACGCACTACAACAACGAGCTGAAGTTCATCCGGGAAAAAGCCGGGGCGTTTGCGGCGGAGTATCCCAAGATCGCCGGCCGGCTTGGGATCGACGGGTTTGCGTGCGCCGATCCCTATGTGGAGCGGCTGCTGGAGGGGTTTGCGTTCCTGTCGGCTCGTGTCCAGCTGAAGATCGATTCTGAATTCCCCGCGTTTACCCAGCACCTGTTTGAGACGGTGTTCCCCCACTACCTGGCGCCGACACCTTCGATGGCGGTGGTGCGGTTTCAGCCCGACCTAGCAGAGGGCGGTTTAGCCGAAGGGTATACGATCCCCCGAGACACGGTCCTGCGTAGCGTTCTGGGCAAGGGCGATCAAACCTCTTGTGAGTATCGCACGGCCCCACCAGACCACGCTGTGGCCCTTGGAGATCGTCGAGGCCCAGTACTACACCCGTGAGATGGGGGTGTTGGATGTGCCTTTGCCTCATGGCATCAAGGCGGCGTTGCGTCTGCGGTTCAAAACCACGGCGGGCCTGACATTCGATAAGACGCTGATCAAGAGCCTGGTGTTGCACCTGCGGGGCGACGACGAAACCCCGATGCATCTTTATGAGCAGTTTCTAGCCAACGCCAAGTGGGTGGTGGCCCGCCCGACATCCAAGCCCGTGGCCTGGCGTGAGACATTGCGTGGTTCGTGCATCGGGCGGGGTGGGGTTTGACCAGGGGGCAGGAGATGCTGCCGTACGGGCCGCGGTCGTTCCAGGGCTACCGGCTGCTCAATGAATATTTTGCGTTCCCTCAGCGGTTTATGTTTGTTGAAATCACCGGGCTCGAAACGGCGGTGAAGCGGTGCGGTGAGGACCTGCTGGATGTGGTGGTGTTGTTTGACCGCGGCAATTTGGCGTTGGAAGGTATTGTTGATCCGTCCCAATTCGCGTTGTTCTGTTGCCCCGTGGTGAATCTATTCCCCAAGCGGGCCGATCGGATCCACATCTCGGACCGGTCGTGGGAGTTCCACGTGGTGCCCGATCGCAACCGCCCGATGGACCTGGAGGTCTACCAGGTGACGGGCGTGACGGGGTATGGTGCCCGGGCGGATCAGGAGCAGCCGTTCCACTCGTTTTATGCTTCGAGCGATTTCCAAGCCGACAAAGAACACGGCGCGTACTACGCGGTCAGACGCGAGCCGCGGATCCAAAGCAGCCGCGAGCGCCGCGCGGGGGGGGCACCGCTCGAGCTATATCGGCGGGGAGGTGTTTCTCTCGCTGGTGGACGCCAACGCCGCGCCGTACCGCAGCGACCTGCGTCAGCTGGCGGTGACGGCGATGTGCACAAACCGAGACCTGCCGCTGTTTATGCCCGTTGGGCGTGGGCGCACCGATTTCACCATGGAGATCGGGGCGCCCGTTGATTCGGTGCGTTGCATCAGCGGGCCGACCTCGCCCAAGCCATCGCACCCCAAGGGCGAGCGTGCCTGGCGGCTGATCAGCCACCTATCGCTAAACTACCTGTCGCTGATTGATCACGATACCGCTCAAGGGGCCGCGGCGCTGCGTGATTTGTTGCAGCTGTATGGCGACACCGCCCAGCCGCACATCGCCAAGCAGGTCGACGGCGTCAAGTCGATTGTCAGCCAGCCGCTGATGCGTCGTGTGGCGACGTCGGGGCCGATCACGTTTGCCCGTGGCCTGGAGATCGCCGTGACGTTCGACGAGGCGGCGTTCGAGGGCACGGGTGTGTTCCTGCTTGGGGCGGTGCTCGAGCGGTTCTTTGCCAAGTATGTATCGATCAATTCGTTTACCGAGACGGTGGTCAAGAGCCTAGACCGCGGTGAGGTGACCCGATGGCCAGCGAGGATTGGGACCCGGCCGGTGCTCTAGCCCAGCGGTTAGAAGCCCAGCCGTATCAATTTGATTTCTTCCAGGCGGTGAGGCTGCTTGAGTGCGGCCACCCCGCCAAGCCGCGTGTGGGTTGTTCTTACCGGCCCTCGGATGATCCGGTGGGTTTGGGCAAGAGCCGTCGTTGGCGTTTGCGCCTGTCAACGATTTTTTCCTGTGGCCGGGGCCGGGGGGGGGCGGCTTCAG
>CBDCXC010000013.1:0-27689 GCA_965223655.1 Phycisphaeraceae bacterium
GGTGGGTGGGTTGATCGTTCTCGACCGGCCCCAGCAGCAGCGTGGTGTCATGACCCGCACCCAACGCCGCTTGGGTCAACGCCAGCGCAACCTGACCGCTGGATCGGTTGCTCAGGAACCGGACCGCATCGATCGGTTCGCGCGTGGGCCCACCTGTGATCAAGACTTTCATCGCGCTAATCCTCGTCCCCTTAGACAATACCCGCAAGCCTGGTCCTGGGGCACGCTGCGCTTAGCCCCAGGCACCTACCATACCCTGCTACTGTGCCACAAATTGGGACGACACCCCAAGCGATCAACCAAGCATCGCGGGGATAGCGGGAGGCCAGGGTTTTAGGTCTCATCAGAAGCCTCTGGGTTGGGCAGGTGGGTCGGCAGGTGGATGTGGAAGGTGCAGCCGCGGTCGGGGACACTCTCAACCCCGACCCACCCGTTGTGCGCTAAAGCGATGTGCTTGACGATGGCCAACCCCAGGCCGGTGCCGTCTTGGTCGGGCGTGGCGGCGTGGTTGTCGACGCGGTAGAACCGCTCAAAGATGCGTGGCAGGTGTGGGGCGGCGATCCCGGGCCCTTCGTCTTGCACGGTGAGGACCACCTCGCCGTTGTGGCGCGCGGCCTCGACCCACACCCGGCTATTCTCCGGGCTGTACTTGACCGCGTTCTCTAATAGATTCACCACCGCCTGCTCGAGCAGCGGGGTGTTGATCTTGGCTTGCAGATTGGGCTGGGCCTGGAGGTCTAGGCCGATGTTTTTTTCTTTGGCTTTGGCGTGGCATGTCTCGGCCGCGGCTTGCAAGACCGGCAGGATCGGGCCGGGCTGGAGCGGTTTCTGCTCAAGCTGATTGCCCTGTTCGACCCGCGCCAGCATCAGCAGGTCTTCTACAATCGCGTGGAGCCGATCGGCTTGGCGCGCGATCATCTCCAGGAACCGCTTGGGGGCACTGGATGGCTGACCCTGCTCGTCCTTTAGGGTCTCGACCGCGGCTTTGATGGCGGTGATGGGTGTCTTGAGCTCGTGTGAGACGTTGGCCACGAACTGCTGGCGGACGGCCTCGAGCTGACGCAGCTGGGTGATGTCGTGTAGGACCATCACGGCCCCAACCCGGCGGACGCCGCTATACAACGCCGCACCGTGGGCCTGCAGCAAGCGGCTGGTCTCACCCACGCGCAGCGTGACATGGCCAACCACGGTCTTGTCGCTGCTTAGCGTGCGGCTGATCAGCGTCTGGAGCTTGGTGTTGCGGACCGCCTCATAGACCTTGCGGCCTTTGGCCTGGTCGGGGATGACATTGAGCAGGTGGGAAGCGGTTTGGTTGAGGCTGATGATCCGCTCCTGGGCGTCAACGGCGATCACGCCTTCGACCATGCTGGCCAGGATCGCCTCGTGCTGATCAGACTGCTGGGTCATGGTCTGGATCTTCTCTTCCAGCTGGTGGGCCATGGTGTTGAAGCTCTGGGCCAACGCGCCGATCTCTTGGGAGTCGGGCGGGTCCACTTCTTGGTCGAAGCGGCCGCTGGCGAATCGCTCGGCCCCGCGTTGGAGCCGCTTCAACGGGAGGCTGATCTGGTGGGTGAAGATCAGCATGGTCAGCCCAACGGCCAACACCGCCAGCACCAGCCCCCCCAGGATGATCCGCCGGTAGACGCCCCAGAGCGTGCTGCTGATATCGGTTAGCGCGACCGCTGTGCGTACGGTTAAGGCCGGTTGATCGCCGTCTAGCGCCAAAGGCACCGCGACGTACATCATCTGCTTCTTGAGCGTATTGCTGTAGCGGATCGATTGGCCGATCCCCACCGCCAGAGACCGCTGGACCTCGGGCCGCAGCAGGTGATTATCCATGATACTTGAGTCTTCTTGGGAATCGCCAAGCACCCAGCCTTCGGCATCGATCACCGTCACACGCGTCCCACTGGCCAAGCCCATCTCTTGGCATAACCGCTGCAGCGACGCGGTGCCTTGTTGGGCTAAGATCGGCCTCAGCGTGTAGACCAGGAGGCTGGCTTTCTCCTCCAACTCGCGCGCGGTGCGTTGGTAGTAGGAGTCGCGGACCGCCTGCCCCGAGTACCACGCCACCGCCGCGGTACACAGCCCGATACCCAATAGGTAGGCGGGTGTGACCTTCCAGATCAGCCGCTTGCGTACCAAATGCCCACTACTCCTCGAGCCGATAGCCCACACCCCGGATGGTCTTGATGATGTTGGCCGTGTCACCCAACTTCCGACGCAGCGAGACAATGTGGACATCAACCGATCGATCGGTCACCACCACGTTGTCGCCTTGCACGCCCTGGACAATCTGGCTGCGCGTAAACACCCGACCCGGCCGACGCGCCAGCAGCTGCAAGATCCGGTATTCGGTGCGCGTCAACGCCACGGGGTCACCACCCACACGGGCTTCGAAGCGGCCGGGGTCCACCGTCAACGCCCCGACCTGGATCACCGCGGCTTGGTCGGGGCTTTGCTTGTCCTGGGGGCGACGCAAGACCGCTTTGATCCGCGCCATCAGCACGCGCGGCCTAAAGGGCTTGACCACATAATCGTCTGCGCCAAGCTCAAGGCCTGAGACGATGTCGGCCTCCTCGGTTTTGGCCGTGAGGAAGATAATCGCAATGCCCGCAGTGCCGGGGTCGGACTTGCAGATCCGGCAGAAATCCAGCCCGTCTATACCCGGCAGCATCAGGTCTAACACAATCAGGTCAGGGGGTTGGCTACGCACCTGCTTCAGCGCTTCCTCGGCGCTGGAGGCGGTGGCAACCCCATACCCCTCTCGGGTTAAATTGTGCACCAAGAGTTCTTGGAGGTCCTGATGGTCTTCCACGACCAGCAGTTGGGCTCGGCTTGATGAAGCGGAAAGCCTGTGTTTGGCTTTGGTAGGACTCGTCATCGATCCGTTCATTATAGTAGGCATGGCGATCCGAGGGGTGAGGCTATATCGACTCGTCCGGGATGAAATGACGACACATCATCCGGCCGCGGCAGGGAAATCTCCGGCAATGTTTTTGTGTCCCCGACACGGCATTCTCATACGCGATGCGTATATCAGACCGCTGGTATTCCGTGGATCAAAGCAATTCCTCCCCCCATCTACAATTGGTATATCATTATAGAAGTCCTGCATGAAAAAATGTTGCCGAATTGTGAAGATTTGGCTAATTCACGCTCACACAGCGCCCGCCTGCCTCTGGCTGATCGCTACCATCGTACGCGGTGTGGTGGCCGTCAATCGAACCGTGATGGGTATCCTATCAGGGTGTTTCGATGCCACTTTGGCCCTCATCAACCGCAGCCGACAGGCTACAAAAATGACTCAATACCCTCTGTGGCCGGGGCCTATGCTCAGCGGCGCTCGATGGCCGCATCGGTGGCACAAAAACATCGCCTATTTTCTTGCCCAAAACCGACACCGCCCCGTAACCGCGATCGGGATTGGTATATTGCTCACCGCTGGGTTTACCCAGATGCGCTCTAAGACGGCTAATCTTTGAGGAGTCGACCGACCATGCCAAACCCCATCACCTTCGGCAAGATGCAGGCCCACCTGGGCACAGGGGCCTACCCCCAGCAGGCCAATCCCCTACCCGATACGCCGTTCCGTATCCTGGTGCTGGGCGACTTCAGCGGACACGCCCACCGCACCACCCCGCCACCGGTTGATCCCAGCCCGAAACCCATAGCGGTCGATTGCGACAACCTCGATCGCGTGATGGCCACGCTATCACCCAAGATCTCGATCCAGAGCCCCGACCAACCCGGCAGCCGGGTCGAGATCGCATTCCAAGAGCTGGAAGACTTCCACCCCGATCGGCTCTATGACCGGGTGGCGCTGTTCCAGGCGCTGCACCAGGTGCGTTGTGATCTGCTTGATCCATCGACCTTTGAATCCGCAGCCGCCCAAGCCCGGCAATGGGCCCAAGACCTGCCCGAGGCCTCAACAACACACCCGCCTACCCGTGAACCCGTCCGCCCAAATCAAAAGGACGATGCTCAACCGGGCCAGGAAAGCCAAGACGACATGTTCCAGCGTTTAATGGGCAAGCCGCGCAGCCAACCCACACCCACACCCGGGGCCGTTGGGGTCCAAGCGCTGCTCAAGCAGGTCGTCGGGCCCCACATCGTGCCCGGGCCCAACCCCCACCAACAGCAGCTGGTTCAAGCCGTCGACCAAGCCATCGGCAAACAGATGCGGTCGATCCTCCACGCCCCGGCGTTCCAGGCATTGGAAGCCACTTGGCGGTCATTGGATTACTTGGTGCGACACCTCGAGACCGATCAGCAGCTGCAGCTGTACATGCTCGATACCACCAAGCAGCGGCTGGCCCAAGACCTAGACACGGCGGACGACCTGACATCCACAGCCCTCTACGACACACTGGTCGACCAAGCGGTGGGATCGGCCGGTGGCCAGCCGTGGGCCGTCGTGATCGGCGATTTCACCTTCCACGCCACCCAACACGACGCCCAGACATTGGGGCGTATCGCCAAGATTGTCCGCCGATCCGGCGGGGCGTTTCTGGCAGACGCCAGCCCACACCTGCTGGGCTGTGAATCACTAACCCAAACCCCAACACCCACCGACTGGGACCGCCCCATCGAACCCCAGGCCCAAGCCGGATGGGACGCGGTGCGCAAGCTCAAAGAGGCCGCCCACGTCGGCCTGATCACGCCGCGGTTCCTGCTGCGGCTGCCTTACGGTGCAAAAACCGACCCGATCGATCGGTTTGCGTTTGAAGAGGTCCCCCACAACCCAAGCCACGGGCCGTTCCTCTGGGGCAACGCAGCGTTCCTGGGTGCGTACCTGCTTGGGCACGAATTCACCCAGTACGGGTGGGGGCTTACCCCCGGTGTCGGCTGCAAAGTCGAAGACCTGCCCGCTCATACGTACCAAGAAGCGGGCGAATCAAAAATGACACCCTGTGGGCAAGCCTGGCTAAGCGACCGGTCCGCCGAGGCGATCCAAAACCAGGGCCTCATGGCGCTGCTGTCGGTCCGTGGGCGCGACGCGGTACGGTTGGCGCGGTTCCAATCGATCGCTAACCCGGCTCAAAGCCTCGCCGGCCCGTGGGGGTAAACCCACACCCCGCACGACGCCGATAATCCCGATATGCTCGCTGCTTCGTCGTCATCAGACCCGGTGGTGTGGTGGGTCTTGGGGGGATTCTTTGGCCTGGCGGTTGTGGCGCTGATCGGCAGTTTGTGGTACGAGAAAAACCGCCAGAAAAAACTGGCCCAGATCGCCGATCAGCTGGGCTTCGATTTCCAGCCCAAAAACGACACCGTATCCGACCGCGGGCTTGAGGGGTTCGATCTGTTCCAGCAGGGGCGCAGACAGCAGTGCAAAAATACCATGACGGGCACGCTGGAAGACATCGGCGTGGCGATCTTCGATTACCAATACACCGTGGGCCATGGCAAACACCAAACCACCTATCGACAGACCGTCGCGGCACTGCAGCTGCCCCAGCCGCTATTCCCCGCCTTTACCCTGAAACGGGAGCATGTTTTCCACAAAATCGGTCAAGCCTTCGGGGCCAAGGATATCGACTTCGACGACTTCCCCGACTTCTCCAAGCGGTACCTGCTCAATGGGGCCGATGAGCAGGCGATCCGTGATTTCTTCACGCCCGACACGCTGCGCTACTTCGAGCAGCTCAAACCCAAGTGGGAGCTGCAAGCCCACGGGCACCAGATGATCCTCTACCAGCGTGCAAAACGCTTCAAGCCCGCGCAGTACGATGGGTTTCTCAAGCAAGCCTGGGATGTGCTGCTGGCATTCCCGACCGCCTGACCCATCGGGCTTGACCCGCCATACCGGTCAGCCAGCCCTGCCACGCCTGCTGTTTCACCATTGAGACGGCTAGGCCGTTGATCATAGACCCCAGGATCGGCCGATAGACCAACCCCGATCAGGTTTGCAGGGCCCCGTTCGCCCGCGGCAGGTTAATTTTCGATGTTCTTGTGTCTCCGACGCGGCAAACGCATGCCCGATGGGTATAAAATACACCGCCCAGAGACAGAAATAGACCAGAGACCCCTTGCTGGCAACACGCCCACCCCCACCAACACCACCAAGAAGTAAACCACAAGACAGCTCCTATGACCAAAGCTACCCGCGCTACCACACGCCGAACCCAACCCACACCCACCACCCCCACCGCCCAGCAGCGGCGGGACGCCAAGTGGTTCTACAACCAGCTGCTCAAGCTCTACCCCGATGCACAATGCGCCCTGACCCACCGCAACGCCTACCAGCTGCTGGTCGCCACAATCCTCTCGGCCCAGTGCACCGATGCGCGCGTCAACATGGTCACACCCGCGCTGTTCAAGCAATACCCCAAACCCCAAGCGATGGCCGACGCGCCATTGAGCGAAATCGAGCAGGCGGTACGCACCACCGGCTTCTACCGAAACAAAGCCAAAAACATCCAAGCCGCCAGCCGCATCCTCGTCCAACAGCACAACGGCAAAGTCCCCCAAACCATGGACCAGCTCACCCAGCTGCCCGGGGTAGCGCGCAAAACCGCCAACGTTGTGCTGGGCAACGCGTTTGGCATTAATGAAGGCGTGGTCGTCGATACCCACGCAGGCCGGATCAGCCAAAGGCTAGGCCTCACACCACACACCGACCCCAAAAAAATCGAGCAAGACCTGATGAGGCTATTCCCAAAAACCAAATGGATGATGCTCTCACACCTGCTGATCCACCACGGCCGATCGCTGTGCCCGGCGCGCAAGCCCAAGTGCGACCAATGCCCCCTAGCCAAGCGCTGCCCTCAAGTGGGGCTGAACACGTAAACTGATAGCAAGTTCTATACAACCCCCCGGGCCAATCACCGATACGAGATTAGGCTTGCGCTACGCCCCTGATGATCACGGGGCCCTATAACCCAACCGCCAGCCACTCCGGGTACCGGCTACCAGAAAGGAATGGAACAATGACCACCGCCACCCAAAACCCACCCACCGACAGCATCTTCACCGACGCGATCAAACGCCTGGACCGGGCCGCCCAATACGCCAAGCTCGACCAAGAAACCATCGAACGCCTCAAGCACCCCAAAGCAATCATCCAGGCCTCCATCCCCGTACGCATGGATGACGGGTCGCTGCGGGTCTTCACCGGCTACCGCGTGCGACACGACGACACGCGTGGCCCAGCCAAGGGCGGCATCCGGTTCCACCCCAACGTCTCGATGGACGAGGTCAAAGCACTCGCCCTGTGGATGACCTGCAAGTGTGCCGTCGTCGGTATCCCGTACGGCGGGGGCAAGGGCGGGGTCATCGTCAACCCCAAAGAGCTCTCTCGCCTAGAGCTCGAACGGCTTAGCCGCGGATTCATCGGGCAGATCGCCGACTTCATCGGACCCGATAAAGACATCCCCGCGCCCGACGTCTACACCAACGCCATGATCATGGGCTGGATGATGGACGAATACTCCAAGATCCGCCGCCAGCACTGCCCCGCGGTCATCACCGGCAAGCCCCTGCCGCTGGGCGGCAGCCTCGGGCGCGACGACGCCACCGGCCGTGGCGCGTACTACTGCATCAAAGAACTCGAACAAATCAAAGGCTGGGTCCCCAACCAGATCCGTGTCGCCGTCCAAGGCTTCGGCAACGCCGGCCAACACGTCGCCAGCCTGCTGCACGCAGACGGGTACACCATCGTCGCGGTCAGCGACTCGCGTGGCGGAGTGTACCGCAGCCAAGGGTTCGACGTCCCCAGCCTGATCAAAATCAAAAACGAGACTCGACAAGTCAAAGCCGTCTACTGCGACGGCTCGGTCTGCGAAGCCATCGAAGCCCAAAACGTCACCAACGAACAGCTGCTCGAACTCGACGTCGATGTCCTGATCCCCGCAGCCTTAGAAAACCAGATCACCGATGACAACGCCCACCGCATCCAAGCCCCGGTGATCGTCGAGGTCGCCAACGGACCCGTCACCAGCCAGGCCGACGCCGTGCTCAATCAAAAGAAAATACTTGTCGTCCCCGACATCCTCGCCAACGCCGGGGGCGTCACCGTCAGCTACTTCGAGTGGGTCCAAAACAAACAAGGCTTCTACTGGCCGATCGAAGAGGTCCACCAGCGGCTACACCAGATCATGGCCCGAGAGTTCGGCGCGATCTACGGCCTGATGAACCACCACCAGATCGACATGCGCACCGCCGCCTACGCACACGCCATGGGGCGGATCGGCCAAGCCGTCGAATCCCACGGCACGCACCGGTACTTCTCCAACAACGGCTCGTAACCCTCACCGAAAAAAAGTGCCCCCACCCCGCTCAGAGCCGGGCTCTGTGAGCCCGGTCTATTGCTCTCCCACCAACACACCGCGCACGAAAAAAAACGATCCAGCCGCACAGTTCGTGGGCTGGATCGTTATTGATTCAAGTTCAAGGGTTAGGTGAAACCTAGCCCCCGTGTCGCGGTGCGATCAAGCACGCTCGGCTCGCTTAGCCACGCCGACGGGTCCGCTGGCACAGCGCCGCTAAACCGGCAACCCCCAGCAACGCGGTGGCCGGCTCGGGCACACCGTCGAAATCGTCTTGACCACCGAAATCATCACCGCCATCGTCGCCGCCGTCATCAGGCGTGCCCGGGAGCTTCAGGCTACCGTCACCGTCGACCCCAACGTTCTGCATCCGGACAAACGGGCTGAACTCGTCATCCGTATTCAGCTCCGGCGTGCTGCCGGGAGCAAAGGTCAGGGTCAGCGTCGCCGTGGTGAAGTAGTTAGGCAAAGAGGCCAACGCCGAGCTGCCGATCATCGCCGGGTTGTAGATAGCACCTGATGTACCGCTGGTCGTCTGGGGCAGGTAATCCAAGCTAATGCCAGCCAAAAAGTTAGTCATCTCCCACGTCTCACCCGCCAGGCCTGCGTCGCTGCCGATCGTCGTCATGGTCACGCCATCGCTCTCCAACGCCACCAGCGACCAGCTGGCCAGGCTCAGCGTATCGGGATCGAGGTTAAACCCAAACCCAACAATCCCCGGGGCGTTGTCAGTCGTGCCATCGCCGTTGGTGTGCCCATCATCAAGCGTGGTCGGCGAGGTGTTGTCCAACACCGCGGTCACCACATTACCTGCGATGGTGATATCCATGGTCGCAGTGCCCGTGCCGTTCTCATCCGACAGCGGACCGAAATTGAATAAGGTTGCGTGGCTGGCCGTCGCCGACAGCCCCAAACCAGCAACCGCAGCCAAACTGCACACCAACTTCCTGAGATCAGTGATTTTCATCGTGTTTTCTCCCCTTCTTGTTGTTCCAGAAACGAATTTGTGATAAGCAATCAAAAGATATGTACTGCCTGCCCGCACAGCCCCGGTGGCTGATGCGTGCTCTTTATTTTTACCACGCTAAAGGCGGAATGCGAATTTTTTTCCGGAATGCAGCCAACCTTCAAAAATAGACGTAAATCTGTTTTTTTGCGGATTTTACGTCCATTTTTGGGTGGCATAAAAAAATGCCGCCCGCTGGAAAACCATCCCACAAGCAACGGTTTGGTAATTTAGGAGCCTTATACCGGTGACCTGGTTAGGCGATCGGGGATACAAAAATAAACCAGGACATCTCGTGCCCCGGCCCAACATGCAAGTCAGTAACCCCCGATTACTCGTGAGCATCCGCAACGCCACAGAAGCCGCCCAAGCCCTCGCAGGCGGGGCCGACCTGATCGATATAAAAGAGCCCGCCCGCGGCCCGCTTGGCCCGCCCGACCACCACACACGCCAATCGGTGATCGATACGGTACGCGGCCGAAAACCGGTCAGCACCGCCATGGGGGAACTGGCCACCCAACCGCCCACCCCATTGCCCCCCGGCATCGATTACGCCAAGGTCGGCCTGGCCCACGCCCCCCACGATTGGCCCCACCAGCTGACCCAATACCAAGCCGCCATCGCCCCTACCCCGCTTATCCCCGTCGCTTACGCCGATGCCGCACCTGTCGCCGCACCACCGCCCCACGCCGTGCTGCAATGGGCACACCAACACCACGCCCCAGCCCTGCTGATCGACACCGCGATCAAGACCCACCACAACCTGCTGGACTGGCTCAATACCCAAGACCTCGCCCGGCTGATCCGCCAAGCGCACGACACCGGTCTAATGATCGCGCTAGCCGGATCACTCACCGGCCACGCACTCTACCGCGTCGCACAGCTAGGGCCCGACATCATCGCGGTCCGCACCGCCGCCTGTGAAAACCAAGACCGCTTACAATCAGTCACGCAAGCCCGTGTGCGAACCCTGGTCAACGCCATGATCAACGCCCTTGCAAAACCCGCCGCACCACCGGCTCGGTGCGCCAGTTGACCACCACAACATTGGCGATCCCCGCCGCCGCTTCGGGAAAATCTTCATCCACCAGCCCCACCTCAGCCGCTTGAGACAGACTGCACACCCCGTCAGGCAAGGCCGATTTGCAAAGTGTCAAACCATCCGCGTGCAGACGTGCCGCAATATGCGCCGCAATCGAATCGCTGGTAAACCGCCACCGGTGCGGAACGCTCACCCCCTGCCGATGCTCTTCTTCCAGCCACGCCAACGGATCGACCAACGCCAGATCACCACCCGACCACGCACCCACACAATCGTCCAAACCCGTCACCACCTGGAACCGCCGCAGCAGCGTCGCGACCATATACGTATTCAGCTGCATCGCACGCACCGCCAGCCAATGCCCCACCGCCTCGCCCACCTGGTGGGTATGATCAAACCGCCGCACCTGATCCGCCGCACCTCCCCCCCCAACCACCAGCACCCTGTGCAGCGCCCCATCGGTTGGATACAACGCCTCAAGCCGCCGGCTTAGACCGGGTAAATCCAAGAGGCTGCCGCCCAGCTTGATCACCTCGATGCCATAACGATGCATTGGGGTTACCCCAGAGACCCAACAGACCCCCGCAAAGCCAACTGCGCCAAAGCATACGCACACCCCGCGCAGGACGCCTCATCACCCCAGGCCTGGGCCAACCGCACCTGCGCCACACCCGGCCACACCCGGTCCGCCGCTTGAGACGCCAAAAAATCACCGCTGCCGCTAACCACCACCCGATCGGGCATCAGCCGACCCTGACACACGCGTGCGATCCCTTGCGCCACACGGCCAGCGGCCAACCCAGCAAAACACCCCGCCAGCTCAACCGCATCCGCAACGGTATACATCTCCAGATCACCCCCAATCACCCGCACCACGCGCCGCGCCGCATCGACCCGCAACGCCGACTCACCCTGGGTCGCACCCCGCCAATACCCCGCTTCAGCGACCTGACCGGTCAGCCAAAACACATCGCCCGTCTTGGCGAACGCCTCCGCCACCAACCCATAACACCGCCCCCGCCATTGGACCTCGGTCCCCAACGCCGCCAAACCCGTGCGCCTCACCCCTACATAGACCAGCTCACCCGTGGCCAGCCGATGGGGGTCAGTCAGCCCTTGGGCCCGAGGCAAACCACCCTCTAGCCACACAATATCCGTGGTCGTCGAACCCGTATCGATGAACAGTGATTCCCCCTCCGGAAACTGCTGGGCCACAAACGTCGCCAACGCCAACCAGTTCGACGCCGCACAAACCAGCGGCTGCTGACGGGCCTCTTCCAGATCCACCAACCGCCCATCAGTCAGCCACACCCACACCGGCTTGGCACCCGCCACCGCACCCACCGCATCCAGCACATGGCCCACCCCCTCGCGTTTGGTCGTGAAGCACCCACACAGCTCCGCGGTCATCGTCACGACCAGCCCATCAAACCCCGGTGCCAGACGCAACAGCCGCCTCAACCGATGCGCCAGCTTGTGTGGGTGTTTCCAGACCGCAAACCGCACCGACCACGCACCGCCACCGCTGTGCGCCGCTTTAAGATTCGCCCCGCCCACATCCAAAGCTAAATAATCCATCCAAAACTTCCCGCAACGAGCCGCAACCGTGAGGAAGCGGGTTCTTCTGATTTTCGTATCGGCCACAAACGAGGTACTAAAAAAGTGTGCCACTGGCGGCTTGCCCGCCAGTGTGTAACCGACGCATTTTGCACCGGCGGGCAACGCCGACTACCCACACTTCCAACAAACCCCCCTACCCCCCGCTGCCCATCACCGCATGCAGATCAAACCGGATCTTGCCCAACCGCCCCCCGTAATGCCCCGCCGCGATCATCACCACACCCTCACCACACGCCGCCCTGATCCCCTCACGCATCGCATCGATCACACCTTGATTGGTCAGACCATCGATCACAATCTCATACACACACCCCACCCCGCCCGGCACCCGCGATACCACCTTCGATCGAAGCACCGGGCAATACGCGTGATTAGTCGACGCAACCATATGGCTATACCGCGACCCAACCTTCGACCCGCTCCGCACCACCCCACCCGGGAACGGGGTGATCACCCCCGGCACCGCGGCAATCGCCTCAACCCCACGCCGCGCACCTGCCAACGCACCCGACTGATCGACACCGCAGACCATAAAATTCCCGCCCGCGATAGCCCGGATCGCCACCACCGTTTCCTCCACCACGAACCACCCATCCATCACCGGCACACGCCAACACGCACGCTCATGCATCAGCTTCGGCTGCTCATACCCATCCCCAAAGTGACGCACCTGCTTGCCCAACTCGATCCGCGTGGGTGTTGCCCCCGCACCACCGCTTAAACCGCCACCTGGGTCGCCCACCACCGCCCCCATCCCATCAAACACCGCGGTCGTCGGGCAGGTCAGCACACACTGACCCACACGGTTGCGCGCCGCTCTGCCCAACGCCTCTCGCTCGCGCGCAAACAACAGCATCGCCACACCCGGCCGGCCATCGGGCGTCTGATCACCCGCCAACGCCCGCTCGATCCCCGCCTCGGCGTCGCACCCAATAACCGACGCGCCGTAGCCCGTGGCCTCCACCGCCGCGGTGTGGGCCCAACCCGCATCCTCCGCCGTCACAATCAACCGCACCGCCCAGGCCCCGAACGCCTCGGCGTGCGTATCTTCGATCGTCGTGCCGTTGTGCTCCATCCTGAACCAGATTTTTAAGCCCAAACCGGCGTATAATGCAACCCATGTTGAATGATCAGCCAATCCAATCACCCCAGCCTTGGAAGCCATACCCCGCCTACGCCCACATGTGCTGGCTAGCAAGCATGGTATGGGTCTGGGCCCTGGCTGGCTGCTCCAACCACGCCCGCCCGCCGCTCATGGAGCTGATCGTGCCGCTGATGGCACCCACGCCAAGCCAGGTCGCACGCGACGCCTTCAACGTCCACGACCCCGACCTGCGACGCCGAAGCGTCTTAACGCTCTGCGCCTCAGACTTCGGCGGCGAGCCGCCCTACCTGCGCCTCTACCGCCTGCTGCTAGACGACCCCGACCCCACCGTCCGAGCCGCATGCATCCACGCGATCGGGACCCACGGATCAGCCCAAGATACACAGCTGCTCCAACAACACCTCCTCGACGAAGACCCCCTCGTGCGCTGGGAAGCCGCCAAAGCCCTTGGCAAATTCCACACCCCACCCGCCGTCACCACGCTGCTCAAAACGCTCACCGATGACCACAACCCCGACGTCCGATTAGCCGCGGCCGAAGCCTTGGGCCAATACGCCCAGATGCGCGTCTACCACGGCCTGGTTGGGGCGCTCGACGACCGGTCGTTCGGCGTGGTCCACGCCGCGCAGCAATCGCTCTACACACTCACCGGGTACGACTTCGGCTCCGACGCCAGCCTATGGATGCTCTGGGCAAAAAAACAGGGAGACAAAGTCTTCCAGCACCAACAACCCTATGCCTGGAAGCCCTACCAACCACCCGCCACTTTCATGGGCAAGCTGATCTTTTGGAACCCACCCCAACCCCCACAACCCCAAGCACCCAAAAAAACAACGCCACAAACCCAAGAAGGCGCGTAACCAATCCACCACGTACCGCTGACCACCATGACCAACCGTTTGCTCAACAACCCTCAACCCCAAAAACAGGAATACCCCTCATGACCACCCTTGAAATCGCGACTCAATTAGCCGACCTCTGCCGACAAGGCAAAAACCTCGAAGCCATCGACACACTCTACAGCCCCGACATCGTCAGCGTCGAAGCCTCCGCCATGCCGCCCATGGAACGCGAGATACGCGGCATCGAAGCGGTCAAAGGCAAAAACCAATGGTGGACCCAAAACCACGAGGTGCACGGCGGCGACGTCCTAGGCCCATTCCCACACGACGACCGGTTTATCCTCATCTTCAAGTACGAGGTCACCCCCAAGCAGACCGGACAACGCGTCGCACTCGAAGAAGCCGGCCTCTTCACCGTCAAAGACGGCAAGATCACCAAGGAAGAATTCTTCTACGATATGTCGGATATGTAACACCCATGATTAATACTTGAATGGCGCGTTGAAGGCTCAGGTGTAGTCATTTTTGAGATAGATGTTTGAGATAGATGTAAGATGTATGAGTCACCCATGCGCGACCGGGAGCAAGCGGGTTTCTTCCGATAGATACCAATCCCGATCAAGTTCACGGGGTATCGGCCGCCCGCAGCAGGGAAATCTTCGGCGTTTTGGTGATCTGTAGTAGTCAGTATTCGCCCCATCGGGCGCGGTAAGTCTCTATCACAACACCCTCAGATTCGACCGTCAGGGTGCCTGATGCTGGCGGCATGGCTCGGGGAGCGCTAAGCGCTTGTCCCATCAAGCATTTTTTCTCCCTCAGCTGCCTCACCCAACGCCGTGGGCAGCTGAGGGAGAAAAAATGCACCACGACTTGACCCAGACGCGCCTGACAAATCAAATAGTGGCTACTACAGGTGATCCTCACGCGGCAAACGCATACCCGATGGGTATACCCACTTGGCATCAACCCATCTTGAAATCCCTACCCCACACCCCCAACGCTGGAACCGCTACGCCCGGTGGGTTGTATTAGCCGCAGCAGTGGTCTACATGTTTGCCCGAGGCCCCATCCGAGCCGCGCAGACCGACCCAGGCGGTGATTTCCAGCTGCTCTACGGCGGCACACTCGCCTGGGCCGCCGGCCAAAACCCCTACCACGACGACCACATCGCCCAAGCCCTACAACAACAGGGCCTGCTCAAAACCATCCCACCCGGGTACGATCAGATCAACACCCCACCGCTCTTCGTGGTCTTAGCCCCACTCACGCTCCTGCCATGGTCGGCCGCACGCGCCGCATGGATCGCCTTGAATACACTCGCATGCTTCGCTGCC
The DNA here is from genome assembly GCA_965223655.1 of Phycisphaeraceae bacterium. Lineage (GTDB taxonomy): Bacteria > Planctomycetota > Phycisphaerae > Phycisphaerales > Phycisphaeraceae > CBDCXC01. The sequence continues at coordinate 15,220 of CBDCXC010000013.1, forward strand.
GTGGGGTGCCTGCCATCCTTCGCAGGACTGTCTTGGAAAGACACCCGCACAATCTGGCTGCTGGCATGCGCACTCGCGTTAGCGCCCTTCCATTCCGCTTTAGCCGTGGGGCAGGTCACGCCTCTAAGCATCGCAGCCGCATGCTTCGCCATCTTGCTGGCTCGCAAGCGCTACGACCTCACCGCCGGAACACTGCTTGGCCTGTCGATCTGCATCAAACCCACGCTCGGCGGGATCTTTGCCTTGTACTTCCTCTTGCACAAACAGTGGCGCGCCCTAAGCCTCGCCGCAGCATGCACCGCGGTCATTGGGCTCATCGCCTTGGTCCAGCTCCACCTGCACGACACCCCGTGGTACACCGCGTGGCGTCAAAACGTGCACGCATTTACCCACGGCGGCCACGGCGACCCCTCTCCCCAAAACCCAAGCGCCGCGAGCCTGCTGAACCTGCACCCCGTCGTCCAAGCCGTGATCCAAAACCAAACCGTCGCCGCACTGATCGTCTGGGCCACCATCGGAACCATGCTCGCGCTAGCTTCATACACGATCTTCCGCCGACAAAACAACCGCCACGAACACCTAGAACTAGGCACACTCACCACCCTCAGCCTGCTGATCGTCTACCACCGCTTCTACGACGCCGCCCTGCTGATCTTCCCGCTGGCCTGGGCGTTCCACACGATAAATACCCCCCACCGCCGCAAAGCCTGGGCGGTGATCATCGCCACACTGCCCGCCCTGATCCCCGGCGGCGTCATGCTCAGCCTGCTGGCAGACCAAGGCCACCTGCCACGCCAACTATTGCCACCCGGCGCCCTGTTCGACTGGATCGCCCAACACCTCACCATCCCACCCTCACTCACCAACACCTGGCTCTGGCAGGGCCTGCTGGTCCCACACCTCGCCTGGCTCATCCTCCTCATCGCGGCCATCCTATTGACCCACCTCTGGGCAACCGGCAAAAACGATCCACAAAAAACCGAACGTTAAACACCCCCGCTGATGCGGCCTGTGCCAACGAAAACCAGCCTTCAGCCCGCTTGCTATACCCAGCCATAACAGCTATGGTTACCGATTACGCGGTTGACCTGAGCGTCATGCCCTAAAAACTTACTTGCAGCCGATCGTCAAGCCCGGCGGTCCCGAGATCCACCCGATGACCAACGCCTTAATCCAATCCGTTGAGAAGACCCAACTCAAGACCGACCTGCCCCAGCTAAGCATCGGCGACACCGTGGACGTCCACGTCCGGATCCTCGAGGGCGCCAAGGAGCGGATCCAGGTGTTCAACGGCGTGATCATCAAGATGCAGTCCACCGGCATCAACCGGTCGATCACGGTCCGCCGCATCGTCGCCAACGAAGGGGTGGAACGCACATTCAAGATCCACAGCCCCAAGATCGCCAAGATCCAGATCATCCGGCACGGCCACGTGCGACGCGCCAAGCTCTACTTCCTACGCGACCGAGTCGGCAAGAAACGCCGCCTGCCCGACCGCCGCCGCGGCCTGGCCCGATTGAGCAACGAAGCCAAACCCACAAAAACCAAAGCCAAACCCAACCCGCCCCAACCCGCCGCCGCTGAGACCGATTCAACCGAATCATAAATAGCCATGGGGTAGGGGAAGCAAAAGCACCAGCTCTTGACCTGAAACAACCCATCTGCCCGCATGAGCTTCTCACTCTCACACGGCAAACCCATCGACGTCGCCCACTTCGGGATCGACCAAGACCAGCTGCCACCGCTGGACGACGGACCGATCAACCCCAAAACCTGGTTCGGCCCCCAAAACGCAGACCACCCATTAGAACTTGAGATCGGCTCGGGTAAGGGCACGTTCCTGGTCCAGCAAGCCACCGCCACACCCCAGGTCAACTACCTGGGCATCGAGTACGCCCGTTCGTTTTGGCGCTACGCCGCCGACCGATGCCGCCGCCACGGCTTGGAAAACGTCCGCCTCGTCCACACCGAAGCCGCCGCGTTTGTCCAGTACCGCCTGCCCAACGCCTGCCTGCGAAAGGTGCACATCTACTTCCCCGACCCCTGGCCCAAGAAGCGCCACCACAAGCGTCGGCTGATCCAAGCCCCGTTCCTCCGCCTGCTACACCCAAAGCTCGAACCCGCAGCCCGGGTCCACATCACCACCGACCACACCAGCTACTACCAATGGATCCTCGAGCACGCCCACCAGGTTGATGACCTCTACGAGCGAAGCCCGTTCCAGGCCCTGGGTTCGGCGCAAGAAGGCGAACTGGTCGGCACCAACTTCGAACGCAAGTACCGCAGGCTAGGCCGGTCCTTCCACGCCATCACACTCCATAAACGCGGGTGAAGAGTAGGCCACCCCAATTGCCCGCCAAGCCCTCCCCCACTACAACATGCAACCATGACCGCCTCCAATACGACCGAACCATCCAAACCCCGCATCCTCACCGGCGACACCCCCACCGGCCGCCTACACCTGGGCCACTACGCCGGGTCGATCGAAAGCCGCCTGGCCTACCAAAACACGCACGACTGCTTCTTTATCATCGCCAACACGCACGCCCTAACCACACGCGAAGAAGAAACACCCGCGGTACGCGACGATGTGATCCAGATCACCCTCGACTACCTCGCCGCCGGCATCGACCCCAACCGCTCAACCATCTTCATCCAGAGCGAAGTCCCCGCGATCGCCGAGCTGACCTGGTTCTTTGCGATGCTGCTCGGCTACGGCCGGCTGATGCGTAACCCCACCGTCAAAGACGAGATCACCCTCAAAAACCTGGGCGACCGCTACTCGTTCGGGTTCCTGATGTACCCCGTTGGGCAGGTGGCCGACATCCTCGCCTTCCGCCCCCAGGCCGTCCCCGTCGGGCAGGACCAGGTGCCACACATCGAGATGACCCGCGAGATCGCCCGCCGATTCAACACCCTCTACTGCGGCCTCGACCCCCAAGCACCCGACGACGCCCACGCACGCGAAGGCGTGTTCCCCATCCCCGACTCCATCGTCGGGCGCGTGGCGCGCCTGGTCGGGACCGACGGCAAAAACAAGATGAGCAAATCACTCAACAACGCCATCTTCCTAAGCGACACCCCCAAGCAGGTCCAAAAAAAATGCAACCGGATCTTCACCGGGCGCATGAGCGCGACCGACCCGGGCGTGATTGAGGGCAACCCGCTGTGGGAATACCACGACGCGTTCAACCCCAACGCCGACGAAATCCAGCAGATGAAACAGCAATACCGCGAAGGCAAGATCGGCGACGGCGACTGCAAGAAGCGACTAGCCGAGGTCATCAACGCCCTGCTCGAACCCATGCGCCAACGCCGCGCCACACTCGAAGCCGACCCCAACCAGGTCCTACACACGCTCTACCAAGGCACCCAACGCGCCAACACCATCGCCGAGCAAACCCTATGGCAAGCCAAGCAAGCGATGAGGTTTGATTTCTTCCCGAGACGGCTAGCGCTCACCCAGGCGTGACAGCAACGCATCTGTCGGCCTAGGCCGACAGATGAAGCCGATGGTGAGCCGACTTCGATTTCTCGCCGGATTGTGGTGACCGGTTGGGCGTTGTCATCGTGTCCCGCTAGGGCCGGGTCGTGGGGACACAAAGACCCTCAGAAAGTGTGTGAGGAGCATGCAGATGTCGGGAATGGGTGCCACTGGCGGCTGGCCCGCCAGTGGCACACGCCTTCTCACACACTTGCTCACACCCGCACACGGCCTTTGTCATGACAGTGTTGGGGGTGATCGTCGGGCGAACGCTTGCCCGGCCGTGTGGCACACCCCGCCCCGGCGTTGCCCGGCCTTTCAAAGCATCCGGGGGTAAGGGCGTGCCTAAACACAAAACCTGCAATGCGGCCCCCCCGGACCCCGGAAGTTTTTTTCGGCACGCATATGTGCGTGCCCGGGTCCCGGGGGGAGTAGAAGCCTTGGTTTTCAAACACGGCTTCTACCATAAGGGCAGGTGGACGGGTTTGTGCGCATATTGTTGGCAGGCAGGATGCCTGCCCCACTGGGAAAGGGCGCCGCCAGGCCAAGATGGTGAGGCCTATTTGGGGAAAGGGTATGGGGTTGGGGTTGAAAAAAATCTTTATGGGTTGTGGCGTAACGTAGGCACGTTTGTGCGCGCGGGGTGACCGTAGCTCGGCACTGGCTGGCAATCAGCCAGCGGCACCAGGCGCGCCGACTTGGTGTGCCAAGCGTTGGATCAAGCGATCGGCAAAAGAAAACCTGAGCGGGCTTGATCCACCATTCCGATCGCGGCGTGCAGTACGCCAGCGGCGTGTACCAGCAGCGGCTAACGCAACACGGGATCACCTGCTCGATGAGCGGCAAGGGCAGCTGCTACGACAGCGTCCCCACAGCGGGCGTTACTGTTACGGCAAGACGCCGCTGGAGACGCCAACGAGGCGCGGACGAACCACGATCAAAGCGGCGCCCTGGCCGCTGTCAGATCATTTACGTGTGTCAGGTGGAGTCGTGGCTACTACACTATTTCATCTGGGAAATCCGGGTCAACCGTTGTCTTGCGTGATCTTCTGGATGATGTTGGTCGTGCTGCGGCCCTTGACCAGCTTGACCAGCCGCACCTGCCCGCCATACGACTCCACAAAATCACCCCCGACGACCTGGTCGCGGCTGTAGTCGGCCCCCTTAACCAGCACATCGGGCTGGATCGCTTTGAGCAGCCCCACCGGCGTGTCTTGGTCAAAGACCACGATGTAGTCCACGCTCTCGAGCTCGCTAAGCACCATCGACCGGTCGGCCTGGTGGTTGACCGGCCGGCCCTTGCCCTTGATGCGGCGGATCGAGCGGTCGCTATTGAGCCCGACCACCAGCAGGTCGCCTTGTTGCCGTGCTGCGCGCAGGAAGCTGATGTGGCCCGCGTGCAAGATATCGAAGCAGCCGTTGGTAAACGCGATGTGTTGGCCCTGCTTGCGGTAGGCCGCCAGCTCGGGCAATACCTGGTCGAGGCTGCGCACCTTGCCCAGCTCTTCGTGTCGCTGACGCAAGAGGCTCACCAGGATCTCCTCCAGCTCGATCGGCACCACGCCGAACCGCTCGACCTCCAGCCCCGCCGCGATGTTGGCCAGCTCGACCGCGGTGCGCCACGTGGCGCCGTTGGCGATCGACCCGGCGAGCATGGCTAATACCATATCACCCGCACCGGTCACGTCGTACACCGCCCTGGCCTGAGTCGGGATCAAGCAAGGCCGCTTGCCTTTCTGTAACAGCAGCGCCCCCTGCTTGTCGAGTGTCATCACCACCGCCTGCATCTTCAGCTTGCGCATCAGCGATCGGGCCATGGCGTGTGCCGCCTGCCGCGGGCCGTCGCCGTTGCTGTCGGGGACGGCCACACCGGTGGCCAGCGCGGCTTCCGTGCGGTTGGGGGTGATACACGTCGCGCCCCGGTAGAGCGTGTAATCCGTAACCGCCGCGGGATCGACCAAGACCGGGATGCCCTGCTGCTTGGCCAAGCCGATCAGGCCCTGACACAGCGGCTCGGTAAGCACCCCCTTGTTGTAATCCTCAAGGCAAAGCGCCGCAGCGCCCTTGAGCAGCGGCTTGGCTTTGGCCAGCAGCCGATCAACAACGTTCCGTGGGACAGGGTCACGCACCTCATCGTCCACACGGAACATCTTCTGGGGGTGGCGGTGCTGGGCCAGGCCGATGAAATTGTGTTTTACCGTCGTGGGCCGATCCGGCAACGCGATCAGCCCGGCTGTGTGGCAGCCGGCCTCACGCAGCAGCGCCAACAGCCGTTGGCCGTGGCCGTCCCGCCCCACCACGCCCAGGCACGCTACCGGGCACCGCAGCGCCAACAAGTCGAGGCACACATTGGCCGCACCACCGGCGTTGTAATGGCTCCGCTTCGTGGTAAGCACCGGAACCGGCGCATCGGGGCTAAGCCGCTGGGCATCGCCGTAGATATAGTGGTCGAGCATAAAGTCACCCACCACCACGATCTTGTGGCTCTGCCAATGGTCTAAGAAGTCGATCAGCGGTTCGGGGCGGTGGGGCATAGGATACCAGCGTGGATCGTTAGGAATTGCAGCCAACCTTCACCATCAAGCAGGGCAGCATCCCATAAAAAAGCAGCCCTGTCACCTGCTTCAAGCCACCTTAACATAGTAGGTATGGCTGACGATGAAACGTGGATCAATGCTGGCGACAGAGATCAAAAGCAGCCCCACGAACCGGTGCTGCCCCAGCAAGTCTTGGGGGTGCTTCGCCCTGCAGCGGGCCAGGTCATGCTGGACTGCACCGCCGGGTTAGGGGGCCACGCCGCGTTGATCACCACCCTGCTGGCCCCGGGCGGCCGGTACATCGGGCTAGACGTCGACCCCCAGAACACCGCGCTGGCCAAAGACCGCCTCGCCACCGCACCGGTCCCGGTTGACCTGCTCACGGCCAACTTTGCCTCAGCTCGCAACGCGCTGGATCGTTTGGGGATCGATCGCGTGGACCTGTTGCTGGCCGACCTAGGCTTCGCTTCCAACCAGATGGCCGACCCAGCCAGAGGGTTGTCGTTCCGCCACAACGGGCCGCTGGACATGCGGCTTGACCCCACACTTGGCCACACCGCCGCCGACCTGATCAACCAGCTACCCGAAAAAGAACTCGCCGATCTGATCTACCGCAACAGCCAAGAGCGGCTAAGCCGAAAAATCGCGCGAAAGATTATCGAATCGCGACGCCGATCACCGATCAATACCACAGCAGGCTTAGCGCAGGTGGTCCGTGAAGCTTACGGGCGTATCGGCCACAGCAGGCACGGGCCCAAAGCCAAAACGATCGACCCCGCGACGCGGACATTCATGGCGCTACGCATCGCGGTCAACGCCGAACTGTTGGCCCTAGAACAGCTGCTGGCAAGCATGCCGAACCTGCTCAACCCGGGGGCCGTGGCCGCGGTCATCAGCTTCCACAGCCTTGAAGACCGGCTGGTGAAACAGGCCTGGGCGCGGCTGTGCACAGCCGGCCACGCCCAACCGGTGACGGCCAAGCCGATCGTGGCCGATGAACAAGAACGCAAACACAACCCAAGCAGCCGATCCGCGAAATTGCGGGCCATCCGGTGGGTTGGACAACACAAAAGCCAATGAGACGCTACAATCTTTGTTCGCCGTTAGGACGACGGCGCCACTGAACCCTTCAAGGACGAACGGGTCATGACACGCGAAACCAAAGTTGGCCTGCTGGTGGGCATGGGGATCATCCTGCTGATCGGGATCCTTGTCAGCGACCACCTTTCCGTTGCACGCCACCAGGCCGCGGCAGACCTCACCCACTTCGCCCAGCAAGCCCAGCAGAGCGTGAACACTAGCAGCCGATGGGGCAACCCAACCCCAACGCCCAACACCGCATCCAGACCACCCGCAAGCGACCTCCAACGCCAATCAGCACCCCGACCCGCTCCGGTATCGACCACCCGCACCCATCCGGTGCTCACACCCGCAGAGATCTCAGCACCCCAACCCAACCGACCTTGGCCAACCCAAACACCGGCCCACCCACCCCACCCCCAGCCCGTAACGCCACCAACTAATCGCGTGGCTCAGGCCCACCGTCCCGCAGCAATGCCAAGCCTCAGCCAAACCCAAATCAATCGTCCCAACGAGACAACCCAGATACCCGCTACGCCGACGCCAACGCTTATCAGCCGATCAACCCTGATCCCCTCACCGCCCACACCACCCCGGAAAACAACCGCAACCCACGTACCCAAACCGGTGATCCACTACGTCGGGGAAGGCGAATCGCTGTGGCAGATCGCCCAGCGTTACTACGGCAATGGGGATTATTGGCAGACCATCGCCCAAGCCAACCCTAAAGCCGTAATGCCCGATGGGAATGTGCGGCTAGGTGTACGCTTGGTGATCCCCAACCAAGCGGGCCTGGCCAACACCACCCCAACACGCAACCCCAGCCCTCCCCCGGCGGCATCGGGGCGCCGGGGCCTCCCAACACCGGACCGCATCGAGGTCAAGCCCGGGGATAGCTTAAGCGCCCTGGCCGCCCGCCACCTAGGATCGAGCGATCAATGGCGACAGCTGTACGAAGCCAACCGAGACCAGCTCAAACAACCCGACCAGATCCGGGTGGGCATGAAACTACGATTACCCAAGGCATCGAGCAGGCAGGCAGTTCGCACAACGACCGAACAACCCCGGGCGAGGCGTGATCCCAAATCGACCTATACCGTGCGCGCCAACGATTCGCTGTCGTCGATCGCCCACCGCGTGCTGGGCGACCCCAACCGCTGGGAAGAGATCTACCAAGCCAACACCCACCAGCTCGATGACCCCAACGATCTGCGTGTCGGCCAGCGCCTCAAGATCCCCCGCCGTTGACCGATGCATCAACCCCGAGGCTCAACCCTGTTCGTGATGGTGGCCACGCTGATCCTGTCCGCCACAGCGTTAGCGTCGGCCCTGTTCGTGTTGCGCCAGCAGCGGCTGGAGCTGATGCACCAGGTGGCGAAGCTGCACACCCAGATCCGCCACACACGACAAGACCTATGGGAACGACAGGTCCGCATCGCGGCCCACGCCAAGCTGCCCCAGCTCCAGCAATCGATCAAACAAGCCCAGCTCGAGCTTGAATCGTGGGTCCCGGTTGACGCCGATCAACAGCCGTTCTTGCTGGTCGCCGGGGAGGTCCCTCATGATGAACAACCATAGCCAACCCCTGCCCAGAAAAAGGTGGCCAAAAAAACAACCCAAGCCGCTTTTCACAGGGCCAACCCAGCAGCTGGGAGCCGACCGGGCGCTGCGAGTCGCTCAGCTCACCCTCGGGTTGATCGGCGTAGGCTTGATTGGGATGGCCGCCCGGGTCGTCCAGCTCCAGACCCACCCCCCTGCCGCGATCCGCAAGCAGGTCGATTCCCAACACAGCAAAGCCACGCTCACCGCGCGACGCGGGTGCCTGCTAGACCGGCACGGGCGTGTGTTGGCCGCGTCTGAATTGGCCTACCGGCTGTTCGTCGACCCCAAGCTCATCGAGCAACCCAACACCTTCTCCGAACAGGTGGGCTACCAGCTGGGTTATGACCCGGCTTGGATTGAGCGCAAGATCAGCGACAAGTGGGACCGCCGATACGTGGTCATCGACCCAAAGCTTAACGATCAGCGGTTGGCGGCTTTCGAGCAATTAAACCTACCCGGCTTGGCCCGCGAGCCGGTGCTGGTCCGCGCCTACCCCCACGGACCGCTGGCCGGCCAGGTGATCGGATTTGTGGGCACCGACGGCGTGGGGCTCGAAGGGTTAGAGCGCAGCATCGAGCCGGCGCTGGCCAGCCACAACGGCCGGCTGCGCTACCTGCGCGACGCCCGCCGCCGCACGCTGTGGATCGACCCCACGGGGTATCGCCCCCCCCACGACGGGCAGGCGGTCCGCCTGAGCCTAGACACCACGATCCAAACCATCGCCGAAACCCAGCTACGCCAAACCTGCCAAGCGTTCAACGCCCAGTCGGGTCAGCTGATCGTGATGGCGCCACACACCGGCCAGATCCTGGCCATGGCCAACCACCCGCGGTTTGACCCCAGCCGATTCACAAAGTCCAAGCCCGAAGACCGCCGCAACCGCTGCGTGACCGATGTGTTTGAGCCCGGCTCCACGTTCAAGCCGTTCATCTGGGCCGCCGCCACACAGATGGGGTTGGCCAAACCCGACCAGGTCTTCGACTGCACCCAAGCGGGCGTGTTTGTGACCAAGAAGGGCCGGCCGCTGCGCGACGTGCGCGGCCACGGGCGCATCACCTGGGACCAGGTGCTGATCAAGTCCAGCAACATCGGGATGGCCACCGTCGGCCAAGACATGCCCCCCCAACAGATGCACGCGATCGTCCGGGCGTTTGGGTTTGGCCGGGTAACGGGCAGCGGCTTGCCGGGCGAGGTGGCGGGCATGGTGACACCCCTGAAAAAATGGAACCACTACACCCTGACCAGCGTCCCCATGGGCCAGGAGATCGCGGTCACCGCGTTGCAGCTAACCGCGGGGTTTGGGGCGATCGCCAACGGCGGGTATTGGGTCGCGCCGACCATCTTGGCCACGCCCGGTACACACCACGGACAGGACACATCGATCATCTACGAACGCGTCTTAGAACCCGCGGTGGCGGCACACACACGCCAGGTCTTACGCCGCGTGGTCACGCAAGGCACCGGACGCCGCGCCAATAGCCGGCTCTACACGGTCTTCGGCAAGACCGGCACCGCGCAGATCGCAGACCGCATCAACGGGGGGTACCTGGAAGACCAGTACATCGCCTCGTTCTTGGGCGCCGCGCCGCTTGATGCCCCGCGGCTGGTTGTGGCGTGCATCATCCACCGGCCCGATCAATCCGTGGGGTACCACGGCGGCACGGTCGCGGCGCCCGCGGCCCGACGGGTCATCGAGCAATCCCTGATCTACATGGGTATACACCCCGACACACCGAATCAGCCGACTCGCACCTACGCATACGCTCCACCTCAACCCGTGCCGTATTGATGGCGTGCATCATCCAAGCTCGGCTTGCTTGGCGGCACGGTAGCCGGCTTTGTAGCCGCGGCGGTAGGCCTGGTTGAGCAGCGTGGCGTAGTGCTGGGCGTTGTCCGCGTCGTGGCAGCTGCACACGGTCTGGCCGGTCGCATCCAACACCCGATAAGACCCGCTGTCGTGGGGCGTCACCCGGTAGGGCTGATTTTGATCCATGGCCTGGCATCCCGGTGTGGTTATGGTGGATCCGATACATATTCTATGGGTTTGGGTTCAGGTGGCCGGCCTACCGGTCCGATACGAGGATGGAGGAACATCATATGGAGGCTACCCCCCCACCCGCCATGCCCAGCCACGACCACGATCCATTGCATCCGCCCCAAGGGCCGATGGACCCGCCACCCCAGTCTCAGGAGCACCTGCAGTCGCTGGACCTGATCCACGACCTCCAGCAGCGGCTCAACCAGCTGCGGTCATGGGAGCAGGGCCACGGCCAGCTGGTACACCAGATCCACCAGCAGATCGAGTTCATCGCCCAGCAAGAAGCCGCCATCCGGGACCGTTCCAGCGGGCTCGACAAGCTGATCGCAGAGCTCGAGCAGCGCGAGGCCCAGATCGAGTCGAAGTACCAGGCCGTCGTCGAGCACCAGCAGCGGTTCGACCAGCAGCAACGCGAGCTGGATCAGCGCCAGCTGGAGATCGATCAGCAGCGTGAAGCGATCGACACGCTGCGGCAGCAGATCGATCAGGACCGCGAATCGCTTAGCATAGAGCAGCAGCGGCACACCCAAGCGCTCAAGGACCTTGATAATGAACGCCGGGCATCGGCCCAACGGCAGATGCAAATCAAGGAAGACCTTGAGCGTATCGACAAACAGCAGCGTGAGTTGGCCGGGCTGCCCAAGCAGCGTGAAGAGCTCCAAGCGGTGCGGCGATACCTCAAGACCAGCGAGGAGAAGATGGTCAACCGGTGGTCAACCGGCGGCGTGGCGGAGGTGGTGACGCGGTTTGTCTTGGCTGTCGGGGCGGTCGTGGGGCTTAGCTTGGCCGTGGGCCACTTCCTCTTGCCGTACTACCAGCCACACGCATTGACGATGATCCCCGATCCCAAGTTGGAGCTGATGGCGATGACGTTCGGCGGGTTGACCCTGATCACCTTAGCGGTGGGCTTTTCGGCCCGCGGCCAGCTGCTACGGCACCCGCGTGTCATGGACGAACCCAATCCAGTGGAAACGGATCAAGAATAGGGTCCAACTCCATCGTGCGGCTTGGGGTATGCCAGCCTACCGGTAATCCGTGATATAATCTCTTGTTAAAGCCTTCAATTGCTGCTCTTGTAGCATGTCGTTGTCGGCCATCTGAGCGGCGAAATCGGCGAACTTGGATTCAAGCTTGAGGAACGCCTCGACCACCACGGGGTCGAACTGCGAGCCGGCTAGCGATCGGATGATCGAGACGGCCTTCTCATGGGGGAACGGGTCTTTGTAGGGCCGGGCAGAGGTCAGCGCGTCGTACACATCGGCCAGCGCCGCGATCCGGGCGGCCAGCGGCAGGTCTTCGCCCCGGATCCCGCGGGGGTACCCGGTGCCGTCATACCACTCGTGGTGGCCCTCGACGATCGCCAGCGCCATCTCTAAGAACCCCACCTGCTGGATCGGGGTGAGCACCGAGCGGATGGTGCGGGCGCCCATCTCAACGTGTGTGCGCATGATGGCCATCTCCTGGTCGTTTAGCCGCCCGGGCTTGAACAGGATCCGGTCGGGGATGGCGACCTTGCCGATGTCGTGCAGGGGCATGGCGCGTTCGAGATCCATCAAGAATACCGGGTCGATCTGGCCGTGGAACTGCTCTTGGGCACCAAGGTGCTTGGCGAGCATCAGCGCAAACTGGGTGACGCGGTCCAGGTGCCTGCCGGTTTCGTTGTCGCGGTGCTCGGCGAGCTTGGCCAACGCGGTGACGATCGCGTTGTAGGCCTGGTCGCGGGCCCTGT
>CBDCXC010000014.1:0-453095 GCA_965223655.1 Phycisphaeraceae bacterium
AGCGATCGCTCAGCAGGGGTTCGTATCCCCGATTTCGGTTTAACCACAACAGGTGGTAAGGATTCACAAAAGCGAAGTCGAATTGACCGTCTTCGCAGAGCTCTTCAAATGAGGAGATATCAGGCGCGGTCTCCAACGCCAGACGAAAGGGCAGCACGTCATTGAGGTGACGAATAATAGGCTGCCACACACGGAAGGTATCGCCCGCACTGTATTGCGGCACGATTGCAAAGCTGTAGATCTCTTTTGCCGCCCCATGGGCGGGGACTAGCAATAAAAAACACAGGACTCCCCATAGCCAACGGAGGCTACAGTACTTCATGGTCTGCTCAGGTTTTATCATTTCGCTACAACATCAGTGGATTACCGATACGCCGGAAAACCTGCACCACAGCCAAAGAGCACACTGATCACTGTGCAGGCACCTATCTACGCATCATAACAATGAGACCGTAAACAGTTAAGATAGACCTGCCTCAGACAACATTCAAACGAGCGTTTACACCTAATCTTTGTAAGGTTTTGTGCAGTTTCAGTGGCTTTGTATAAAGCAGCACCAGAGGACGCAAGCGCCCGTGATTACTGGCCTGGTGCCGCCTATCACAACCCTGTACACACGCTTATACACAGAATTTGTGAATAAACTATTTATCCACTTTTTCAAAAGAACCCGACGAAACCTTAGCGACATCCTTATTCACTTTGTTCCCCGGCGCTTTGGTCACCAGGAAGATCCCCAACGCCACCAATACCAGCGCCACGATAAAGAGCGGGGTGATCACCTCATCCAGAATCAGGAAACTAAACAGCACACCAAACAGCGGCGTACAGAAGCCGAAGGATGCGATCTGGGACGCTGGATAGTGGTGGATCATCCAGAACCAGGTCAGGTAGGAGGCAAAGGCCACGATCAGGGTCTGAAACAGCATCGACAGCACCACCGGTGTGGTCAGCGCCATCACACCGGCTTCGCCAAATCCCAGCGACAGGACCGGCAACACCAACGCCGACAACGCCAGTTGATACAGCAGCACCCGTTCGGCGCGCAATGCACGTTGTGGTGACGCCTTGATCACCACCGTTGTTGCCCCCCAGAACAACGCCGCCAGAAGCGCCATCATATCGCCCAGCCAGGTATCAGCGTCGGTACTGTTGTCACCAAAAGCGAGCACGATACCGCCAAACGCACACAGCAACCCAATCGCCTGCAGCAGACGCAGCTTTTCACCCGGCACAAACAGATGCACACCCAACGCCACAATAAACGGCGAGGTATATAGGAACACCGTACCACGCGCGGTGGTGGTGTGCTCCAGCGCCCAGTAGATAAACAGAAATTCGCCGGTAAACAGAACGCCAGCCAGAATGCCCCACCACTCGGCACCGTCTCGCTCAAAAATCCGGATCCCTTTCCAGCGCATCCACAGGCACAGCAGGATGGTTGCTCCAACAGAGCGCAACCCGGCCTGCATCATTGGCGAAATCCCCTCCAGGGCAAACTTGATCGCGACCTGCTGCAAACCCCAGATCATGCACAATCCCAGCAACAACCCCATCGCCAGTTTATCTAACGTTTTGTTTCCCATACCGCTCCAACAAACAACTTACCAAGCTCTATCACGCCTTCACATTTCAGGTGACGGAAATGACTAAGATGACACAAATCGGCGGGGATACTAATGAAATTTGTTACGTTTGTATAAAACAAAGACATATTTCACAGACGTGCGTAATCCGCGGGCTGCAGAGTGATGCCCCAAAGGACTCCACAGAGTTATACACAGATTCGCTGGATAAGATGAGCTATGCAGCCCTGTCCTTTGCACCGTGCACAGGACGGCTGCGTCAACAACCTAAGCTATACAAAACTCCCACCGTGCCTCAGCAATTTGAGGATGAGCCCAGCACTCCATGCCCACCTCTAAGCTGCAGTAATACCGGGATTTTTCAGTTTGTATGCGTTTCCAGCAGCCCCTGCAAATCACACTCAAATTCAACCCTTGAACGCATAAATTGGCTGACGCCGGTTTCAGTGGATAACCGGTGCCCCGCCACACCCGCCTGAATTCAGGCCCTACAGCCGCGGCGAATTTTATCCAACAAGCACACAACAGTTTATCCACACCCTTTTACACAGTTCCACCCTTAGTGAATCTAAGGACTACCTCAAGCAGTGACCTTCGCCTTGATACAGGGGAGATCCGGGCTAACAAAGAAATATGACAGCTTTATGTCGCGATCTCCCTTCAGATCCCTGGCAACAAAAATCTCATATCAAATCCCCCTGCCAGCCCAGAAGCTAAGGCCACCATAAGAATTTCTAAGGATTCCGCAAAGAAATGCTCCCTTTTTCTAATACCTGATGCCCACCAGAATGGCCGTCATTCGATCAACTGATTCAGACGACTTACGGGTACACACACCATGTCTGTGACTTCGCAAAACCACGCTTCCGATGCGCTCTCTCCAGAGCAGGCTTCGCGCAAGCGCTGGATCGGCATCCTGGCCAAAGCAGAACTGAAAGATCTGCAGCAGCACTGGCAAGCACTGGAACTGCCAGCGGCACCTGAATACCAATTTATCCGCAAGCCGGAAACCGGCCTCACCATGCTGCGCGGCCGCATCGGTGGCAGCGGCCAGCCATTCAACATGGGCGAGATGACCGTAACCCGCTGCGCCCTGCGTCTGGCCAGCGGCACGCTGGGCCTGAGCTACATTGCCGGTCGCAGCAAAGAGCATGCGATCACCGCGGCACTGGCGGATGCCCTGCTGCAGGAAGCGGGCACTGCCGAGCTACTGGAAAGCACGCTGATCACCCCACTGGCAGCAATTCAGCAGGCGGCGCAGGCCGAACGTATGCGCGAAGCAAGCAGCACCAAAGTGGACTTTTTCACCATGGTTCGAGGGGAAGACTGATGGCCGTACTTACTCCTACTGTGAATTCGAATGCACTGATTGCCGGTTTTGACGATCCGGTCCAACACGGCCAGCAGGTGTTCCGCGCGCTGCTGAAAGCGATGAGTGAACCGGGCACCCTGATCGACCTGGAACTGGACCTGACCACACCGGGCCAGCTGAACAACAGCACCTGGCAAACCCTGCTGAGCCTGCTCGACGCCGACACCCAGCTGTGGCTCAGTCCGAGCCTGAACAGCGACGAGAGTGTCACCAGCAACCTGCGTTTCCACTGCCAGAGCCCGATCATCGATGGCAGCAAAACGGCGGATTTCGCCGTGGCACTGGCCGATGAACTGCCAGTCCTGACCGACCTGGACTGGGGCACGGCGGAATACCCGGATCGCTCCACCACCCTGATTGTGCAGGTACCGGCGCTGAGCGACGAACCGCACTGGGAACTGACCGGCCCGGGAATCGAATCCCGTAAAACCGCACGCATTGCGGGCTTAAGCGAAGAGTTCCGCCAGGCGCTGATCAACAGCCGCAAACGCTTCCCACTGGGTGTGGACTGCATCTTCTGCTGCGGCAGCAAGCTGCTGGCCCTGCCACGCTCCACCCAGATTCGTGAAATGCGTCCTGAAGAGGGAGAGGGCTGATATGTACGTTGCTGTTAAAGGTGGCGAGAAGGCCATCGACAATGCCCATGCGCTGATGCGCAAAACCCGTCGCGGCGACGAAAGCATCACCGAGCTGACGGTTGAACAGATCCGCGAACAGCTGCCGCTGGCGGTGGACCGTGTGATGAACGAAGGCTCCGTGTACGACCCGGAACTGGCGGCCCTGGCGCTGAAACAGGCCAGCGGCGATGCGGTGGAAGCGATCTTCCTGCTGCGTGCCTACCGCACCACGCTGCCACGTATAGGTTATAGCGAACCGCTGGATACCGAAGCGATGCAGATTGAGCGCCGTATCTCCGGCACCTTTAAAGACCTGCCGGGCGGCCAGGTGCTGGGCTCCACCTACGACTACACCCACCGTCTGCTGGACTTCACCCTGCTGGCTGAAGGCGAAGCACCAGTGAGCCCGGAAGGGGATGAAGAGACGCTGGAAGCGTGCCCACGGGTACTGGAACTGCTGAACAAAGAAGGTCTGATCGAGCAGAGCCGCGAAGCGAAGACGAAGCCGACCGACCATACTCCGCTCGACCTGACCCGCGAACCGGTCAACTACCCGGCCGAGCGTGCTGTGCGCCTGCAGAATCTGGTGCGTGGTGACGAAGGTTTCCTGCTCTCCCTGAGCTACGCCTCCATGCGTGGTTACGGGGACAGCCACCCGTTTGCCGGTGAACTGCGCAGCGGCCGTGTCAACGTCGAGCTGGTGCCGGAAGAGCTGGGTTTTGCCATCGAGATCGGCGAGGTGTTCCTGACCGAGTGCGAGATGGTTAACCAGTTCCACGGCAACAAGAACCAGCCGCCGCAGTTCACCCGCGGTTACGGCGTGGCTTTTGGCCGCTCCGAGCGCAAGGCGATGAGCGTGGCTCTGGTGGAGCGTTCCCTGCGCGCCGAAGAGCTGGGCGAAGAGGTGCTCTACCCGAACCAGGACCAGGAGTTTGTGCTGTCCCACAGCGACTGTGTCTCCGCCAACGGTTTCGTGTCGCACCTGAAACTGCCGCACTACGTGGACTTCCAGTCCGAGCTGGAGATGATCCGTCGCCTGCGCCGAGAGATCGCCGCCGCCAAAGACGAGGAGACCCTGTCATGAGTACGACAAGCATGAGCACAGCAACCGGCTATAACTTTGCCTACCTGGACGAGCAGTCCAAGCGCATGATCCGCCGCGCTATCCTCAAGGCCGTGGCAATCCCAGGTTACCAGGTACCGTTTGGTGGCCGTGAAATGCCACTGCCCCACGGCTGGGGGACCGGCGGTATGCAGGTGACCGCCAGTGTAATCGGCGAAGCCGACCGCCTGAAAGTGATCGACCAGGGTGCCGACGACACCACCAACGCAGTGAGCATCCGTCGTTTCTTCGCCCGCACCGCAGGCGTTGAGACCACCGAATCCACCGCAGAGGCGAGCCTGATCCAGACCCGTCACCGTATTCCGGAGACGCCACTGCAGGAAGACCAGATCCTGATCTATCAGGTGCCAATCCCGGAGCCACTGCGCTTTATCGAACCGCGCGAAACCGAGACCCGCAAGATGCACGCCCTGAGTGAATACGGCGCGATGCAGGTGAAGCTGTACGAAGACGTAGCCCGTTTTGGCCATATCGCCACCAGCTACGACTACCCGGTGATGGTCAACAACCGCTACATGATGGACCCATCGCCAATCCCGAAATTCGACAACCCGAAGATGGACCGCATGCCTGCCCTGCAGCTGTTTGGTGCCGGTTTCGAAAAACGGATCTACGCGGTGCCGCCCTACACCGAAGTAAAGAGTCTCGATTTCGACGACTACCCGTTCGAGGTACAGCAGTGGGACGAGAACTGCGCGATCTGCGGATCCGACCACAGCTTCCTGGATGAAGTGATCATCGACGACGCGGGCAGCAAGATGTTTGTCTGCTCCGACACCGACTATTGCCGCAGCCGTCAGGCCGCTGCAGGCGAGGAGGCCACGTCATGAATGTAAAAAGCATGAACGTAAAAAGCATGAATAACACGGCCATGAGCGACGCCAGCATGATGAATACCAGCGCATGGCAAGACCTGGCGCCGCTGCTGAGTGTACGCGACGTCAACAAATACTACGCACCGGGCAAAGGCTGCGGTCCGATCAACTTCGACCTCTACCCGGGCGAAGTGCTGGGCATCGTGGGTGAATCCGGCTCCGGTAAATCCACTTTGCTGAGCTGCTTGTCGGCACGCCAGACACCGGATAGCGGCCAGATCATCTACAACAGCGAACAGTTCGGTGAGATGGACCTGTACGCCGGTGACGAATCCGAGCGCCGCGTGCTGATGCGCTCCGAGTGGGGCATCGTGCACCAGCACGCCCGCGACGGCCTGCGCATGAACGTCAGTGCCGGCGCCAACATCGGTGAACGCCTGATGGCTGTCGGCCAGCGCCACTACGGTGATATCCGCGCCAAAGCGGAAGAGTGGCTGGAAGCGGTGGAGATCGATGCCAACCGTATCGACGACCGTCCAAGCCAGTTCTCCGGCGGTATGCAGCAGCGTCTGCAGATCGCCCGCAACCTGGTCACACACCCACGCCTGATCTTTATGGACGAGCCCACCGGCGGTCTGGACGTCTCCGTACAGGCGCGTCTGCTCGACCTGCTGCGCAACCTGGTATCCCAGCTGGGGCTGAGTGTGATCATCGTCACCCACGACCTGGCCGTGGCCCGCCTGCTGGCCCACCGCCTGATGGTGATGCGACGCGGTGAAGTGGTGGAATCCGGCCTCACCGACCAGGTGCTGGACGATCCGCAACACCCGTACACCCAGTTGCTGGTTTCATCCATTCTGCAGAACTAAGGAGACACACCATGACAACCATGATCCGGGTTTCCGGTCTGCAAAAATCCTTCACCCTGCACAATCAGGGTGGCGCCAGCTTCGAAGTGCTCAACGGCGCTCAGCTGGAAGTACAGCAGGGCGAATGTGTGGTCCTGCACGGCCAGTCCGGTGCCGGCAAAAGTACCTTCCTGAAAGCCCTGTACGCCAACTACTCCGTCGACGGCGGCGAGATCCTGCTGCGCGATGGCGACGAGATGCTGGACCTGACCCAGGCCCTGCCCCGTCGCATCATCAACCTGCGCCAGCACTGCCTGGGGTACGTCTCCCAGTTCCTGCGAGTGATTCCCCGTGTCTCCACACTGGACGTGGTGATGCAGCCGCTGCTGGATCTGGGTGTGGACAGAGCGATCTGCGAAGCCAAGGCCAAAGACCTGCTGAGCAAGCTGAATGTACCAGAGCGCCTCTGGCACCTGGCACCCAGCACCTTCTCCGGTGGTGAGCAACAGCGTGTAAACATCGCCCGCGGTTTTATCGTCGACTACCCGATCCTGCTGCTGGACGAACCCACCGCTTCCCTGGATGCCACCAACCGCAAGGTGGTGGTGGAGCTGATCAACAACGCCAAAGCCCGTGGAGCTGCCATCGTTGGCATCTTCCACGATGAAGACGTACGTGAAGCCGTAGCCGACCGCCTGGTCGATATCCGCGCGATCTGAACAGACTGAGAAGTAGCCAAAGATGAAAGAACAGATTCTGACAAACGCCAAGCTGATCCTGGCGGACGAAGTGGTCAAAGGCAGCCTGCTGATCCGCGACGGCAAAATCGCCGACATCGACACCCGCAACAGCCAGCTGCCACAGGCCGATGACCTGAACGGCGACTATCTGATGCCGGGCATGGTCGAGCTGCACACCGACAACCAGGAAAAATACTTCACACCACGCCCCAAGGTGGACTACCCGGGTCACCTGGCGATGGCCACCCACGATGCCCAGCTGATTGCTGCGGGCATCACCACCTCCTTCGACTCCGTGGCGCTGGGCGACATCATCGGCGACAGCACCCGTGTCGAGAAACTGGACGCGATGATCAAGGCGATCGTCGCCTCCGAAAAGAACGGCCTGAACCGTGCCAGCCACTTCCTGCACCTGCGTTGCGAAGTGAGCTTCCCGGGCCTGATGGAGTTCTTCGAGCGTTACATCGGCGAGGATCTGGTGAAGCTGGTCTCCCTGATGGACCACGCACCGGGTCAGCGTCAGTTCCCACCAGAAAACATCCCGAAGTACCGCGAGTATTATCAGGGCAAATACAACATGAGCGATGCGGAGATGGATGATTTCATCGCCATCCAGCAGGCCAACAGCGCCAAGTACGCCGACCGTTTCCGTCGCACCATCTGTGAAGTGTGTAACGACCGTGGCATCGCCACCGCCAGCCACGACGACGCTACCCTGGCCCACGCGCAGGAATCTGCCGAGCTGGGCATGCAGGTAGCAGAGTTCACCACCACACTGGAAGCGGCCCGCGCCTCCCACGAACTGGGTCTGAAAGTGCTGATGGGCGCACCCAACGTGGTGCGTGGCGGTTCTCACTCCGGCAATATCGCGGCGGCTGAGCTGGCCCGCGAAGGCGTGCTGGATATCCTCAGCTCCGACTACTACCCATCAGCGCTGCTGCAGGCGGCGTTTATGGTTGCTCGGGCAGGACAACGGTTACGCGCTGGCCGGATGCGATTGCTTTGGTGACCCGCAATCCGGCACAGGCGTCCAACCTGTTCGACCGCGGTGAACTGAAAACCGGCCTGCGCGCCGATCTGGTTCAGGTGCATCCAGCCACGCGGTGATGCCGCTGATTCAGCGCACCTGGCGTGAGGGACGGAGGGTCTTCTGATGAGTGGCACCCTGTTTTATCTGATCGGCGCATCCGGTTCGGGCAAGGATTCCCTGCTCGCCGGCTGTCGTGAACGCCTGCGCCCGGAGCAGCACTGCTGCGTGGCACACCGTTACATCACCCGCGCCCCGGGCGTGGGGGGTGAAAACCACGTGCACCTGTCCGCCGAGGAGTTCCAGATGCGCGACCAGTTTGGCCTGTTCGCCATGCAGTGGCAGTCCCACGGCTACCGCTACGGCATCGGCAGCGAGATCAACGGCTGGCTGGACCGTGGCATCAACGTGCTGGTCAACGGCTCCCGCGAATACCTGCCGCAAGCCCTCGTCCAGTACGACGAACTGGTACCGGTGCTGGTCGACGTAAATCCCGATCTGTTGCGCAACCGCCTGCTCAGCCGCGGCCGTGAGGGCGCCATCGAGATCGAACAACGACTGGCGCGCCACCAACAGCTGGTGAATAATCTGAACTCTGACCTGGATTCCAACCTGATCAAAGTCGACAACAGCGGCGACCTGATGCACGGCATCAACGCACTGCTGGAAGTGATCAAGCATCACAGTTGGCTGGGAGTGTCGAACTAGATGCAACTGACCCTGCTGGGCACCGGCGACGTTCGTCAGGTGCCGGTGTACGGCTGCGAATGCCGTGCCTGCCACAATGCCCGCCAGAACCCGGCGCTGCGCCGCAAACCCTGCAGTGCCCTGCTGGAAAGCGGTGACCTGCGCCTGCTGATCGATGGCGGCCTCACCGACCTGTGCGAACGTTTCCAGCCCGGACAGCTCAGCGGCATCCTGCTCACCCACTACCACATGGACCATATCCAGGGCCTGTTCCACCTGCGCTGGGGCATGAACGACCATATCCCGGTCTACGGGCCGGAAGATGGCGGTGCGGCCGGTGACCTGAAAAAACACCCCGGCATCCTGGAGTTTCTGCCACCTCTTACCGCCTTCGAGCCTTTCTCACCACAGGCAGGCTTGAGCGTTACCCCAATCCCGATGCAGCACTCCAAACCCACCTTTGGTTATCTGTTTGAACAGGACAACAAACGCATCGCTTACCTGACCGATACGGTTGGTTTGCCCGAAGCATCGGAAGAGTATTTGAAGCGGTTTGATTTGGATGTAGTGGTTATCGACACCAGCGTACCGCCGCAACCACAGCCGCCGCGTAATCACAACGACCTGAGCCTGAGCCTTGCGATCTTTGAGGCGTTGAAGCCGAAGAAAATGGTACTGACCCATCTGGGGCATGAGATGGATAAATGGTTGTTGGATAATACACTGCCGTTTGAGGAGATCAGCGTTGCGCGGGATGGGGATCTGATTACGTTCTAAGATTGAGATGTTCTTTGAACGCTACTTAGCGTTGCATGCATCGTTTTAGATTCAACGGTTCGTCCTGCCGGACGAGGTAAAGGAGGTTTTAGAACCTCTGTTACCCATCAACTACGCGCTCCGCCTGACATCCCGACTGCTTGCCGAACTATATCCTGTACCTTGCGTTTCTCACTCGAAATAGCGTACTCGGAAACTTGGTCATGCCACGACCTCAAACACCTAGCACTCAATCTATTTGGACCTGTGATACTCAGCTGCGTAGAGGGGAACATAACATCGTGCCAACCTGAAGCAGGCCCATATCTTTTTGACTTAAGACCACAAAGCTTAGAGCGTGGCACGAGGGTGTCCCCTCTATGCTGCCGAGCATTGCAGAAATAAAACGATAAAAAGCGAATTCTGTCTGAGGACGCGAAGCGGCCGAGTTTATTCGCTTCGTTTTATTTAGAAACGCACAGGGAACCCGGCGAAGCCGGGCAAATAGCGGGGCCGACGGGGATTGATAAGGGGAGTTCGGAAACTCCCCTTATCTCGTCCTAAAAGGACGACATGCTGTTCAGAACAGATCACCCCTGAGGTTTGACCTCCTTCTTCTTCCAAAGGAAATACACCGCCGGTACCAGCACCAACGTCAGCACCACCGCACTGACCATGCCACCCACCATCGGTGCAGCGATACGTTGCATGATCTCCGAACCGGTGCCGGTGCCGTACATAATCGGCAACAGACCCGCGATGATCGCCGCCACGGTCATCATGACCGGACGCACACGCATCCCGGCGCCCTCGATTACCGCTTCACGCAAGTCGGCCAGCGTCATGCCATCGGGGTTTTCAGCCTGTTTCGCTTTGAATGCCTGGTTGAGGTAAACCAGCATGATTACCCCGATCTCCACCGCCACCCCAGCCAGGGCGATAAATCCGACACCCACCGCCACCGAGAAGTTGTACTGGTTGATGTAGAGAATCCAGATTCCCCCGATCAGCGCCAGCGGCAGGGTGCCCATGATGATCGCCACTTCGGCAAAGCGGCGGAAGTTCATGTAGAGCAGGATGACGATGATCGCCAGCGTGAGCGGCACCACGTAGGTCAGACGTTCCTGTGCACGCAACAGGTACTCGTACTGGCCGGACCAGTTGATCGAGTAACCCGGTGGCAGCTCAACGTTCTCTGCCACATGCTTCTGCGCATCCGCCACGTAGGAGCCCAGGTCACGGCCTTCGATATCCACAAAGGTCCAGCCGTTGGGGCGGGCATTTTCACTCTTGATCCCCGGCGGGCCGTCTTCGATGTAGATCTCCGCCACATCCGCCAGCGCGATCCGCTGCCCTGTCGGCGTGACCAGCGGCAGCAGCTGCAGCTTCTCGACCGAGTTGCGGTAATCCTGTGGATAACGCACGTTGATCGGATAACGCTCCAGCCCTTCCACCGTCTGGGAGACATTCATGCCACCAATGGCGCTGGTCACCACCGCCTGCACATCGGCGATGTTCAGGCCGTAGCGTGCCGCTTTCAGGCGTTTGATATCCACCTTGATGTAACGCCCCCCGGCCACACGTTCGGAGTACACCGACGCGGTGCCCGGCACTTCGGCAATCACCTGCTCCAACTGCTGGCCGATCTTCTGGATCTCCGCCAGATCCGGCCCGGCCACCTTCAATCCCACCGGGGTTTTGATCCCGGTGGCGAGCATGTCGATACGGGTTTTGATCGGCATCACCCAGGCGTTGGTCAGGCCCGGGAATTTCACCAGCTTGTCCAGTTCCTTGGTCAGCTTTTCGGTGGTCATCCCTTCGCGCCACTGGTCGCGTGGTTTCAGGGTGATAAAGGTTTCGATCATGGTCAGCGGTGCCGGGTCCGTGGCGGTCTCGGCACGACCGATCTTGCCAAATACCCGCTCCACTTCCGGTACGGTGCGGATCAGCTTGTCGGTCTGCTGCAGCAGCTCGCGTGCCTTACCGATGGAAATACCGGGATAAGTGGTCGGCATATACATGAGGTCGCCCTCATCCAACGGTGGGATAAACTCGCTGCCCAACTTGTCCACAGGCCAGAACCCCACAGCAGTGACCAGCAAAGCGGCGGCCACGGTGGTTTTTGGCCAGCTCAGCACCGCGCGGATCACCGGCAGGTAGATCGCCAGCAACAGGCGGTTGATCGGGTTCTTGTGCTCCGGCAGCACCTTGCCGCGGATACAGTAACCCATCAGCACCGGCACCAGGGTCACCGCCAGACCGGCGGCCGCCGCCATGGCGTAGGTCTTGGTGAACGCCAGCGGCGCAAACATCCGTCCCTTCCTGCGCTTCGAGGGTAAACACCGGCAGGAAACTCATGGTGATGATCAGCAGGCTGAAGAACAGGGCCGGACCCACTTCCGCCGACGCTTCACCGATCACCCGCCAGCGGTTCTCCGGTGTGAGCGGGGTGCGCTCGATATGCTTGTGCACGTTCTCGATCATCACGATCGCCCCGTCCACCATGGCACCGATGGCGATGGCGATACCGCCCAGCGACATGATGTTGGCGTTGATGCCCTGGTAGTACATGACGATAAACGCCATCAGGATGCCGATCGGCAGGCTGATAATCACCACCAGCGAGGAGCGGAAGTGGAACAGGAACGCGGCACAGACCACGATCACCACCACAAACTCCTCCAGCAGTTTTTCGAACAGGTTCTCTACCGCCCGTTCAATCAGCCCGGAACGATCGTACACGGTGACGATCTCAACGCCCTCCGGCAGGCTGCGCTGCAGCTCCTCCAGCTTGGCTTTTACACCATTGATGGTTTTCTGGGCGTTCTCACCAAAGCGCATCACCACCACGCCACCGACGGTTTCGCCTTCACCGTCCAGCTCGGCGATACCCCGGCGCATCTGCGGGCCCACGCTCACATCGGCCAGATCCTGCAGCAGGATCGGTGTGCCCTGCTGGGTCGCACCCAGCGGGATCGCGCGGATGGCATCGATGCCATCCAGATAACCGCTGGCGCGGACCATGTACTCCGCTTCGGCCATCTCCAATACCGACGCACCACTCTCCTGGTTTGCCCGCTTGATCGCCATGTTGATATGGGAGAGCGGGATACCAAAGGCACGCAGTTTCTCCGGATCCACCTTCACCTGATACTGCTTCACCATGCCACCCACCGGCGACACTTCCGATACGCCGGGCACGGTCTGCAGTTCGTACTTCAGGAACCAGTCCTGCATACTGCGCAGCTCGGCCAGATCGTGTTTGCCGGTGCGGTCCACCAGCGCGTAGAGGTACACCCAACCAACGCCGGTGGCGTCCGGCCCCAGTTGTGGTTTGGCACTGGCCGGCAGGCTCGGCGCAACCTGGCTGAGATACTCCAGCACACGGCTGCGTGCCCAGTACAGGTCGGTATCCTCGTCAAAGATCACGTAGACGTAGGAATCGCCAAAGAAGGAGAAACCACGCACGGTTTTCGCCCCCGGCACTGACAGCATCGCCGTGGTCAGCGGATAGGTCACCTGATCCTCCACCACCTGTGGCGCCTGACCCGGGTAGCTGGTTTTGATGATCACCTGCACATCGGATAGATCGGGGATGGCATCGATCGGTGTGTTCTTCAGGGTGAACACTCCCCAGCCCAGCAGGATCAGGGTCGCCAGCAGGACAAAGAAGCGGTTCCTGATCGACCAGAAAATCAGTCCCTTAATCACATCAGGCCTCCTTGCTCACGGGGCGCTTTGGGCTGCGGCAGGATCACGTCGGTGATTTTCAGGTTACCCATATTGCCGCCGTTCAGCAGCACCTGCACGGCACTGCCCGGCTGCAGTTTTTCCAGATCCACCACCTCATCAACCGGCACCTCCATCACCATCTCCGGCTGTTTCCACATACGGATCTCCTTGTGCTTCAGCACCACGGTACGGGCCTCGGTATCCAGTTCACGGACTTCGGCCTGGGCCCAGGTCTCTTCGATACGGCCCATCATCGGCGGGGTCATGCGCATGAAGTCAGAGCTGATGGAGGATTCGGAGTCGAGCATAAACTGGGCGGAGATCACCACCTTGTCTTCCGGATACAACCCTTCGAGGATTGCGGTGCGGTTGCCGATGCGAGCACCGGTTTGCACCTCCACCGACTTGTATTTGCCCTCGCCCAGCGCTACGACCACCCGCTTCTGGCCGCCGGTTTCGATCACCGCGCTGGATGGCACGTTCAGCACCTCTGCCGTTGGCTGGGCCAGCACGTCGATCTGGGCAAACATGCCCGGTTTCAGCGCCAGATCCCGGTTATCAAAGCGCAGCCGAACCTGCACGGTACGGGTCTTCTCATTCAAGGTGGGATAGATGTAATCCACCGTACCGCCCCAGAACCGTTCCGGCAGGAAATCCATCTGCATACGGGCATTGTCACCCACCTGGATCTGGGCAGCCTGACGCTCAAACAGCTCGGCGATCACCCACACCTGATCCAGGGCGCCGATACTCATCACCCGCGTCGCCGGTTTGATAAACATCCCCTGGCGCGCCTTCAGCATGCTGACAAAACCCGCCTGCGGCGCATAAAACGGGATGGTGTTCATGACCTTGCGGGTTTTGCGCAGCTGGGTAACCGTCTGCTCCGGTACCCCCAGCGCAATCAGCTTGTCGTGGCTGGCCTGCTGCAGATAACGGTTGCCGCTACGCAGTGCAGCAACATACTCCTCCTGCGCATTCACCAGATCCGGCGAGTAGATCTCGTACAGCGGCGCGCCTTTGTCGACGTATTCACCCTCCGCTTTCACATGCAGCACTTCCACCCAGCCGGAGATGCGTGAGTGGATATCGATACGTTTCTCCTCGTCATACCCCACGTAGCCCACGGTGGAGAGGTTGGCCTGCAACGGGCTGAACCAGACCGGTACGGTACGTACGCCCAGGTTGTTCTCTACCCGCGGATCGATGCTGACCGTACCGGGAGAGTCCCCCCCTCCCAGATCTTCTTCGTAGACCGGTACCAGCTCCATCCCCATCGGCGACAGCCCCGGCTTGTCGCGCTCGGTAGTTGGGATCCATCGGTGCCACCCAGTACAGCGGTTCATCCGCGGCTTTACCGGTCGAGCCCATATCGGCGCCACCACGCCATCTGCCCCTGGATAAAGTAACCTCCGGCAGCGCCAATCAGCAGGGCTGCAGTTGTCAGGACAAATTTATTCATGGGTTCACCTCGGATTCTGCTGCGGCCAGCGCAGGATCAACACCCGCCAGCCAGTAATTGATGTTGCTGATGATCTGGGCTTGCTGATGCTGGAGCTGGATTTTCATCATCTTGGTTTCCAGCTCGCCCATGGCGGCTGCGGCGACGTCGGAGAATCGGCCGTCGGCGGCAGCATAGGATTGAGTTGCGGACTTACGTTTTTCCCGCAACTGGCGCAGGTAGTCGTTGTTGTAGATATCCAGACGTTGCTGCAGCCCCGCATAGTTGCTGAGCGCCTGTTGCAGCTCAGCACGGTATTCACGCAGGGTCAGCAGACGGTCTTCACGCACCGCCTCGCGCTGCTGGATCGCCGCATTGCGGCGGGCGTCCTGGCGTTTTTCCGGGAACAGCGGCAGGTCAAAGGTCAGCGCCACGCTGAAGAAGTCGGCGCGATCCCGACCGTCGGGCATGTCGTCACGGAAGCCGTAGCTGGTGTCGAGTTTGAAACCGGGCTTGTAGGCCTGCTCGGCCAGCTCCACACCGCGCTGACGGATCTCAATATCCTGCTCCAGCAGGAGCAGCTGCGGGTGTCGCTGCAATGCCTCCAGCATCTGCTGTTGCTCCGACACCGGGACAACCGGGATTAGACCCGGAAGCTTTACGGGCAGGGACTCATTGCTCATCGCTTCCGGCAACCAGCGATTGAGCTGGCTGCGCAGGGCGGATTCCTGCTGCTGCATGCGGGTGATGCGGTCGTTGAGACGGGTTACCTGCAGCTCGGCATCGATCACCTCAAAGCGACGTGCCTTGCCGCTGCGGAAGTTGGCCCGGCTGATATCCACCAGCTCCTGGAACAGGTAGCGGTTGTTTTCCAGCAACATCAACTGCTCCTGCAATGCATGCAGTTGGATCCAGCTGCCGGACACCTGTTTTTTCAGCTTGGCGGCGCGCAATAAGCGTTGCAACGGCCCTTTATCCGCCTTTTGAGTGAGTTGCCGCTGTTGAATCTTCAGGCTGTCCCCACGGGGGAACTGCTGCGACACCCCCACCTGCAGCTGGGTCATGTTTTCCTGATCAAAATCGAAGGTATCGGTGGGCAGGTTGGCCAGAGCCAGGCGCATCTTGGGATCGGGCAACTGGCCACTGGCGATCGCTTGCTGACGCAGTGCCTGCTCCTGATAGGCGCTGCTCCGCGCCCAATGATCGCTGCTAATCGCCTCCTGAATGGCGGCCTCTAAACTCAGCTCCGCCTGCACCGGCAAGGTGGTCACGGCAAACGCAGCAATAACAAAGTGAGATATACGTAAACGCATAATCCGTTCTCTTGTACATGTAAAAACCTCCCGCACGGTTTACACCGGCAGGTCGTATAGATGACAGAGAAGGGTTGCTTAATTCAGGAATACTGCGTGCTGAACGTGGAGGCGCGGGTAGCCCCGCAGAACAAATAGCTGACGGACATAGGGGCCAAACTGCCGCACCTGTCGCCAGAGCAGAGCCAACAGAACGCTGGCCGAAATCAGGTAGAGGAGAAAATACGTATGGTCGGGATCGGCATCCGGCATCGGGTCGGCCACCAGCTTCCGACTCCACTCACAGCTGCTTTCGCCGCTGCCGCAGTGTGATGCATCCGGCATTGGTTCGTCACCGGAGTGATGCATGCTGTGGTCAACGATCTGAGCCGTTTGAGTGTCGCCGTCTACAGCCGTGCTTACCCAACTGGTACACACACCCACCGCGCAATAGACAACAAAAAACAGCAAGGCGATCGACGCCAGCATTTTGTTTCTTGTTGTGAAAAGCTGAGTGAGCATATGAGATCCGTGTGTGACTTTAAGCGCACCCACCGGTGCGCGCATGCCCCATAGGATACGCGACAGCTGAAAAAGTTTCATAATACTTGTGGCTAAAAGTTTCACTGTTTCAGCACTTCCAATCGACCCGCAACGCATCTGCACAGCCACACGTAAAGCCCGCTTTACACTCAAGCTCACGTAAACAGCCTAGGTAACCCACTGAAAACTTAAAGATTTTTACCGTTTTCTGGGCAACACCTGTTACTTAATTTGTACAGATAGAATCAACGCCGTTTTTCATTTCAACCTAACCCCCTGAATTTAAAGGCATCCTATGACTGGCATAAAAGCTGCGTTGTCTTAGTTGCGAAGGGTGCGGGCGCTCTGGCCATATCCGGAAGGTGACCTGTCGGACTAAGCGATCTGCCGACGTGGTGGCACTCCACATCCTCGGATATATCAACTCACCAGATCCGCCCGCCTCTGCCCATTCATCTGCGTTCCCGAGCGAGATATGCAGCCGTTTGATATTGATCCCGAAAACCTGAGTGGTGGTTACCTCTGACGCCTCTTAGGGCTACCCCCACAGGCGCTACCTCACGGTAGCGCCTGTTTTTATTGCAGGAGGTAAGAACGTACGTCAGCCAGGAGTTACAGGTGTAACGCCAACACTACAGCAAACTTAACGACTGTTTCTGCGACTTTACAAACTTCAGCGTTCGCCCTCTTCTCATCAAAGCCAATCCCCTGTTTTAAAAGACAAAATCGTATTGGCTCAAAACCTGCTTCGTTCCCCAGTAAAGGCACGTGCGGGGATATCACGCTCTTCCACCCTGCCCTGTTAAAGGGTGCCGAACAAACCTACACCACCCAGATCAGGGGGACACGAACCATGTTCGCCCAACCGCTGCCACGTCGTTTCCATTTCTTCGCTTATTACCTGCTTGGTATCTGTGCGGCTTTTTTGGTCAGCTTCAGCTATGCCGCGCCCCATCAACCGGGCCAGTTTCTGACCGGCCCCAACAGCGGTGACCCACTCACCATCGCGCTGGATTACCTGCGCAGTCACCGGCACGCATTGGGTCTGTCCAACCGGGATATCAACACGGCCCTGGTAACCGACCGTTTCAGCTCACCAAACAATGGTGTGACCCATATCCATCTGCGCCAGCGCTACCGTAAATTTCGAAGTTCACGGCGCCAACCTCAATATCAATATCGCCCGCGACGGCAGCGTGATCAGCCTCAACAACAGCTTTGTATCCAACATCCAGCAGCAGGTGAACACCACGCTGCCGGGCCTGAACTTCGGGCAGGCGGTATCGGCGGCGGCCCGTGGTCTGGGGCTGGATGCATCCGGCCCGATCTCCCGCAACCCAATCCCCGGCAAGCTGGTGTACCAGCCGGTTAACCGCGGCGAAGCACGCCTGGCCTGGGATCTGGAGATCTACGAGCTGGATGCGCAGAACTGGTGGCGTATCCGTATCGACGCACTTACTGGCGACGTGCTGGATAAAACCAACTACGTGGTGCACGAAAACTCCATGGAGGTGTATCCGGAACCGGTGGAAAGCCCGAACCACGGCAACCGCCAGCTGCTCAACTTCACCGACCTGTCGCCGTGGGTGGACGGGACAATGCACCAGCGGCAATAACGTGGATGCCTACATCGATGACGACGCCAGCAACAGCCCCACCGGCGGCGACAACGCCCGTGCCTGCAGCCCAACACTGGATTTCAACTTTCCGCTGAACCTATCCCAGGAACCCACCCAGTATATCGATGCGGCGATCACCAACCTGTTCTACTGGAACAACCTGATCCACGACGTATTCATGGAATACGGCTTTGACGAGGCGGGCGGTAACTTCCAGGTCACCAACAGCGCTGGTCAGGGTAAAGGCAACGATGCAGTTCGCGCCGAAGCCCAGGACGGTGGTGGCATGAACAATGCCAATATGGCCACCCCGCCCGATGGCAGCCCACCGCGTATGCAGATGTTCCTGTGGAACCAAACCAATCCGGACCGTGACGGGGACCTGGACAACGGCATCATCATGCACGAATACGGCCACGGCATCTCCAAAGCGCCTCACCGGCGGCCCCAACAATACCTCCTGCCTGACCAACACCGAACAGGCGGGTGAGGGCTGGAGTGACTACTTTGGCCTGTGGATAACCATGCGCGCCACCGATAACGGCTCCGATAGACGCGGTATCGGCACCTACGTGTTGGGAGAGGGTACCGACGGTGACGGTATCCGCGACTACCCCTACAGCACCGATCTGGCGATCGATCCCCGTACCTATAATTCGATCAAGTCAGCCTCTGTCCCCCATGGCGTTGGCTCGGTGTGGGCCGCCATGTTGTGGGATATGACCTGGGCACTGATCGACAAATACGGCTTCGATTCCGATATCTATACCGGCACCGGCGGTAACAACATCGCCCTGCAGCTGGTGATGGATGGCCTCAAATTACAGCCTTGCTCACCGGGTTTTGTGGATGCCCGCGACGCAATCCTGGCTGCGGATATGACCAACAATCAGGGCGACAACCAATGCCTGATCTGGGAAGCCTTTGCCAAGCGTGGCCTTGGTTACAGCGCCACTCAGGGCAGTGTGGGCAGCCGCAGCGACGGCACAGAGGGATACGACATCCCACTCGAATGTCAGGATCGTCTTGTCATCCTTACCAGCGCCAGCCCCTTGTGGGCACAGAGTGGCAACACCATCAGCTACAGCATCGAGATCCGTAACCAGACCGGGAATCCACTGACCGGCGTTGTAGTCAGCAATCCCGTACCCGCCAACACCAGCTATGTCAGCAACTCAACGCCACCTGTGGCGGTAGTGAATCCGGCGGTGTGATCAGTTTCCCGCTGGGCGGCATGGCGAATAGCGAAGTTCGAACCTGCCACTTCGACGTGCAGGTCAGCGGCGGTGCCGCCGGTCTGTTGCTGGCGGATGATATGGAAAGTGGCGCTGGCCTCTGGAACGTCTCCCACGCGTCTGGTTCCGTTGACTGGCAACTGAGTGGTGTGAATCCCTACAGTCCGGTATCGGCGTGGCTGGCGCAGGATATCACCACCAGCAGCGACCAGTACCTAACCCTCAACAACAGCATCAGCCTGGGCGATGATGCCCTGCTCAGTTTCTGGCACAACTACGACACCGAAGCGGACTGGGACGGTGGTGTGGTTGAGATCTCCGCCAACGGCAGCAGCTGGACCGATCTCGGCCCGGATATGTTCCGCAACGGCTACAACAGCATCATCAACACCAACCCGGCCAGCGCCATCAGTGACCGGCCCGCATTCTCCGGCAGCAGCGGCGGCTACCAGCAGACGCTGGTTGACCTGAGTGCCCATGCCAATAAGAACATCCGCGTGCGTTTCCGCATGGCCACTGACGGTTTCGTTGGGGGTGTCGGCTGGGACCTGGATGACGTGGAACTGAGCAACAACGCAATTATCCACAGCCAGGCCTGCGCCAGCTCCGACCAGGGCGA
This sequence comes from Phycisphaeraceae bacterium, assembly GCA_965223655.1. GTDB lineage: Bacteria > Planctomycetota > Phycisphaerae > Phycisphaerales > Phycisphaeraceae > CBDCXC01. The sequence goes on from CBDCXC010000014.1 coordinate 20,053, forward strand.
CAATGAATGTGATCAGGTGCGTACACCGGTTGCAGCTTCTGACGCACCCAGCATTGCCACCAGTCCGACAGCGATTGCCGCCACCCACTTTACCGGTGACAGCACGGAGCATAACCTGACCATCAACAACGTTGGCAGCGCTACACTGGACTGGGACATTGGCACCGGTGGCGGTTGTACACAACCGAGCTGGGCTTCTGCCAATCCTGTGTCCGGCAGCACCGGCGCCAACAGCGGCAGCAACATCACGGTGACCCTCAACTCCAGCGGATTGTCGCCAGACAACTACAACGGCACCCTGTGTATCAGTAGCAACGACAGCAACAACTCACCGTATGCGGTCGATCTGAGCCTCACCGTCAACGATCCGAATGGCACTGTACAGCAGCTGGCGTCAGGTGAAACCCATGTCACCGGCACCGTACTCTCTGGCAACTATACCGACACCCACTACAGCGACGGCAGCTACCAACGTCTCGGTGAGTCCCACCAGGGCGGTAAACCGGCCGACCGCTGGGATCTGCTGGAGCATATCTGGATCTTCAACCTGCAGAACGGCACCGGTCTCAGTTTCAACGCCGAGGCCAACATTGTCACCAGCAGCAACGACGGTGATGAGTTCCTCTGGTTCTACTCCGACGACAACAATACCTGGACGCCGTTCTACACCCTGACCGTTGCCAACAGCGGTGATCCGATCAGCGTATCCCTGCCCGATGCCAGCCCCGGCAGTTTCTACATCCGTGTGATGACCAGCGACCAGACCAAAACACACAACAATCCGGATGAGCTGGATGTGTACGTTATGACACTCACCGAAGGTGGCGTCTCCAACCCACCACCCGCGCTTGAGATGAGTCTGCAATCCCTCACCGGCCAATCCTATCCGGGTCGTCGCAACCGCTGGGATGCGGAAGCTACCGCCACTGTGGTGGATAGCGACGGCAACCCGGTCAGCGCCGCCGTGGTGCATGCCAGCTGGAGTTCCGGCAGCAACGACAGCTGCACCACCAACAGCAGCGGCCAGTGCACAATGCAGTTGAAAAACATCAAAACCAATGTGGGCGCAGTCACCCTGCAGGTGACAGACATTACCCGCAGCAGTGGCGACACCTATGTTGAGGGTGCGGTTAACAACGTGAATATCTCGGCGCCCTGACAGTAGCGATATGACCTAAATGGCTCAGCCGAAACAGGACTCGGCTGAGCCGCCCCTTTAACAAGAAGCTACAGCCACAAGAAACAACAGTGCAATATTGAAAATCCATACTAAGCTTATGGATATTTTTTCAAGCAGCTCCGAAATAACAAGAATAAAAGTACTGTAAAGGGACTTACTGGAATGCGCTGGTATGAAACCGCACCGCGGGCTTCCCACGACGAAAGCCTGATCCTGACGTTGTTTACCTCCTCCCCTGATCCGTCGCTGATCATCCGTGGGGATAGGTTTATCGAGTGCAATCAGGCCGCGGTTGAAGTCCTGGGGTACAGCTGCAAGGACGAGCTGCTTCATGTGCATCCCTCGGATATATCCCCCCTCTACCAGGCTGACGGCACCTGCTCGGTCGACAAGTCCACCGCCTATATTCGTCAGGCAGAGTACGAAGGTACCGTCCAGTTCGAATGGATTCACCAGCGCAAGAACGGCTCCCATTTCACCGTCAGGGTGACGCTGTCTGCGATGCACTCGAGCTCCGGCCCGATCATCTACGTCACCTGGCAAGACATCAGTGAAACCAAGGCACTGCACAAATCGCTGCAACGCAGTGAAGCGCGCTTTCAGGAACTGTTTCAGTCGATGCCCAATGGGGTACTGGTACTGCAGCCGCACGAAAGCGGCACAGAATTCGAGGTGCAAAGCGCCAACCCAGCCTGTGAACAGATCTTTCACCGCAGCAGCTACAGCTTAAAGGGGATCCCGTTAAGGGAGTTGTTGCCCTACAGCCGCAAGAAGGTCGATGACCTCTATAGCTCGATCAAGAAGGCTTGGCAGGGAAACACACCCCACGCCCATACCTTCACGGTCTACAAGGGAAACCGTGTTCGGCTCTGGCTCGATATCCAGATCTACAAACTGTCCAGCGGCGAGCTGGTGGCGATCCTCGATGACCGGACAGAAAAGGAACAGAATCGGATACGGCTGGAGTTATATACCAACGTTTACCGACAAAGCCGGCAGGCGGTACTGATCAGTGACCAGAACAACCAGATCATATCGGTCAACGAAGCCTTTACCGAACTGACCGGGTACAGGGAGGATGAGGTCCGGGGGCATAACCCCAGGATACTGGCCTCGGGCAAAGTTCCCCCTTCCACTTACCAACGCATGTGGCATGCCCTTCAGGACAACGGCTATTGGCAAGGCGAGTTATGGGACCGCACCAAGGATGGCCGGATCTATCCCAAGTGGATAACCATCAATACCGTGCGCGATAAAGCGGGCAAGATCAGCTACTACATCGCCAGTTTCAGCGACATCACCGAACAGAAAAACGCTGAAGAGCAGATACAGCATCTCTCCTATCACGATCCGCTCACCCACCTGCTCAACCGCTTCAGTTTTGAAGAACGCCTCAGCCAGGCCATCTCCGCATCCCAACACGAGCAACGGGAACTGGCGATTCTGTTTATCGATCTCGACCGCTTTAAAGACATCAACGACACCCTGGGGCACCAGGTGGGCGACGAACTGCTGAAGGCGGTGGCCAAACGACTGAAGGACACGGTTAAGGAGAGCGATCTGCTGGCCCGCTTGGGTGGCGATGAGTTCACCCTCGCGTTCACCCACTTTAGCAACCACAACCATCTCGCACTCAAAACCAGCACGCTGCTGGAGACCTTGTCCGCCCCTTATGAAATCAATGATCAGCCCATCTATATCACGCCCAGCATCGGCGTGAGCGTCTATCCCAACGATGGCGATTCCGTGCAGGAACTGATGAAACATGCGGATGCGGCGATGTACCACGCCAAGAGCCTGGGGCGCAAAAACTTCCAGTTCCACTGCAGCACCATCTCGGAGCAGACCCAGCATCGACTCAACCTGGGCCAGCAGCTAAACCAGGCACTTCAGGAGGAGCAGTTCGAGCTCTACTACCAACCGCAGATCGATGCGGCGAGCGACAACATATGTGCACTGGAGGCCTTAATCCGCTGGCATCATCCAGAGCGGGGTCTCGTCTCGCCAGCCGAGTTTATCCCGGTGCTGGAGGATTCCGGTTTGATCGAACCGGTCGGCGAGTGGGTATTACGCACCGCCTGCCAGCAGCTAGCCCACTGGCACCAGCAGGGGTTTGCACACCTGCGTATGTCGGTGAACCTCTCGGCACGTCAGTTGCGCTCGACCAGTTTGATCTCGCAGGTCACCGCAGCCCTCGCCCACTGCGGATTGCCTGCCAGTGCACTTGAGCTGGAGATCACCGAATCACTGGCCATGGAGAACCCGGAACAGGCGATCAGCATTCTCGGGCAACTCAATGCTATGGGGATCACCATTGCCATCGATGACTTCGGCACCGGGTACTCCTCGCTGGCGTACCTGAAAAAACTCCCGATTCAGATCCTGAAACTGGATCGCGAGTTCGTCAGCCATATCGAAACCGACAGCAACGATGCCGCCATCAGCACGGCCACGATCTCTCTGGCCCACAGCCTGGGGCTGAAAGTCGTTGCCGAAGGGGTAGAGACCCAACACCAGCACAACTTCCTCCGGCAGCAGGGCTGCGACTACCTGCAAGGTTTTTTCCATGGTCGCCCCATGCCACCGGCAGAGATCGCTGCCGTTCTGCTCGAACGTGCTGAACGCAAGAAAATCATTGAGGAGGTAGAGACGTGAAGTAAAACGCAAACGGACTTGCACCGGCTAAGGGAAGTCCTTTCTGACAGGAAATCGATACAAAACTTTCACGCAACTCAGAAGACGCTTAATGAAAAAGAACCTGCCCATCTCTCAGATAGAAGAAGACTACAGTAGCGATATCAACATCCTTTCAACCACCGATCTGAAGGGACGCATCACCTACGTAAACAAAGGGTTTACCCAAGTCAGCGGATTTGACGAACAGGAGCTGCTGGGGCAAAACCACAATATGGTTCGCCACCCCGATATGCCGCCCGCAGCCTTTGAAGGCCTGTGGACAACCGTAAAAGGCGGCTGCTCATGGATGGGCATCGTGAAAAACCGCTGCAAGAACGGCAATCACTACTGGGTCGATGCCTACGTTTCCCCGATTGAAAAGAACGGCCTGATCGCGGAATACCAGTCGGTGCGCCGCAAACCACGCCGAGAATACGTCGAGCGCGCTGAGCAGGTCTATCCCCCGCTGATGGCAGGCAAGGTCCCCACTGCAATCAAAGATGGCCTCGGCCTACTGCACAAAACGGTGCTGTGCATGTTAGTGCCGCTGATCTCGGCGCTTGCCATCTGCTTTGCCCTGCAGCTGGATAACGTCAGCTCGCTGCTGCTTATGTGTGCCGCACTCGCCGTAAGCACGCTTGGCATCTTTTGGATCTTCAAGCCGTTCCAGGCGTTGGTGAAGCAGTCGCAAACAATCGTTAACAACCCTGTCGCCCGCTATATCTACTCCGGGCGTCGTGATGACATCGGCCAGTTAGCGCTGGCGCTAAAAATGTTGGAGTCAGAATCAGCAGCCTTGGTGGGGCGGATTTCGGACTCAGCAGAACACCTGACCGGTGGTGTATCGGAGCTCAGCTCCGCGGTGTCCCAATCCGAAAACGGTGCCCGTCAGCAGTTTGCTGAAACCGATCAGGTCGCCGCAGCGGTGCATGAGATGTCCGCCAGCATTCAGGAAGTGGCGATCAACGCCCAAAGCAGTTCGACCGCCGCCCTGGACAGCCTGACGCAAGCCCAGCGGGGTAAAAACGTGGTGGATGAGAGTGTCCGCTCGATCCAGCAACTGCAGCACCAGATCAGCCAGGCCACGCAAGCGATCACCGAGCTCAAGGAGAGCAGCACCGGTATCTCCGGCATTCTGGACGTCATCGGCGAGATCGCCGATCAAACCAACCTGCTGGCGCTGAATGCCGCCATTGAAGCGGCACGGGCGGGCGACGCCGGACGGGGCTTTTCCGTGGTCGCCGACGAAGTACGTACCCTGGCGAGCAAAACCCGAACCTCCACGGAGCAGATCCGTACGATGATCGAGCAACTGCAACTCCGCGCCAACCGGGCCGTGGATGTGATGGAGTCCGGACAACGCCATACCGATCACTGTGTGGAGCAAAGCAGCATTACCGCGTCGTCACTGACCTCCATCTATCAGTCGATCGAGCAGATCAACGATATGAACACGCAGATCGCCAGCGCCGTCGAGCAGCAAAGCGCGGTCGCCGATGAGATCAACAAAAGTATCTATACGATTCGTGACATGTCGGAAAGAAACCTGAACGCCGCAACCTCCAGCAACCGTACAGGCCAGGATATGCTTTCGATTTCGAACGGTTTTTCAGAGCTGTCGGCGCAGTTCTGGGCGAAACAGGTCTGAACCAGACACCCACCGAGATTCAGGGGCGTGCGTCCGTTCAGGCCACGCCCCTTCCCACCGATCTAACTACCCCGAAACCAATCGCCTCTCGAACTGCAATTGCCTGTTCAATTCACAAGCAACTGATTGTGTAATGTCACCCCTTATTGCTAGGCTGCGTCCTGGTTACCTAGAGATCCGCAAACGCGTTGGGATGTAGTAATGGGTGTTGAGCAGTCGCAAGTTTTAATGGTCCGGCAGCCGATCTTTGATCGTCAGCTGAAAATCATCGCCTACCAGCTGCGTTATCAGTACTCAGAGCTGATTGAAGACTCGCTATTCGATCACGAAACAGAGGGCGCGTTGCTGGTGATGCACACCTTCACCAGCCTGTTTCAGGATGGTCAGATTCGCAAAGTCCCGGTTTTCCTTCCCTTTCCCAGCTCCATGCTGGAGGGTGGCAACCCGTTGCTCCTGCCCAAAAGAGGCTTTGTTATCGAGATCAATCCCGCCATCGAAGTGAACGACAGCCTGATCAAACACTTAAAGCTGCTATCGCAGCAAGGCTACCGACTGGCCCTGGACAGCTTTGCGATGCAGCCGCATCTATTGCCACTGGTGAAGTTGGTCAACATCGTCAAAATCGATTTCAGCCTGATGCCACGCAACAGGATCATCCGCCTGGTAAGGATGCTGAGAAAATCCAACATCACCGCCCTGGCACAGAATGTGGACGACTTTGAAACCCTCAAGTTTTGCAAGAAAGCGGGCTTTAAGCTGTTTCAGGGGCCGTTTATCAGCCGCCCGGTGAAAGTGCTCGGCAAGACCGTACCAGGCAACAGCGCGGCCTTGCTGCAACTCCTGCAGCAGCTGCAGCGCCCGGATATCACACCAGCCGAAATCGAAGAGCTGATCATCCTTGATCCCAAACTCACCTTTAAGATCCTCAAGGTGGTGAACTCGGCCGCCTATCAACTCAGCCGTCCAATCGACTCGATGCAGCAGGCGGTGGTGTTGCTGGGCCACGACCAGATCCGCAAATGGGCAACGCTGATCACCCTCACCGGCAACACCGATAAACCGGAAGAGTTAACGCGAAACCTGCTGGTACGCGGTCGCATGTGTGAGTTGCTGGCCGATGCCACCGGCTCTCAGGCAAAAGACAGTGCCTTTATGGTGGGTCTGATCTCACAACTGGATCTGCTGCTGGACGTGGCGATGGAAGAGATCCTGACGCAGACGCCGTTGGACAACGACATCAAGCAGGCGATCTCTCAGCATCAGGGTGAACTGGGGCAGCTGCTGCGTAAGGCGAAGTTATCGCCTTCGAAGAAGCCAATTGGCCGGTCATCCAGCAATCCAAAATCGATAATCATCTCCTGTGTTTTTCGAAGTGGCCTACCGGCATAGCCTGCGCTGGGCCGAACAGGCGATGGAAGCACTCAACGAGGTGCCTGGCTAGCTTTCAGATATGAGAGGTTAACGCTCTAGGCACTGATACGCCTTAGAAGGATAAGTGGCGGAACGGACGGGACTCGAACCCGCGACCCCCTGCGTGACAGGCAGGTATTCTAACCAACTGAACTACCGCTCCGCATCAGGATGGCTCCTCGAGCTGGACTCGAACCAGCGACCAATAGATTAACAGTCTACTGCTCTACCAACTGAGCTATCGAGGAATATCCTGTAAATGGTGCCGGCACCAAGAGTCGAACTCGGGACCTACTGATTACAAGTCAGTTGCTCTACCAACTGAGCTATACCGGCAACGGGATACCACTACATCACTTACAAACACTTTCCTAAAAAATGGCGCGCCTGGAGGGATTCGAACCCCCGACCAACAGGATCGGAAACCGGGCTAGAGAGACGCTCTGAAGCCGTCAGATCAACGATCTCCAGGCCTCATCAAGGGTAGGTGATGACACCAAAATCCGGAGGAGAAGTGGTCACAGTGAATTATGGAGCGGCACTGTGACCACTGGGTGATCAAATGGTCACTTATCACAGTGTTAAATATGGTGCGGTCGCTACGCAATCTGCACTTCTTGACTAGTATGGAAGGCATTAAGGGAACAGATAAAAGGATTTAGGAATGAACAAAATCCAAGCCGAACTTTACGCTGATACCACCAGAATTGTGGAGGAACGCGGAGGGACTCTTCTCGAATCGAGCTATGTAAACGCGAAAACTCCTCTTCTTGTGAAGTGCTCTGAGGGCCATCAATGGCAAGCGAATCGTGGTTCGTTGAAAGCCGGTGATTGGTGTCCTCGTTGCGCTGGGCGTGGTCGCACGAGAGAAGAGGTAGCTGCCATTGCTAAGGCAAGAGGTGGTGATTTGGTAAGCGAGTCTTTCTCTAGAACGAAAGATCGCTACCGATGGCGGTGTCAGCACGGCCACGAATGGGATGCTGTTGCCAGCAACATTATTCACAATAACCGTTGGTGTCCGGAATGCGGTCGCAAAAAAAGTGACTCAGGCAGAAGGCGTTATACGCTCGATAACCTCCAAGCGTGGGCAAAAGCTAAAGGCGGTAAATGCCTGGCAACAGAATTCAAATCGATAGTTACTCATGTACTCTGGCGATGTAGCTGCGGCTTCGAATGGAGCGCAGAGCCCAGAAAAATACGTGATGGAGGTTGGTGCCCAGAGTGCGCCAAAAAGGTTCGTGGTGACAAGAAGCGGGTTCATACACCTGAGTCACTGAATAAGTTTGCCCGTTCAAAGAGTGGGCGGTGTTATCCCCCTGACAAATTCGACGTGAAAACGCCTATTGAATGGGAGTGTGATGCTGGACACCGTTGGATGGCTAATGCTGACAACATCATTAATGGCGGCAAATGGTGTCCAGACTGCGCTGGAACAAAACTTCTTACTATCGAAGACATGCGTAATGTAGCTCGCGAACGATATGGAGATTGCCTCTCTGAAGAATATGTGAACACCTCTACCGCCTTAAGGTGGGTCTGTGCTGCCGGCCACACTTGGTCAGCTGTACCAAGTAGCATCAAAGCTGGAAGTTGGTGCCCGAAATGTAGTGAAGGATTAGGAGAGAGAATATGTCGCGAACACTTCAATCAACTTCTCGGAAAGCAGTTCCCTAAAGCGAGACCGTCTTGGCTACGGTCTTCAGATGGCTATCAGCTGGAGTTGGATGGTTTCTCTTCTGAGTTAGCTCTTGCTTTCGAGCATCAAGGATCCCAACACTATAAAGAAGTAGCCTACTTTCATAGTTCAGAACGGTCATTAGAAACGCAGCAAGCTCGTGACCATGAGAAAAGAGAGCTTTGTAAGCTCAATGGCGTTGACCTAATTGAAGTGCCATCGGTGCTTGAAATCCTTGGAGTTAGCGAACTCCCTAGCTTTATTGCTAAGCAATTGATCAAGCTTGGTCTAGATATGCCAGAAGATTTTCTCCAACGCGAAGTGAATTATTCAGAGGCATATAAGCCTGACGAAATACAGATTCTTAGGGAAGTTGCGCACCAGCGCGGCGGCGAATTAATTTCGACTACTTACATTGGAATCTTCGAGAAGCTCCTCTGGCGTTGCTCTGAGGGGCATGAATTTAAAGCTGCACCAAGCAACGTTAAAAATAGCGGTTCTTGGTGCCCGAAATGTTGGGGTCAGGGCCAGACAATCTCTGATATGAATAAAATTGCCAAAGAACGTGGGGGAAAATGCCTTTCTAATGAGTATGTAGATAGTAAGACCCCTCTTAGATGGCGTTGCGCCGAAGGACACACTTGGGAAGCTCGTCCAAACAATGTGAAGTTTGGAACTTGGTGCCCGGTATGCGCGAAGAAACAAAGAGGCTTGAAGAAGAGAAAGTATGACTTAAAGTCACTCCAGGATGCAGCAGAGAGGCTTGGCGGAACCTGCGAATCTATAGAATATCTTGGGTACAAAGTACGGCATCTTTGGAAGTGCTCTTGTGGCACTGAGTTTGAGCAAACAGCTGAGCGGGTTCTAAGGAACGGCTACTGGTGTAAGAAGTGCAGGAGCTGAATTAATTCAATTAATTCACTGATACTAGATACCCTCAAGACTACTGCAGGGTATCTAGCGTTTTCTTTAAATGCTAAACGACCAGATCACTTACAACAGGTTTCAATTTCCCCTTAACCAGAGACATATCAAATACCAGTTCAACATTAACGGGGAACGATTGCTGATCCAACTTTTTCAAAAGCTTCTCATTCATTTTCATCGGTACAGAAGTCTGCTCGTATCCTCCCACCCCCTGAATTTGATAGTTTGGGCTAGACCGCCCCTCCTGCTTAACAAGCACATAGAGGGCTGCAAATTCGAAATTGCTCTGATTTTTCTGAGAGTAACCTGTCACCGCTCTATAGCCACAAACCAAATTCTTATTACTCATTTCACTCTCCTTACGATCTGCCAACTGACGCTCTAAATCTTCTGCCCAAATTCTCGGTGCATCCGCGAGAACCGCTTGTTTCACTCTCTCTTTAGTAAGAGAGCCGGATCTCAGTAAATCTGACAGATCGATCTCAACCATCTTCGCGTTGTTGGAAATGACTTTCGTCAGCTTTGCCTCATCAATGCCATGAGTGACTTTAATTTCGAGATCAATATCTTCTCCTGTATCAACGAGCACAGCTCCAACATCAGCAACATATCCCAACCGTCTTCTCTCTACTTCAACAGCTGTAAGAAGCTCCACAGACTCCTCATCCGGCAATCGAACGGCTTGTTCCTCCATGAGGACCTGTTTACCTAATAGGTGCAGTGCGGTTTCCACTCCTTTCCCGCAATTTTCAACCTGATAGTGGGCGAAGTGGTGTTGGTTCACCTCCCCCTTTTTAGCTATGAGCTTCCCTCCGCAGTGGGGACAAAAGCACCCACACTCCAAGCCCCTATCCACTTCATCAATAAACACCAATTTGCCATTTTTGAGGCCATAACTGAGATCAAATTCATCACTTTTACACATTTTGTAATTCCTTCGCTTGGAGTAAGTTTGCGAGTTCATTACATCTATTTGCGTGATAATATTTCAGTCTCAAACAGGGACAAAACAGTTTCAAGGATGAAATATATGGAAGAAAATCAAAAAGATAGAAGTCTTTCCCTAGCCCTCTGGAAAACTCACTATTACCTTAGTAACGGAAGAAACACACGTCCCTATAAGGTTCTACATCGAATTTTTGAACATGCATGCTCACTGGATAAATCAAATCTAGAAGGGGCTTCTCTGGTATTTTCATGGCAAGACCTGATCCAAGATCCGGACGACGAGGCTTGGATTAAGGACAACCTGAAGAAGGCAGTCGAAGAAAAATGGCCACTACACTTTGACGATTTGAACCAAACTGCATTTGATGAGGAAATCGCCTACTACCCTATAATCGAGCTTCATCAAAAAGGAGGGGGGGCGGGAAACGTTACTACCTACTGCATCAAGTTTGTAAGGGTTAGGTCTGAAGCAGCGGTACACAAACAAGATCTACCTCACGGGTATATCGGTTACTCTCTTGAAACAAGTGATACTAAGAATCCGATCATACGCTTTGTGGATGGTTTAACCGCCAAAGGCATTAAACTTCACTTGATGGTCGGAACAATGGTGACCGGCGTTGTTCTTGGAGTTTTAACCCTGATCATCGGCTTGTATCTAATCACCTCTCAAACCTCCACTTTTGGGCTACTCAACACCACAATAGACATCGCAATCATTGTGAGTGCAATTTATATGACCTTCTCTCCTATATACCGCTGTATAACAGAGAGAATCATTCTAGCGCCAACAATATTGTCCCCTTCAGACCACTACTCCACTCAGCTGGAATACACCTCAACAGAAGAATCCAGAAAAGACGGTTCACCTATACGACAATTCAGAATTGTCTCTTACGTTGGCGAGTGCTCTATCTGCGGAGGCAGGGTTGACGTCGAGAAGGGCAGAGGATTGATGGCTGGTAGGCTAGTGGGTAGGTGCTCAAATAGCCCTGTTGAGCACCAGTACACGTTTGACCATCAAACCAAAATCGGAAAGCTAATCCACGAAGAATATTTTGATATTCAGACCCGTTAACAGATCCTCACCATGCTCATAAAAGCATGGGTGCATTTTGCGAAAAACACACATGTCAAAAGTAGCAGTAAAGCCAGCCCCCAACCCACGTATCCTCAGGGATCTGCAAAGGCGGGAAATTGCCGTAAGTGACCTTGCTCCAGTAGATACTAGTAACTCTAATATCCCTACTACAGATTCACTTCCTGACCTCCCAAATCGTAAGAAGCGAACAGGGCCGATCAGCGCAGGTAAACGTAAACTGAGCTATCAATTACGTTACCTGTTCAAAGCTCTGCTTCTTTGGAAGGAAAACAAGCCTCTTCACAAAATCGCCTTCGCCACAGTCCACTTTGACAGTGTTACCGAACAAAAGCTTATCTCCACACGGAAAGGGCCGGTATCAGCATATGGCGACCGACTAACAAAGGCCTTAACTACACTGGACCACAATTCAAATTTCTTCTTCACTTTGGAAAAGGGTAAAACCGCAACCAAGCGACTACATGCGCATATACTGGTTGCTTACCACCCAGAAGACTTTGAGGCACTGCAACTGATTCTAAAGAAAGGAGCCAATACAACAGGCACCGGCCTTAGGATTCAGCATACGTATGTTCTCAAGCACCCTGCCAAACCTGACTCAATGGAATACGCCGCATTAGAGTTAGACGAGGAACACGGCATCTGTGCTTACACAAAAGACTCTGCGGGGAGGTATTCTAGAGAACTCCCTGTGGATGCCGGCGCAGTAGATTACATGAGCAAGGATCTCGCGAAAAAGGTCATCTCCAATGCTAAGAGGCCTTACTACGCGCCCAGACATTTGACGCAATCAGCGAACGTTCTTTGGGATCAAGCCTTCTTAAAGCAGACCAAGCTAAAGGGTCGATAGCTCTACTATCACATTGAGCCAATTTTCATTTCGATCTTTTCGCTGATCTTCCGAAATCCAAGTTTCAACTGATGCATCCGGGCTAATTTCATGTATTAGCTTCCGGATGCGGTCTTCGGTCATATCAGTGAAGAACCTACCATCTTGCTCTCGCTCGCCCTCCCCTAATTTAAATGAGCAATACATCACTCCGCCCCTCTTTAATGCCCGGATCAGTTTTGAAAGAGACATTGGTAATTCTGTTTCGGGAACATGTAGAAGGGAGGCACAAGCCCAAACTGCATCAAACTCGTTCTGCCACTCGATCTCTTCGAAGCGCGCACATTCTACTGTTTGAGATAACTGCTCTGAGGCGAGCACACAGAGCGTTTCAGATGCATCAAATGCAGTGACACAATACCCTTTATCAAGAAAAGCACGTGAATCACGACCGGAACCACATCCGGCATCCAATATAGAGCCGCTATCCGGCACTAGAGGAAGAAAGCGCTGATACAGTGGCGACATATCAACACTTACAGTTCCATCGAAAAAGAGGGCCGCATTCTTTTCGTAGTACTCTATGGAGTCGGTCATTCTATTGGTGTGCCTCTCAATTCCGGCTCCCAGCTGGAATTAGGATTCAGGTATAAACTGGCTCGATCATAACAGACTCGAAGGAAACTTGTGCGCTGCTGAACTGTGTTACCAGTTTGCCTTATAAGCGTTTCACGTAGTGGATGATGACTGGTTATTAGACTCTCATTACGCTTCGCCAGTCGTTCCAACAGGTTCCGTGATGGCAAGCGGGCATGTTTACCACACTCCCCTCTATTACAGTCCTGACATGACAAAACGAGATTCCACACACCATCTAAGGAGGAAAACTCACCTGTGTGCTTAAGCATATGCGGCAGAAAGTGATCAACATCAGCCAAGTTATCAGAGGTGGTATCCAAGCTAATAGACGCGTAGCAGTAGAGGCACCGACCTTTCTGGTATCCGTTTAGCGCATCGCGGCTACTTGTAATATCGACTCTACGTGTTCCTGAACGCGTGACCAACCGTCCAGCGTCCGGCTCATGGTCCACACTGATCAGGTTTCGCGACATATTTAGCTCCCACGCTGTTTCTACAAGCCTCCATCGCGCTTCAGTTTCATCGAAAAGAGAACCGCCCTCCTCATCTGAAAACAGCTCATATAAAGCATCAGTCACGCGAATACCGCCGCTTTGTTTGCGCTCATCGATAAAGAAGCGCACCGGGATGTAATCACTGTTCACAACGTGGAAAGCATCGATCACGTTAACAAAACCCAGCCGTGCAGTCTGATGCAGAAGCTCATCCTTCGATACAGCCTCTTTATTGAAACCGCGACATAGTTCCAAGAACTTACCTGTCGGTCGAGTGCCTTGTTTGTCAACCAATTGGAGGTGCTCACACAGGTGCCGACTAAAGGGATCTGCCAGCTGTTCCAGGGTAATGAGATCGGTACCGCCTTCTCGGGAAAGCTCAATTAACGACTTGGCCAATGCAAATTTGTAAGAAGCTGAGTTACGACCAAACAAGATGATTGATCGCCAATAACTCGCCAAAGTGAGATTTGCTGTGAAGAATTCCATTTCGTCCCTCCATTTCATCGGAGGGTACCATAGAATCCTTTAGCTGAAAGATCCTGAGTTCAGCGTTCATCTGTCATAGTTATAGGTGAGGTTAGAATCACTTCACCCGGATGTATCCTTTGCCTGATGATCTTTGTAGCTCTTCCTTACACTTGATCGAAGCAGAGGAACTACACAATTGGCAGGTTGTAAAAAGGTTGTATGGAAGTTGTATGAGAACAGGTACTTTTTTGTAACTAATCCCCTCGCATACATATAAGCAATTTCCGGTGAACCTGGTAGGCAGGCTGCCTCTATGAGTTTCTAACCACTGGTCTTATACGTAATCAGCTAGCAAACCCACCGTTTCAGGATAGGCAGCATATTCAGAGGTTAAATCGCTGTATTTTTTTTCAACTCACGCGCTACCTATATGCAAGTTAAGTACGCGTTATTTGCAACTTAGTTATCCCAAACGTGCAACCAAATCTGCCGCCCTGAGGTGTGTATAACGATTCAGCATCTCGAGGGTCTTGTGCCCTGTAATCGTTGCCACTTCCATCGTATTCAGACCTTTCTCAAACAAGCGGCTGGTAGCTTCATGTCGCAGATCATGGAAGCGCAGCCCTTCAATAGCTGCACGCTTACAGGCCCGTTCAAACGCCTGAGACACGCTGTCAGGTTGAATATCGAAGACTCTCTCAGATGAGCGTTCAAGTCGCTCCAACAACGCAAGAGAGCGCTCAGATAAAGGCACGTCGCGTGGTACTCCAGTCTTGGTCTCAGGGATATGGAGAGTGCGGCTACCGAAATCAATATGATCCCATTTAATCTTAACCAACTCACCACGACGCATAGCTGTCTCGATAGCCAGAACAACGATCTGCCCTACAACCGGAGACTCTGACAGCGCTTCCAGTAACCGATCATACTCACCATCCTGCAAACGACGATCTCGTCCGGACGGACGCTTTGGCTTTCGCACAGTAGGAATACCTTTCGGGAAAGGTACGCTCCACTCTTGAGAAGCTATTTTTAGCACCTTGCTCAACAGGGAAAGGCGGTGAACGACCGTAGTCGGCCCAACCTGTTTCAGCTGATCATCCCGGAATTCTGCCAAGTGTTGATTGGTTAAATTGAACAACGACACGTGCCCCAGCGACGCCAATACCGGTCGCGCTGTAGAACGCTCTATTGCTTCTTTACGCTGATCACTGATTCCCCGCAGATAACGTTCGATTGCGTCCCTGACGCTCATACGTTCAGCCTCAGTAGTATCAACAAACACACCCTTCTGAATCTCAGCTTCAATCATGCGCGCCCACGCGACTGCATCCGATTTGAGTGTAAATGACTTGGCTTGTGGCTTATGTCCCTTCAGTCGAACCTGTGCCTGCCACTTGCTGCGTAACTTCCGGATTGTTGCCATCGCTTTTCACCAACATATATAGGGTTATGTGTACGATGCAGATCATAGGACGCCAAAAGTGTGGTGTCGGGTTGAAGGATTATTTATGCTCCAGTGATTTTATTACGCGCTTTTATACAAGGTTAACGGAAATGGAATCAAACAACTCCTCAAGATCAACATTAGAATTAGAGTCAACAGGAGAGGAGTACACTAAAGCCCAGCCACTGTCTGCCGCCGAATTTCTTCAGCAAGGTTCCGGTAACAAATTACGTAAATTAAGCCGGTTATCTAATGACTTGGATGTCCCTCTACAAGAGCTTATCAGCGCAATAGCTCATTCTAATGCGGAAGACCGTGACTACAGGGTTTATAGTCTGATTCCTAGCTGTGACATTAAGGTTGAGATATGGGAGCACTCTGGAAGGCTCAAAACCGACCATGCTACTTTTGAAGGTTTCTTGCACATTAATATTACAAACCTCATTAGACTGTCCAATGTCGATTCTGTAGATATTCAGTTGCTCTGGGAAAGCGACCTTGAACGAATCACATCAGCAGCGCCAGTACAAGTCTTACAGTCTAACCTATTCATTGAGACTGAAGACGTACCACTGCTTGTAGAAGATCTTACGAGGACAGACAAGCCTCTTCTCGTGCCTGAGCTGGTAAAACTGATCAATGACAAGCATGAAGGTGATGCCTACAAATTTCTTCTACGGCATTCAGAACTAGATGAAAAAAACCAGAAGCTTAAGTCACGGCTCGAGTGGTTTGCGGCGGGTAATACAAAGGAAAAGAAAACAGCAACAAACTTGCTAGTTGCTGGACTTATTGCTGAATTAGTTAACCTTGATAGAGATCGATTCATAAAGCCCAGCGGCAGGCTTAATATTCAAGCGATTGAGTCCGCCGTTATAGCTCACCTAGATTTAGGCCCTAATCTTGAGAAATCCACCAACTTTAGAAATCTTATCCCAAGTCTTTATAATCAATTTGCAAAGAAATAGCACGAATTGCAAACTTCACTTTTTGCAAAATAGACTGAAGAAAGCAGTCTATTTTGCATACGTGTTCCCGGGACATATCTAACATTTCTCCTGTCTTGAACGCCTCTCTCAACGGGGTACCTCATTCATTTAGGAGAAATACAATGCTCAACCTACAACAAACAAAGCTACTTTCTGCCCTGATCAGCTCTCCCGGCGCAACAGACAACTACGACTACTACGTTGAGGGCTACAAACCGAGCTGCATGTTCGATGTCATAAACGAAATTGAGGAGGTAACGGGCCTTCGAATAGAGCACAGTGAACTTCTAATAGAAAGGCCAAATGGACTGTTGAGTTCCACACCTGTATTTAGACTCGATTACGAGAACAAAGAGCTTGCGGAGTCCATCTACCACAGACAAATCGATACCTTCCTCAGAGAAGGAACCCCCATCGACTGTCTTCGAGATTGCTGACATTCATGGTAACGAGTGATGACGACCTCGTAGTCGCCATCACATTTGCCAGAAATATTCTCAAGATCTTCCACCACCCTATTCAATAACCCGGCTTGTAACGGATTGATTTCCGTTAGAAGTCGGCAGCGGTGACTTATAATGAACTCTTCACATCCGATTTCCGGGTCTAAAACAACAGCAAGTAAGAACATTGCACAGCTAAGCCTTTCAAAGCTCAAAGCGATTGCTAGAAAAGTACTCTGGCGAATTGCAGCACTGCCCTCAAAAACAGCGAACAAGCTACAACAAGCAACGGGTAGAACTGATGAGTATTGGTTCAACACGACTGGCGCGGCAATGTACTGCCTTTGCAAAACAGGTGATTCAGATACTGACTGGCACAGCGTTCTGTCGGAAAACAGGAGAGCCCAAAACGACCTCGTATCTGTATTCTGCACAGGCACAAAACCTAGAGGTAACGTAGACCGTTACGGCGAGCTGCGTCACTATATGGTCAAGAGAAAGGTATATTACACTGCAACTGATCTTGATGAATGGTTGGAGAACCTTCCCTCTCGTACTATCCATTAAAGCCAATTCTCTAGTCGCTGTGATCAGATTGTGACCACACACTACGGCACACGCTGGAAGAGCTGGACAAAGCATAGGGGAAGCTGCGTGGTTGCTGCTTCCCCTTGCTGTTTGTAGCGCGGGTGAGCAACGGTGTCGTGATCCGTTGCTCAGGTAAGAGCCTCAGGTTACTAGCCAGTCGCTCAGTATCTAGCATATGCACCACCTATTTACTCGTAGTTAAGGACATGTCAATTCAGCTACGAGTAAAAAGGGAGCCAACGGCTCCCCCTTCAGAGATCAGGGCGCCTCCAGATCTCAATGTCAGGTCTCCCTGACTACTATCAACACAAACATTTCCGAAGGTAATGGCTATCGTTGTCCTACGCATTGAACAACACAAACCTATCGAAAAGGCTCGCTGAAAGCTTATATTATCTCGGACTATGAAAACAAATATACAAGGAAGTCGCGGTTTATGACGGAACAGGAATGCATCACTCATCTTTTGGAGAAATCCCACCCGGTTATAAATCTCTATGAGCTAAGAGACGATATTTGGTACCGGAATACCAAAGGCTCTCGGCACGGCCCCTGGTTATCTGCTCAATACGAGGTTCTCGATCGTAGTCGATGGACGGCAAAAGATGCCTGTTTATATTTTGTCTCCACTGACAGAGGGGATCTCAAGTACGTAGGCATTTCCAATAACACATTAGAGCATCGCTGGAGAACCTCTCCGGCATACGATCAAAATGGCTCTCCATTGCATAGAAAGGAGTTATTCCACAGTCAATGTTGGCCTTCAATATGCGAGGAGTATGCACGTTACGGCACTGACCGGTACGCAGTGTCAGTCCTACACAGCGACGACTTACTAGAGGTACTGTCCCAGTTAAATCACCCCATATCCGCCTTAGGAACGATGCAGGGGGACGGCGACATAGCAGTCATCGCAACTGAAGTATGGATTATTAAACATATGGGGCACGAACTGTGGAATAAACGAAAGTGATTGAGGTAATAACTTTTACCTTCAATGACTATCTTATAGCGACGACTTGCCTGCTTACACGAACCAAAGGAAAAATCAGGGATGACTGAGTTCGAAATTGATGGTTTTCTGACAGATAACCCATGCAACATAAACCAGGCTATAGATGACCACTATAACCAGACAAAGGCACTCACTTTAGAGATCAATCGCTATGCTCAGTCGTATCAATACCAACTGCACCCCCGACAGCTGAACGATGTAGAACTGCTTGCAACAGGCCTATACGCCAGAGCACTCTCAACGTTTCAGGGCGTGATTATTCTCGCTAATGATGGCATGAAACATCAATCACTCATGCTACTCAGGTGCTTGTTAGAGTCAGTGTTCCAACTGAAAGCACTCGCCAATGACCCCAACTTCATTGAACTTATAAAAATGCAGGGACTGAATCATCAGCGAAACGCATTGGAACAACTGGTAAAGATGAAAAACCGCAATGATCAACAAGATGAGCTGTATGAGAGTGCAAGAAAGCTGAGGAACAAGGCAAGGAAAGAGTTGAGAAGTCTTCGTAAAACGAAGGACACATCAGAGCTAAGCATTATAGCGACGGCGAAAAAAGCTGGGATGGAGAACTATTACGATACTCTTTATGCAATGGGCAGCTCTGCCATTCACTCAGGAATACGTTCCATTGAAGAGCACTTAGTGACCGACACAGTGAATCTTGTTAAAGAGCTGATCAATGAACCTTCTCATGAAGACTATGAAGATACCGTCTTGGCAGCAGGTGATCTCGTTATAAACAGCGTACTCGCGCTAGATAAGATCTTCGGCCGAGAAGAAAATCAGCAAGCGATCAAACTGGGCGAGAAGCTTAACAATTCACTTGCACAGAGAGCGGGATAGATAATAAGAACTCTATGTTGCAGCCTGTCTCCTCCGGAGACGGCTCTCTCACAAACAAGCCGGCAAAAATATCTAAGAAGTGACGGAACGGACGGGACTCGAGCCCGCGACCAATAGATCAACAGTCTACATCGCTACCAACTGAGATATACCAATGCAGACTACATTCAACTAAAACACTTCATAAAAAATAGCTAGAAAGCTCTTCATTCGATACTCGTTTATTAGCATCAACGTCAAAAAAATCTTCCACCCTATCAACTCTAAATGTACGCATAGTTTCCCTATCATGGTCATAACAGTCGATATATTCATAGTCTTTTTGCATATAAAACCGCTGAACTGTCACATCTCGCTTATGCACCCCATAGTTTGAAGCTTCGATACTAAAGTAACTAAAAAAAGCCCGAATATTTACATCTCTAATCGCATATGGCTCATTATCTTCGCAATTGAAACTATCATATTCAGAAGTCATCACCTTATCCTCACACTCTCAACTTCATTAAATGAATTTTAGCTAATAAATTAATCAGACAAACTTCAATCTACTATCGCTTCTTACTTCAGTTTGATACAGGAGCACTTACACGAACGGTTATAAGACCTGCTAAGTCAGCAATGCTCATTGCCAATACAATCGATGCAGTTATTTAGATAATCCAGGTTTCCAAAATTTATGAAGCCTGCAGTTTTGACTCGTCGCGGCCTACACAATACATATGGCTCTTCTTAGGAGCCCTCCTGTCACTACCATCAATAGTGAGCATAGACGAAGTTCACACACTTAAATCGTTTATGAACTATTCAACCGAGCAGATCGACAAAGTAATCGCGGTGTATAACCAAGGATAGGAAGGAATCAAGAGTGGCGGAACGGACGGGACTCGAACCAGCGACCAATAGATTAACAGTCTACTGCTCTACCAACTGAGCTATAGCGGCACCATATCGATCACATCCGCCGTCGTATCAATTACAGCATCAGCCGTATTGCCAACCACAGGCACAACCGAAATCACGGCACCACCTACACGCATTGGCACGGTTACAACCTTCGTGACGACACAGCCACTCAGCAGAAACATCAAAGAAGCAAACAAAAACGGTTTTATCATCTGCTGAAATCCTTATCGATCGATGGCTTATTAAACGATGGCAAGTGATACACACACAATCAGCTTCCGGCAAATTGCTCGGCCAATAGTGTACGTAGAGAAGACTGGGGATCAAAGTGGCGGAACGGACGGGACTCGAACCCGCGACCCCCTGCGTGACAGGCAGGTATTCTAACCAACTGAACTACCGCTCCGCATCAGGATGGCTCCTCGAGCTGGACTCGAACCAGCGACCAATAGATTAACAGTCTACTGCTCTACCAACTGAGCTATCGAGGAATATCCTGTAAATGGTGCCGCCACCAAGAGTCGAACTCGGGACCTACTGATTACAAGTCAGTTGCTCTACCAACTGAGCTATAGCGGCACTGTGACCAGAATGTGACCATCCACTCCTCAGCGCCCTGCAAACACTTCCGCAGTGCCTGTGGCTCAGGTGGATGGAGTAGCACACTCCGACAGGAAACAAACACTTACAAGTTCCAAAAAATGGCGCGCCTGGAGGGATTCGAACCCCCGACCAACAGGATCGGAACCTGCTACTCTATCCAGCTGAGCTACAGGCGCCAGGAAGTGTTTGCAGGGCGCTAATGTTACGTATCTGCGGTCCATTTGCCAAGTGTTTGTTCCCACAGAGGAAGGCTGGTTACGGATTGATCCTTTGCTGATTAAAGCGCGTACAGCATTGCGGATCAGGCGATTAATCCAGGTCAAACTTCGCACAGAAAGAGGGTGAGAATTGCTGCTTTGCAGCGATTCCTCTTATACCTTTGCCAAAGCCCCGTTTCCGTTGTGCGTATTTACCGTTATAATGCCCGCCGATCAAGTTTTGCGCAGTGGAGTCTGCACACGCTCGTGAGGGGCATCCGGTAGGCCAGACTGCGAAATAATTTTAAATTTAGGATGATTGTGAGGTCGTAACTGTGAAGAAAATTGCTTCTATGCTGTGCGCTCTGGGGCTGGGCTTTATGCTGGCCACTTCCGTTCAGGCGGCTACTGAAGAAGAAAAAATTATTGAGCGTATCAAAGCGGTAGGCTCTGTCTGCGTAGAAGGCGATGACACTTGCGGTGGCGCTCCTGCAGTTGCTGCATCCGGCGGTGCGCGTTCTGCTGAAGACGTATACAACACTAAGTGTGCTGCTTGTCACGGTACTGGTGTTGCAGGCGCTCCTAAGTACGGTACTTCCGACTGGGCTGACCGCGCTGCGAAAGGCATGGAGACCCTGCTGGCGAACGCAATCAACGGTATCAACGCAATGCCACCACGTGGTACTTGTGCTGACTGTTCTGACGAAGAGATCGAAGGATCTATCCAGTACATGCTGGACAGCGCTAAGTAAGATCGACTTAGCCCGCGTCAAAAAGAAGGCCGCTATCAAGCGGCCTTTTTTGTGTCTGGCGTTTGAGATCAGTCAAAGCTGTCCAACAGGCTCGACAAGGTTTCCCGTCCACGATTACGGTTACGTACCGGACACGTTTCGGCACCGCCCTCAATCGCCAGGTCTTCCTGCGGCAATTCCGCCAGGAACCGGCTCGGTGCACAATCCACCACCTCCCCGTACTGCTTGCGCTGGTTGGCCAGAGTCATGGTCAGTGTCTGACGGGCACGGGTGATCCCTACATAGGCCAGACGACGTTCCTCTTCGATGTTGTCGGTCTCGATGCTGTTACGGTGCGGCAGCAGCTCCTCCTCCATTCCCATCAGAAACACATGTGGAAACTCCAGACCTTTGGAGGCGTGCAGGGTCATCAGCTGTACCCGGTTGTCGTCTTCGTCCTCCTGCTGCTGATCCAGCATGTCCAGCAGCAGCAGACGGGCGATGGTTTCTTTCAGACCGGCATCCGGATCATCTTCCTGCAAGCGCTCTAGCGTGTTGCGCAGGGAATCGACCAGGAACCAGACGTTCTGGATGCGTTTGTCGCCCATCGCTTCGCTGGAGCTGTTCTGGCGGATCCAGCCTTCGTAATCAATATCCTTGATCAATTCGCGCACGGCTTCGATCGGGTCGCCCTGCTCGCTCTTGCGGTAGATGTAGTTCATCCATTTGCAGAAGCGGCGCAGACGGTCCACCGCGGCCGGTGGCAACACCTGCTCCAGCCCCAGCTCTTCACAGGCCGCAAACATTCCGATCTGGCGCTCAACCGAGTACTGCCCCAGCTTCTGCAGGGTGCTCGGGCCGATCTCACGGCGTGGCAGGTTGATGATGCGCAGGAAAGCGTTGTCGTCGTCCGGGTTCACCAGCACCTTGAGGTAGGCCATCAGGTCCTTAATCTCGGCACGGGCGAAGAAGGAGGTACCGCCACTCAGCTTGTATGGCACCTGGTAGGACTGCAGCTTCATCTCCATCAGACGTGCCTGGAAGTTACCGCGATAGAGCACGGCAAAGTCCTTAAACTGAATCTTCTTACGCAGGTGCTGGTCGAGGATCTCGGTAGCGATCCGTTCACACTCGGCGTCTTCGTTGCGGGTGTGGATAACCCGCAGTTCGTCCCCCACGCCCATCTCACTCCACAGGGTTTTCTCAAACACGTGAGGGTTGTTGGCGATCAGGGTGTTGGCCGCTTTCAGGATACGGCTGGTCGAGCGGTAGTTCTGCTCCAGCTTCACCACCTTCAGCGACGGGAAGTCTTCGTTCAACTGCACCAGGTTTTCCGGACGCGCACCACGCCAGGCGTAGATCGACTGGTCGTCGTCACCTACCACCGTCAGAGCACCGCGGTGACCCACGATCTGGCGCACCAGACGGTACTGGGAGAGGTTGGTGTCCTGGTACTCGTCCACCAGCAGGTAGCGGATCTTGTTCTGCCAGCGCTCCAGCACGTCCGGGTGGTTGGCGAACAGTTTTACCGGGATCAGGATCAGGTCATCGAAATCCACGGCGTTGTAGGCACGCAGGTGGCTGTTGTACGCCTCGTAGGCACGTGCCGCCAGAATATCGTTGGGCAACTGCGCGGTGGACAGTGCCTGCTCCGGCTCCACCATGTCGTTTTTCCAGTTGGAAATCTGGTGCAGCACCGCGTCCACCTGGTCGGTGTCTTCGCCGTTGTGCAGCATCAGGTCCTTCAGCAGCGCCTTGCTGTCCTGGTCGTCAAAGATCGAAAAGCCCGGTTTAAAACCCAGCACCTTGTGCTCTTTGCGGATGATATTGAGACCCAGGTTATGGAAGGTGGAGACGGTCAGGCCCTTGCTATTTTTACCCACCAGCAACGCCGACACACGCTCCTTCATCTCGCGTGCAGCCTTGTTGGTAAAGGTCACCGCCGCCACATTGTGCGCACCGTAGCCACACTCATTGATCAAATACGCAATCTTCCGGGTGATAACACTGGTCTTGCCTGAACCTGCGCCGGCCAGTACCAGCAACGGTCCACTGATGTAGTTAACCGCCTCTTGCTGACGGGGGTTTAATCGAGCCATTTACACAGCGCTCCGGAAATTAAGTGAACACAAGTACTTGATTAATCAATTCAGAAAAGGTAACTTCTGATGGTGGTTTAAACAGAAACTGACGCATAACACACTGAGAACAAACAAATTAAAACGTTCGTTTGAAATCCTGATCAAGAACAATATATGATGCAGCTATAGCCCGTTCGCAATTATGACATGTTCGCATTGCTACAGCATGGCTCCGTTCAGCCCATAACCCTAGGCGTAAAGGGGGAGACGCCCGATGTTATCGGCATCCAAACAGCTTCAAAGCACCCAGCCTCGGTTACTGCTGATCGATGGCGTCAGTGGTTGCTGCACCCGATTACAAGAAATTCTGGGCCTGACCGCTCAGCATCTGCACTGTTTCAGTACACCTTGGAGGCGTTGTAACTGCCGAGCCGCTGAATGCAGACGATATTGTTCTTTTAAGTCTGGGCCACTTTGACAACAGTGCCTTCCAGGGCTTACGTGTGCTTACTGACCCAGTTGCCAACGCAGCCGATCATTGTACTGGCTCCGGCGATCAACAGCGACCAGGGCGATTGCACTGATCCGTCAGGGTGCGAGTGATTTTATTTCACTTGACCAGACCAGCCCAGAGGCGGTCCATGCGTGCTTTTCGATATGCCCGTGATGCCCACAAAGACAAGGCCGAGATCAATCGGCTGCGTAACTCCGATCCCCTGACCGGACTTGGCAACCGTCGCAGTTTCTACCGAAGCATCATGCAACTGATCAGTCAGGTGCAGGAGGGCAAACTGCAGATTGCACTGCTGACAGTAGATCTGGATGGATTTAGCAAGTTTAACGGCCAATGCGGCCCTAAGGCAGCAGACGAGGTCGTCATTCAGCTACGCGACCGCCTGTTAAGTGCCGCTCCCGATGCCCAAAGTATCCACCGCTTGGGTAATGACGAATTTGCCATCACACTGACCTGTGCACCGGACGAGAATCTGCACGAACGCACCCGCCAGCAGCTGAAAAGCCCTGCTGCCGCAAACCAATATGCCTTTCCGTGCCGCCAACCGCAGTGCCATCCTGCCCGGCAGCATAGGTGTCGCCTATTGCCAGCCGGGTGCTACAGTAGAGCTGGACGAGCTGATCCGTCGCACGGCCATGGCACGTCCTGCAAGCCAAGCAGGAACATCCCGGCACCTACCGCATCTACGATCCAACGTTTGATCAGCAGTATGCAGGCAGCAGTGAGCTGGAGCCGGAACTCGCCTTTGCCCTGCGCGCCAACCAGTTTGAGCTGTTCTTTCAACCACAAGTCGACCTGAATACCGGCAAGATAGCCGGCGCCGAAACGCTAATCCGCTGGCAACACCCAAAACGCGGCCTGATTATGCCGGGTGAGTTTATTTCGCTGGCAGAACGCAACGGCATGATCATTCCTATTGGCTACTGGGCGATCCACCAGGCAGGCATGAAACTGAAAGCGCTGCAACTGGAGGGCTACGACGACTGCCGCATCAGTGTGAACCTGTCGTTCCGCCAGTTCCAGGACAGCAACCTGCCCCATACCATTCACCGCATTATCAGCCAGAACGAAATCAACAGCGCTTTTCTGGAATTTGAACTGACCGAGTCAGCCCTGATCAGGGATGAACAGCATGTGGGGTACTGCCTGCAGGAACTGTCCAACCTGAGCATCGATTTTGCCCTGGACGACTTTGGCACCGGTTACTCCTCTTTTGCCCTGCTGCAGAAACTGCCGATCAGCACCCTGAAGATCGACCGCTCCTTTATCCGCAACGTGGCGGATAACCCCAACGATGCCGAGATCGTGCGGGCCATCATCAACCTGGCCCACAGCCTCGATAAGAAGGTGGTGGCGGAAGGCGTAGAAAACACCGCGCAGCTGGACTGGCTGATGCAAAACGACTGCGACCAGGTGCAGGGTTACCTGTATGGCCCACCGGTACCGTTCAAGGAATTTATGCGGATGCTTGAGAAGGCATAAGCCCACGTCGGTAACTCAGTGCTTCCAACAAGTGGGCGGTTTCCACTTGCTTGGCCGTGCCGTTGATATCTGCGATGGTGCGCGCCACCCGCAAGATTCGATGGAAGGCACGGGCCGACAGCTGCATCTTCTCCAACGCATTCACCAGCAGTAACTTGTCGTCCTCGCTGATGCGCACAACCTTCTCCAGTTCTGGACCATCCAGCGCCTGATTACAGCAGCCCTGTCGTTCTATCTGGCGTTGCCGTGCAGCCACCACCCGCTCACGTACCTGTGCGCTGCTTTCGTTGCTGCCGGTGTGCTCCAGCATCTCCGCTTTGGAGATCGCATTCACCCACAACTGCATATCGATGCGGTCCAGCAACGGACCGGAGATTTTGTCCTGGTAACGGCGCACCATATCGGGGCTGCAGCGACAGCGGTCACTGCCGTCGTTGAAATATCCACAGGGACAGGGGTTCATGGCGGCGACCATCTGGAAGCGTGCGGGGAAACTGCATTGGCGTGCCGCCCGCGAGATCAGAATCTCGCCCGATTCCATCGGTTCGCGTAGCACCTCCAGCACCTTACGGCTGAACTCGGGCAGCTCATCCAAGAAACAAAACACCCTGATGGGCCAATGAGATCTCACCGGGACGCGGACTGCTGCCACCACCCACCAGCGCCACGGCCGAGGCAGTATGGTGTGGCGCCCGGAAGGGGCGTCGCCCGCTGATTACATCGCCGCCAGCCCCTGCTACCGAATACACCGCCGCCACATCCAGCCGCTCCTGCTCCTCCATTAAAGGCAGCAAGCCGGGCAGACGGTTGGCAAGCATACTTTTCCCACTCCCCGGGGGACCGGCAAGAATCAGGTTGTGTTGGCCTGCGGCCGCGATCTCCAGCATGCGCTTGGCCTTGCTCTGGCCTTTTACATCACGCAGATCGGGATAAGTCGGTGCACCGTTTATCGCGTCATGGTTAGCCGAATACTTCGGGCAACCGGTTCGCTGCCCATCAGGTGCGCCACCAGCTGCAGCAGATGGTTGACCGGGTAGATCGCCAGGTTACGCACAATGCCCGCTTCCGGTGCATTCTCTTCCGCCAGGATCAGGCTGTGTTCCTGTTCATCACACCGGATCGCCGCAGGCAGCACACCGCGTACCGGACGCACTTGTCCGGACAACGCCAGCTCGCCCAGAAACTCACGTTGCTCCAGTGCTTCCAGTCGGGATCTGTTGGCTAGCGGCCAGGATACCGATCGCAATCGCCAGGTCATACCGGCCACCCTCTTTGGGCAGATCTGCGGGGGCGAGATTGATGGTGATACGGCGTTGGGGGAAGGTAAAACCGGAGTTGATCAGGGCGCTGCGCACCCGTTCGCGGCTTTCACTCACCGCTTTTTCGGGCAAGCCCACCATAGAGAGGGCGGGCAATCCACCGGACAGGTGTACTTCAACGGTAACTTCAGGGGCTTGGACACCCACCTGGGCGCGGGTACGGACTACGGCAAGAGACATAGAACATCCTTCCTTGGAGAAACAATGTAGGCAGTACCGGTGGCGACAGAATCCGTTATCACCCGGCCGGTACTGTTTAGATCAATCGATCAGGCGTCGCGCTCGGACAGCTTCTGTTCCATTTCGGTAACCAGTGCTTCCAGCTGCTCGACCTTTTCACGGGTGCGCATCAGCACCGCTTTCTGTGCATCGAACTCATCACGGGTGACCAGATCCAGGCGATTAAAGGTGCCCTGCAGGATCGCACTCACCTGCTCTTTCATCACTTCTTCACCCGGCAGGTTCGCGTTCCCGGACATCAACTGGGAAAACTGTTCACTCAACCCATCGATCAGTTTCTGGTTAATCATTTTGTGCCTCAAAAATATGCATTTCTCAGACCCCGACTATAGCAGGTTACGACGCACTATTGGGGAGCGCACTACTTTGGTGCACGCACCCCGATTGTGCACTGCCTGCACACAGGTCTATGCCCCCAAATCGGGCTTCAACACCCAGCCTAACAGCCCGAAAAATACTCAACACTATGTTTTAAAAGGATTTTTCAAAACATGGCACAACCCTCGCAATACACAGAGCAAATCAATTGATTCATTTGGGCTGCGACATCAGCTTGCAGCATAAACAGAGTATCGGGGGATAACACAAATGAAATTGGTATCTGCGGTTATCAAGCCGTTCAAATTGGACGACATCAGGGAAGCGCTTTCAGAGATCGGCATCGCCGGCATCACCGTGAGCGAAGTAAAAGGTTTTGGCCGTCAGAAAGGTCACACCGAACTGTACCGAGGCGCAGAGTACGTTGTGGACTTTCTGCCAAAAGTGCGCGTAGACGCAGCTGTAGCTGACGAACTGGTAGACCAGGTTGTAGAAGCGATCAGCAAAGCAGCTCAGACCGGCAAGATCGGCGACGGCAAGATTTTTGTTCTGCCGCTGGAGCAAGCGATCCGTATCCGTACCGGTGAAACCGGCAACGAAGCACTTTAATCCCAACTTTTTAAGATTTTCTGGAGAACTTACCAATGGAAGAACTTCTGAATTCAACAGCTGGCGACGTAACCCAGCTTAAGTATGCACTGGATACCTTCTACTTCCTGGTGTGTGGTGCCCTGGTAATGTGGATGGCAGCGGGTTTTGCCATGCTGGAAGCGGGTCTGGTACGTGCGAAAAACACCACCGAGATCCTGACTAAGAACATCGCCCTGTACGCGATCTCCTGCACCATGTACCTGGTATCCGGTTACGCCATCATGTACGGCGGCGAATACCTGCTGAGCGGCATCACCGGCGACGGTTTCACCGGTGCTGAAGAGCCAGCAACCTACGCACCATCTGCTGACTTCTTCTTCCAGGTGGTATTCGTAGCAACTGCAATGTCCATCGTATCCGGTGCTGTTGCTGAGCGTATGAAGCTGTGGTCTTTCCTGGCATTCGCAGTCGTGATGACCGGTATCATCTACCCACTGGAAGGTTCTTGGACGTGGGGCGGTAACGACGTATTCGGTATGTACAACCTGGGCGACCTGGGCTTCTCTGACTTCGCAGGTTCCGGCATCGTACACATGGCAGGTGCTGCCGCTGCTCTGGCTGGTGTTCTGGTACTGGGTGCTCGTAAAGGCAAATACGGTAAGAACGGTTCTGTAAACGCGATCCCAGGTGCAAACCTGCCGCTGGCTACCCTGGGTACCTTCGTACTGTGGTTGGGTTGGTTCGGCTTCAACGGTGGTTCCGTACTGGCAACCTCCGATGTGTCTAACGCGAACTCTGTAGCTGTTGTATTCATGAACACCAACGCCGCTGCTGCCGGTGGTGTGGTTGCCGCGCTGATCGTAGCTCGCCTGCTGTTCGGTAAAGCGGACCTGACCATGGCACTGAACGGTGCGCTGGCTGGTCTGGTAGCAATCACTGCAGAACCTTCTACTCCAACTGCCCTGCAGGCGACCCTGTTCGGTGCTCTGGGTGGTGCGCTGGTCGTATTCAGCATCCTGGCGCTGGATAAAGTGAAGATCGATGACCCTGTTGGTGCGATCTCCGTACACGGTGTTGTAGGTCTGCTGGGTCTGCTGCTGGTACCGGTAACCAACGGTGACGTGAGCTTCTCTGGCCAGATCATCGGTGCACTGACCATCTTCGGTTGGGTATTCGCAGCAAGCCTGGTGGTATGGCTGGCAATTAAAGCAGTGATGGGTGTACGCGTATCCGAAGAGGAAGAGTACGAAGGTGTAGACCTGGCAGAGTGTGGTATGGAAGCTTACCCGGAATTCACTTCCGCTAAGTAATCCAATCCGCTCAATACCTTAAGGGTGCTTCGGCACCCTTTTGCTGTTTTTATAATCAGCTCTGAGCAAAGTTGACGAATTGTGGGTATACTAGGTCAAAACTTGCTTTTGAGTATTAATTGTCTCGTGCCCCCAGAGGGCGACAAGAAGACATAATAGGAGAACGTTATGAAGCTGGTCAGCGCGGTAATCAAACCGTTCAAACTGGATGACGTGCGTGAAGCTCTGTCCGAAATCGGTATCCAGGGTGTAACCGTTACTGAAGTAAAAGGATTCGGTCGTCAGAAAGGTCACACCGAACTGTACCGTGGTGCAGAGTACGTTGTGGATTTCCTGCCAAAAGTAAAAATCGAAGTGGCAGTGGACGACGACATGGTTGATCAGGTTATCGAAGCGATCGCTTCTACTGCAAACACCGGCAAGATCGGCGACGGCAAAATCTTCGTTATGCCGCTGGAGCAGGTTATCCGTATCCGTACCGGCGAAAGCGGTCCGGACGCGCTGTAAGCATACGCCCCCGTATTCTCAAAAAAGCACCCAGATGGGTGCTTTTTTTGTGCCTGCTCGACACCGTTTTCAACACCTCACCGCACAATGGGTAACGTTCATGGATCGTTTCCCACCGTTCGTTCACCGCTACTTACGCAGTTGTCCACTTTTTAAACAAACAACAACTTACCCAATCAAACTGAGTCTAAACTGAGGGTATCGCCCCACTGAAGGAGGTGCCGGATGACTCACGTATTCAACCGCCAGACGTTTGACGAAGTGATGATGCCCAATTACGCCCCTAGCGCGGTTATTCCCGTGCGTGGCGAGGGTTCGCATCTCTGGGATCAGGACGGACGCAACTACATCGATTTTGCCGGTGGCATTGCCGTCAATGCGCTGGGCCACTGCCATCCTGAACTGGTTAAGGTACTCACCGACCAGGCGAAAACCCTCTGGCACCTGAGCAACGTGTGGACCAACGAACCGGCGCTGAAACTCGCACAGCAGCTGTGTCACCTGACCTTCGCCGACAAGGTCTACTTTGCCAACTCCGGCGCAGAGGCCAACGAAGCCGCGCTTAAAGCGGCACGACACTGGGCGGTCGAAACCTTCAGTGCCGACAAACACGAGATCATCGCCTTTAACAACGCCTTCCACGGCCGCACCCTGTTTACCGTCAGCACCGGCGGCCAGCCGAAATACAGTCAGGGTTTTGGCCCCACACCCGGCGGCATCACCCACCTGCCCTATAACGATATCGACGCGCTGGATACCCGCATCTCCCACCATACCTGCGCGGTAATCATGGAACCGATCCAGGGCGAGGCGGGCATCATTCCCGCCGACCACGACTTTGTACGCCGTGCCCGCGAACTGTGTGACGAAAACAATGCCCTGCTGATCTTCGACGAGATCCAGACCGGCGTGGGCCGTACCGGTGAACTCTATGCCTACCAGAAGCTGGGAGTGACACCGGACATCCTGACTACCGCCAAGGCCCTGGGCGGCGGTTTCCCGATCGGCGCCATGCTCTGTACTGATCAGGTGGCCAGCGTGATGGGTATCGGCACCCACGGCAGTACCTACGGCGGTAATCCACTCGCCTGCAGCGTGGCCTCCAAGGTGCTGGATCTGGTCAACGATCAGAAACTGCTGGACGGCGTGCGCGAACGCCACCTGCTGTTTATGGACAATCTCGACGAACTCAACGAACGCTGTCATCTGTTCCACCAGATCCGCGGCGAAGGCCTGCTGATCGGCTGCGAGTTGCGCGATCGCTGGAAAGGACTGGCTCGCGACCTGTTGGTCAAAGCGCAGGAGGTGGGCGTGATGGTCCTGATCGCCGGTCCCAACGTGGTGCGTATGGCCCCTTCCCTGATTATCCCTCCCGAAGATATCGATGAGGGTCTGAAACGCTTTGGCATCGCCATGGCCCAATTCCGCGATGCCCAGAGTGAGGAGAGTGACGCATGAAGCCCGAACTGCACCACAGCGCCCAACCGGTCCTGCATTGGCTGGATCAGCATCGCAACTGGATGGAGGATCGCCTGCTGGAGCTGGTCAGTATCAACAGTGGCAGCCATAACCCGGTGGGGATCGACCGGGTGGGCGAGTATTTTGCGGCACTCTTCGCCGATCGCCTGGAAGCCGCAGTGGATAAGTTCAGCCTCGATCCCTGGCAGCGTATCGACATGCAGGGGCAAGATGATTGAGCAGGAGTTGGGTAGCTTATGGCGCATTCGTAAGCGCCCGGACGCACCGATTCAGGTACTGCTATCCGGTCATCTGGACACGGTGTTTGGCGCAGAATCGGGCTTCCAGAAGAGTACCTATCTGGACAAGAACACCCTCAACGGCCCGGGGGCGGCCGATATGAAGGGCGGCATTCTGGTGATGCTGTGCGCGCTGGAAGCATTGGAACAACACCCGGACCACTACAACGTGGGCTGGACGGTGCTGCTCAATCCCGACGAGGAGGTGGGCTCTCCTGGCTCTGCCGGCTGGTTTGCTCGCGAAGCACCGCGCCACCACCTGGGTATGCTGTATGAACCGGCCCTGCCCGATGGCAATCTGGCGGGTGGTCGCAAAGGCAGCGGCAACTTTACCCTGAGCATCGGCGGCCGCAGCGCCCACGCCGGTCGCAACCCGGAGGAGGGACGCAACGCAATCAGTGCCGCCGCCCACGCCATAACGCTGCTGGAGCGGATCAACGGCGCCCGCGAAGGCCTGACCCTCAACACCGGCATCATCGCCGGCGGGACCACCACCAACCAGGTGCCGGACAGCTGTGTGGTGAAATTCAACGTGCGTATCCGTCAGCCGGAAGATGCCGACTGGTGCCTGACCCAGCTGGAAAACGTGCAACTGACCATCAACCAGACCGAAGGATTTAACGCCAGCCTGCACGGCAGTTTTGGTCGTATGCCCAAAGTACTGGACGATGCCCACATCGAGCTCTATAGCCTGCTGCAGAGCTGTGGCCATCAGTTAAACCTGGATCTGAACTGGCAGCCCACCGGCGGTGTTTGTGACGGTAATAACCTCAGCAGCCACGGCCTGCCCAACATCGATACCCTGGGGGTACGGGGTGGACTTATCCACAGCCCCGACGAATTTATCTGTCTCGACAGCCTGACCGAGCGCGCCAAGCTCAGCGCCCTGTTGCTGATCACCCTGGCCCAGGATGGATTACCTGACAGTCTCGCCGAGCGGGAGGTACAGCGATGAACACTGACGACTTGCGCAGCCTGCTGGATGCGATATGGCAGGACTTCCTCAAGCTCAATCCCGATGCGCGTCGAATCCACCAGCTGTTTGCCGAACGTAACCCCACCATCATCAACGACCATATCGCCCTGCGCACCTTCGACCTGCCGCGGGTAAACATCCGCGCAATCGCCAGACCCTTTGTTGAGGGTGGCTACAAACCCCGAGGGGAATATTACTTCCCGGTGAAGAAGCTGTTTGCCGAACATTTTGAGCATCCGGACAGCACCCTGCCCAAGCTGTTTATCAGCGAGCTCCATGTGGACCAGCTGTCCGACAATGCCGCCGAGATCATCCATCAGAGTGTCAGCCAGATCCCGGATGACGCGATCGCCGCGCCCGGCTTCTGCTACTCCGGTCGTCACTGGTCGCTGAACTCCGATATGTATCAGCAGTTGCTCAGCGAAAGCGAGTACGCCGCCTGGATGTGCGCCTTCGGTTACCGCCCCAGCCACTTCACCATCCTGGTCAATGCCCTGCAGTCGCACCGCTCCATCGACGCGGTGAACGACTTCCTGCTGCAGCAGGGTATCCAGCTCAACAACGCGGGTGGTCTGGTGAAAGGCTCACCGGAAGAGTTCCTGGAGCAGTCTGCCACCCTGGCGAAACCGATCCTGGTGCCGTTCAGCGACCGCAATATGGAGATCCCCGGCTGCTACTACGAATTTGCCCAACGTTATCCCCTGGCCAACGGCCAGCTCTATCAGGGTTTTGTGGCGGCCTCCGCCGACCGCATCTTTGAGAGTACCGATGTTCACCGACAGTCCTGAGCCCACGGCTCAGAGGTTGCGAATCAGGGAGGCAACACATGAAAGTGATACGACCTATTTGCGCCGACGATCTGGATATCCTGCACCAGATCGCCATCGACACCGGCCCCGGTTTCACCTCGCTGCCGGATAACCGGGAGCTGCTCGAACAACGCATCAGCGCCACCCAGAAGGCGCTGCACAGCGACATCCAGCAGTGCGGCCCCGAGCACTACCTCTTTGTGATGGAGGAGACCGACACCGGCGAGGTGGTGGGCACCTGCGGCATCGACGCCGCCGTGGGCCTGACCTCCCCCTTTTACCATTACCGCATCGGTACCGTGGTGCATGCCTCCCGCGAACTGAAGGTGCACAACAGCTTCCGTACCCTCTACCTCTGCAACGACTACACCGGCTGCACCGAGGTCTGCACCCTCTATCTGCAGCCCGACGCCCGTCACTCTGCCAACGGCAGCCTGCTCTCCAAGAGCCGTTTCCTGTTTATGGCCGAACACCCGCAGCGCTTTGCCAAAAAGGTGATTGCCGAGATGCGCGGTTACACCGACGAACAGGGCCAATCGCCGTTCTGGGATGGCCTGGGTAAACGCTTTTTCTCTATGGAGTACAGCGAGGCGGACTACCTCACCGGTTCCGGCAACAAGGTATTTATCGCCGAGCTGATGCCCAAACACAGCATCTATATCCACCTGCTGCCGGACGAGGCACAGGCCGTGATTGGTGCGGTGCACCCCAATACGGAACCGGCCCGCAAGATGCTGGAAAGTGAAGGTTTCCGTTACGAAGAGTATGTGGATATCTTCGACGGCGGCCCGACCCTCGCCATCCGCCTGGACGATATCCGTGCCATCCACAACAGCCGCTACCAGAAAGCTCACATCGGTGAGGTTGACGAGTCTGGCCCTGAGTTCCTGATCAGCAACACCGGCCTGGCCGATTTTCGCTGCACCAAGGCCCGTATCAACAACAGCGGCAGTATCACCACCATCAGTCAGGCCACCGCCGACGCACTGCAGGTCAGCGCGGGCGACACCCTGCGCATTGTCGAACTGAAGGGGAGAGTCACATCATGAACCCGGTCGCATCGTTGTTTATCAACGGCAACTGGATTGCCGGCGAAGGCACAGCGATGGAATCGCTCAACCCCGGCAACGGGGATCAGATCTGGAAAGGCCGCGCCGCCACCAACAGCCAGGTCGATGATGCGGTGCAGGCCGCGATCAACGCCTTTCCCGCTTGGTCGGGCCACACCTTCGAGCAACGCGTGGCCCACGTACGCCGCTTCAACGAAGTGGTGGAGCACTACCGCACCCTGATCGCCGACACCATCGGCCAGGAGACCGGCAAACCGTTCTGGGAAGCGGAAACCGAAGTCGCCGCCCTGCTGGGCAAGGCCGAGATTTCCATTCAGGCCTACCTGGACCGCACCCCCAGCCATGAAGACAGTCAGGCGGGGTTAACGACCCGTCTGCAGCACCGTCCCCACGGCGTGGTGGCGATCTTTGGCCCCTATAACTTTCCTGCCCACCTACCCAACGGCCACATCATGCCCGCCCTGCTGGCAGGCAACACCATCGTACTGAAACCCAGCGAGCTCACACCGCGTACCGCCGAACTGCTGGTGCATCTGTGGCAGAAAGCAGAGCTGCCGGACGGGGTGCTGAATTTGGTACAGGGCGACCGGGAAACCGGCGCGGCCCTCGCCTCCCATCCGCAGATCGATGGCCTCTACTTCACCGGCAGTGCCACTACGGGCTGTTACCTGCACGAGCAGTTTGCCGGTCAGACCGGAGAAGATCCTGGCGCTGGAGATGGGCGGCAACAATCCACTGCTGGTCACCGAAGTGAAGGATATCCAGGCGGCGGTGTTTCATACCATCCAATCCGCCTACATTACCTCCGGGCAGCGTTGCACCTGCGCCCGCCGCCTGATCGTACCGAAGGACCATGCTGGCGACCGTTTTATCGACGCGTTACGCAAAGCGGTGGGCCAGATTCAGGTAGGGGCATACAACCTGCAACCGGCGCCATTTATGGGGGCGATGATCAGCAATACGGCTGTGGATAACGTGATGGCAATCGAGCAGGCACTGATCGAAAACGGAGCCGAACCTCTGGTGGCATTGCACCGACCGGATCCGCAATACGCCTACCTGACACCGGGATTGATCGATGTAACCGGGGTAACAGACCGGGAGGACAAAGAATGCTTTGGCCCGCTGCTGCAGGTGATCCGGGTCGCCGACCTGGATGCGGCCATCCTTGAAGCCAACAACACCCGCTTTGGTTTGTCTGCGGGTGTGTTAAGCGACAATCCACAGGTGTTCCACCAGTTCGACCGCACTGTGCGGGCCGGACTGATCAACTGGAACCGCCCGCTCACCGGCGCCTCCAGCAAGCTGCCGTTTGGCGGCACCGGTATCAGCGGCAACCACCGCGCCAGTGCCTGGTATGCGGCGGATTACTGCGCCTACCCGGTGGCCTCCCAGCTCAGCGAACGGCTGGTGCTGCCCGAGGCACAACCACCGGGCCTGACACCACCTGCTGAAAGCGACTGATCAGCTCTGTGCCATCGGCACCCGGATGGTCACTTCCAGACCACCCTCCGGATGGTTACGCGCTTCAATGCTGCCGTTCAGGCGCTGTACGGCACGTTGGGCGATACTCAGTCCCAGACCGTAACCGTTGTTCTTGCTGGTGCTGCGGTAGAACGGCTCGAACAGGTGCTCCAGTGCCGACTCGGACACACCGGTACCGTGGTCACGGATCGTGATCACACACTGGTCGGCATCATCCGTCAGCATCACATCAATCGCCACATCCTCTTCGGTGTGTTTGCAGGCGTTGCCCAGGATGTTGTTCAGCGCCCGCTCCAGCAGCGCCCGGCTGCCTTCCACCTTGCAGTCACAGTCGACGTTGAGATTCACCTCGCGCCCGGCGTTGGAGAAACGCACATCCTCGATCATCTCCTGCAGCAGATTCTTCAGCTCAAACGGCGGTCCGGCGGCTTCACTGTTCTCCAACTTGGAGAGGGAGAGAATCTCACCGATCAGCGCGTCCAGACGTTGGCATTCACGGATGATCCGCTGTACCACCTTGTCGTCATCGCCCCAGCGCTGCTCTGCCAGACCGGCGGCGGCCTGCAGGCGTGCCAGCGGTGCCCGCAGTTCGTGGGACACATCCTGCATCAGTTTCTGGTGGGTATTCAGCGTCTGCTCCACATACTCGGCCATGCGGTCAAAATCCTGGGCCAAAGCACCGATTTCGTCGCCACGACTGCGCAACGCTTCGTCCGTACGGGTATCCAGCTCGCCGCTGTAGATCGCCTGGGTATGATCTCGCAGACGGTTGATCGGCCGCACGATAATCCAGGTCACCAGACAGGCGGCGATGCCCGACATCAGCAGGATCTTAAAGCCGATCTGGAAGGAGATCACGATACGGAGAATATGCAGAATCGACGCGTGTTTCAGGTCAAGCGCCACATCCACGCGGTAATTGCGCAAGTGATCGGAGGTCATATCAAAGCTGATCACCTCAAACGACTCGGGCCATGCATCCTTTGGTCCGATCACCAGATTGTCATTGTCCAGATCGGTAATGCGGATCAGGTTACGTTTCTTCCAGCGGTCAAAGAGTTCTTTGCGGTGTGGTCGGCGATCGTGGTCGTCTCGATCCCAGTCACCGTGACGTTCGAAACGCCAGGGCCGAATAGGTGGGGGACGTCGGAGCGGCGTGTCGCAATCGCCGTCCCCTTCATACCGGTCGATTACCCGCTCCGCGTGCCCCTGTGCGGTTGCAACCACCAGGTTGCGAAAATTGCTACGCTCCGACACACCACCCACAATGGCGATGGTCGCGAGCAAAACAATGCTGCTGGCAAGCCAGATTGCCAGAAATATCTTAACAAACAGGCGCTTATACCAACGCATCAGGCACCCCGGATAAACTGGTAACCCACGCCACGCACGGTTTTGATCACTTCACGCTCCGGCAGCAGTTTGCCCAGCTTCTGGCGCACACGGCTGACATGTACGTCGATGGCGCGGTCATACGCGGTGAGTTTGCGGTGCAGGACCAGTTCGGTGAGTTGTTCTTTGCTGATCACACTGCCCGCGTTGTTCATCAGGTAGGCCAGGACGTTGAACTCGGTACCGGTCAGTTCCAGTGCCTGCCCACCGACGGTGACTTCACGCACACCCGGGTCCAGCTCGATACCGGCCTCAACGATGGTCTGATCAGGGAACAGGGTCTGGTGTTCTTTAGGACCGGCACGGCGCAGCACCGCTTTGATGCGGGCCACCAGCTCGCGGGGATTGCAGGGTTTGCTGAGGTAATCATCGGCGCCCATCTCCAGCCCCAGGATGCGGTCGATATCCTCACCACGCCCGGTCAGCATGATCACCGGCAGTTGCAGACGTGGGCGGATCTCCTGCAGCAGGTCCATACCGCTGCGACCCGGCATCATCACATCCAGGATCATCAGTTGATAACGCTCGGCGCGCTGCAACTTATGCTGCGCTTCATCCGCGTTATGAGCGAACTCCATCTCAAATCCTTCGTGCTCCAGATAGTCGCCGATCAGCTCGCATAGCTCGGTGTCATCATCAACCATCAGTAATCGGATCTGTTCGCTCATTTGGGTTCTACCTCTTTTATCAGTCCTTCAATAATAATGCGCCGTCCGGCCACGCCCAGCCCCATTTACCAAACTTTACACAACCGACACTAAAGTTAACTCAGGGCTAACAGACAATAGACCCTGTTCCACGAACCCTACGTCTGGAACCTTTGCCACCGCCCACAGGTCTTATGCGGTGGTGCAGGAAGGTATTAAGAAGTCTCCCCTCAATTGACTTGTTAACACCTTCCCCAAAACCCCTCGGGTGGAGACAGGTCCAAA
Source organism: Phycisphaeraceae bacterium (assembly GCA_965223655.1). GTDB lineage: Bacteria > Planctomycetota > Phycisphaerae > Phycisphaerales > Phycisphaeraceae > CBDCXC01. Next base: position 58,603 of record CBDCXC010000014.1, read on the forward strand.
CGTTTATATCATGCCCCGGCATGCGATAAACAACCCCTCAGTGCTTCGGGCCCCTCCATTCTGTTCTCACCGGCTGACGGCTAACGTCCACAGCCGGTTTTTTTTGCCCGCCATCCGCGATTTACCAATCTTTACACGACCGCAACCCAACTTAGCGATGACAAGGTCAACAATAGATCCAACAACACGAAACGACTTAGGAGATGGAACAATGCGTAAACAACTGATGATTGGTTTGACTGCAGCAGCACTGACTCTGGGTGGCCTGGGTACCGCGGTAGCAAGTGGCAAATTTGGTCACGGCCCTGACGGCATGATGGGTGGTCGTATGCTGGACCGTATGGCCGAGAAACTGGACCTGACCGCCGAGCAACAAAGCCAGGCTGAAGATATCATGGCGGGCAGCTTTAAAGAGATGCGCGAAAACAAACGTGCCATGAAAGATCTGCGCACCGAACTGCACAAGCTGGATCCAACCGCTGCCGACTACAAGCAGAAGTCCGAACAGCTGGCTGCTGATATCGCCGCCGCAACCGAGAAGATGGTGCTGATGCGCTCCGAACAGCGTCAGGCCTTCAACGAGATCCTGACCGACGAACAGCGCACCGAACTGGCCGCACTGAAAGACAAATGGCAGGAACGCGGTCACCGCCACGGTGAAGGTAAAGGTGGCAAGCACTGCCGGTAACTGACACTTTGACCGATCCGGTCTAGCCAATGCAAATCCAACTCCCAACCTTTGCCCTCCAGGGTAAAGGTTGGGGTAAAACTCACATCAGTACCGGGTATTAGTGACGTCTGATCGGTTTCAGATCGCAGCGCAACGTCCCCTTCATATAGCGATCGATCTCGAAGCTTTTGCTGATCCCCCGTCGGAAATCACGGCTTGTGCCTAACACACGGGTACAGTCACCCCCGTAGCGGTAACTGCTGTTGCGGCACAGCTCCACTTCCAAGCCCGATTCGGCAAACGATACACTGGCCTCGCTGCTATAGCGCTCTTTCCAGTCCTGCATGCGCAACGTCAGCTGCTCACCCCTTACCAGATCAAAGGCTTGGGGTTTGGCCGGTTTCCAATTGGAGCTGAATTGCATATCCACCGGGTCCAGCACACACTGCACAATATCGCCGTACTGGGCATTCTGGCGCATATAGGCCATCGCCTCGTATTTGCGCGCTTCCGCCTCAGCCTTTGCCGCCCGTTCCCGCGCTTGGGCTTCGGCCCGAACTTTATCCAGTTCGGCCTGCTTCTCGTAGGCACGCAACTGCTCTTCGCGGGTCATCACGGCCCACTCTTCATCATCGATACCCAGCGGATGCAGGCTGCAGCCGGTCAGCCACAGCGCCCCCACCATTAACAGCAGCTTATTCAGATGTTTCATTCCATTTCTCTCCCACCTTGATGGGCATAGATTAGGAAGCGGGAGCTGAATAGGAACTGAAACGACTTGAAGCTTTACCCGGTCTGATTTGAGCTATCGGGGTTACTTGCCAGCAGACTGTCTTCCGGGTTGGTCAGCTCATCGAAGTTGAGCGCCTGGCGACTCTGCATGATCAGATCCAGCAATTCCTCGGCAAAAGCCGCACGGTTGTCCTCGGTCATCCAGCTGCGGTAATCCACCATGCTGAGGTTATCCTGTTTACCCAGCATCCACAGGGTATCGATGTAGGCAACAAACTCCTCTTCGTTGGCGCGGAACATCTCCTCGATCGCCAGACTGTTAGGGTGCAGTTGCCCCTCTTCCGTTAACCCCAGTGGCTGGCCACTGCGGAAGTTATCGATCAACTGGTCCAGATCAAACGACAAATCACCGTTAAAACCACGGGTTTCCAACACCAGATCCTGCAAGCGCAGCATCCGTTGATGGGCTTCGTCCATCAGTTGTTCCCGGGTGGCGTGTCCAGCGCCTTCCAAGAAGTCCGGCCCCATCCACTGCTCCGGTCGGGACGAGCGGCTGTTGCGACCGGTCTCCCAGGGCTCGAGGCCATACTGTTGATACACCACCTGCTGGGCAAGGCGGTTGTTTTCCGGAATCGCCTCCCACTCCATACGGGTACGCGGCAGTTCGTCCATGCGCTGCTGTTTCTCAACCAACGTGGTCAGCTGGCTATCAACGTTATCCACAAAGGTACGGATCTGTTCAGCCTGCGGGTGTGCGCTGCCATCGTCCAATATGGCCACATCCTTGCCGTCGGCGATGTTGTCGAGCAGGTCCTGCAGGCTGAAGCGGGGTTCCAACTCCCCCAACTGGTCATAAAATGCCGTACTCATCGACTGGAAGCTGCTCTGATAGTCGACCAGCGCAGCGCGGCGTTCGCTGTGCATCAGTTCACTGGCAACCGCATGTTTCAACGTGCCCGCATTGCCCAAACGCAGGCCCAGGTCGATACTGTGGCGCAGCATCGATTGGGTCGCCTCCAGGTCATACCGGTCCAGCAGCGCCATATCCATCATGTCCATCATCAGGCCCCGCGGCGCCAACTTTTCCAGTTGCTCACCATCACCCGCAGCGTTGAGATCAAACGATGCAGTTTCAAGCAGTCCCTGTGCCCCTTCGTATTTGCCGTTCAGCCCGCTGTAGCGGTGTTTCTCCACCAGTTGGTCCAGCGCCAATGGACGCTCGATCTGTTTCTCATCAAGCCAGTCAGAAAGGTTGTTGGGGAAGGCTTTCAGCTCTTCGTAGGCCTGTTGCATCGTTGCGATCTGGTCACGGTTTTCCTGCCAGAACGCCTCGACCTTGTCCGCTTTCGGTACTAGCGAGCCGTCGGCGTTTTCGCTGGGCTTGCGACCGGCCAATACATTGTCCAGCAACTCATCCATATCGGTGGATGCCGGGTAATCATCCTGCAGCTTTTCAGCCAGGGTGTTGGAAAGACTGAAGAAATCGTCCATATAGCTGGAGGCGATCTGGCGGCGCTCTGCGGTCATCTGTTCCAGATAGCCCGCTGCCTGCTGGCCTAGTTCGCCTTCACCCGACAATCCCCACCAGAGGCTGTTGATCTCTTCACTCCATTGGGTGACACGAAACTGCCCCATGGTGTCGACCGACATCATATTCATGCCGGTGCTGTTCTCACCTATCAGGCCCTCCGCCTTCAGTTCCTGAAATTCCCGGTTAGTTGCCAGGTGTGACTGAATCTGCCCCGGCGTAATGCCCGGCAGCAATGTAGAAAGTGAGATTTTCATATGCTGTCCCTGCCCATTCCGTAGTTATCTTTTTCCAGGTTGCATCTGCACCAACAGAACACCGTTGGAGCGGCAAGCACTTTCCTCCGCTTACGCCATAAATCGGCCCAATCGGCAAACCGATGGGCAATACAGCGGCAGAAACACCCGAAATCCTTTAGCCCTGGTTTTCCAGCAATATCCGTACCCAGCATTGCCGTTCACAGATTAAATTTCATAAAGCCAACCACAGCCGTTATTTCACGGAGGCATTAAAGTGCATATAACATACACTTTAAATATGAGAGTGATGGCAGTAGACTTAGCGCGCACAAACTGACCAGCACAGGCGAAGAAGTGGTACAATTGCTCAAATTACCGCCTGGTGCGGCTATGCGTATAATCGAATTGTTCTCTGCTGAACGCCTCTAGTACCCAAGGTACCTTTCAGCAGATTTGCCCACTTACGGGAGGTGGCTAATGGAAACCGTATTTCTTGCCTTTGTTGTATTGCTGGTTGTGATCATTGGTGCATCTGTGGGTGTACTGATGGGCCGTAAGCCGATCAAAGGTTCTTGCGGTGGTGTCGGTAAGGCAATGGGCGAAGAAAACTACATCTGCCCGGTATGCGGTGACGATCCGAACAAGTGTGAAAACGAGAACGAAAAAACCGCTACTGCTAAAACTGACGAACTGTCTTACGAACTGACCAAGTAAGACCGCGACATCTCACACAATAAAGGGGCTTTTTAGCCCCTTTATTTTTTCCGTCCACGGCATTCAGAAATGCAACGCACGCCAAAGATCCTGCCTCCACCCAAAGCCCCTGTCGCATTGCCAAACTATATGTGATGCAAAGATCACAAAAATTTCACATTAAAAAAGCTTTAGTTGCTGCCAAATGCTTGTAACGTCGGCAAAGCAAACATAAACTCGCCAACTTTTCTGAGCCTCTCCGCTTTGGCTGGCGCTGTTTTTTGAAACGTTTACCCAAGCCAGGTCGGCGATCTTAACCGCGACTATGCAAACCCCAGATGAGATGTAATTGATGGATAGCACCACCCTGATCGGGCTGATGGCCGCCTTCTGCACCACCTGCGCCTTTGTGCCCCAGGTCATCCAAATCCTGCGTACCGGCAACGTGGACGGTATCTCATTGCATATGTACACCATCTTCACACTGGGTGTCGCCTTGTGGTTAACCTACGGCATCATCATGGATGACCTGCCCATGTTGCTCGCCAATATGGTGACACTGGTGCTGGCATTGATGGTGTTGGGGCTTACGCTACATAAGCGCATGCAGAAACGGAAAGCAGAGCGCAATCGATAAATTATAAAAAGTATAATATCAAACCTTTGAGTCAACTTATACTCCCACCGAAAGCTTCAGGGGTAAATACCTAGACATACGTCAACAGAAAGATCTCCTTCCTAATATAAGCCTTTCGGATTGTTGAACAACCTAACTAAAGGTGTAAACATCCAGTTTATGACCTGCCAGAAGTTGGAGTAGGCATGCTAGGGCAGGAAAGCCCTGCCCAAGGACAATCAGGCTTCAAGGAATCGATAAGGAGAACTCAATGAGAAGCCAGGGACCGCAGAGCAAACATGCTCTTGCCCTTTCTGCTGCCCTTCTTCTAGGCGGCTGCCAAACAATAAAAACCAAGCAAAGTACTCCAGACTTCGAGAATCAGTTTGCTCAAGGTAACTATCTTGCAGCAGCCGAAACCGCTATAGCAGCAGCTGATATTGATCAGGAAGGTAATTCCGATAGCTTGCTTTGGTCGTTACAGGCTGGTGCAGCTCTCTCCGCACAAGGCGATTATGTGCGCAGCAACGTAATTTTGGACGGTGCTGAAACGCTAATGAAGACAGAAGACACCGAGAACATCGGTAAGAAAGGGGCTGAAAAGGTCACTGCAGTTCTTCTAAACAACAGCTTTAATGACTACAGTCCCGCCGTTTACGATGGTGTAATGGTCAACACCTATAAAGCGCTAAACTGCATGATGACAAAGGATATGCAAAATGCGCGCATCGAGTTCAATCGCGCGGCAGATAGGCAACGACGTGCGGCTGAACATTTTAAGGAAAAGATCAAAGAGCAGGAAGAAAAGCTCGCTAAGCAAAGAGAAGAGCAGCTAGCCAAGACATCCTCCGAACAAAAGGCAGATCTTCCACAACCTCAGTTGGGCTTCGATTACGATAAAAGTTTTTCTGAGTCAGAAAAAACGATCTATGAAACTTATCCAGAATTAGAAAGCTGGCAAGCCTATCCTGATTTCGTTAATCCATACACAGATTATCTGCATGGTCTGTACTTCCTATTGGGAAGCGAAGATAAAAGTGATTTCGGGAAGTCTAGGGAATCGCTCCGTCGCGTCGCGGGTATGTCTCCTAAAAATAAAGCAGTAGCAACGGACCTCAAGGTTGCAAATAACCTTCGTACAGGGAACTGGAGAAAGCATAAGCTGAATCCTGCCGTATGGGTGGTTTTTGAAAACGGCCAAGCACCTGTGGTCAAAGAAAACTTGATCCCACTACCTCTGTTTCTAGTCAGCGACAAAATTGACTACGCTCAGATTGCCCTGCCAAAGCTCGAATCCCGCGGCCAGGCGTTCTCATTTATCGAGGTGTATAACGGCAAGAAAAAGTTAGGCAAAACTCAACACCTCGCCAGCATGGACCGAGTGATTCAAACCGAGTTTAAAAAGGAATTTCCTTACAGAGTAACCGAGGCGGTCATCAGCTCGATGACTAAGGCGATTATCCAATACAAGGTACAGGAAAAAGGCGGGTTGTTTGGAAGTATCGCGGGTATTGCTTACCAAGCTGCAACAACACATGCAGACACTCGCAGCTGGACCGCACTTCCAAAAGAAGTACAAGTTGCGCGTCTCAGAAAACCAAAGACTGGAACGGTAGAGCTGAAAGCCCCTGAAATGGCAACCCCGATTACAGTCCAGCTTCCAGACACACATTTTTCAGTAATTTTCGTAAAAGCGACAACACCGACCAGCACCCCAATCTACAAAGTCGTTGGATTTGACGCATAAAAACTTCATAAACAGGGAGATGTTTCATGAAGTACATGAAACCACTACTAATAGTCGCTTGGACAGCTGCACTATGGGGCTGCCAAACACCAGCAGTAAAGCCAGAAGACTCTTCTCGGTTAGAAATAGGCCCGCACGCCAGTCAATACCTTCAAATAAGTACAGCTAAACAAGGTTACGTATCATCTAACCTTCTCCGCGCAGGAGTTAATGGGTTCAATACCAGCACTCAAGCCCAACAAATCCGATATCGGTTTATTTGGTTAGACAACAACGGGTTTGAGATAGCGAGCCTACCATCACGCTGGCAATACACAATCTTACCTCCCAATGAGGCATTTGAACTGAATTTAGTCTCATCAAGTCCTGCTGCGGTCGATTATCGGATTCGAATTTATGACCACAGCCAATCAGCACAAACTCTCTCACAAGGAAATGAAAAGTAATGGATACGAAGAAAGTTAAAAACCTGCTGAAAGTCGTTAGCTTGTCTACTGTGGTTGCTCTGACCTCTGCATGTGCACCACAAACACAACTAATCAAACCAGGCGTTAACGAAGTTCCTACAACAACTGGCCTGACTAATACTGACTTCGAACAGGCCGCCGGAGATGCTGTTCAGTCAATGTTACTTTCTGGTGCAGTGGATCGCCCGGATGGTAAGAAGAATATCCTGGTTGTTTCTTCCATTCTTAATGACACGATGCAACGCATCGATACAGATCAGCTAGTAAAGAAGATCCGTGTTGAACTACTACGTAGTGGCAAAGTGAAGACAACAACAGCTATTGGCTTGAATGGCGCGGAAGACGCAATGAACAATAAGTACGCTCAGCTTTCTCAATCGAAAAAGGTTAACCAAGCTACGGTTGTAAAACAGCGCTTTACAGCCCCAAATCTTAGTCTATCTGGCAAAATCATTCAGCGAAACAACCGACTTGAGTCTGACGCACAGCTTATCGAGTACTACTTCCACCTGACACTTACAGATCTAAGTGACGGTCTCGCAATTTGGGAAGGTGAAACACCAATTCGCAAAGTTACAGGTTCTAAGACCGTGTCTTGGTAAGGATGTAAAACATGCCTAACATGAAAAAATGTGCACTAGCACTGCTTATCTCGTCTATTGCCAGCACTCAATCTTTTACCGCATTTGCACAAAATGAAACTCAAGCAGATGTACAAACTTCAATGGAGATTGCACAAGCAGCGCAGCCTGAAATTGAAGACCCTGGTCTTAAAGTTGAGGCGTTGATTGAAGAGTTCGAAACAAATGGCATTGGCAGTAAATTTCGTCAACGAGCCGATCGAGGAGAGCTTTATTACACCACTGCAATAGCGACCGTAATGGCTAAACCGGAAAACCGCGAATGGGGCAACTTCCGGGTTATGGCCTATAAAGAAGCTTTGATGAAAGCGCAAGCTAAATACGTCGAATCTCTAGGCGTATCAATACGCTCAGAATCGGTTCAGAAGCTTTTTGACGATAAAACCCAGATGCCCAATTTTACTGCAGAAGAGCTTCGAAGCAGCAGTAAGATGATGGAGGTCCTGAACAAAGCGGTAGCATACGCGGGCGGTGTTCTGGACCAAAAGCTTGAAGAGCTGGGCATTGATCCAAGCGAATTCAATGCGGCACCTCCTGAAAAACGTGCTGTAATGTTTGAGCGCTCGGTTTCTGAACGCACCATTTCAAAAGCACGACAGAGTATTACCGGTGTAATACCAGTCAAAACGTTTGAAGCCTACGACAGCCAGGGAAATCATGTGGTAGCAGTTGCCATTGTGGCTTCCCCTCGATTCCGCCAGTTCGTTGAAGACGTAATTAACAGTAAAGGCGATATCGCTCCAAAGCCTAAACGTGCCTCCGTAGAGAGCATCGTCTCGCAACTACGCACTGACAAAAGAGCATTACTGGACGAGTTTGGTATTCGTCGTCTTTATGACGAAAAGGGTTATCCGGTATTAGTCTCTTTCGGACAGTCCAGCAACCCATATCGGGGCAGTGATTATCAAACACGAGCTGATAACCGTGATGTCTCTTACGCTGCAGCAAAGGGCCAGGCATATGCAAACTTCGCCTACCTCTTTAAGTCAACAGCCTCCTCTAACGAGACCACAGAGCAGAAAGCCAAACGCTCTACTGTTGGCATCGCACGAAAAGAAGCTGATGGTGTTAACAAACACCGAAGAGTCTTCGATCGATTTTATCAGAGCAATAGATCGAGAAATCACAGCTCAAGGTAAGGTAAGTAATCTACCTGGAACAAAGGAACTATTCCGCTGGACCGCCAAGCACCCTGTACATGGGCATGAAATTAATGGCGTTGTTTATATTTGGCATCCTCAGCTAGAGCAGACAGCGAGCGCACTCAAAAATTTCAAGCCGAAACAATCATCACCTGAAAAGCAAACCTCACGTAAACCCGTTAGCGTTACAGCTGGTACCAGCAGCAGTGCTGATCGCATGAGTGCAGACGATTTCTAAAAGGAGTTTGATTGATGAAGAGATGGATTCGTTATTTGGGAATCCTGCTCTCGTTCTACTGCGGCCTAAGCGCCGCAGCAGAACAGGCAGTTAACGTTAGTGGATATGGTGCAGACCAGAAGCGTGCGATTGCTGATGGATTGGTGCAAGCCATACGTCAACTAAAAGGGGTATCTGTCTCCAGTAAAGAGATGCTCAGTTCCCTCTCTGCACGTGTCTCAGTGAGTGACAATAGCGGTGACCAAAGTTCTGCTGCTATGGCTATCAATCAAACAGGCACTTTGACGCTTGCTACACAAGGAATTGTGTCTCGATATGATGTTCATTCCCTGAACAAACAAGATGATCTCAGCTATGTAGCTGACATGACGGTGTACGTATCCAAGTATGAAAAGCCTGGTTTACCAAGTGATGCCAGACGCAAACTGGCAATCATGCCGTTCCATCTTGAAAAAAGAAGCTTTTCGCTGCTGGGGGATCGAGTTCCTTCCTACAAAGTCGAGCAGGAACTGCGTAATAAACTCATTGACCAGTTCACCCAATCCCGTCGCGTAGCCGTCCTAGATCGTGAATTCGGGGAGGAGTTTGCTGCAGAAAAAGAGATTTGGACCAGCAACGATGCAAGCCTGCAAGAACGCGCCAAACTAGGCAATGTTTTAGGTGTGGATTACCTTGTAGTTGGCCGCTTATCCAATGTGAAAAGCCGCAAACACACTAAGACGTTAGAGCTTACCGGAGAAACAAATACGAGCTACTCCGGCTCTGCTCAGCTGGATTACAAGATCATTCTCGCTGCTACGCGCCAAGTGAAATGGTCAGACAGTATTCGAATCAAATTCTCCGACAAACAGATTCGAGGCATGCTGAGACAATTTGGCTCAAGCCAAGCAGGAATTACGCAGTTCTTGGCGAACGACCTTGCACAAAAGGCGCTTTCCAACATCTATCCGATGCGAGTCGTTGCGGTGAAAGGATCTACAATAGTCCTCAACCAGGGCGGTAAAACACTCCGCAAAGGCGATGTTTTGGATGTATTCATGATCGGAGAAGAGATGATTGATCCTTACACCAAAGAGTCCTTAGGCCAACTGGAAGAGCATATAGCTAAAGTCAGAGTAGTTCGTGTGAACGCAAAAACGACTTACGCAAAAGTCGTTGATGGTGAAGCAGAACTTATAGAAAAAGACTTTATTGTTCGTCGTTAACTCCTCAACATAAGCTCGCGTCAACTTATGAGGCCCCTACTTTTTCGGGGCCTCAATATTTCCTGATTAACTGTTAACTGACTTTCGCTGTGAGCGGCATAAAGAATTCATATGGCATATACCAATCGATATTACTTATCTAAATGGCACTGTTCACGCCCACCTACATCAAATCAACAAGCCAGAGTTTGAAGCGCATCCCCCACTCACTGCTCAATCCGGCGCTCACCTGTGTAATCTCACCCTCGGTGTTCAGATAGAACAGGCTCGGCGTAATAGTCACACCCCACTGTTGACTGATCAGCCCGTTATCATCGTTCAGGGTGGTAAATTGATAGCCATTTTGGTCCATGTACTGCTGCACCTCGGCGTCACTCCCCGAGGCCAGCGCAATCGTCAGTACGTTGCTGTCCTTTGCAATATCGTGCACCGCAGGGGATGTCAGACTGCAGATACCACACCAACTGCCCCAGAAGTACACCAGCAGCGGCCCTTTCGTCAGCTCATCCTTCAGGTTGTAGGTCTTGCCCTCCAACGTATTCAACACCAGCGCCGGTGCAACTCCCGAAACCATATTGCGCTGTTGATAAAACGCCACCGCCGACACGATCACAACCATGATCAGCACAGTTTTCAGCTGGGAGAACCACCACGCGGGGGAGAGCAGACGTCGTTTCAGTGCGCTTATCATGTTGTCTATCCATACCATCCGATTCAATTTGTCATGCCACACGGCAGCTGTCAGTAGACCGTCGGATCACTAATTTATTCCAACCAAATTCACGGAAAACCCCACCCAAATACAGCCCTGTTTTTCCATCGCTCACGCTTGAGGGCACGATTTACAACGGCTGCAGCTCTACATAACTTTTTTTGATCCATTTGTAAGTTTAATAATATTTTAACGATACAGCATTTCCTCATAACCTGAATGGGCATCGGAGGAGACTGTTATGACCACTGTCGTGACTCCCACTAGAAGGCCTGAGCCTGTGGAGTCCTGGTTAGTTGATCCTTCGCAGATGGGTTTAGTGCATCACTTACAGGACGCCCAGCAACGCGCCTGACACCTCTGAACCATCACCCCGTTGAACGACTGAATAACAAAAAAGTAGGACTCAGACATGACAGTTGAAAAAATCGAAATTGATACGCTTATTGTTGGCGCCGGTCAGGCGGGTGTGGCCATGAGTGAACACCTGAGCAAACTGGGTGTGCCTCACCTGGTACTAGAGCGCAACCGTATCGCTGAACGCTGGCGTTCAGAACGTTGGGACTCACTGGTTGCCAACGGTCCAGCCTGGCACGACCGCTTCCCGGGTCTGGAGTTCGAAGAATTCGGCGCTGACGAGTTTGTGCCTAAAGAGAAAGTAGCGGACTACTTCGTCGCGTACGCCGAGAAATTCAACATGCCAATCCGTACCGGTGTGGCAGTGAAGAAAGTAGAGCGCAACACCGACCGCCCGGGTTTCACCATCGAAACCTCTGAAGGCGTGATCGAAGCGAATCGAGTGGTAGCCGCAACCGGTCCGTTCCAGAAACCGGTTATCCCACCAATCGCACCACAGGATGAGCGCATTACTCAGATCCACTCTGCGGAGTACCGCAACCCTGAACAGCTGCCGGAAGGTGGTGTACTGGTAGTCGGTGCCGGTTCCTCCGGTGTACAGATCGCCGATGAACTGCAGCGTGCGGGCAAGAACGTTTACCTGTCCGTCGGTGCCCACGACCGACCACCACGCTCCTACCGTAACCGCGACTTCGTTTGGTGGTTGGGTGTACTGGGCGAGTGGGATGCTGCGGCGATGAAACCGGGCACCGAACACGTGACCATCGCCGTAACCGGCGCTCACGGCGGCAACGGTACTGTAGATTTCCGCGCCCTGGCGCATCAGGGCATCACCCTGGTGGGTCTGACCGAAGCCTTTGCCGATGGCAAAGTGTCCTTCAAATCTGACCTGGTTGAAAACGTGGCCCGTGGCGATAAGAACTACCTGGACCTGCTGGATGCTGCGGATGCCTACATCGAGCGTAACGGTCTGGACCTGCCGGAAGAACCGGAAGCCCGTAACATGCTGGCGGACCCGGACTGCATGACTAACCCGATCCTGGAACTGGATCTGGCTGAAGCGGGTATCACCTCCATCGTCTGGGCAACCGGCTTCAAGGTTGATTACAGCTGGCTGAACGTGGATGCGTTCGATGCAGACGGCAAACCAGCCCATCAACGTGGTGTATCCACCGAACCGGGTGTGTACTTCGTTGGCCTGCCTTGGCTGTCCCGTCGCGGCTCCACCTTCATCTGGGGTGTATGGCACGACGCAAAACACATCGCTGACCACATCGCGACCCAGCGTAAATACCTGGAGTACCGCGACCCGTCTCAGCTGTAAGCAAGAGACGCTGTAACACGTCAGTAACAAGATAGGCCTGCGGGCCTATCTCCTTTTTCAGAAAGACGCATACGTCAGCATTTTGGGAGTCAGTTAATGCCTACGCATACTCGCATCCGCATGTTTAACACCAAAGAGACCTATCCAAACCAGACCTTGGATAACGATCTCTGCCAGGCGGTACGCGCCGGTAACACCGTTTATGTTCGTGGCCAGGTGGGTACCGATTTCGACGGCAACCTGGTTGGCCTGGGTGATCCACGCGCGCAGACCGAACAGGCGATGAAAAAACGTCAAAGCAGTTGCTGGAAGAAGCCGGCTCCGATATGAGTCACATCGTTTAAAACCACCACCTACATCACTGATCCCCGTTTCCGTGAAGCGGTATACAGTGAAACCGGAAAGTGGATGAAAGGTGTGTTTCCGATCTCTACCGGCCTGGTTGTACAGGCGCTGGCCCAGCCGGAATGGCTAATGGAGATCGACGTGATTGCTGTAATCGCCGTGATAACAAAAAGCCAGACGAAGAGGCCTAAACCATGACCTTCTCCGTTGCGGGCATCTGCCCGGATACCGGCATGGTCGGTTGTGCCATCACCTCCTCCAGCATCTGTGTCGCCAGCCGTTGCGCCTTCGTACGCCGTGGCACCGGCGTCGCACTGACCCAGAACATCACCAACCCGGATCTGGGACCGCTGGCACTGGATCTGCTGCAGGAAGGCCAGTCCCCCCAGCAGGTGATGGCCGCACTTGGCCGAAACCGACAGCGATGTGCAGTGGCGCCAGTTGGGCGTACTGAATGCTGCCGGCGAAGGCACCACCTTCAGTGGTGAACAGGCCTTGGGGATCTTCTCTACCGCCCAAGGCCAGAACTGCATCGCCATGGGTAACCTGCTGGAAAACACCGGTGTACCCCAGGCGATGATCGACAACTTCGAGAACAGCAGCGGTCACCTGGCCGAACGCCTGCTCAGTGCGCTGGAAGCCGGACTGGCCGCCGGTGGTGAGCTGGGGCCCGTACATTCTGCGGGCCTGCTGGTTGCAGCGGCGCCGGACTGGCCGGTGGTGGATCTGCGCGTGGATTGGCATATCGCACCGATTCACGAGCTGCGCATGGTATGGCAAAACTACGCACCCCAGATGCAGGCCTATATCACCCGTGCCAAAGATCCCTCTAATGCCGAATCCTTTGGTGTGCCCGGCGACGAATAACTAACACCCAAAAAGCCCGCTTCCCAATGCGGGCTTTTTTATGCCTAGCCGCACTGGATAGCTTTTTCTTATCTTCTTCAAAAATTAATAATATTTTAATGATACTCCCGCTCCGCCTATCCTCAGGGAACAGATGAACAATTGATTTTGATCAATTTCTGTACCCCTCAACTGACCGACGTTGTTCACGGCGCAACCGGTCAGGCTCTCATCTCAGACATCTGTACAGGATCAACAAGCACGGCCAGGGAGGGCGCCTTGCTACAGGGATTAGACGATTAATACGCAGGAGTAGATATGGCCCAGTCGCTGACAATTGAAATCCTCGAAAAGCTGATCAGCTTTGATACCACCAGCTGCAACTCCAACCTGGAGCTGATGGCTTATGTTCAGCAATACCTGGAGGCACATGGCGTTGCCAGCACCCTGGTGTATGACGAACAGGACAGCAAGGCCAACCTCTACGCCACCATCGGTCCGCAGGACAAGGCGGGCGTGATGCTGTCCGGCCATACCGACACCGTGCCGGTCACCGGCCAGAACTGGACCAAAGAACCCTATCTGCTGACCCGCGAAGACGGCCGCCTTTACGGCCGTGGCACCACCGATATGAAAGGCTTTATTGCAGCGGTGCTGGCGGCGGTACCCGAGATGGTGAAGCAGCCACTGCATACCCCGATCCATCTGGCGTTTTCCTACGACGAAGAGATCGGTTGTGTGGGCGTGCGTCGTCTGATCGATACCCTCAAGGGCCACCCGCTGAAGCCGGCGATCTGCATTATCGGTGAACCTACCTCCATGAACGTGGTGACCGCCCACAAAGGCAAGCTGGCAGCGCGCGTAACGGTAAAAGGTAAGGAGTGTCACTCCGGTCTCGCACCACAGGGTGTTAACGCGGTGAACTACGCCGCCCGCCTGATCACATGGCTGGAAAACCTGGCCCAGGAAAAACGTCAGTACGGCCCGTTCGAAGAGGGTTACGAGATCCCTTACAGCACCGTGCACACCGGCACGGTCAACGGTGGTACCGCGCTCAACATCGTACCGAACCACTGCGAATTCCTGTTCGAGATCCGCAACATCGCCGCCGAAGATCCACGCGATCTGCTGGCGCAGTTCCAGGTGTACATCGACAAGCTGATCCGCGAGATGCATATCACCAGCACTGACTGCGATATCAACGTAGAGATCACCACCGAATACCCCGGCCTCAGAACCGCTGACGACGCTGAGGTCGTGGCCTTTGTGCAAAAACTGGCAGAGGCCGACACAACCACCACCGTTAACTTCGGTACCGAAGGTGGTCTGTTCAGCAAAGTACTTGGTATCCCGACCGTTGTGTGCGGCCCCGGCAGCATGGACCAGGGTCACAAGCCGGACGAGTTTATCCACGAACAACAATTAGCACTGTGCGAATCCTTTATCGGGCGCCTGATCAACGAACTCAGCGCCTGACCGCCAGAGGAGGAGAACTAACAGAAATCCCCCCGAGTTATCACCCGTGACTCATACTTAGAACAACCTGATAGCAAAAATATAAAAAACGAATTCAGGAGAAGAAAATGTCTGACAACACAACTCTCGCCCCCAGCGCCGATATGGCTGGCAGCCAGACCAGCCAGAAGACAGGCTTCAGCCGTGTGCTGGGCCTGGGTTCCCTGCTGGCGGTGGCTGTTGGCCTGGTCGTATCCCAGGGTGTAATGGTTCTTATGCTGCAGGGTGCCGGCATCGCCGGACTGGGCTTTATAATCCCACTCGCCATCGGTTATCTGCTGGCCCTGACCTATGTGTACTCCTTTTCCGAGCTCTCCCTGATGATCCCGCGTGCGGGTAGTCTGAGTAGCTACACCGAAGTCGCCATCGGCCACTTCCCGGCCATCCTGGCGGTGTTCTCCGGTTACGTTGTGGTAGCCATGTTTGCCCTGTCCGCAGAACTGCTGCTGGTCGACTTCATCATCGACAAGATCTATCCGGGTGCCTTCCCGAAATACACCGTGGGCTTTGGCCTGCTGGCACTCTTTACCGGTCTTAACCTGATGGGTATCGATGTCTTCGCCAAGCTGCAGTCGGCACTGGCGTTCATCATGGTTGTCGTTCTGCTGATCCTCGGCCTGAGTGCTGTCGGCGGTGTGGCAAACCCACATCCGGAAGGTATCGATCTGACCTCCACCTGGAACCCGTTGGGTGCTGAAGTGATCACTCTGGTTGCGCTGGCCATCTGGGGTTACGTAGGAGCAGAGTTTGTCTGCCCATTGGTGGAAGAATCCAAGAACCCAGAACGAAACATCCCACGTTCCATGATCATTGGTGTGACCGTGATCTTTGTCACCATCGCGATCTACTGCCTGGGCGCGTTGCTTTACATCCCGGCGGATGACCTGGCCGGTTCTGCCCTGCCACATTACGACTTTGCCAAAGCGGTCTTTGGTGATGTGGGTCTGACCTTCCTGGCGATCGCAGCCGTAACTGCAACCTGTTCCACCGTGAACACCTCCCTGGCGGCGATCCCGCGTATGCTCTACGGTATGGCGCAGAACGGTCAGGCGTTCCCGCAGCTGAAACAGCTGACCAAAACCACCAAAACCCCTTGGGTTGCCGTGCTGTTTACCGCAGCGATTACCGGTCTGCCAATGGTGATTATGGGTGACAACCCGGATGCGATCGGTCTGCTGCTGATCTCCGCAGCGATTGCATGGCTGCTGGCGTACATCATCACTCACGTGAACGTGATCGCCCTGCGTAAGCGTTACCCGGACATCAAACGTCCGTACAAGACACCGTTCTACCCGCTGCCTCAGATCCTGGGTATTGCCGGCATGATCTACGCGGTGATCTACGCCTCGCCCGCACCCGAGCTGAGCAACCAGATCTTTGGTGCCGCCGGTGTGGTACTGGGTATCGTGTCCGTGATTGGTGTTATCTGGGTGAAATTCGTGATGAAGAAAAATCTCTTCACCCCAGAGCCAATCGAAAAGGCCCTGGACGCGGAATAAACACCTTTACGTTCCCTTACCCGTTCGTGTGCCGCTCCCCTGGCACGCGGGCAGGTCTCCGGGCTGGTAGCGCACGCTGCCGGCCCTTTCTCTTTCTTATTCCCGTACTGCACAGATGCAGGTATTGGCAGCCACAGCAGTGAGCCCGTTTCTATACTTAGGGACAGCTGCTAAGGATTTTTTAATGCCACGGGTACTGGATAGCTTTTTCTGATACAGAGAAACAAAAATTAATATTTTATCAATGCTAAGCAAAAGCCTAACCTAAAAACTTAGGCGACTCGGCATATAAAGAATCACAAATGAGGAGCAATCTCGAAAATGTCCGACAATAAAAACATCGATATGAAACAAGTGTGGCAGCAGGACAAAGACCACTACATCCACCCTTGGACCGACTTCTCTACCTTCAAAGAAACCGGCTCTATGGTATTGGCCGACAGCGACAATGTTCATGTTCAAGATGGTGAAGGACGCAAATACCTGGACGGCATTGGTGGCCTCTGGTGTGTAAACATCGGTTACGCCCGCGAAGAGATGGCCCAGGCGATCGCTGATCAAATTCGACAGATCCCTTATTACTCCTGCTTCGGTCACCACACCACAGTTCCAGCTGCGCAGCTGGCAGCAAAGCTGGCCGAGCTGGCACCGGGCAACCTGAACCACGTGTTCTACGGTTGCGGCGGTTCCGTCGCCAACGATACCGCAGTACGTATCATCCACTTCTACTTCAACCAGCTGGGTAAGAAGAGCAAGAAGAAGATCATCTCCCGTATCGACGGTTACCACGGCAGTACCTACATGGCGATGTCCATCACCGGTGTGAAGTTTGACCACATCGGCTTTGATATCGACGAGCAGCTGGTACACCACATCTCCTGCCCGAACCCATACCGTCGTCCGGAAGAGCAGAGCCTGGAAGATTTCTGTAACGAGAAGGTTCAGGAGCTGGAAGACAAGAT
This sequence comes from Phycisphaeraceae bacterium, assembly GCA_965223655.1. Lineage (GTDB taxonomy): Bacteria > Planctomycetota > Phycisphaerae > Phycisphaerales > Phycisphaeraceae > CBDCXC01. The sequence goes on from CBDCXC010000014.1 coordinate 76,081, forward strand.
CCTGGAGCTGGGCCCGGACAACGTGGCCGCCTTCTTCGCCAAGCCAATCATGGGCGCAGGCGGTGTAATTGTGCCACCAGAGGGTTACCACAAGAAAACCCTGGATGTATGTCGCAAGTACGGCGTGCTGTACGTATCCGACGAAGTAGTAACCGCATTCGGTCGTCTGGGTCACATGTTCGCATCCGAAGACGAATTCGGCATCGTGCCGGACATCATCACCTGTGCAAAAGGCCTGACCTCCGGTTACCTGCCTTTGGGTGCAACCATCCTGTCTGACGACATCTACGAGGTGATCAGCAAACCTCAGGCGGACGGCGCAATCTTCACCCACGGCTTCACCTATTCCGGCCACCCGGTGAGCTGTGCTGCCGGTGTGACCAACATCGAGATCATGGAGCGCGAAAACCTCTGCGGTCTGGTCAAAGACCTGGGTGCCTACTTCGAAGAACAGGTGAAGACCCTGATAGACCTGCCAATTGTGGGTGATGTCCGCGGTCGTAAGTACATGATGTGTATCGAAAACGTGGCCAACAAAGCGACCAAAGAGCTGATTGATCCGGATGCAAAAGTGGGTAACCGCATCGCCGATCACTGTCAGGCACGTGGCCTGATCGTACGTCCACTGGCACACATGAACGTACTGTCTCCGCCACTGACCCTGAGCAAGGAAAACATCGACTTCCTGGTTGCGACGCTGCGTGAAAGTATCGAAGCCACCATGGAAGACCTGAAACGCGACGGTTTCCTATAAGCACTATTTGCTCGTAGCACTACTCCACCACCGGCAAACGCCGGTGGTCCTTTTCCGTTGATGGCTTATTTGCAGGTTAATAAGTCAACCCCACAGTGTTTCTGAATAAAGGTCACCCCTGTTCAGACCGTATATTTACTGTGCCTTTGAGGAGGGACCAATCACCCTCCTCGTTTTTTATTTTTTTAATTCCTTCCTTTTTATTAAGCCTACTTTTTTCTACGGATATTTATAACTTTACCGCTTAAATATTTTCTCAGGAGATAAACCATGTCTGATCCGGTATTTAAAGAGACGATCATTATTGGCTCATCCATTATCAGCAGTCGTGATGCGGTTCGTCATGCGATGACGCGAGCGAATGTGACCCTAGATGCAATTAACTGGTATGAGGTGGTGGATTCCTGGGATTTTAAAGAGAACGGTGAAGTGGTGAGGTATGAGGCAACGGTGAAGATTGGGTCGCGGGTTGGGTGATTCCACCGATCTCGTAGGTTGGGTCGAGCAAAGCGACACCCAACAAGACGTTACTCCACATGCTTATTCGTTGGGTGTCGCCTACGGCTCGACCCAACCTACCCAGTAGAAGCAATTAATCGAAAAGGCACGAACATTATGACCTGTAGGGCAGGCTTCAGCCTGCCGGCAGCCTAAAGGCTGCCCTACAAAATCCTTTACCCACACAGGCATCAACCCAAGGGGAGTTCAGCTACTCCCCTTATCTCGCCCTTTTAAGGGCGATTATTTGGAAACGACCGATCAGGTCTTCAATGAAGCCAACTGCTCATCCAATTGCAAAATCTCCCCCTCCAATAACCCACTCGCCTCATTGCTCTGGCTCACCAGCTCCGCCAGCGACTCGGTGGCATCACCGATAATCGTCAGATTCTTGCTGATCTCCTCACTCACCGCACACTGCTCCTCAGACGCAGCCGCCACCTGGGTGATATGCTCAGCAATCGAGCTCACTTCATTGCCCACGGCTGACAGCAGGTCATAGCTTTTCAGCGTGTTTTCCCTCGTCCCCTGAGCACGTTGCGAACTCTTATCGATCACCGACACTGCTGCCGTCACACCGTTCTTCAGCGCCTGGATCATCTGATTGATCTCTTCCGTGCTGTCCTGGGTCTTGGAGGCCAGACTGCGCACCTCATCGGCCACCACGGCAAAACCACGCCCTTTGTCGCCCGCACGGGCCGCTTCGATCGCGGCGTTCAGTGCCAACAGGTTGGTCTGCTCGGCAATCGCCTTGATCACCTCGAGGATGCGATAGATATCCTCGGTACGGTTCTCTACCTCCTGAATGGATCGGTTGGCAGAATCCATCTCCGCCGACAGCTGTTCCACTTCGCTCACCGAGCTGTGCAGGGTTTGCTGGGCGTGTTGCACCGAGCTGCTGGCCCGTTGCGCGTTATCCGCCACATCCACCGCCAGCTTGGAAACTTCCGATGCTGTGGCAGACATCTCGTTTGTCGCCACCACCACACTGGCGATCTCTTTTTGCTGATCCTGGGTGGCCTGCAGCGAGAGGTCGTTGATCTCCCGCCCTTTCAGCGCGCACTCCTTGGCACCTTCACCCACCTGCTTCAGCTGGGTGACCATGTTGCGCAGCTTGTGGATAAAGTGGTTAAAGCCGCCACTCAGGGAGATCAGCTCCGCATGGGTATTGATCTCCAGCGTCTGGGTCAGGTCACCTTCGGCGCTGGCCAGGTTATGCACCCGTCCATCCAGTTCCTTGATCGGTTTCACCACCGAAGCGGACAGGATCAGCAGCCAGATGATCACCACCACTGAGATAATCAGGATCTGGATAATCTGGGAGCTGAGGATCTCCACTACCCGCTGGTCGATTGTAGCCACCACCTGATTGGCACTGGCTTGCACAACCGTTTGCGGCAACTCAACCAGAAGTGACCACTCACTATCAACTGCGTCAATCTTCACTTTGTAACCCACGTAGTAGGTACCATTATGCAGTTGGATGGAATTGACGCGGTCGTGCAACGAGAGGATATTGGCGGGCAGATTCGCATGTGCCTCACGGAAGGGGCGCGCTAACTTATTCTTGTAGTGGCTCGATGCCACAATTAGTCCCTTCTGGCTCAGCAGGGTGACCTTACTCTCGCCGTTGTACAACTCCTGGCTCACCTGCTCGGTCAGTTGCTGGAAGAGCGGAAGGTTCACATCCACCCCCACCAGTCCGGCAAACTGCCCACCCACCAGCACCGGTGCGGTCAGGCTGGTCATCAGCTCGGCATTGCCGGGGCTGATCTCGTACAAGTACGGGTCCAGTACACAGGGATGGCGGCTATCTTTGGAGCAGAGGTACCACTCCGCTTCCCGGTTGCCGAACTCGTCCAGGCCTGCGGCGTACTTCTCACTGCTGTCGGTGATCGGGCTTTGCTCAATCTCGGTGGGAGAGTTACGTACCCAGTAGATCTCCAGCGAGCCAGTCTCTTTCACCGTGTAGATCGCATCACTGCCTTGATGCTGTGTGTCCTGTTGGTCATAACCATTGGGCTCGAACTGGGCATAAAGCGCACTGATCCCCGGCTGACTGTTCAGTGTGGACGCCACCAGCGCATTTACCTGCTGACGGTTTAAAGGGGCCTGGTTATCCACAGCCGAATCGGCCAGTTGTTTCGACAGGGTCATCGGCACCTGGAATGCACTGTTGATATAACCTGCGATACGGTTGCTTAACTTCCCTGCTTCGGCATCCAAACGGCCCAGTATCTCAGTTTCGATCCCCTCCTGAGTCTGAGTAACCAGATCGGATTTCATCCCGTTTAACCCCAGATACAGGCTGCCACTGAGCATGGAAAACAGGAAGATAAAGGCCACGATGATGGTGGAAAGTAGCTTGAAACGGATAGTTCGGGTACGAACAGATAGCATGATTAACCTACTTTTTAACGCTTCCGTGCAGGAGAAGCTAAAAGACTTCATGGTTGGTTGAGGTAGTGCTGCAGTATGGCGACGACGGGAATCGCGGCTCAATACCTTGCATTGGGTATACGCGCAGGACATCCAGCCGCAGCCCTTTGGCGGGACTGAAGCAATCGATTTAATTAGCACCCGCTTTTTATAGAGCATGAAACTATATAAAAAAAGAAAACCCGAATACCTTTTATTAATACTTAGAATATATTTTTGCTATCCAAATCAAATCCAAAGAACAACAAAACCACAAATATAACTATATTTTTGATGCATTAAATTTTTATATCCAAACCATCACTATTAAATATTTTAACCCCCTCTTTTAGGTCTATATATTCACTCTTCAGTTCTCCGCTGAACAGGGCAATTTAAGCACTATATTCGGCCCTCCATTAATCCTTCACGTCGGTGAAGACACACAAAAATAATAAGGAACAGAAGATGAAACCATCCTGGTTAGCTCCAGCTGTATTGCTTGCCGCATCCGTATCTGCCCAGGCTGCTGAAGTCTCCAGCAGCGTGACCATGACCAACGACTACCGTTTCCGCGGTGTATCCCAGACCTCAGGTGATCCAGCGGTCCAAGCCAGCATCGACGTTGGCTTCGACAACGGTGTGTACACCGGTATCTGGGGCAGTAACGTCAATTTCGGCGACAGCGACAACGCCAACCTGGAAGTCGACTACTACGTGGGTAAATACGGCGACCTGACTGAAAACGTTGGTTACGACGCGACGCTGTATTACTTCCAGTACCACGGTTACACCGACGGCACCGACATCGACTTCTTTGAGCTGGATCTGCGTCTGTCCTACAAGAACTTCACGGCTCTGTACGCTTACGCACCGGACTACATCAACAGCGACCAGGACTACCACTACGTAGCGCTGGATTACTCCACCGGCATCACCGAAGCGGTAAGCCTGGATCTCCACGCCGGTTACACTTTTGGTGAATATTACGAAGACCTGGATGCCGAATACGCTGACTACTCCATAGGCATCTCTGGCAGCGCGGCGGGCCTGGATCTTTCCGTGGCGTACCTGTTCAACGACGTAAATGGCAGCAAGACTGCCGATCTGGACGACAACACCGTCGTATTCAGCGTCTCCCGCACCTTCTGATCATCCGCCCCTCCCCTTCGGGGCGTTATGGCTAAAGTAAAAAGCCGGTCCTCTTTGTGAATGGAGGACCGGCTTTTTATGGCTGTGAGCGATTATGTATTCAGCGAATCACTACAGGTATTTCTGGCGTAGCTCCGATACTGCATTGGCGTGGCCGTCAAAACCTTCGTAGGTCGCCAGTACCTGCGCCTGCTCCGCCATCTCCTGATAACCGGATTCGGTCACATAAGCCACGGACATAAACTTCATAAAATCCATCACACCCAGCGGCGAGACAGTTGCCGCCGCGCCAGAGGTTGGCAGTACAGCATTGCAGCCCAGCACAAAGTTGCCCAGGGTGCTTGGTGAGTGCTGGCCCAGCAGTACCTCACCGGCGTTTTCGATACGCCCTAGGAACTGCCACGGATCACGGGAGAGAATCTGCAGGTGCTCCGGTGCGTAAGCATTAATAAAGTCGAACGCCTGATCCATATCAGAGGCCAGCACAATACCTCCCATCGGCCCGCACAGTACGGTGGCAGAGTACTCCACACGCAGTTCACTCATATTGGCCAGTGCTCCGGTAAAGCGGCAATCGCCTGCTCGGCCACTTCACGCGAGGTCGTCACCAGATAAGCAGAGGAATCCGGCCCGTGCTCCGCTTCGATCAGCAGGTCCAGCGCGGCCAGCGCGCCGTCCACACTATCGTCGGCAAAGACGATGGACTCGGAAGGACCGGCTGGGATACCGGGGTCGATGCGTGCAGCCAGCAGCTGTTTTGCCGCCACCATCCATGGACTTCCCGGCCCCACAATTTTGCTGCAACGGGGCAGGCTTTCAGTGCCATAGGCCACCGCCGCCACTGCCTGGGCGCCACCACACTTGTACACTTCACTGATACCAATCTCGCGGCACGCCACCAGCGTCGCCGCATCGACGCTGCCGTCAGCACCCGGCGGCGTCAGTACAATGGTACGTTTCACGCCGGCTACCAGCGCCGGAATCGCATTCATCAGCAGGACGGACGGGAAGGAACCCTTGCCACGCGGCACGTAACACGCCACCGAGGGAATCGGCAGGAAGCGCTCGCCAACAAAGCTGCCTGTGCGCACCTCCTGCATGGTCATCTCACCTGGCTTCTGCGCTTCGTGGTAACGACGGATGTTGTCGGCCGCAAAGCGGATTGCGGTCAGGGTCTTCTCATCCACCAGTGTCGTAGCCACGTCGAACTCGGCTTCGGTCACACGCAGTTGCCCCGACGTCAGGTCAGAGCCGTCAAAGCGGTTGGTAAATTCGGCCAGGGCGTTATCCCCGCCCAACCGCACCTGTTCGATGATTGGTGTCACCTGCTCGATATAGCTACTCAGGTCGGCCTCGGTGCGCTGCAACAGCTGCTCCTGTTGCGCGGGAGAGAGCGTGTCCAGCTCCCAAAAGCTCACGTTTTTGTTCATATGTGTATTTCCGTAGTGTTTTAATTCTTCAGATAAATTGCTGGCGATAGCCGTTTTGCTGCAGACGTTCGGTAAACCAGGTCAGTGCCCGCCCCCGACTGGAGCGTCGCCAACAGGCATACAGTTCGACGCTGCATTCCCGGTTCTCCACCTCACGGACAAGCAACCGACCCTGGTTGATCTCATCCTCGATCAGGTGCAGCGGTATGAATCCCACGGCGATGCCGCTCAGGATCGCTTCTTTCTGGGCAAACAGGTCGGGGACGGTCAGTTGGGTCGTGACTGATAAACACGCCGTCGCTGCCCGCTCTACGAATCAAACGGCTGCTGTCCCCGGCATCTACCAAACGGTGGACAGCTACCTGCTCCATACTCAGCGGTTCCGGCAATTCCGCCAGCGTATGTTTGGCATGCATGGCGAGGTAGAGCTGACGGCGCCCCATCGGCACATAACTCACATCCACTTCATGGGAGGCCGCCCGACTGCCACCGATCACCAGATCAGCCCGTTTGTCGTACAAAGCGTCCAGGTGCCGCTGTACACTTCGCGGATGATGCGCACGCGCGTACCGCTGTTCAGCTGATAGAACTGCGCCAGCCAGTCGTAGAGCGCGTCGCTGCGCAGCATGTTGGTGAACGCGATGGTCAGCTCCCGCTCCCAACCGCTGGCGATGTGATGCACCTCTGCTTCCAGGCTGGGATTGTAGGCGCAGGATCTCCGCCCCATGTTCCACCGCAACCCGCCCCGCCTCGGTCAGGCTGACCCGGTAGTTATCCCGGTTGAGCAGGCATTCGCCCAGATTGTCTTCCAGCTGGCGGATGGCATAGCTGACACTGGGATACGGTTATCCCCAACTCCCCTGCGGCAGCGGACAGGCTGCCATTACGGTCGGTGGCTATAAGTGCGCGAAGGTACTCTGCTTTCAGCGACATATTGCAAAAATCCGAACAAGTTATTGCAGGCTGTCCGGTTATCTAGCCCGGCGCGGCTGCCTAAAATTTATGCTGTTTTATTTAATCCCTCGTCGAGCGACTGCCATGAACAGTATTGATACCTCCAACAGCAATTCCCTGATCGGTAGCAGCAACCTGCTAATTGCAGCCATCGCCTGGGGTGGTATGTATGGCGTATCGCAAACTGCCCTGCAGTATCTCGATCCGTATTCGATGACCAGCATCCGCTACGGCTGTGGCGCCCTGATCTTCTGCCTGATGCTGTGGCTGAAGGAGGGCGAACCGCATTCCGCTACGACGGTCAATTCCTGCGCCTGTGGCTGTATGGCTCCTGCGGCTTCTGTGGCTTCAGTATTCTGCTGTTCCACGGCCTCAGGCACGCCCCGGCCGAACACGGCGCGGTGATCGCCTCTTTGATGCCCCTGATCAGCGCCCTGATCAGCTGGATCACCCAGGGCAAGCGCCCCAACGGTGCCACCCTGCTCTGCACACTGGTGGCGATCGCGGGTGTGATCCTGGTGATCTCTCGCGGTGATATCGCCAACCTGCTACAACTGCAGGCGATCAAGGGTGACCTGATGATCATCATCGGCGTGACCTGCTGGGTGATCTTCTCCATGGGCATCAGCCAATGCCGGACTGGAGTTCCAGCCGCTACACCGCTTTGTCCTGCTCGGCCGGTCTGATCACCATTTTGTGCGCCAATACAGTGGCCAGCTTAATCGGTGTTTCCGTCCTGCCCACCCTGGAGCGAATCACCCCGGTGCTGTTCGAGATCGGTTACCTGATCCTGGCCGCTGGAGTGTTGGCGGTGTCCTGCTGGTCCAACGGCGTGGCACGCATGGGTGCCCTGAACTCCTGCTGTTTATGAACATGATCCCGGTCGCGGCTTTTGTGATTGCGGCTCTGCAGGGCAAAGCGATCGAACCGATGGAGATCTACGGCATGGCGCTGGTGATTACGGCGCTGGTCGCCAACAACGTGCTGCCGCGGATTCAGCGGGCTGATCGGGTTGCACCGGCATCCTCCCGTTAAGGGAACGTTAGAACAGGGGGAAACCTTGAAGGGATCAGGAACAGGGAAAGCAAAACAGCTAGCCCGATATCAGGCATAAAAAACTCCGGCAGCGCTGCACCGCCGGAGTTTTCAGATCAGGCCAGTTTGATCCAGGTGGTTTTCAGCTGGGTAAACTTGTCGATGGCGTGCAGGGACAGGGTCACGCCAAAACCGGACTGTTTGTAACCGCCAAACGGGGTGCTGAAATCCAGGGCATCCATGGTGTTCACCGACACGGTACCGGCACGCAGCTTCTGGAGACGCGGTGTGCACGGTTCAGGTTGGTGGTCCACAGGGACGCGGCCAGGCCGTAGATGGAGTCATTGGCGATCTTGATCGCTTCCGCTTCGTCCTCAAAGGTGATCAATGCCGCAACCGGACCAAAGACCTCATCACGGGCGATGCTCATCTCCGGGTGAAACGTTATCGAAGATGGTTGGCGCCACGACTGCGGTGGATTCATCACCGGCACCGCCGGTCAGCATGGTCGCGCCTTCCTCATTAGCTTGGGCGATAAACTTACGCACACTGCAGGCGTGGTTGGTATCGATCAACGCGCCTACTTGAGTATCAGCATCCAGTGGATCACCCACCACCATGGACTTGGCTTTGGCCAGAAACTTCTCTACAAACTGATCCTTGATGCTGGCTTCGATCAGAATACGGGAGTTGGCCGAGCAGACCTCGCCCTGGTTGAAGAAGATACCCATCGCCGCGTGCTCAACTGCTGCATCCAGGTCACAGTCAGCGAAGATCAGGTTCGGGCTCTTGCCGCCGGTTTCCGGCCATACCGGTTTCAGGTTGGATTCGGCCGAGTACCCCATGAACAACTTGCCCACCTGGGTAGAGCCGGTGAATGCCAGGCAGTCTACATCCATGTGCAGACCCAGCGCCTTGCCCACAATGTGGCCGTGACCGGTCACCACGTTCAATACGCCGTCCGGGATCCCCGCTTCTTTTGCCAATTCAGCCAGCTTCAGCGCAGTCAGCGGCGACTGCTCTGCCGGTTTCAGCACCACGGAGTTACCGCTGATCAGTGCCGGTCCCAGTTTCCAGGCCGCGATATCCAGCGGGAAGTTCCAGGGTACTACCGCCGCAACCACACCGATCGGTTCGCGGGTGATGGTCGCCACGTTGTTGCCGTCGGTCGGCGCCACTTCACCGTAGAGTTTATCCACAGCCTCAGCGTACCATTCGAAGCAGCCCGCGGAGCCCGGAATATCGATGTTCATCGCATCCTGCACCGGTTTGCCCACGTTGAGGCTCTCCATCAGCGCCAATTCTTCATGGTGTTCCATGATCAGCGCGGCCAGTTTTTTCATCACTGCCTTGCGCTCAGCCGGGGCCTTAATCGGCCCAAACACCGGATTCGAAGCTGGTACGGGCAGCCGCCACGGCGCGATCCACATCCTGCGCGGTACAAGCAGCGGTCGCCACCAGCAATTCACCAGTGGCTGGGTTGATGGTGTCGTAGGTGCCGCCATCGCTGGCATCGGTAAATTCACCGTTGATAAATGCCTGCGCAGGCAGGCGCATGTTCTGCTGTTTGTTCAGCCAGTAGTCTTTGTTCTGAGTGGTCATCTTTATACTCCTTACAGCTGTTCAGACAGCATTACTGTTCACTGCGTTCTTACGCATACGGCGTGGCGCGGTCATATTTTCGACGCTGAGAATGTCGTCCAGCTCCTCGATAGAGAGCAGGCCTTCGGTCAGGATCAGGTCGCGCACGCTGTGGTTGTTCTCAATCGCATTCTTGGCGATACGGGTTGCGTTCTCGTAGCCGATATACGGGTTCAGGGCCGTGATGATGCCAATGCTGTTGTTCACCACGTTGAGGCAGTGCTCACGGTTCGCGGTGATGCCTTTGATGCATTTCTCGGCCAGCGTGTTCACCGCACGGATCTGCAGGCGCAGCGACTGCATCACGTTGAAAGCCAGCACTGGCTCCATTACGTTCAGCTGCAGCTGACCGGCTTCGGCCGCCATGGTCACAGCGATATCGTTGCCGATCACCTGGAACGCTACCTGGTTCACCATCTCCGGAATCACCGGATTTACTTTACCCGGCATGATCGAACTGCCCGGCTGCATCGCTGGCAGGTTGATCTCCTGCAGGCCGGCACGCGGGCCGCTGGACAGCAAACGTAGGTCATTACACATCTTAGATAATTTGACCGCGTTGCGTTTCAGTACACTGCTGAAGGTCACGAACGCGCCCATATCAGAAGTCGCTTCGATCAGGTTGTGTGCCCGCTTCATCTCCTTACCGGAGATGTGGCACAGCTCCTCGATAACTAGGCTGGAGTACTCGGGATCGGTGTTGATACCGGTACCGATCGCGGTCGCGCCCATGTTGATCTCGCGGAAGAACTCCACCACATCCTTGGCTTCCTCGATGTCTTCCTTCACGGTGGAGTACCAGGCATCGAACTCCTGTCCCAAGGTGATCGGCACCGCGTCCTGCAACTGGGTACGGCCCATCTTCACCACATCGGAGAACTCCACCGCTTTCTGCTTCAGCTGGTAGCAGAGCCCAGACAGCGCATTTACATACTCCTGGTGGCTGAGCAAAATGCCGAGACGGATCGCCGTTGGGTAAGCGTCATTGGTCGACTGGGACAGGTTGACGTGGTTGTTCGGATGCAGGTGCTGGTAGTCACCACGGGCGTGCCCCAGAATTTCCAGGCCACGGTTGGCAATCACCTCGTTGGCATTCATGTTGGTGGACGTACCAGCACCACCCTGGATCACGTCCACAACAAAGTGGTCGTGCCACTGACCGGCAACAATCTCATCACAGGCCTGGCTGATAGCAGCTGTTTTTGCATCGTCCAGCAGGCCCAGCTTGTTGTTGGCGCGGGCCGCAGCCTTCTTCACCATCGCCAAAGCATTTACCAGCTGCGGGAAGTGCTTCAGCTTGATGCCGGTAATCTCGAAGTTTTCCTGCGCACGCAGGGTCTGTACGCCATAGAGCGCTGCCTGTGGAACATCCCGTATCCCCAACAGGTCTTTCTCGCGGCGCACCACTTCGTGGGTCTGGGCCTGCTGAGTCACTTCACGGCGCAACCTGTCCAATTGCATTAAAACCGCTGCCAAGGCTCCACATTTGGCAGAGCTGTTCAGCCAACGCTGCAGTCCACTGCGGTCGATCTGTAACAGGGTGACATCGGTTACAGCCTGGAAGTGATCCTTGCACGCCTCACCCAGGGTCAGGTCGTTGGCAAGTATCGGGCCTGCCAGCTCGACCTGATAGCCAGGGCCGGTCTGTTGCAGGATGCCGGAGAGAACAACCACCAGCTTCGCTCCGTCATCCAGCAAGGTGGACTCACCTTTGGCAACGGTGGTGATTGCGCTGATTTTGACCAGTGCGCTCAGCTCCTGAGCTTCAAGGCCTTCACACTGCAGAACTGTTTTAAGTAGCTTTTTATTATTTGTATTCATTTTTTATCCGAATGCTCGGCGGCTGTTCAGCCTGGTTGGTTCGAACATTTCGAACGAGATGTTCGGGGGATTCAGATATCCAGCCTAAGAATCACCACTACATCTGTAAAATATTATTATTTTCTCCTCTGCATTATTTTTTCTTATGCAGTACAAACAGGCAGGCTGCGTGCTCCAACAAAAGCGTAGGTTGGCCGTCGCGGAGCGATGCCCAACAAATCGGCTCCACATTCCCCGTCACCGTTGGGCTTCGCGTTGCGAAGACCAACCTACAACGAACGCAGCGGTAGCAACGCGGGTTACGGACAATAAAAAACCCGGCACAAAGGCCGGGCTTAATCAGAAACGGAGGGACAACCTACAGGTTTCGGTAGAATCGCTTATCGGTGAAGATCACCTCGGACAGCTCCGCCGAGCGCTCTTTCAGCATTTTGATAAATGCCACCGCTACAGGCGTCAGCCTGAATTGGGCGATCTTAGCCACGCCCAGGTGCAGCGGGCGTAAGTTACCCGTCAACGGGATCGCCTTCAGCTCTGTCCCGTCCAACGCCTTGTTGTTTACCAGAGGCGCATTCGCCAGGGTATAACCAAAACCGTTACTCACCAGACCACGCACCATACCCAACGACTGGGCCTTGTAGGCGAAGTCCGGCTCCAGGTCCTGACTTAAAAACAGGGAGAAGAAGTAATCCCGGGTCATCGGCCAATCCAGCAGCACCATCGGATACTCCACCAGCTCATTCAGAGACAGCTCGCTGCGATCGGCCAGGGGATGATCGACCGACAGCAATGCATAGGGCGGGAATTGCATGATCGGTTCAAACTCGATATCCGCAGGGATCTGCAGATCGTAGGTTACTGCCAGCTCATAACGGCCGTCCATCAGGCTCTGGATGATATCTTTCTGGTGGCTTTCGTCGCACTGAATGTTCACTTCTGGATAGGTATCCACAAAACGACGCATCAACGACGGTAGCAACATCGGCGTGAACGTTGGAAAGCCAACTATACGCAGCGATCCCGCCACCTCTTCGCCAAGGGTATTGGCGTAGTGCCCCAATCCTTCAGCATCTGCCAGCAACTGCTTGGCCCGTAGGATGAATTGGCGCCCAGCCGGCGTCAGCGACAGGCCCTGCGCGTGGTGACGCACAAACAGCTGCAGACCGGTAACTTCTTCCAGGTGAAGTACTGCCGAGGAGATCGAAGGTTGCGAAACATGCAGGGTCTCGGCCGCTTTGGTAACGCTGCCAAACTCCCCTGCGGTCACGAAATAACGCAATTGCTTCAGAGTAAATCGCATATACAGCACCCGCTTTCTGTTTTATCCACAAGATATAATTAAAAACTTAGCATATATCAACCAGGATAAATTTATCCTATACAGAGAAAAGCTATTTTTGATCTGATGAGACGGGTGGAATGGGCAAATAAAAAGGCCTGCTGATTAGCAGGCCTTTTGAAAAGAGTTTATTCGGTACGCTCGAACATCAGGTCCCAGACCCCATGTCCCAGACGCTCACCACGTTTCTGGAACTTGGTTACCGGACGCCATTCCGGCTGCGGCGAGTACTGACCGTCACCGGCCACGTTCTTGTAGCCTTCTGCCACACTCATCACTTCCATCATGTGCTCGGCGTAGTTTTCCCAATCGGTCGCCATGTGGAACACACCACCCACTTTCAGCTTCTTGCGCAGCGCCTGAGCAAATTCCGGCTGCACGATACGGCGTTTGTGGTGCTTTTTCTTGTGCCACGGGTCCGGGAAGAACAGCTGCAGAGTGTCGAGGCTGCCATCCGGGATACACTGCGCCAGCACTTCTACCGCATCGTCACAGTACACACGGATATTCTCCAGACCTTCCAGCTTGGCGTTGTTGAGCAGACGGCCCACGCCCGGACGGTGAACTTCGATACCGATGTAGTTCTTCTCTGGCTGGTCTTTGGCCATGGAGATCAGGGAGTCACCCATACCAAAGCCGATCTCCAGTACCACCGGTGCTTCACGACCAAAGACTTCAGTGGTATCGATCATGCCGTTTTCCAGCTCCAGGCCCATCAGCGGCCAGGCTTCGTCGAAGCCGCGCTGCTGACCTTCGGTCATTCGACCGGCACGCAGCACAAAGCTACGTACCTTACGCATATATTTCTTCTCTTCGCCTGCTTCAGATTCAGGCTGCTGTGGGATCTGTTCTTCGCTCATAGCTCTCGCTGCAGAAACGCAAAACCCGGTGACCAGCACCGGGGCTCTGGCGTGTAACTCAGTTAATTACTTGATCAGGCCGTCCATCGGAGAGGAGGCGCTGGCGTATTTCTTACGTGGCATGCGGCCAGCCAGGTAAGCTTCACGGCCCGCTTCGATCGCTTTACGCATCGCGGACGCCATCATGATCGGGTCTTTTGCCGCTGCGATTGCAGTGTTCATCAGCACACCTTCACAGCCCATCTCCATGGCGATTGCAGCATCAGACGCAGTACCAACACCCGCATCAACCAGTACTGGCACCTTAGCGCTTTCCATGATGATGTTGATGTTGTGTGGATTCAGGATGCCCAGACCGGAACCGATCAGGGAGCCCAGTGGCATCACTGCCACACAGCCCATGTCTTCCAGCTGTGCTGCGACGATCGGGTCGTCGTTGCAGTACACCATCACGTCAAAACCGTCCTTCACCAGGGTTTCGGTCGCTTTGATGGTTTCCACCATGTTCGGGTACAGGGTCTTCTGGTCACCCAGTACTTCCAGCTTCACCAGATTGTGACCGTCCAGCAGTTCACGCGCCAGGCGGCAGGTACGTACTGCGTCATCGGCGGTGTAGCAGCCTGCAGTGTTTGGCAGGATGGTGTACTTGTCCGGGGAAATCACGTCCAGCAGGTTTGGCTCGTCCGCGTTCTGACCGATGTTGGTACGGCGTACCGCCACGGTTACGATCTCAGCACCACTGGCTGCGATAGCATCACGGGTTTCATCCAGGTCTTTGTACTTACCGGTACCGACCAGCAGACGGGAGTTGTAGCTCTTACCGGCAATTACCAAGGCGTCGTTTGCTTGCTCAGACATTCTTTTGTTCCCAGGTTTATCGTTATCGTATGGCTGATGTATCTACGGATGGTAGGGACGGCAGATCAGCCGCCACCAATCGCGTTGACGATTTCCACAGTGTCGTTTTCCGCCAGCTGCGTGGTCGGATGCTCACTGCGAGGGATGATCTCCATGTTCAGCTCGATGGCGATACGCTTGCCGGTCAGGCCCAGCTGCTCCACCAGATCGGTCAGGGATGCGCCGTCGCGCAAATCCAGAGAGTCACCGTTCAGATTAATCTGCATCGTTCAGTTTCCTGCTCAGTTGTATGGCTGAATAGGCCAGCGCTGCCCAGCCAACCAGAAATGCCAAGCCACCTATCGGCGTCACCGCACCCAGCCAGTGGGTACCACTCAGTGCCAACAGGTACAGGCTGCCAGAGAAGAGCAAAATGCCGAGGGTAAAACTCCAGCCCGCTACGCTCAGTGCACAGCCGGGTTCACGCAACGCCAATACCGCCACCGCCAGCAGTGCCAGCGTGTGGTAGAACTGGTACTGCACGCCGGTCTGGTACACATCCATCAGGTAGGGTGCGAGGTAGCCTTTCAGGCCGTGGGCACCAAATGCACCTAGTGCTACAGCGATTAAACCGCTCAGGGCGGCAATCAGCAGAAAGATGGATGCAGGCATGGTCTGTCTCTGATTCTCGTGAAGCGGGATTATAGCGTAAAGGGTCGCCGGTCGTCTTGATCTGCAGTCATCTCTGGAGCCGAATCGCAGGCAAAAAAAGAGCCGCTGTAATAGCGGCCTCTTTTTCGGTATGGATATTATCCCGGGCAGTGTCAGGCTTCCAGCGACAATCGAATCTTCTTCATGGCGTTTTTCTCAAGCTGACGGATACGTTCTGCCGAGACCTGATACTTCGCGGCCAGTTCATGCAGGGTGGCTTTCTCTTCACGCAACCAACGCTGGATCAGAATATCCTGGCTACGCTCGTCCAGCTGCTGCATGGCCGTCATCAGCTGCTGTTCGGTTTCCTGCTTCCAGTTGGCATCTTCCACCTGGCTGGCCGGATCGGCGCTCATATCTTCCAGGTAGTTGGCTGGCGCATAGAAAGGGGTCTCGTCGTCATCCGCCACCGGCGCATCAAATGCGGTGTCGTTGGCAGCCAGACGGCCTTCCATTTCACGCACGGTTTTAGCTTCCACACCCAGATCATCCGCGACGGCTTTAACCTCGTCGTTGGTCATCCAGGTCAGGCCCTTTTTCATGGAGCGCAGGTTGAAGAACAACTTACGCTGAGCCTTGGTGGTGGCTACTTTTACGATACGCCAGTTACGCAGGATAAACTCGTGCATCTCCGCCTTGATCCAATGCACTGCAAAGGAAACCAGACGAACACCCATGGTCGGATCAAAGCGACGTACCGCTTTCATCAGACCAACGTTACCCTCCTGGATCAGGTCACCCAATGGCAGACCGTAACCGGAATAGGACTTTGCTACGTGAACCACAAATCGCAGATGTGACATAACGAGCTGACGTGCAGATGCGACATCTTCCTCGTAGTAGAGACGCTCTGCCAGCTTACGCTCCTCATCTGCACTCAGTACAGGGATTGCACTTACGGACTGCACGTAGGCATCCAGATTGCGACCCGGAGAGAGGTTTTCGACGATTTGTAAGCTTGTGCCCAACTTTTTTGACCTCGTATCTAATGACGAAAAAAGTGAATCCGTCACTGTGACCTGCTTGGCAGGATTTAGTTCCAACTCTGCTGGGGTGCTACCCCAAAGAACACTGTAAATTAGCGGGGAAAGATGAAGATTTCAAGACAGGAAGGGCACCGTTTCGCCCAAATTGCGTCGTTTTCAGGGAAATCAGCGTTCAATTGGTGCAACAATGGCCCAAAACAACGGCTTTGGGCCGGAATAGTAAGGCTGCATTGCGTGTTTAGCGGGGCTCTACTTCGCGCAGGTGACGACCGACTGCCAGCCATGCACCGGCCAGCCCCAGCAGGGTGCTAACCAGAATCAGCAACAGTGAGCCCAACCAGCCCAGGCCCTGAATCTCAAACTGGCTTTCGTACAACTCGGCCAGCTGCGCCACCGGCGGCTCGAGGAGCATCAGACTCACCTGCACCAGCACCCAGGCGATCACACCGCCCAGCAAGCCGAACCAGGCACCGGTATAGAGGAACGGACGACGCACCCAGGCATTGGTGGCACCCACCAGCTTGGCCACAATGATCTCGTCACGGCGGTTTTCGATCAGCAGGCGGATGGTGTTACCCACCACCATCAATACAGCCAGCGCCAGCAGAACACCAAACACGATTACACCGCGCTCCGATACGGCGACAAACGCGGTCAGGCGCTGTACCCAGGCCATATCCAGCACCGCCTCTTCCACCTCTGGCAGCTCGGCGAGCTGTTCCCGCAGCAGCGGCAAGGTGGTGGCGTCTTTGCCCCGTGGCAGCACCACAATCACGCTTGGCAGCGGGTTATCCGACAGGTACTGCAGTACATCGTCCAGGCCGGTGGTACGACGAAACTCCAGCAGCCCCTGCTCTGCACTGATCAACTCCACGGCGGAAAGATCGTCGCGCAGCAACAGCTCCCGACTGACCTGTTCGGCCTTGGTCTCGGTAATATTGGTATGCAGGTAAAGGGAGATACGCGGTTCCGCGCCCCAGTCCTCACTCAAGCCATGCAGGTTCTTCAGTCCCGCCAGCAATGCGCCCGGCAACGCCAGTGCAATCGCCAGTACGGCCAGAGTCATCAAGGTTGAGAGCGGCGATGCCCAAAGGCGGTGATAGGCGTTGGCTGCTACATCCGTATGGTTGCGAATCCAGCTGCGGCGTGCATCGGCAAACTTGATACGATGGCGCTCAGCACCTTTCTGGGGTGCAGCAGTCTGCTGAGGCTGCGCTTGCTTGCCCTGACGGGTCGCTTTGCTGGCAGGCTGTTGACGCACCGCGCCACGACGACGCTCTTCCACTCGATTAGGCACCGGCCACCAGCCTCCCGCGTTTCAGGGTCAGGATACGGTTGCGCATGCGCGAGATCAGGTTGAGATCGTGACTCGCGATCAGCACGGTGGTGCCGTGACGGTTGAACTCCATAAACAGGCGCATGATCTCTTCCGACAGCGCCGGGTCGAGGTTACCGGTTGGCTCATCCGCCAGCAGCAGTTGCGGCTTGTTGACGATCGCCCGGGCGATCCCCACACGCTGCTGCTCACCGGTTGAGAGCATCACCGGGTTCATCTTCTCTTTGGAGAGCAAGCCCACCTTGTCCAGCGCGGCACGCACTCGGCGGGCAGCATCTTCCGGCGAGTAACCGGAGATCTCCAGCGGTAGGGCGATGTTCTCAAACACGGTACGATCAAAGAGCAGCTGGTGATTCTGGAACACGACGCCGATCTTGCGACGCAGGTACGGGATCTCACCGCCTTTCATGCGGGACAGATCCTGATCACCCACAAACACGTTGCCCTGAGTGGGACGCTCCATCAGCATGATCAGCTTCAGCAGGGTACTTTTTCCCGCACCCGAGTGACCGGTCAGAAACGCCATCTCCCCGCGCTTGAGGTCGAAACTGATATCACTCAGGGCATCCTGCCCGGTGGCAAAGCGTTTACTGACTCGATCGAAGCGGATCATCCGTTTTCTACTCTTTGTTACTCTTCGAAGAGGGCGTCGACAAACTCGTCGGAATTAAACGGACGCAGATCATCGATCTGCTCGCCCACACCGATAAAGCGGATCGGCAACTCCATCTGCTTGGCAATGGCGAAGATCACACCACCTTTGGCGGTACCGTCCAGCTTGGTCAGGGTGATACCGGATACACCCACGGCTTCTTTGAAGGTTTTCGCCTGGCTCAGTGCGTTCTGACCGGTACCGGCATCCAGCACCAGCATTACTTCGTGTGGTGCTTCCGGCGACAGCTTCTTCATCACACGCACGACTTTCGCCAGTTCTTCCATCAGGTGGTCTTTGTTCTGCAGACGACCCGCAGTATCAGCGATCAGTACATCAACATTCTTCGCCTGCGCAGACTGCACCGCATCGTAGATCACGGACGCGGAATCAGCACCGGTGTGCTGTGCCACAACCGGCACATCGTTACGCTCACCCCACACCTGCAGCTGCTCAACCGCCGCTGCACGGAACGTATCACCCGCCGCCAGCATCACAGACTTACCTTCTGCCTGGAATTTCTTCGCCAGCTTACCGATGGTGGTGGTCTTACCTACACCGTTCACACCCACCATCAGGATCACGTAAGGACCCTCTTTGGCTTCAACCTTCAGCGGCTCATCCACCTCATGCAGCAGCGCAGCCAGTTCCTCTTTCAGGGCAACCTGCAGCGCCTGGGCATCACCCAGCTGCTTACGCTCAACCTTGTCGGTCAGGCGTTCGATAATCTCGGTGGTGGCTTCCACACCCACGTCAGCCATCAGCAACAGAGTTTCGATCTCTTCCAGCAGATCGTCGTCAATCTCTTTAGCACCCAGGAACAAGTTACCCAGCTGCTTGGTCAGATTCGCCTTGGTGCGGGTCAGACCAGCCTTGATTCGAGCGAAGAAACGGCCTTTCTTTTCCGGCTCAGGTTCAGCTGCCACAACAGGTGCAGGCGCTTCGACAACTGGCTCTGGCTGCGGCTCAGGTTCTGGCGCTGCAACAGGTTCAACCGGCTCAGCCACCACTTCGGGTTCTACAACCGCTTCCGGCTGATCGCTAACAGGTTCTTCTACCACAACCTCTTCAGCGACCGGCGCTTCTTCCGCCGGTTCTGGTGTGGCTTCCTGAGCGGGCTCTTTTTCTGCAGAAGGCTCTTCTTTCGCGGTCGGCTCTTCTACCGACGGTTCCGCTTCAACCTCCGGTTCAGCAACCGCGGTTTCTTCGGCCGATACAACCTTTTCTTTCTCTTCGTCGCCGCCACCAAACAGCGATTTCAGTTTCTTAAACATCAGTATTCCTCAATACAGCACGCACCCCACTTGGGATTTCCCAACCGGCAGTACCCTGCTGCAAAACAAGCGCATAAATAAAAAATCAGTTTCCGGCGTCTGACGAGGGTCTGAGATGCTAAAATCCGGCGCATACGCCCGGCGTGCTTCGATCAGACCAGCTCACTATAACGCTGACTCGTTGCAGATTATGAGTCATTTTGAATTACCGCCCGGTATCTTATCATAGAGCGCCAATATCCATACAAAGGAAAGGACTGTCGCGACTTATGTCTGAACCCTACAAGCCGCTGTTTAATCGTACCTACCTGAAAATCATCATGTGGGTATCGGCGATCACCATCCTGTACCTGGCTACGCTGGATTCGCGGGAGCCGGATTATCTGGAGCTGAACCGTGCAGAGAACCTGCCGGTGTACTGGGTTGAGAACAAAGCCGACACCACCAACCTGAGCGTACTGCTCCCCACCGGTAGTGCGATCAGCAACAGCGACAAACAACTGCAGACGCTGCTGGCACAGATACTTGAAAGCCAGCTTGGGGCCCAAGTCCTGCCTAATTCCGTGCGTTACAGCCTAAGCCAGGCACAGGACCATCTGAACCTGGAGTTCAGCCTTACATCCCTGGATGAGCAGCCCGATTGGCAGGCGTTGTTCGCCAAGCTGCAGCAACCAATCGAACCGGTACTGTGGCAACCGGTGCTGGAAAAGCTGAAAGCCCGCGACTATCTGCAATCCCATAAAACCGACCAGCAACTGCTGAACAGCTTTTTCAGCCGCCTGACCGGTGGCGACCAGCAAGATCCGCTGATGCAATTGAACAGCCGCTACCAGGTGATGCTCAACAACGCCCGTTTCTTTGTGTCCGGTGACGACGCTGAAGACCTGGCTGAACAACTCGCTGAACACCCACCACGTCTGGTGCCAACATCACTCAGCCTGCGCCAGCTGAGCAGCCACCCGCAGGAGCAGATTCTGCCGGCCACCAACGACAGTCGCTTCCACCTGCTGCTGGGTTCGGCCATACCGCCACGCAACAGCGATCAGTTTGCCGCACATAAACTGGCAGCCCACCTGCTGCAGGATGCGCTGGCACAAACCAGCGACCGCCTGAGCTTTGATTACCGACAGCTTTGGTCATCCCTGCAGGATGGTGGTTACAGTGCGCTGCTTCTGCATTCAGATCAGCCCCTGGATAACCTACTGACAGCACTGCGCAACCGGCTTACACCTGAGCAGGCGGACAGCAGCCGTGATCAGGTGATTAAAAGCTGGCAGGCACGTATGGCCGAAGAACAAAACCAGCTGACCGCCCTGCGACAGGTGGCGCTGTATCAATTACCACTCGATACATTGAGCAACTACAGCGAACAACTGCGTGCTGTGAGCAGCGATCAGATCGTGACGCTGGCCAGCGCCAGTCTGGACCGGGATAATCAGATCCTGATCACCATCGACAACCGCCCATCCGGTAACTAAGCAGAGATTAAGATCCTCAATGGGAAGACGTAATCCACCCCGCAAGAACCAAACCCCTACCGAAAAACCGTCACAGCTGCGCATTATCGGCGGTGAATGGCGCGGTCGTAAGATCCCGTTTACACCGTTGCAGGGCCTGCGCCCAACACCGGACCGGGTGCGCGAGACCCTGTTCAACTGGCTGCAACCGTATATTGCCGGTGCCCACTGTCTGGACCTGTTCAGCGGTAGCGGTGCATTGGGTTTCGAAGCGCTGTCGCGTGGCGCGGAAACGGTGACCTTTATCGATCAGGAGCCGTCGGTGGTGCGTCAGTTACGCGACAACCTGCAGTTGCTGCGTTGTAACCGTGCTGAGGTAATTCAGGACTCGGTGCTGAGCTGGCTGGAACGCCGTATCGCCGATGAAGAACAACGCTACGACATCATCTTTATGGACCCGCCGTTCCGTAAAGACCTGGCAGCACCCTGCTGCGAACTGCTGGAGCAACGCGGCATGCTAGCCGCAGAAGCGGTGATCTATGTGGAAACCGAGTCCGACCTGACCGGTTCGGTGGTGCCTGCCAACTGGCATCAACACCGCCAGAAGGAAGCGGGTCAGGTGCGGTATCAACTGTTTATTCGTGAAGAGTTGCTGTGACGTCACACCCTGCTTTTTAAACAAATAGGGTGTAGAGGTATGAGAGTCAGACTCTCATACCCTGAATATAGGTGTCGATCAGCTGCTCCGCTTGTTTCTTGCCTTTGCACAGGGCTGGCGTGGCCAGTGACGTATTGATCAGGCTGTAGATCAGGATCAGCAGGTTATCGACAACCAGATCCTGCTTGCCGGTCTTGGTCGGAATCTGCTTCTGCTTGCGGGCTTTCTTGATGAATTTGCCCAGCGACTCACGCCAGCGTTTTCGCTCTTCTTCCAGTTGCGGTGCGATGTATTCCAATTCAGGGCATAAACCGCCCCTCTGCATATGAAACACCTGCCAGCGCTGGGTATAGGTAGCCTTCCCCACCACCAGCTTGAACCACTCCAGTAAGAAGTCTTTAAGTGCCACCAGGGCATCCTGTTTCGCAGCCTGCAGTTGATCGAGATAGAGCGCATCCAGTGGCAACGAGCGCTCTTCATAGAGTGTTTCCACCAGATCGTTGCGGTTCTTAAAGTGCCAGTACAACGCGCCGTGGGTCACTTCAGCGCCAGCCGCAATCGACTTCAGGCTGGTCTGACTGATGCCCTGCCGGCTGAACATCTCAAGCGCTGTATCCAATAAGGCTTGTTTCGTTTGTTCCGCTTGCTCTTTGGTGCGTCTGGCCACGTTACCTCCTGTCTGTTTTGCCGCCATTATGCTACCGCAAAATGACGACATTCCCTGTTACAAACAGATTAAGGTTAACACTTTGTGACCAGTTTGTTACTGCACAGGCAGCGCATCATCCAGATAAAAACGTACCTGCAACGACTTAAGTTGTTGCGTTGTTACCCCGTCAGGAAGCGTAAACCGGGCCTGAAAGCGGCCACCAGAGCGCACCTCTCCATCCACATGGGCAACTGCACGCAGCACGTCTTCGCCCTTTTTGATCAGCAAGCCAACAACCACCTGCTTCAAACGCGGACCTTCACTGTAGCGCCACTGGGTATCCAGTGTTTT
Source organism: Phycisphaeraceae bacterium (assembly GCA_965223655.1). GTDB lineage: Bacteria > Planctomycetota > Phycisphaerae > Phycisphaerales > Phycisphaeraceae > CBDCXC01. The sequence goes on from CBDCXC010000014.1 coordinate 98,894, forward strand.
GGCATCCGGAGCGCTGCTGTTTTCCAGCGTCAGGCGTGTCTCGATCGCTTTTACAAAGTTCGCATGCGCCTGCTGCCGACGTGCTTCCTGCTTGGCCTGCTCATGCTGCACATAGGCACCAAACGCAGTACCCACTAAAGCCTGCAGACCACCACCCTCGCCTGCCTGGGCAGATTCGCCCTGCTGCCAGAGCACATTGTTCTTGAGCAGACTGGCATACTGTGGGTTACGTTTGCCCGGCATGTAATACTGGTTCACCGCCTGCCCCACTTTTGCGGTTTCCGCCTGACGCTCGGCATTTACCGGGTGATCGTGTGCAAACAATGCACGGGCATTACCCTGCAGTTTGTACTGCCGCGCCCAGATACGGCTCGCAGCCATCGGATCAAATCCCGCCAGGGCGCTGTACAAAATGCCGATACGGTCCGCTTCGCGCTCACTCTCGTGGGTAAACGCGGCCTGATAAACACCCTTGCGGGCGGACTTCGAACCGGCAATCGCACTCACCTGGGCATGGCTCTGCCGCTCAAAGACGTGGTTTGCCACGGTGTGAGCAATCTCATGACCAATGACCGCAGCCAGCTCGTCGTCGCTTTTCAGCTGCTCCATCAGGCCCAGATGCACCACGATGTAGGTACCGCCGGTGGTGAATGCGTTAAAGCTGTCACGGTCGATCAATACCGGGTGCCAACGCTCACTGCTCAGGTGACTGATGGTGTGGATGCGGTCAAATACACGCACCAGACGGTAGTACTGCTGCTTATTCAGCGCAGCATCAACCTTGCGCCCCTCTTTCTTCTCTTGCGCCAGCATCTGCTCAACGTACTGATTGCCCTTGGCAATCTGCTCGGAACGTCCGGCAAAGCTCAGGCTGCGCTGACCGGTCACGCGATCCTCCTCACTGACCGCGTCCGCCACCTGATATAATCCTTTATCTATCTGCTGTAAGGTCTGGCAGCCACTCAGCGCCCAGAGCGCTGTAAAAGCCAGCAAAAACCTTCTTGTCCAATACATCTGAATACCCCTACGTTATATATACAAATTGCATAAAAAACGGTTTTTTTATTCCTGATTCAAATCAAATCATTCCATTATAGTATTTGTACGCCACTTGCAATTCCGCTACTATGCCGCGAATGCAATATTGCTAATATTTGATCGGAAGCATACCCCTGCGGGTCCAGTATGAATATCGCCGTATACCCAGGAACCTTTGATCCTATCACTAACGGTCATTCCGACCTGGTGGAGCGCGCCGCCAAGCTTTTTGACAAGGTCGTCGTAGCCATCGCGGAAAGCCCAAAAAAGCAGCCAATGCTGCCGTTGGAGCTTCGAACTTCACTGGTCCATGACGTAGTAGGTCACTTGGACAACGTCGAGGTCGCAGGTTTTGACTGTCTGCTCGCAGATCTTGTCAAAGACCATAATGCGAACATTATACTGCGTGGCTTGCGGGCCGTATCCGATTTCGAATACGAGTTCCAGCTGGCCAACATGAACCGACAGCTGGCACCTCAGGCAGAGAGTATTTTTCTGACTCCCGCGGAGCACCTGTCGTTCATTTCATCGACCTTGATCCGTGAAATAGCCTCGTTGGGCGGCGATGTGAACAAATTCGTCCACCCTTCAGTGGCACTGGCCCTGACAGAGCATCTGGGCAATAAATAATATATTTGATTCAGTGAGGTAGCCGTCATGGCATTGATCATTACCGATGAATGCATCAACTGTGATGTATGTGAACCGGAGTGCCCGAATGAGGCGATCACTCCTGGGGATGAGATTTACGAGATTGACCCTGCGAAATGTACCGAGTGTGTAGGTCACTACGATACTCCGCAGTGTGTAGAGGTTTGCCCAGTTGACTGTATTCCTAAAGATCCGGATCACGAAGAGACCCAGGATCAGCTGATGGAAAAATACAAGCAGCTGACTGGCGCGTAAGCTTCTGATTTCTATAAAAAAGCAGGCTATATGCCTGCTTTTTTATTGTCTAAAATACTATTCTCTGCTCAACTGTAAGGTTTAAAATTTGCTATAGCTCAGCAAAACGTTTTGTTTTAGGATTCTAAGACGTTTTTCTTAGAGAAAACTCCCCGCTGTCGGTTAAATTATCCTAGACTATCAGGAGTTTTTTGGTTCATCTGTTATGGAAAGAAACATGTCAGAAGTGGCTGTCGCCCCTGCGACGTCTGAAGCGCAGAAAACAATACTGATTTCAGACAAAGAGACACTTGCCCAGCAGTTAGCTGCACTGCTGCCTGACGCCAGTGAAATGGACACTCACGCGTTCTCTGATGGTGCGCCATCAGCCGAGACGATCAAGAACAACCTTGTTCTGGTCGACTGTAGTGCGGCAGACTGGGCAGATGCCCTGAAACTCCTGGAAGAGCTGCAAGCCGCAGCCGAAGAAACAACCGTAGCGTTGCTGAACGTTGCTGAAGAACAGGATCTGCAGGATGCGCTCAAGTGGCCTGTGCTAAGTGGCGTCTTCACCGAGGATATGGGTGAAGAACTACTGGAGAAAGGCCTGAGCGAGCTGCTGGAAGGCCGTTACTGGTTCTCTCGCAGCCAGATGAACGAGATGGCCAGCTTCCGTAAAGCGCCACGCTCCGCCTCCAAGCTGACCGAAGCGCTCAGCCCGCGCGAGCTGGAAGTACTGGACCTGACGTCCCAGGGTAAGAGCAACGCCGACATCGCGAAGACTCTGTTCCTGAGCCAGCACACGGTAAAAACCCACCTGTACAACCTGTACAAAAAGATCGGTGTGGTTAACCGAACCCAGGCGGTTCACTGGTACCAGGAAAACAACTAAGTTTCCCCAGACATAAGAAAAGCCCGCAACAGGTATCTGCTGCGGGCTTTTTTGTATCTTCAGGATTGTTACGGGCTGGATTACTGCTCCAGCCAGTAGATCACCCGGTCATTACCACGGTAACGGCCAAAGATTGCCGTGGCGGATGGGCTGTCGTCGTGAAGCTCCGTCACCGTCCCAGTCGAACCGCAGCCAGCTCGGGTACCGAATAGGTATTGGTTACCGTACCAGTGTTTCCCGCTCCAGGCGCACTGTAGGTGAGATTGGCTTCACCTGAGGTGAGTGGCGCACCAATTGCCAGATCGGTACTGCCGGAACCTATACTCACATTTGTCACCACACCTTGCGCCAATGCTGTTTCACCTTCAACCTGTCCAAGGTAATGTTGCTTGTTGCAAACGGTGTGCAGGTATCGTCCGTATTGGTCACAAAGCTGGCGCCATCGTAGTGCTGGATAAATACCGGCTGGTTCAGAGATGCGGTTTCAGGGCCATAGGTGTTCTGGATCTGCATACGACCGAAGCGAACATCTGTCGTACCGAGCCGGACAAACTCATTACCACCACCCACATCCATATCTAACTCTGATGACCTAAGCGACACCCCATCAGAATCCGAAAACTTAATGCCTATATCTAAAAAACTGTAAGGCCCATCCTCAGCTGCCGCGCGCTGAAAAATCACCGGGGTATTTACATCCCCCGCACCCGCTATCCAGCTGAAGGTACTGTCTGACAAGACACTTCCAGTTACACCGATCAGCCTTGAACTGAGGTCGGTCCCTGATTGAGTTGCGCCTAGCAACAACGACCCAGACGGTTTCATCCAGCTTTATAAAGTCACCGTCATAGTTAACGGTTATGTCTCCGTCACTGTTGTTTGCCTGAATCTGGTAATTTAACTGCAGTATGTCATCCATATAGGTGTAGGCATTGCTCCCCGTGCAAGCCGCGTCGATCGAGCTGATTGTGCTTTCAAGCACATAGTGATCGGGGTAGAAACGTCCAACGTGACCAACGCTACCTATCACATCGCTACCGCTGCCCAGGTAGTCACCATCGGACAGCCCCGCATTAAAACTGATAATCCCGACTTCAGACCAAGCCATATCCGCGTTAGTTTTTACTCCACCACTAAAGCCACTAAAAGTACTGCCACTCAGTGCTGGGTTGTTACCCGTTGAAGGCGCAATAACGTCATGGACTATCGAAGCGCGCTCCGCCATGCTTTCCTGACCAAAGTTTGGCGTCACCGCGTTATCCGCAAGATCATCGTTACGATCAGGTATACCATCATTCGCGGTGCCGGATGGTATGCCGTCATCATCTGACGCTGACCAGGCCACCGCTTTGAGAGTTGTGGTAAAAGTCTCACCCGCACGTTTGAACACACCACCATTGCCATCCGTTGCCTCAGGATTACTCGGTATATCGAGATAGAAACCAAAAGGCCTCACAACGAAGCTATTGGATGATCCCGACACGGTTACCTCGGGTTCAGCCCCGGCAGCGGCAATGGATTTCATTGCATGAAGCACGACTTGCCCGGCGTCGCTGTAGCTAAATGTTAATGACGCCCGCCCATCAGTTCCAAAGTTCAGTGTCACATCCCTGTAACTAGATACGCTGCCATATGGATTGCCCGGGATGCTGGCACTGTTTACAGTAACCCGATCACTGGCCTGACAGGTCACGGGATTCTGACACTCGTATGCCAAGCTAATCGTTTGAGTATTCAGCAGCCGGGCCTCGCAGGCTCCGGAATCGGTATTGGTTTGCAATGCTCGCAGTTCCACTACCTGTGCCCCAGGTGCAACTCCACTGCTCTTTCCTGCAATCTGGGTTCCTATACTGTCTACAATAGAATCGGCATAAAATGGAAAGTAAAGCCGACATCAAAAAAATCGATACGCTGATCTTTCAGCCCACCATCGTCAGGGTCTGTGGCTGTGCCATCCGAGACATCAATATCAATATCCGTCGCCGGCGACGTGCGGATTAAGTAGAAGCTGACACTGCTCTCGCTGCCACTAAATTCATATTGGTTGGGCTCATTGAACGCGCCTGGTCCGTTATGTAGTGACCAACCGTCAACACCCGGATTAGCAGCTAGCGAGATGCGAGTACCGGCATCCGGCGTGATCGGCGTGCCGTCACTGTCGTAGGCCGTTACGCTGACTATTGCCGCTTCACAGGTCAGTGCGCTGGCCGGTCCAGTGATGCCATAATGATCTATTGCTCCGCCGCCTGATGTACTCACGCAAAGATCATCAAAACTCGCGCGAGATTGCTCGGTCGGTATAAAATTTACCGTCGCATCTTCTCTTAAGGTGATACGACGAGCGCTGATCGCGCCGTTTACACGCGCATCTTCTCCGACAGTCAGATTTTCTTTTGCATATACGAAGCCTGTAACAACTGCATCTTCAGCTATATCTATGTTCCTGCGGCTATACAGAATGACATTCGCTGCTTGCCCATTGCCATTGATCGTTACGTCCTCCCGAATCCTGACACTGTTGCGCACCAGTATCCGCACAGGAGAACTTCCAGATATCACGAGACTGGAATCCTCATAGAGATATAACGTCCCCCTGATGCGGTACTCATCACCGGTTAAATACAGTGTGGCTCCTTCACGCAGCACAATATCATCGTAGTCACCGCCAGGTAGTGTCTGCGAACCGTCTTCTCTGACCTGTATATCGTTGTTGTTGTTTGGAAAGGTGTTGTAGTTCAGAGGTTCCGCAGGTAGGCCCGACGTGTCACAGGTAGTTATCCCACAACTTTCACCGTCTGATCGGTCGGTTAACCGTCTGGTATCGATAACATTATCAGGGCTGCCAATTAAGCTCGCACCCTCTGCAAAGCTAATAGTTCCGGAATTGCTGTTATTTTGTATGCCATCGGGAAATACCGCGCTGCATGAAGGCAACTCGGCTGCTATCACCTGTCTCGCACAGCAAGACATGACAAAAACGACACTTATTAGTCTCAGCAATCCTTTGATAGACGGATTCATAGCTCCTCACAAGCGTTCAATCAGGTTAACCGTTGTCTCCAGCCTGAGGCTGCAACGGGTCACTTGCATTAGATATTGATACTCAGTTTATCCAATCCAAACTCTTCATCCAGGCGGGCACCGATCACATTTCCATCCGCCAGATGGTGGGCGTATTGCATGTGCAGGCAACGGACTTTATCCCAGTGGCGGATACCACCAATGCCGTATTGGTTGAACAGATCGGTGAAGCCCAGTTCTTCGATACGCTGGCGGTCTTCGTCGCGCATCAATTTCCAGCGCAGATCCACATAGGCCTGCTGGTTAGCCAGAAAGGCTTCGCGCAGCTCGGTATTGGTTTCCAGCTCGGCCTCGATCTGTTTAACCCAACCGGAAGTTTCGATCTCAGCGATCGCCTGATAGAGGTCTTTGGAAGAGAGCCAGAACAGGGTAGGAAACGGCTGATCTTCCACCAGCGACAGCATCTGCAACACCAGTGGCACACCGGAATCGGTTGCGACCGCGACACCGGCCAAACCACGTGGTTTACGGCCCAGTTGCTGTTCGATCAGTTCAAGTTGCTGTGCGGTTGGTTGAGACATGTGGATTCCGGCAATACTTCAGAGAGAGACAAGGGCGCCATTATAACGCTAAACGTTGCCGTACTCCTCTCCGGCACCCAACCAGCGCCGGATCATCGGTTCCACGTGCTGTGGATAACCCTGCATCTGTCCGGCCACCTGTTTGACACGGGTGAGTAGATCACTGTCCCGCTGCAGATCGGCGATCTTAAACTGCATCATGCCGGTTTGGCGGGTGCCCAGCACTTCGCCCGGGCCACGCAGTTCCAGGTCTTTTTCGGCGATCTTAAAGCCATCGGTGGTTTCACGCATCACCTTGAGACGTTCGCGCCCCTGCTTGGAGAGCGGTGCGTGATACATCAGCACACAGAAACTTTCCACCGAGCCACGACCTACACGGCCGCGCAACTGGTGCAACTGAGCAAGACCCAGGCGTTCCGGGTTTTCGATGATCATCACGCTGGCGTTAGGGACATCCACACCTACCTCAATTACGGTCGTTGCCACCAACAGATCCAGTTCAGCAGCCTTAAAACGGCCCATCACATCAGCTTTTTCTGCAGGCTTCATGCGGCCGTGTACCAGACCGATACGCAGCTCGGGCAATGCCGCGGCCAGTTGTTCCGCCGTGACTTCGGCTGCCTGACACTGCAACGCCTCGGATTCCTCGATCAGGGTGCACACCCAGTACACCTGACGGCCTTCGCTACAGGCTGAACGCACCCGTTCAATTACATGGTTACGACGCTCGTCGCCGATCACCACGGTCGCTACCGGCGTACGCCCTGGTGGTAGCTCATCGATGATGGAGCAGTCCAGATCGGCGTAGGCACTCATGGTCAGCGTGCGCGGGATCGGCGTGGCGGTCATGATCAGTTGATGAGGTGACAGTTCTCCGTTACGGCCCTTTTCACGCAGACTCAGACGCTGGTGCACACCAAAGCGATGCTGTTCATCCACCACAACCAAGCCCAGGTCGTTGAACACAACCTCTTCCTGGAACAGCGCATGGGTGCCGACAACAACCCGTGCCTCGCCGTTGCGGATCGCTTCAAGCTGGGCCTGGCGCTGCTTGCCCTTGAGTTTACCCGCGAGCCAGGCCACCTGAATACCCAGCGGCTCCAGCCAAGCGGTGAAGTTGTTGAAGTGCTGTTCGGCGAGGATCTCGGTTGGCGCCATCACGGCCGCCTGAAAGCCACTCTCTACCGCCTGTAGGGTAGCTAAGGCTGCGACCACGGTTTTACCTGAGCCTACGTCGCCCTGAACAAGGCGCAACATCGGATAGGGCTGCACCAAATCATTACCCACCTCGGCACTGACCCGCTGCTGCGCACCGGTCAGCGGAAACGGTAGGCCGTTGAGAAACGGTTGGACCAGATCACCTGTGGAACGCATCACCGGCGCGCCCTGTTCACGGGTTTTGGCCCGCAGTTTCAGCAATGAAAAGTGGTGTGCCAATAACTCCTCAAAGGCCAGACGACGCTGGGACGGATGTTTGCCGTCCAATAACAGGTGCTGATCCACTTCCGCAGGCGGGTGGTGCAGATAACGGATCGCATCGTTCAACTCAGGCAAACGCCATTGTTGTCGAATGTTGTCCGGCAGTAGCTCCTGCAAACCCTGCTTGTCCAGATAGGTCAGTGCCTGACTCACCAGAGTGCGCAGGCGAGGCTGATGCAGGCCTTCGGTGGTTGGATACACTGGGGTCAGCGTTTCCGCCACCGGCACCAATGCGTCGGAATCCATCTTGGTGTATTCGGGGTGCACCATCTCCAACCCGGCAGCGCCGGTACGTGCCTCGGAAAAGCAACGCACACGGGTGCCCGGACGCAGGCTATTTTTCTGCGAAGCGTTAAAATGGAAAAAACGCAGGGTCAGGGTACCGGTGCCATCCTGAATCCGGCACAGAAGGCTGCGGCGGCGCCCCTGAACCACATCGGAGACTTTGATCTCGCCCTCCACCACGCACTCGTCACCCGGCCGAAGCGAGCCGATCGGCACGATACGGGTGCGGTCCTGGTAGCGCAGCGGCAGGTGGAACAGCAGGTCTTGCAGGGTATGAATTGCCAGGCGCTCCAGTTTCAGCGCCAGTGCTGTACCGACCCCTTTCAGGTCGGTAACAGGAATCTCGGCCAGTGGCAGGGACATCAGTTGTCGTTAACTCCCAGCAGGTGACAACGGCTGATCGCCTGAACCAGAACATCGATGGCCTGTGGGCGCGGGAAGCTGGCGCGCCAGGCAACCGCCACGGTGCGGCGTGGTCCCGGTGCCTTGAACGGACGGGTTACCACCATCTCGGATTTGTAGTGGGTGTTCTTCACCGCAGAGGACGGCAACACACTTGCGCCCAAACCCGACGCTACCATCATACGGATGGTTTCCAGCGAGCTGCCTTCCATCACTGTGTGCTGCTCGTGCATCGACTGGTTGAGGGTCGGACAGGCTTCCAAAACCTGATCACGGAAACAGTGGCCTTCACCCAGCAGCAACAACTGGGTTTCCGACAGGGTCTGGCTGTCGATCTCTTTGGTGGACGCCCAAGGGTGTTCTGCCGGCAACAGCATCTCGAAGCTTTCGTCGTACAGCTCACGGGTCAGTACATCCGGTTCCTGGAACGGCATAGCAATAATGATCGCGTCCAGCTCGCCGTTGCGGATCTTCAGACGCAGGTTCTCGGTGAAGTTCTCTTCGATATAGAGCGGCATCTGCGGTGCCAGCGACTGCACTTCCGGCACCAGATGTGGAAACAAGTAAGGCCCGATAGTGTAGATCGCGCCCACACGCAGCGGACTTTTAAGCTGGTCTTTACCCTCATGGGCCAGATCTTTGATCGCTTCCGCCTGCTCAAGCACACGTTGCGCCTGCTGCACAATCTTATCCCCCACGGGGGTGACCTTTACCGAGTTTTTACTACGCTCAAACAAGGGAATGCCCAGCTCTTCTTCCAGCTTTTTCACCGCAATCGACAGGGTGGGCTGGCTGACAAAACAACGTTCCGCGGCGCGGCCGAAGTGTTGCTCTCTGGCAAGGGTCACGATATAACGCAATTCAGTGAGGGTCATTCCTGAGACTTCCTTTGCTAATATGCCCGCATACACCAGATGGAGAGAGTGATGCCGAAGCAGTCAGTTCTGATCGCCGGATGTGGCGATGTTGGTTGTCAGCTAGGACTTAACTTACTAGATCAAGGTCTGGAGGTATACGGTCTTCGCCGTAATATAAACCAGCTCCCTGACGGCATCCAAGGGATCCAGGCTGATTTGGGCGACCCTGACAGTCTGAAAGGTCTGCCCGCAGTTACTATTGTAGTGTATGCCGTTGCCGCATCACGGCATGATGAGTCCGGCTACCGGGCCGCTTACTGCGACGGCCTGAAGCATCTGCTCAAAGCCCTGCCCGAACCACCCAAACACCTGTTCTTCACCTCCAGCACCTCGGTCTATCACCAGAACGACAGCGACTGGGTGGATGAATCCAGCCCGACTGAACCCACCAGTTTTTCCGGTCAGGTGATGCTGGAAGCGGAGCATATCGCCCTGCATGCCCGTGTACCCGCCACCGTCGTGCGTTTTAGCGGCATTTACGGACCGGGACGGAATCACCTGCTGAATCAGGTGAGAAGCGGTCGTAGTGCACCGCCAGAACCACCGCTCTTCAGCAACCGCATCCACCGTGACGACTGTGCCGATGTGCTTACCCACCTGGTGAACCGTTCACTAACCGGTCACCCCATGGCCCGTATCTATCTGGCCAGCGATGACGAACCAGCCCCCATGCATGAAGTATCAGCATGGCTAGCGACGCAATTGGGAGTAGAAATCACAGATCGTAGAGCAACGCGGCGGGCGGGAAGTAAGCGTTGCAGTAACCGGCTGCTACGGGCAACCGGTTACAACTTCCGCTATCCCAGCTATCGGGATGGGTATACGGCGCTGCTAAGTAAAGAACGGTAAACACCCCAATATTTTGCCTTTCTCTACACATTTACTTTAAGTGTTTTCAATATAACTATATTGCTGGGTAGTGCGTATATCATCGTTGGTATGCGCTGTTGCCGCGATGATACCTGTTGTGAGTGAGTAGCGCTTTCTAAATAGCCTGATCTATTATCAGTAAGGAGAAGCAGAGGCTCTGACAATGATTTTTGAAGAGATTGACAAACAATAGGTAGGTGACTTTGCCGCCGCCTAGAAAGCCGTATTCCCCCCTCTTAGATCGCCCAACCGATCGCTATGATCAAAGCAAAGTAGAGAGCCGCGTAACGGGAATGGCTTTCCTCCTGCTCTGTCACATCCCGCTTGGTGAAGGTTGAGATGACAAGCGGTTGGTCTATTATTGCTATCAGCACTGTTGCAGCGAGCCAGACTTGATAGGCACCGAACATGCGAATCAATTCGATAAGCTGATCCTGGTGATCAGCACCCAGGATAGTTTGGACTTCATACACGCTGTTAGCGAGCCAACCGGTTACTCCTAGCACTATTTGATGTTGTTTCCAGCGGATGCCTTTCTGCTCAACTGATCCAGGTTTTGGGATATTCATCTCCGATTCCCCACCTTGGCGTAAGCCCTTTAGGGGCATTATCTCTCCTCACATGTGGGTAGGGGTACGGTTATCGCTATCTCAATGATTTGAGGCTATTCTCTAGGTACATGATTGATTTGTTTCCAAAAAAGAACCAAAGGATGATGCGTATGGGCTCAAGGATGGAAAAGTGGCAGGAGTACCGAAGCTAAGTCGGATGGCGGCTTATCTGAGCAAGATCCGAGCAGGCCTTCAGATCAACTATGACGTGCTGGTTAAGCTGTTAGAGAGGGACGGATATTCCCCCTCTTGGATCCAGCAGGTCTTCACCGCTGAGTTGATGAAACGGGATTGTTATCGGGTTCAAATAAAAAACGAGGAGGCGTTTTGCCAGCTCTGGGCTAGGTACAGCGAAGTCTCCTATTCTGATCGTATAAGTGCCGCTTCAGCTGGCGATAGTCATCGCAGTCGCGTAAGCGGTTCCTTTCTCCTGTTACGCAGCATCGAATTTAGCCACCCCCAGGTGGTGCTTTGCCGTGATCAAGATTGGAAATGTCCCGTTGCCCTGAACGCACATGCTCTGATCGTTGAGAACTTAGAGAACTTCCTTGCATTCCAGCAAACACTGACTTTTGCAATCAACCACTGCGTAATGCCTGTCGAAATGGGTGATGTAGACCTTATATTTGGGCAGGGAAACAGTATCACGAACTCTCTGCACCGATCTTTTCTAGAAGAGTATCAGAGTATCAGCTGTTTATTTGACCCAGACCTGGGCGGCGTGAAGATGTTCTCTACGCTGTTCGAAATGACTGGCGATCTAAATATCCGCTTTCTCTTACCAGAGGATATTGAAGATCGCCTTACCGGATCATCTAGACCTCTATCACTCCAGGAACGTACAGATCTATCGCGATATGCAGGGCGTCACCCGGATTTAGATCGTGCTATCCAAGTACTTAGAAGTGCTGGGCGCACTCTCGAGCAAGAAACCTATCTGTAAAAACTCTCGGAACTTAAGGATAACGCTTATGCACCAGGCAGGTGCCTTTCAGGATTATTTCACCATACGCCAACTGGTCTTTGTTAACAGTGCGGCCTATGCCTATACAGAAATTCGAGTGGATCAACATACGGCGTTGTTCGGACGTAACAACCTCGGCAAAACATCAATGCTAAATGCCCTAAAGCTATTCTTATTGCCAGAAGAGAATTTCCGGCGCTGCGAGAAAAAATTTGGCTTTAAGGGGGCCAATGGCAGTGAGTACGATGGTCAGGAAAGTTACGGCTATTACTTTCCCGAAGACCACTCCTTCATCATCTTAGAAGCCGAAAATGTTCACGGTACTTTTTGTCTGGTTCTCCATCGCGCCAACAGAGAATTCAGCTATGGCCGCATGGCGGTGCCGTGTGAATACGAAATGATACGGAACCTATTTTGGGACTTTACTAGTAATGAAAACGAAGGCTTGGGAGGACCCAAGGAGTCGCTGTCTCTGAAATCACTGCTTTCAGAGCTCAAGCAACTGGGTGGAGAGCAGCTGGGCGATGTTAAAACGATAAAAGATCGGCTGTTTTCTGAAAAACCTCTAGATCCCTTGCTTGGTCGATATTGCCTTTTACCTCTAAAGCAAGGAGGGACGGTAAGAGAAATAGAGGCTTGGCGACAACTGATTCATTTAGCGTTTGATATTAGTGCTCGGGATGATCAAACGTTGCCGAATGCCGTTGCCACTATCATCGAGGGCGAGAAGCAACGTGAAGCTGAACAGGTATCTATCGATTTTGATCAGATCCTAGAAGCGTATCACAGCCTCAAGGAAGAAGGTGATCGACTACAGAATCTTCAGAATCATCTGCCCTCTTGGGGAGCGTTCGAGAGCAACTATAAGCAATATGAACATGACTCTAGGCGGGCTGCTCAGCTTTATGTAAATGTAGAAGTCAATTTAAACAGGTCTTTGGATAGACTTACCCAAGCGGTGAAGGATGGTAAACAGAAATACCGGGAGAAGTACCAAGAATTTGAGGGGAATCGGAAGCTTTTTGGCCAGAAGGATGGTGAGTTTAAAGATATATCTGGTCAGCAAAAAGCCATCCACAGAGCGGCAGAATCTACTCAGAACAGGCTCAAACGCATTGCTACGATAGTCCGTGAGTACCCCGAAAGCTTTAGTAATGATCAGATTGTAGAGGCGTTAGTGGGCTATCGTCAGGAGCTTGAGGAGGACATAGGGAATTTACAGTCTGCCGAAGCCCGGCAGCGCCGTATGGAAAATCTCATCAGGGAGAGCAGACGGCTACAGCCCCAAGAGGAAGGATTGGTTTCTCTACTCGAAGGAAGAACCCCAGCATTGCTTGAACACGTTTCCAGCGACAGTGCGGCAGTGCTATACAGCATTAATCAAAGCTTCTCGCAGTTAAGGGTACAGCCATCAGGCGATCAGTTGGAAATTATTCAACAGTTTTCTGCCCTTTTCGGAGAAGACGGCGGCAAGCTCTGCTTCCTTAACGAAGCATTCCCTGACCTACCCTTTGTTCCTTTTGATGCACAGAAAAATCGTATGGGCCTTAAGGCTAGGCTGGATGACGTTCGCAAACAGCAACAAAAGGTTCAGAAGGAGTTGAGAGACCTCAATGCACTGGGAAAACAGTCCTCAGCTGACTTGGAACAACATCTTACGCAGAAAAGGAAAGAGGTTGAAAGCGTCAAGGCGGACGTGGAGTTGGTCAAAGCCTATACGACCCATCAGTCCCAAGCCGCCGAGTATCAAGATCAACTCCAAGACTTTGAGCAACAATCCAATGCTCTTAGCCAAGAATTAAAGGAGTTGAAAGGGAAGCATGATGTACTTAGTCGTGAGTTAACTGCCGAAGAGGAAGCTTTCAAAGCCGATGAGAAACAGCAAGCAGAAGTTAATAGTCGTTTGTCGCATTTGGCCAGTATTAAGGACACGCATGCTCGAATTATCGACCTCTGGAAAGACCTGCTTGTGCCAGAAAAGATGGAGGTGGAAGAAAGAACGATAGATTCTCTGCGTGAACAAACTCGATCTCTTCAGAGACTCGGCGAAGAGGTCGTCGATGGTGTTTCAAAACTCCTTCAGGCAAACCTGTTGGAAGAGGATGTAAGTGAAGGGTATCGGCAGTTAGGCCTTGCAGATGTTAAACATTACCGAGATCGATTTAGGAGGGAGTTCGATACGCTCGATGGACGTTGGTTGAATTACCGAGATCGTGTCGCCTCTCATAACAAAGAGACCTCCATAAAAATGGATGAGCTGAAAGGTGCCGCGAAACAGATCCAGACGTTCAGCCATGAAATCAATCAGCAGTTTAAAGACTATCAGGTCTCAAACCTAGCTGAGGTTCAGGTTTGCCTAACGTTACATCCGCGATTCGAACAGCTGCTAAAAGAACTTGAAACAATTAATTTTTACACAGAGGAACTGCATGATGCGAGGCTCTATAGCCGTTTGAATGACTTCTGCGAGGAGTTCTTTAAGAAAGCAGCGAAAGGCGGGCCGACTTTGAGCATGGACCAAATTATCCAGAAAGTTTATTACCGCTATCGCTTGGAGGGACTGGAAATCTATGACGATAAGGAGCAGTCCAACGGCACCACCAGTATGGTTAACAGTCTACTTCTGTCCGTCTTGATTAAGCGTTTGCTGCGTAGCGATGCTCAGATCTGTATACCGCTTATTATGGATGAGATGGGTTCTTTGGATAGGGAAAACCTCAAGACAGCGATTCGTATCGCAGAAGAACATGGATTTGTGCTGTTCGGTGCCAGTCCTGATATCTCATCAGAAATAGTCCAAGCGGTGAAAAACTACGTGAATCTTGGGTCGTTTCGGGCTACTACAGCAAGTTATAACAACCGGCGTCGTGTCGTTTATCACAGTTATTGTGAGCGACTTTTTAAGGAGTCGCAGCAACCTATGCCTGAGGTTGTTTCATGATCGTCTCCACAGATAAAACCCTCATTGCGATGATCGAAAAAAAGGATGTTTTTTTGGACCTTATCGATTATCTGGATGAACAACAGGAAGGGGGGGAGGTTCCGCTTAGTTTTTATTACGAGCGTGTTCGCAGGGCAATTCAATCTGTCGAACAGGAGCGAGACCAGAAAAGACTCAGACAGACCTTAGATATCGATAATTTGGCCCATTCTGGGCTACTTATGGAAGTGGATCGCCATCGATCGGTGATGGTATTTCAACCCTTTGTAATAGAGATGTTTCGCCATTTTGATCGTAGCCGGCTGCGAGAACTATCCAGTGAACAGCTTGAAGTTCTTCGCTCTGACCTAAACAACAGCCTGAAGCGACTGCAAGAGTGTCATATCCTTCAGGGAGACGAAGAGTTTGAACAGGTATTAGTGGTTCTTTTCGAGAGACTGAGAAATGCTCATGCCCGAATCAAA
This sequence comes from Phycisphaeraceae bacterium, assembly GCA_965223655.1. Lineage (GTDB taxonomy): Bacteria > Planctomycetota > Phycisphaerae > Phycisphaerales > Phycisphaeraceae > CBDCXC01. Next base: position 114,244 of record CBDCXC010000014.1, read on the forward strand.
CAAAATGTTCTCAGCCTTCAAGGGCAGGCCGACCATCTTTCCAAAGTTGTCGAGGAACAGGATATTGCAGATCTTGAACAAACTCTGAAGGCAAAAAAAGCGTTAGAAGAGATCAACCAAATCTATCAGAAGCATGTATTGCCCACGCTTCAGTTTCTGAATGAGCGAGAACAAATCAAGACTGGATTCCCAGCACTCACAGCTGTTGAAGAAATTGCGACAACACTGCAAAAAGCTGGAATGCCTTCAGTTAGCCAACGAGTCCTTTACGCAAAAAATAGCATTCGAGCTTATGCCAAAGACATCGAGGCGATAAGGAAGACCCTGGAACGATATGTCCGCCAAAGTGCTAGGCAACGGCACCAATATGATTGTATTGAAAGCATTTTCAATAAGTTGAGAGACGAAGTATTGACTCTCCACGATGGAAAGCTCAACAGTAAGTATCTTGATAGCCGTTTAGATGTATTTAACTATGGGAAGATCTTTGCAGGCCTAAAAAAAATGCGCTTTGATGCGCGTCTTGAATGGGGTGATATCAACCACGCTCAGTGCTTTGACGAACACCTTCGAGTGGCCCTTCCGAAACTTCGCAAGAATCAGGAATCGGAGTTGGCAAGGTTAGATCGCCAGAATGATGACCGCTATCAACAGGAGCAATTGTTGACGCGGCGTAAACAGCATATCCAAGTTCTAATGGAGTCTTGTGAGATAACTCAAGACGAAACTGATGTTCACCAGCACATTCATGGCTACCTTACCGAGAGGCTGGATGACTACGCACTACCAGACCTGCTAGAGGGGTTAGGTTGGCTTCGCAGCCGCCTTGATACCCCATTGAAGCCACGGTTCTCATTAAATCGGATACGTTATCAGGGGCACTGTCTGGAGTATTTCCCCCTAGCCTTAAAGGGTATGACTCATGATTAATATGTCACTTAGCCAACAAATATACCGCGAGCTAGTAAACGGGCGAGTGATCAATGAGAGGTCCTATCGAAGCGATGGATCCTTGCAGCCCGATGAGCTTTACGAAGAACTGTTTAAAAACTACGACAGTTATTATCGGGAACACTATGAAAGCATCGGTTATCAGCTTGTCCTTCGAGAAGGTTTTGTTTTTATTCGCTCGCTGGAGCGAGACGAGGCATACAGTGATGTCGCGATGAAGATTCAATCTTTGCTGATGGTTTTGGCGCGTGGTGTCCAAGAGTGCGGTTATGAGTTTGCATTGCTTACGACCCATGAGGCTGGCGTGAATGACAAACTACTTGAACAAATTGATACGGAAGAAAAGCAAGATATCTTGCGAGCATGTGGGCTCAAGGGAGGATTAATTGATGAGTCTCGAAAAGTACTTGAAGCCAGGAACATCGCTTATCGCAACGCTAAGGGCAGTCTGGTGCTGACTGCTGCCGGTATCGGCTTCTTTGATGAGGTGTTTGGGGCAAAGTAGGTGATCTTAAACGTAGTAGTCCACCGCCTAAACCAACTAAGTCATAGGTTCCAAGGGTAAAATTTTGCTTCTCGGAACCCTAGACTCAGTGTTGATTTAGTCGTCGATGTGCTCATCACGCAGCTGCGGGTCGATATTGGCCGGCAGCGGTGTGTGCTTGTAGTACTGGTAGCGGTTAAAGCGGTACTCGATCAGGCGGAAGATGCCGATCATCGCCGCACCAATCACCAGGTAAACCAGACCCGCTGCCATAAACATCTCCAGCGGCGTATAGGTACGGGCGATAATGGTACGTGCCATACCGGTCAGATCCAGCAGTGTGATGGTGGACGCCAGTGCACTACCTTTCAGCATCAACACCATCTCGTTACCGTACGCCGGCAGTGCGATACCAAAGGCACGTGGCAGTACAACACGACGGATCATCAGCGGTGGGCTCATACCCATCGCCTTCGCCGCTTCAATTTCGCCTTTCGGGATCGCCTGGATCGCACCACGGAACAGCTCGGCACTGTACGCAGCGGTGTTCAGGGTGAAGGCGATAATCGCACACCAGTAAGGCTCTTTCAGAACAACCCAAAGTGCCGACTCTTTTACCGCATCAAACTGGGATGCCCCGTAGTAGATCAGGAAGATCTGCACCAACAGCGGTGTACCACGGAAGAAAAAGATGTAAGCAAACGGCAGTGCACGCACCCAGAAGTTATCGGATGAACGCGCCAGCGCGATCGGCACCGCCAGTGCCAACCCCATCAGCCCGGATACCAGTACCAGCTCAAGTGTCAGCCAGGCACCGTCCAGCAGACGGGGTAAATATTCGATAATGATGCCCCATTCCCAACTCATGCGCGTGCTCCTTTGCCTGCCGGATCAGCACGGCGTTCAAAAAACTGAGTGGTCAACGTGGCCAGTACGGTCAAGCCCAAATAGATCAGGGCCGCCGCCATGTAGAAGGTAAACGGCTCTTTGGTGGAGCCGGATGCAACGTAGGCTTGTCGCATCAGGTCGTTCAGGCCGACAACAGATACCAGTGCAGTATCCTTCAAAAGGACCTGAAACAAGTTACCCAGCCCTGGAATCGCCAGACGCCAGAGCTGCGGCAGTATAATCCGGAAGAAAGTCTGCACCGGGCTCATGCCAAAGGCATAGGCCGATTCCCACTGCCCTTTCGGGATAGCCAGCATCGCCATACGAAACACTTCGGTGGCATAGGCACCAAAGGCGATCGACAGCGCACCCACACCCGCAATGAAGGGACTGATTTCGATGTATTCGTCGTAGCCGAAGAAGCCCATAAACCACATCAGCAGCTGGGAGCCACCGAAGTAGAGCGTCAGTACCAGCAACAGCTCCGGAATACCACGCACCAGCGTGGTGTAGAGCGTGGCCATATAACGCAGGACACGAAATGGGGAGAGTTTAGCGGCAGCGCCCATCAAACCGAACATCAGGCCGAAAACAAGACTGGCCAGTGCCAGCTGTATCGTCACCCATGTACCGGAGACCAGGAGGTGCCCAAATCCTTGCAGATCCATGTAATTAACCGGATTGTGGCAGGGACAGCCGTTCAGCCGTCCCCGCAGTCAGATCAGTAGATGGAGAACGGGAAGTACTTCGCGTTGATCTTCGCGTAAGTACCGTTTTCAACGATCGCTTTCAGTGCATCGTTAATGCGAGCTTTCCACTTGTCGCCTTTACGCAGCGCGATACCGATCTTGTCGTTGATGTCGATGTCTTCGCCTTTAAACTCAAAGCCGTTACCCGCATCGGTCTGCAGCCAGTCATACGCTGGGAACTTATCAGACAGCAATACGTCCAGACGGCCTGCGTTCAGGTCAAGGTACGCATTGTCCTGAGTGTCGTACAGTTTAACGTTAGCAATGTCACCCAGGTTGTCTTCCAGGTACTGACCGGCGATGGTTGCACGCTGTGCACCGATAGTCTTGCCTTTCAGGCCTTCTTTGCTGGTGTCTACAGATGTGCCTTTGGCCGCAGCAAATGCCAGCACGTTGGAGTAGTATGGATCGGTGAAATCTACAACACGCAGACGTTCTTCAGTGATAGACATAGAAGCGACGATCGCATCATATTTGCGCGCACGCAGACCCGGGATAATACCGTCCCAGTCCTGAGCAACGATTTCGCAATCCGCTTTCATCTCTGCACACAGTGCACGTGCGATATCAACGTCGAAACCTTCCAGTTCGCCCTGAGCGTTGACCATGTTGAATGGCGCGTACGCACCCTCAGTTGCAATGCGCAGCTTGTCGCCTGCAATTGCCTGGGATCCCATCATCAGGGAGCCTGCCATAAGCGCTACAGCGCCGATCAGCTTCTGAAGTTTCATCTCTACTATCTCTCTTTTGAGTTTATTGTTGTTTGTTTTGTTACTGGTGACTGGACATAAAGTCCTGCACGCGCTGGGACTTAGGCGCTTCGAAGACCTGTTCGGCCGTTCCGCACTCTTCCACCTGTCCCTGATGCAGGAAAATTACTTGTGAAGACACATCACGGGCAAATCGCATCTCGTGCGTTACGATCAGCATCGTGCGGCCTTCATCAGCCAGGTCACGCATAACACTCAACACTTCGTTCACCAGTTCCGGGTCGAGTGCTGAAGTGGGTTCATCAAACAGCAGCAGCTGTGGATCCATCGCCAGTGTACGGGCGATCGCGATACGCTGTTGCTGACCACCGGACAGGTTGCCCGGGTAGACATCCTGCTTCTCGTACAGACCGACCTTGCGCAGCAGTTCCTGTGCACGGGCTACAGCCTGATCTTTTGGCTGTTTCAGTACGTGAATCGGAGATTCGATGATGTTCTGTAGGATTGTTTTGTGCGGCCACAGATTGAACTGCTGGAACACAAACCCGATGCGGGAACGCATCTTTTCGAGTTGTTTGCGGTCAGCGGCCACCAGCGCGCCGTCTTTGGCAGGTTTTAGGGCCAGCTCTTCTCCGCCAACGCGGATCTGTCCCTGATTTGGACGCTCAAGAAGGTTGATACAGCGCAGCAGCGTACTCTTACCAGAGCCACTGGAGCCCAGGATGGAGACTACGTCGCCTTCGTTGGCGGTCAGGGAGACCCCTTTCAGGACCTCAATTGCACCGTACGATTTGTGAATATCAACAAGCTCAAGTGCCGGTTGCTGGTTGATCATAATCTGATTCCTAAGCCATGTCTGACGCGCTTTATAACACGTTCCTGGCGGTCAACTGCCGGGGGTCACCCATGCAGGATTAGAAACACTTATTTCCCATAAGAAATAAAAGAGGTCAATTCTGACGGATATTTACTAAAAGCGCAATTGGCGACCATAGAGTCATATGCCTGCAACAATAGTGCGATATGCGTCACGTTTAGAACAGTTATACGCCAGATAGAGGGTAGCTGGAAAATACAAAAAATAGTAAATCGCAGGGAAAGGAAATGTACTTGTGCGAGATGGAGCTATGGGGAAAAGACAACAGCCTCCATCGAGGCTGTTGTCTGAGAGGGTAGGTATCAGCGTGCGAAATCGTCCAGCAGCGCCTGCTGTGCAGAGAACGGCTCTTCACCTTCCGCCGGATGCGCCTGTGTATAACTACCGTCGGCGTGCAGGTCCCATGCCTGGGTGTTGTCCATCATGTAGTAATCCATCTCTTTCTTCAGACGGTCAGCGTTTTTACCAAAAAACTGGAAGCCAGTTTCCACACGGTTGAGCATGTTACGTTCCATCCAGTCGGCACTCGCAGCAAACACTTCCGGTTTGCCGTTGTTGGCGAAGTAACACACGCGGGTATGCTCCAGGAAGCGGCCGATAATCGAACGAACACGGATATTCTCGGACAGATCCGGGATACCCGGACGCAGACGACACATGCCACGAATAACCAAGTCGATTTTTACACCTGCGCGCGAAGCGTCGTACAGTGCACGAATTAGCTTCGGCTCGGTCAGACCATTCACCTTCACCATGATATGCGCGTCTTTTCCGGACTTGGCATGACGTGCCTCTCGTTGGATCATCTCCAGCATTTTTGCATGCAGGGTGAACGGTGCGTTGTACAGCTTCTTCAGTTTCTGGATCTTGCCCATACCGGTCAGCTGCTGGAACACTTTGTGTACGTCTTCACCCACTTCCTGATCGGCGGTAAGGAAGCTGTAGTCGGTGTACAGGCGCGCAGTACCGGAGTGGTAGTTGCCGGTACCCAGATGCGAGTAACGTACCAGTTTGTTACCTTCCTGGCGCACGATCAGCATCGCCTTGGCATGGCACTTGTAACCCACCACACCGTAAACCACCAGGCAACCGGCCTCCTGCAGGCGGCTGGCCAGGTGCAGGTTACTTTCCTCATCGAAGCGGGCACGCAGCTCGATAACCACGGTCACCTCTTTACCGCTACGGGCCGCTTCCACCAGCGCGTTAACGATGTCGGACTTCACACCGGTACGGTACAACGTCTGCTTGATCGCCACGACATTGGGATCCTTGGCAGACTGACGCAGCAGATCGACTACCGGAATAAACGACTGGAATGGGTGCAGCAACAACTGGTCGCTCTGCTTCAGTGCAGTGAAGATATCCTTCTGATCCTTCAGCTTGCCCGGAATACCCGGAGAGAACGGTTTGTAGCGCAGGTCGTTGCGCTCCACCAGATCACGCACCGCCATCATACGGGTCAGGTTCACCGGGCCGTTGACACGGTAGGTCTGACTCTCGTTCAAAGTGAATTCCTGCTGCAGGAAGGTGATCAACTCTTCCGGCGTACGGCTGTCCACCTCAAGGCGCACCGCATCACCGTATTTACGGGAGTGCAGCTCACCACGCAGGGTGTTGGCCAGATCTTCGATCTCTTCGAAGTCGAAGGTCAGGTCGGCATTACGGGTGATACGGAACTGGAAGCAGCCTTTCACCTTCATACCCGGGAACAGTTCATCGGCAAATTCGTGGATCAGGGAGGAGAGGAAGATCAGGTGGTCACCCTCGCCTTCGCAGATCTCATCCGGCAGACGCACCAGGCGCGGCAGGGAGCGCGGCGCTGGAATGATCGCCATACCAGTCTGGCGGCCAAAGGCGTCTTTGCCATCCAGTTCAACGATAAAGTTAAGGCTCTTGTTTACCAGACGTGGGAACGGGTGCGACGGTCCAGACCCACCGGGCTGATTACCGGTACCACATTGTTTTCAAAGTAGTGGCGAATCCACTCGCGCTGCTCGTCGGTCCACAGACGACGACGCAGGAAATGAATGCCTTCGGCTTCCATTTCAGGGAACAGGATCTCGTTGAGGATCTGGTACTGACGTTCGATCTGCGCATGGCAGATTTCGGAGATGCGGCTGATGATTTTTTCCGGGTGCATCGCATCCGGACCCACCGCTTCACGGCCGTATTTCAGCTGGTGCAGCTGCTCAGCCACGCGGATCTCAAAGAATTCGTCCAGGTTGCTGGAGAAGATCAGCAGGAACATCAGCCGTTCGAGCAACGGGTGATTTTCATCCAGCGCCTGTTCCAGCACACGGATGTTGAACTGCAGGTGACTCAGCTCGCGGTTGATGTATAGCTCGGGGGCCTTGAGGTCAACCGGGGTTTCTTCCACCGGTTCGGTGGTAGGTACGCTCTCACGGCTCTCCAGCAGGGCTACTGCCGCTTCACTGCTCTGTACTGCGGTATCTTCAACCATTACTCAAACTCCTTTCTGATCAGCAGCCCTATTGGATTTTGGCTACCGATTACTCATTCATCAGCTGTGCTGCGCGTTTCGCAAAGTAGGTCAACACACCGTCGGCACCCGCGCGCTTGAAGGCAATCAACGATTCCATCATCACTGACTTCTCATCCAGCCAGCCGTTCTGGAACGCGGCCATATGCATCGCGTATTCACCGCTGACCTGGTACACAAAGGTCGGCGCAGACAGTTCATCCTTCACCCGGCGTACGATATCAAGATACGGCATGCCCGGTTTGACCATCACCATATCGGCGCCCTCTGCCAGATCCATCGCCACTTCATGCAGGGCTTCGTCACTGTTGGCCGGATCCATCTGGTAGTTAAACTTGTTACCTTTACCCAGGTTGCCAGCAGAACCCACCGCATCGCGGAACGGGCCGTAGTAAGCACTTGCGTACTTAGCAGCATACGACATGATCCGGGTGTTTACGTGACCGTTGCTTTCCAGCTCATCACGGATGGAGCCGATACGGCCGTCCATCATGTCACTTGGTGCCACCACATCAGCACCGGCTTCCGCATGAGACAGCGCCTGCTGTACCAGCGTATCCACCGTGCGGTCGTTCAGCACGTAACCGTTCTCGTCGATGATCCCGTCCTGGCCGTGGGTGGTGAACGGATCCAGCGCCACATCGGTGATCACACCCAGCTCAGGGCAGGCATCTTTCAACGCTTTAACGGTGCGCTGTGCCAGACCATCCGGGTTGTAGGCTTCTTCGGCGAATTCAGATTTAGCATCCAGCGGGGTCACCGGGAACAGCGCCACAGCGGGCACCCCCAGGGAAACCAGCTCTTTGGCTTCCTTTACCAGCAGATCGATGCTCATGCGCTCTACGCCTGGCATAGACGGTACGATCTCGGTTTCGTTCTGGCCCTCAATCACAAACACCGGGTAGATCAGATCATCCGGGGTCAGGGTATTTTCCCGCATCAGACGACGGGAGAAATCATCAGCACGCATACGGCGCATGCGGGTTTCAGGGTAGAAACGCTGGCTATTGTTAAAGGCCACGGGCAACATCCTTCTTTCGCACGAGATTGGACTCGAAAAACATGACAGAAATATGACTCCACTGCCTTATTTGACGGTTGTTCATTCAATAACCTGATCGGTGGCAATGAAAATCAGCGCGGCGCCCCTTACGATACGCAACCCGACAGAGCCTGCCGGACCAGAGGGCGCGTGGTATTAGCCCAAATCTTAACGTAATCTGGTGGTAAGTAGTTAGCGTATTGTCCTACCGGCCCGGTCATACCTATGGCGTAATGACGGTTGTCACAATTACAGGTCATTCTATCTGATCAGGCCTAAATGCTTTTCAGTTCAAGAGAGGATCTCAGCATGAAAAAAGTTGCGGTAATTCTGGCAGGATGTGGTGTTTTTGATGGATCAGAGATCTACGAGTCAGTCCTGACACTGCTGCGTATCGAGCAGAACAGCGGCAGTTATCAGTGCATGGCGCCCAACATCGAGCAGCTGCACGTTATCGATCACCTTAAAGGTGAGGAAGCCAATGAGAGCCGCAATGTTCTGGTTGAAGCCGCCCGTCTGGCACGAGGCAATATTCTCGATCTGGCCGATGCCAATCCAGACGACTACGACGCCCTGATTATCCCGGGCGGATTTGGCGCCGCCAAAAACCTCAGCAACTTTGCCGTGGAAGGCGCTAACTGCAGCGTAAACGAAGACGTTGCCCGCTTTACCAAAGCGATGCATGCCGCAGGCAAACCGGTTGGTCTGATCTGTATTGCACCGGCCATGACCCCACTGCTGTTTGGTGAAGGCACCACCTGCACCATCGGCACCGATGCGGATACCGCCGCAGCGATCGAAGCGATGGGCGGCAAACACCAGGCCTGTCCGGTGAATGAGACGGTGATCGACACCGATAAGAAAGTCGTGACCACGCCCGCATACATGCTGGCAGGTTCGATCTCGGAGGCAGCCTCCGGCATCAACAAGCTGGTTGATGCTGTGATCGACATGGCCTGATAGAATCCCCGCCTCACCCGGAGCACGGAAACAGCCGTGCTCCGATACAGGAAGTAGTTATGTTGTATCGCCGTAGTTTGCGCAACCTGATCAGGATGATCTGCCTGTCCACACTCCTGATCACTTCGCATGTGGCTGCCGAGACCTTGGTGCTCGCACAGCTCAGCGACCGTCCCAAGAAAGACTTCAAGCAGTTACGCCCAATGGCAAAGTACGTTGCCAAGCAGCTGGGCCACGTGGGTATTACCCGTGCCGAAGTGCGGCTGTTTTCAGAACTGGACGAACTGGTCGAAGCGGTCAAGAATGGCGATGTGCACTGGGTGACGGAAACCCCATACAGCGCCGCGGTGCTGGTACACGAAGCAGATGCAGTGCCCCTGGTGATGAAGTGGAAGTCCCGCCAGCAGCGTTACCAGACCCTGATCTACACCCACAAGGACTCCGGCCTGAAAAGCCTGGAAGACCTGAGCGGCAAACGGATCGCATTTGAACACAACAACTCCTTCAGCAGTTACTACCTGCCCCGCCTGATTCTCGAAAAGCAGGGGCAGCGTCTTAACCAGATCAACGGTCTGCACGCCGAGCGGGACAACAACAAGGTCAACTACCTGTTCAGCCGCAACGAGAAGAACAACCTGCTCTGGGTGCACAAGCAACTGGTGGAAGCCGGTGCCCTTAACGATGGCGACTGGCAGAATCCAGGCCGGGTGCCGGATGCCCTCAAATCTGAACTGCGCATTATCTACCGCTCCGAACCCTACCCGCGGGCGCTGGAGCTGGTCAGCAGTAAACTCAGCGCTGAACGGGCCGCTGCCCTTAAAGCCCTGTTGCTAGGCATGACCCCGGACAGCCACGGCAAACTGCTGTCGCGCTACGAAAAAACCAGCGGGTTTGAAGCACTCAATGACGACGTGCCCGATCTGCTTGCCGAGATCTACAACAACAGCCGGAACTGGGCTGAATGAAACACTCCATCGCCACACGCTACGGCATCCTGCTGGCCGCCATGACCGCACTGGTGGGTTGCTGCGTGTTGCTGGTGAATATCTTCTACCTGGAACGGTATGCCCACGCGGCCATCGAAGAGGGGCAGCACCATCTGACCGACGCGGTGGAAAAGCAGCTGATCCGCGATGCGCAGTTGGTGGCAGAATCCCTTGCCAACAACCTGGACACGGCAGTGTACGGCTCCGACTTCAGTTCCATTCAGGAGCAGCTGGAAGCGCTGTCACGCAACACCAATGTAGCCTACACCTACATCTACAACACGAGCGGTACCGTCATTCACGACGGCAGCGCCGAATTGCACAACTACGGCCGCCATATCAGCGAACTGCTACCGCCCGGCCTACCGGTTACGCTGGAGCCTGATACCCGTAAGATCGGCCAGTACATCCATATCGCCCAACCCATCCACTCCGGTGACACCACTTTCGCGGTGCTGCGCATCGCCATCGCCTACACCGAAGCCGAGGAAGACATCCGCGAGATGAGCGCCGATTTGGCACTGCAGGGCAAGGAGTTGCGCAACAGTATTGTTATCACGTCACTCAGCATCATCATCCTGCTACTTGCCGCGGCGATGGCACTGGTGTTCTTCCTTTCCCAGCACCTGCTGGCGCCCATTCGCCAACTGGTGGACCGTTGTCGCCGCTATGCGGCAGGCGAAAGCCAGATCCACTTCAAGCTGGAGCGGAACGACGAGTTTGGCCTGCTGGGCGATGCCCTGGAGGAGATGAAAGACTCGATCAACCGTTCCCGCAGCCAGGTGGAGCGGCTCGCATACCACGATGCACTGACCCAACTGCCCAACCGGCGAATGTTCAACGAAGAGCTCAACAAGATGCTGAGTTGGGCCGACCGCCACAACAACCAGGTCGCCGTACTGTTTATCGACCTGGACCACTTCAAGCAGGTTAACGACGTAGCCGGCCACGAGGTGGGGGATAAGTTGCTGATCCAGGCCGCCAACCGCCTCACCAACCTGTTGGTCACTGAAGCGGAAAGCATCGACTTCCCGGTGCCGGAAAGCCTGTTGCTGGCCCGTTTGGGCGGCGATGAGTTCGTGATGATGTTACCCAACTGCAAAGACCGACAGCAGATCAGCCGCATCGCCACGCGTATTGCCGACGTGCTCGACCACAGCTTCACCATTGAAGACCGGCGTTACACCGTTTCGGCCAGCGTGGGCATTACCCTGTTCCCGGAGCACGGCCGCAGCGTAACCGAACTGCTGAAACAGGCCGACATCGCCATGTACGCTGCCAAGCACTCCGGCCGCAAACGCCACCGCTTCTTTGAACCACAGATGAACAACGAAGTGATCAGCAAGATGCTGATCCAGCAGGGTGTGCGCGATGCGATGCACAAGGGCGAACTGAAGCTGGCCTACCAGCCAATTGTGGATATGGAAAACGGCGACATCGTCGGTGCAGAGGCTCTGATCCGCTGGGAGCATCCGGAACGCGGGCCAATTGCACCGGATACGTTTATCCCATTGATCGAGAAAACCGACCAGATCATGCCCCTGACCCTGTGGACATTAGAGCACGCCTGTCTTGATCTGATTCAGCAGATCATGCCACGCCGCGACCGTTTCAAGCTGTCAGTTAACATCTCCGGTGCGGTACTGCGTGAGCCTGCCATTCAGGACGCCATTCACAACATTATTCAGCGTCATCGGCTACCAAAACATACACTGCATCTGGAACTGACCGAAACCAGCATGATGGAAAATATCCAGTCCTGCGCCGATACCCTACGTGACTGGAAAAAGGTGGGTGCCGACATCTGGATCGACGACTTTGGCACCGGCTACTCCTCCCTCAGCTACCTGCACTCGTTGCCGATCGACGGCCTGAAAATCGACCGCAGCTTTATCGCCGAGATGAACCGCGGCCAGGGCGACCAGGTGATCGAAACCATCATCACGCTGGCCAACTCCATGGGGCTCAAAACCGTCTCCGAAGGGATCGAAACCGAATCCCAACAGCACTTTGTACACAGCCGCGGCGGCCACTATGCCCAGGGTTACCTGTACGCCAAACCTGCACCACTCAAACAGCTGCTGAAGCTCTTGGACAAGGAAACACTCTATGAACCGCTCTAACGCACTGCTGCTGTTAAGCAGTGCCTGCCTGTTCGCATCGACTGCGGTCGCTGAAGGATGGGAGATCAAAACGGATCTGAAATACACCGACGGCGCCATCTCCGATGTAACGACTTACGACAGCGGCTCTTTCGACAAACGCAAGATCAAGCAAAAGCGCAAAACCGAAGTCGACACCCTGATCACCTACACCACCGAGAGCCGCGTACCCGAGCTGGAATATATCGGTCGCGTTGGCCATCTGTTCAAGCGCAATAAAGACCGTGATCTGCAGCTGAACGAGGACGGCAGCCTCAAGAAGGACAAGACCCGTACCGAGTTTGACCGCATCACCTATGCAGGTCTTGGCCTGCGTTACGACACCGGCCGTGTTCTGGGAGCCGACCGCTGGCTGCTGAAAGCGCGCTACGACCGTTACCTGCATGTATCCTACGGCGCCAACATGCTGCACGAAGATGCCAAAGCGCGTAGCGGTGACCTGAAAGGCTACGAGTGGGCGGTTAAAGCAATCGGTGAATACTCCACCCCATCTCCGGCGCTCTACCTGCATCCGTTTTTTGAGTACAAGCAGGAACGCCTGAGCCTGTGGCACGACGACAAGCGCGACAAAATGCAGGAAGCGGAGATGGAGCAGCAGTACGAAGCGGGTCTGTTCCTGAGCTGGATAACGCCTGTGGATGGCTGGGAGCTGACTGCCGGTCCCTTCTGGCAACGTGAACTGGACGCCGAGCGCGCCGAGGATGAGACCGACTGGACCTGGGACGATGACGAGCGCTGGATCGCCCATCTGAAGCTAGAATACGAAGCACCGATCAGCGGTTTCGAGATGGAGTTTGCCGTAGAGGAACACCTGAACGGCGGGGATGAGGGCGAGCGCCGCTATAACCTGGAGCTCAGCTACGAGTTCTGAACAGTCCCGAAGTACACAACATACAGAGGCTGCTGAGCCTCTGTATCACCTCAACTGTTTTTCACATCCAGATAACCACGCTGAATCACCGCCTCCAGTGCATTGGCGGCGGCCACCAGCTCGTCGTAGGTTTCCCGACACACCTTCAGCTGACGAATCTGCTCAGGCGTTGGCAGGCTGTTACCTGAGAGTTTTGCCACCTCCAGCAACTCAGATACATACTGCGCCCGTGCCTCAGCCACCATGCCCAACATCGGCTTCAAGTCTTCCAGTGCCAACTCAGGAATTGCCGGGTTCAGTACCTCACGGTTTACTTCACGGCGGTATTTATCCAGCTGCATCAACAGGCGGTTGTTTTCCATATCCATTCAACATCTCCTTAGATGTGGTCATCACAACGGCAGAGGGGTTCTGCGCTCGCGACTAAGTCTTATGCCAGCGTAGACCAGATTTCTGTATTCACCGCATTCGCAAACGGAATATTTCTTCTATCTTGATTCAGCTCAGATGACGGGCCTGTTTGGCACGCGCTGCCCGCCCCATGCTCAGGCGATAAAGCACCGGCACCACGATCAGCGTCAGGATAGTGGAGAACACCAGACCGCTGACAATCGCTGTGGCCACCGGTCCCCAGATTAGCGAGTGCCCCCCCAGACCAGTCGCCAGCGAGAACAGACCCGCAATGGTGGTCAGTGAGGTAATCAGAATTGGGATCACCCGTCGGCGCGCAGCATACAGCGTGGAGTGCAGCAGGCTCATACCGGAATCCAGGCGCGCATTGGCCGCCGAAATCAGCACAATTGCGGCGTTTACCGCGATCCCCGCCAGCGCCACGATGCCATACAGGGTAAACAGGCTGAGTGGATTGTTGGTCAGCAACAGCCCCACCAGCACTCCGGTAAAGGCCATGGGCACCGTCACCAGAATCATCAGCGGCTGCCAATAACTGCTGAACTGAGTCCCCAGAATCAGATACATCAGCCCCAGACCAAACAGGAACAGCACCTGGATCGAATCGAGGCTTTCCTGGATGTCGTCCAGCTCACCGCTCATATCCAGATCGATATTGGGGAAACGCTGCTGATACACCGTATCCCACTCATCCAGCATCAACTGGTTGGCCGCAACCGTATCCAAGCCTCCCTCGACGATATCCGCCTCGACGGTGATTGCACGACGGAAATTGTAGTGGCGGATATTCCCCAAGCTCTCTTCGCGGCTGTAATTCACCAGTTCTGCCAGTGGAATCAGATCGCCGCCCGGCGTTGGCAGTTGCGCCTGCAGCAGCTGGTCAATCTCAGCCAGTGGCGTTGGCAACGCCCGCACCCGAACCTCCACCTTCTCGCCGTCGTGCTGCATATCAGCGACCACTTCACCATCCACCAACAGCTGCACGGCCCGCATCACATCCAGGGGATTCACCCCAGCCCGGGTGATCGCATCGTAGTCTGGCGTCATATTGAGGGTCATACGGCCACCGCCGGCATCATCGCTGATATCAATGATATCCGGCTGGTTACTCAGGAAGGCTTTCAGCGCGTTCGCCGCCGCGCGTATCTCGGCATAGTCATCCCCCCGCACCTTCACACTGATCGGTTTTGAAGTGGGCGGTCCGCCCGCCAGTCGCAGGAAGGAGATATTCATCGGCCCCGGCACCGCTGTGACATCACTGCGCATCGCTGCGATCAACGCATCCACTGAACGGTTTTGTTCAGTTTTTGGTTTCAACCCCACCAGCACCTGGGCGTAATGATCACCAAAGAACGGTTCGGTTTCGGTAAACATCTGCCCGGCATACACCGTGATCGCACGCACATCATCACCGTTAAGGTACTTACGCACCCGCTGCTCGATCTCCTCGCCTTTCTCCAGACTTTGCTGCAGCGGCGTACCGGGCGGCATCTCAATATTCACATAAAAGATGCGTAGTGGATCAGACGCAAAGTAATCCATCTTGATCTTACCCAGCGCCAGCAGGCTGAATGCCGAGCCGCAAAACAACAGCACCAGTAACAGGGTGATCACCGGACGGCGGATCGCCCGGATCAGAAAACGGATATAGAAGATCTGCACCTTGCGGGTCAGATGTTCACGCAAACGCTGGGAACGGGTCAGCTTATCAAAGCTGATCTTCGCCACCACCACGTGGGCAGGCAGCATCCAAAACGCTTCGACCAGACTGATCGCCAGGGCGATGGTCACCACCATCGGGATCACACGCATAAAGTCACCCAGGATACCCGGCAGCAGCATCAGTGGCAGAAAAGCCGCCATGGTGGTCAGCACCGCCGTGGTGACCGGTCGCCCAACCTCATGCAGCGCCGCGATCGCCGCATGGATCGGTTGCTCACCCTGCTGCAGACGGTAGTAGATCGCCTCCACGACAACCACCGCATCGTCCACCAACATCCCCAGAACAATCACCACACCCAACAGGACGGTAACATTAAGTGTCTCGCCGGTACTCCACAGCACCCAGAAGGTGCCCGCCAGAATAAACGGAATACCGATAGCCGTGAGCAATGCGATGCGCGCCCCCAGGAACAACCAAGCCACGGCCAGCACCAGCATCAAGCCGATCAGCGCGTTGTTCTGCATCAGGCCAATCGCTTCCTGGGTCATGATGGTCTGGTCGTCGATCAGCACCAGCTCGACACCCGTCGCACCCTGCAGTTGGTTACGCTGTTCCATGTAGACCTTGATGCGTTCCACCAACTCCAGGGTGTTGGCATCGTCCTTCTTCATGATTGGCATCACGATCGCCGGACGCCCGTCCACACTGGCATCTTGCCGAGCTTTCTCTCGCCCCCAGGTCACCTGGGCGACGCGCTGCAGCTCCACTTCACCACCGAGCCCCACCAGAGGCAGTTTTTTCACCACATCGGGGTTGGCATCCCGCCCCGCCAGGCGCACCAACCAGGACTCCTGCCCCACATTAACGCTTCCGGCGCTGATATCGCGGAACCACTGGCGCACCGTATCGGAGAGCTGCACTGGGCTTATTCCCAGCATCTGGATCAGCTGCGGATCAAAGTTAACCTGAATCTCGGGGTCGTCCAGTCCGACGGGATCCACCCGGTCCACGCCTTTTAACTTTTCCAGGTCTTTTTCGATATTGCGGGCCTGCACGCGCAGGTTTTCGTCATCCTGCCCGGCAACGACCGCCAGGGTGGCGCTGGGGAAAGAGCTGGACGTGGTCAGCTCCAGTACGTAAGGATCAGTCGCTGCTTCCGGCAGGTCACTTTCGGCGTTCTGTATCTCGCGTCGCAGGTCGGTGAGGTGTTTGTCGAAGGTATCGTCGTCAATGTCCTCAAATCGCACCAACAGGCTGGAGACGTTCTCGCGAGAGTTCGACGAGACAAAACGCATATCCGGAATGTTGCGGATCGCATCTTCCAGCGGCAAAGTCACACGCTGCTCCACATCCTGCGCCGATGCGCCCGGCAGCACCGTGGTGATCGCAATCCAGTTGAAGTTGATGGTCGGGTCTTGCTGGCGCGGTAGCAAGTTGTAGGCGATAAAACCGATCACCAACACCAGCGTAAATGTCAGGTTAGCGAGCACATGGTTATTCAGCAGGCGCTGCAACATCAGCCGACTCCAATCGCTCTACTGTCTCACCATTTTGCACAGCATGCTGCCCTTCGATAATCAATTCGGTGTCGGCAGGTAACTCCACCCGCAACGCCTGACCTTCCAACGCCCCGGGTAACGGCAGAAACTCTGCAACACCCTGACGCCACAACATCAACCCCAAAACACCCTCACGCTTAACTGCGTACTGGGACGGGATCTGTTGTTGACGATTACGCCAGATCAGACGACCACTGGCACCGGTCAGCGCGGGCGTTTCCGTAAAGCGCATCCGCACCTCGCGGGTACGGGTCATCGAGTTCACCAGCGGCAACTCAACACGCAGCGTTACCGGGTAACGTGCCTGCTCACTTAAGAAATAGGGGTCCTCGGTATTCCGCAGGGAGGGTAATAGCGCAGGGGGGACCTCTGCGGAGAGTTCCGGTGGTGTATCACTCAGCACTTTCACCAGTGGCGTACCGACCGATGCCAAACTACCCAACATCGCCGGGCGTTCTGTGACCGTCCCGGAAAACGGCGCGTTGATATCACAGCGGGACACCCGCAGTTTGGCGTTATCCACAGCCGCAACCGCCGAACGGCGCTCCGCCTGCAATGCCCGCAATTCGGCCCGGCGCTGATCACGCAGTTCCTCAGAGGCATTGCGCTGCTTAACCAGCTTCTCTGCCCGTTGCAGTTGTTGGCGCGCCAATACCAGACGTGCATCCAAGGCTGACAGCGCCGACGCGGCCTGGGATTGAGCCAACTGATAATCACTGCACTCCAGCTTTACCAGCACCTGACCTTGGGCGACCTTGTCACCCACCCGCACCGGAACCTCCAGCACCCGCCCTTCAATCTGGGCACTCAGTAGGCTGTGGTCGTAACTCACCACCGTCGCAGGCGCACTTTCCTCCACCATAAACGCCAGCTCAGCCACGGTCGCCGTGCGCACTGCAGCGGCCTGTACGGAAAATGTTGTCAGGAGAAAAAGAAGGGATGAGGCGATCACGGCACCGGGATTCATAACTGTTCCTTCAGTAAAGATGATTTTGACTCTACTACAAAGATCAGACACAAAAAAACCGCGGCCGGTTTCCCGACAGCGGTTTTAATCAGAACTTAAAAGTGCAGCTTACAGGCGCACTTCAATCCCCTTGTCACGCATGTACTGCTTGGCTTCAGGGACGGTGTATTCGTTGAAGTGGAAGATAGACGCAGCCAATACCGCATCCGCCTTGCCTTCAATGCAACCTTCCACCAGGTGGTCCAGGTTACCCACACCGCCGGAAGCAATGACCGGTACGTTAACCGCTTCGCTGATCGCGCGGGTTACGCCGATATCGTAGCCGTTCTTCACGCCGTCCTGGTCCATGGAGGTCAGCAGGATCTCACCGGCGCCCAGAGCAACCATCTTCTTCGCCCACTCAACCGCGTCCAGACCGGTTGGTTTGCGGCCACCGTGGGTAAAGATTTCCCACTTGTCTTCTTCGCCCGGCTGGCTGACTTTCTTGGCATCAATTGCCACTACGATGCACTGGGAACCGAAACGTTCCGCGGCTTCACGTACGAAATCCGGGTTCTTCACTGCTGCACTGTTGATGGAGACCTTGTCGGCACCGGCGTTCAGCATGGTACGGATATCGTCACAGGTACGGATACCACCACCCACGGTCAGCGGAATAAAAACCTGAGACGCCATTTTTTCCACGGTGTGAACCATGGTGTCACGACCTTCGTGGGTTGCAGTGATGTCCAGAAAGGTGATCTCGTCCGCGCCCTGTTCATCGTAGCGCTTGGCTACCTCAACCGGGTCACCGGCGTCGCGGATATCTACAAACTGTACACCCTTCACGACGCGACCGTTTTCCACGTCCAGACACGGGATAATACGTTTTGCCAGAGCCATGTTATTACCTATTCTCTGTTGCCGGACCGACTCAGAAAGATGTTCGATCCGGCGCAATATTTAGAACACGATAAACCGCTTTGGTTTAGCGTTTGCCGTCCCAGTTGAGGAAGTTTTGCAGCAGCTGCAGACCCACTTTGGAGCTTTTCTCCGGGTGGAACTGAACCGCGAAAACGTTATCGCGGGAGATCGCCACGTCAAACTCCAGACTGTAGGTGCAGGTCGCAGAGACCAGATCACGCTGATCCGCTTTTACATAGTAGCTGTGCACAAAGTAGAAACGGCTGCCATCTTCGATCCCTTCCCACAGTGGGTGATCGTCGTGATAAACCTCGTTCCAGCCCATGTGTGGCACTTTCAGACGTTCACCGTTCTCGGTCAGATCATCACCGAAGTACTTCACGTGACCGTCGAAGTGCGCCAGGCAATCCACGCCATTGTTCTCTTCAGAATCCTGCATCAGAGCCTGGTAACCCACGCAGATCCCTAGGAACGGCTTACCGGAAGCGATCGCTTCGGCGACCTCTTTATCCACACCCAAACGACGGATCTCAGCCATACAGTCGCGGATCGCGCCAACACCCGGCAGGATCACACGATCGGCATTACGTACTTTTTCCGGGTCGGCAGTGACAATCACTTCGGTGCCAGGCGACACATGCTCAAGCGCCTTGGACACGGAGTGCAGGTTGCCCATGCCATAATCAATTACTGCAACAGTTGCCATCGCTTACAGAGTTCCTTTGGTAGAAGGCATCATGTTTGCGGCGCGGCTATCGATCTCCAGCGCCATACGCAGAGCACGACCAAACGCTTTAAAGATGGTTTCCGCCTGGTGGTGCGCGTTAAAACCTTTGATGTTATCGATGTGCAGGGTTACGCCAGCGTGGTTTACGAAGCCCTGGAAGAATTCCCAGAACAGCTGGGTATCCAGTTTGCCGATACAGGCACGGGTGAAATCACAGTTGAAATCCAGACCCGGACGACCGGAGAAATCGATCACCACGCGGGACAGTGCTTCGTCCAGCGGCACGTAAGCGTGGCCGTAACGCACGATACCTTTTTTATCGCCCACGGCCTGCTTGAACGCCTGACCCAGTGTAATGCCGATATCTTCTACGGTGTGGTGATCATCGATATGGGTGTCACCCTTGGCATTGATCTCCAGATCGATCAGACCATGACGGGCGATCTGGTCCATCATATGCTCCAGAAACGGGACGCCGGTCTCAGCTTTGAATTTGCCGGTTCCGTCCAGGTTGACGGATACGGTGATCTGGGTTTCCAGCGTGTCACGGGATACCGTGGCGCGACGCTCAGCCATGTTGCTGCTCTCCAAGGATGTTCAAAGAAAGTGTAATCGTGAAAAGCGGACATTATACAACCAATCCCCGCCAATGCCGATCTTCTGCATCTATGCTGAAACCTAAGTACGAAATATAAGCTCAGTATAAACGTCACAGTACCAGAGCATGGCGGAGCCTTGGGCATGACAGCCCCGGTACTTCTGTTTAACATGCGCCTTATAAGACTGTGCCAAGGAGGCATTCATGAAAACGCTGATGAAGATTGTAGGCGGCCTCGTCGCGCTGGTGATCCTGTTGATCGTCGCGGGCGGAGCTATTCTGGGAATGTTCTTCGATCCGAACGAGTACAAGGGCGAGATCGAAAAAATCGCACTGGACGAAGGCGGTGTCGAGCTGAAGATCGGGGGCGATATCAGCTGGTCCGTATTCCCATGGCTTGGCCTTGAACTGGGCGACATCAGCGTTAAGTACCCGAATAAGCCACAGCTGGCGACCCTCAGCAAGGCACAGGTCTCCGTACGCATCCCGGCGCTGCTGAGTGGTCAGGTGCAGATGAGCAGTGTTGTAGTGGATGGCCTCAACCTCAATCTGGTACAGGACGGCAGCAGCAATAACTGGGCCCCTGCCAGCAGCGGTAAAAATTCGGCGGAAGCGGAGCAGCCAACTGCTGCTGAAAGTGCCGGTGGTACAGCCATCGCGTTGGATATCGACAGCATTGCTGTAACCAACGGCAACCTCTCCTTTGAAGACAAACAAGCGGGCACCAAGGCGTTGGTGAAAAACCTCAACCTGACCACCGGCAAGGTGCAGGATGACGTCGCCTTCCCACTGACCCTGAGCTTTGACGCGGAACAGTACGCCTCAGGTTCAAGCGCACCGGCAATGACTGTTGGCTCCAAGCTGGACGGCAACGTCCGTTTCAACCTGGGCAAGCAGCAGTATTGGGTGAAACAGCTGAACAGCTCCATCACTGTGCAGGGCGAAGCCACCGGCGGCAAACCGCTGACACTTACGCTGGCCGCAGACGTAACTGCCGATGCGGCGAAACAAGCGGTGGCACTGGAAAATCTGAAAGTAGCCATTGCTAATCTAGCCCTGAGCGGCAAGCTAGCAGTAAACAACTTTGCCAAACCTGCGATCAGCGGTGCGCTGGACGTGGCGCCGTTTGACCTGAACAAGCTGCTCAGCACCCTCGGTCAGCCTGCTGTTGAAACTACCGATCCGAACGCGCTGAAGGCGATCAGCCTCTCCACCGAACTGGGTGGTCCGGCCAACACCATCACCGCCAAGGGCATGACGCTGAAGTTGGATGACACCACCTTCAAAGGAGGCGCGGCCTTTGATCTGGCCAGCGGTGGCATCAAGCTGAATCTGAAAGGTGACAAACTCAACGCGGATCGCTACATGCCACCGGCAAAAGAGCAGCCAGCTCAGCAGAAAACCACCGCAAGTTCTGGCGAGCGTTACTCCAAAGAGCCGATCATCCCGGTTGAACCGCTGAAAGGCCTGAACGTTGATGCCACACTGGGGCTCGACAAGCTGCACGTAAGCAAGCTGGATATCCAGAATATCGCTCTGGTTGTGAGTGCACACAACGGCCTGATCAACGCCTCCAAGATCAACGCCGACATGTACCAGGGTACCCTGCGCAACAGCGCTACGCTGGACGTACGCAAGACACCGGTTCGTCTCGCGGTGAAAAAGGATGTTCGCGGCATTCAGCTGGGTGACGTCCTGAAAGCGGCTGCCGACACCGATGTGATCAGCGGGGCGCTGACCTCCAAGGCGGACATCACTGCCCGTGGTCGTTCCGTGTATGACATCGTGCACAGCCTGAACGGCACCACCAGCATCAACATGAAGGACGGTGAAATCCAGGGCATCGACATGGCCCAGACCGTCTGTCAGGGTCTGAACACAGTGAAATCTCTGGGCATCAACACTCAGGAAGTGGACAAGTCCACCCCGTTTGCCAACCTGAATGCCAGTACCAAGATCGTGAACGGTGTAGTGAACAACCCGGACCTGAAAGCGGCCCTGGATGCGATGGCTCTGAGTGGTAAAGGTAAGGTCGACCTGCCGAAGGAAAGCCTGGACTACCGTGTGGGCCTGACCATCGAGGAGAACCTGTTCAAGAAGACCTGCTCTATCCCGGATAGTCTGGAAGGTGTGGAGTTCCCGGTTGACTGTAAAGGCGGTTTCGACGACAACCCTGCCGACATGTGTAAGCCGGATCTGGCTGTGTTCGAAAACATCTTCAAGGCCAAGGCTAAAGCCAAAGTGAAAGCGAAGGTGGATGCCAAGAAGGAAGAGCTGAAAGAGAAGCTGGGCGGCTCTCTACAGGAAAAACTGGGTGGCGAGGAAGGCGCCAAGAAGTTGTTGAAAGGGCTCTTTGATTAATGACACCTGAGCAGTTCTCTAACGCCGTGCTGGACTGGTTTGACCAGCACGGCCGTCACGACCTGCCCTGGCAGGCCAACAAAACCGCGTACCACACTTGGATCTCCGAGATCATGTTGCAACAAACCCAGGTTGCCACTGTGATCCCCTACTTCCAGCGGTTTATCAAACGTTTCCCGGATGTATATTCGCTGGCTGAAGCCGAGCAGGACGAGGTGCTGCACCTCTGGACCGGCCTCGGCTACTACGCCCGCGCCCGCAACCTGCACAAAGCTGCCAAGATGGTGGTGAGTGACTACGGTGGAGAGTTTCCACAATCGGTGGAGGAGCTGGAAACCCTGCCGGGTATAGGCCGCTCCACCGCCGGTGCCGTACTCTCCATCTCTACTGGCAAGCGTGCCGCGATCCTCGATGGCAACGTAAAACGCGTGCTTGCCCGTTTCTACGCCGTGAAGGCTGGCCTGGCACCACCGCCGTACAGAAAGAACTGTGGGCCTGCGCCGAGCAAAACACGCCCTATGAACGGGTGGGTGACTACACCCAAGCAATGATGGATCTGGGTGCTACCCTCTGTACCCGCAGCAGGCCCAGCTGTCTGCTCTGCCCGCTGCAGCAACATTGTGGAGCCTTTGCTAAAGGCATGACCGACAAGCTGCCGGCGCCACGGCCGAAGAAAACGCTGCCGGAGAAACAGACCCTGATGCTGATCATCCGCAACGAGGATGGCGAGGTGCTGCTTTACCAACGTCCACCAAGCGGTCCTCTGGGGCGGTCTGTGGAGTTTTCCACAGGTGCAGGACCTGCGCGACAGCCACGTGGGTCCAGCCCTGGCTGCCTAGAATCTTCAGATGCCTGCTCACCGTAGACTGGGGCAGCTGCAGCACATCGCACAGCTCAGCCACACCAAGCTCGTGGTGCTCCAACAGGCGCAGCGCACGCAGCCGGGTGGGGTCGGCCAGGCTATCGACCCACCCCAAAAAACCACTGGGTTGATCCACCGATTTAATCATCTGTTTATCCGGATTAAAGGATAATCATGGCTAGCCTGAGAGTCAACCGATGTAACAACCCGCCAGGGCTGTTTAATTCTCGGGTGAACCGCGGATGAGTGCGAGTGCTTGGTTTGGGTGGGCGGCGTGCCGTCGTAGGGCGGCGGCTTTGTTCTTGAAGCCGGCTTGGTTGAGCAGGGTGATGGCGAGGTTGCGGATGGCTGCGAGGTTCTGGGGCGCGTGGCCGGTTCGCACCCGGCAAGCGTCTTGGCCCAGCGTCACGTCACGTCACGCACGTGGTGCAAGCGGTTTTCGATCCCCCAATGGCCACGCGTTAGTGCCATCAGCTTCTCAGCATCGGCTCGATCCCGCGACAGGCTGGTGATCCCGTAGGCGATTTCAGTGGTCGTTTGCCCACGGATCGTACGTTGACGTTCGACTTGGAACACCTGTTGGACGCCTGGCCAATCAAGGTAGCCATTCAACGCTGTGGTGCTGGTGAGCCTGCGGGTTTCGACGCGGCCGTGGCCCTTGCCTAAGCTCGAGGTGGCCTGTTGTTCTTGCTGCTTCAACCGGCGTTCACGCGGCGATGCCCCCGCGTCGTGTTCGCTCGAGAACGCCTCAACAATCGCTTCTTTGAGTTGCGATTGGTTGCCCTTGACCGCCCAGAGGTAATCCCCTTTTTGTCTAGGATCTTCTGCGATAGATCCCGTTGACAGAACATCGCGTCACCCGTCACCGTCGCGTCTTCGACGTCAATCAGGTCCAGCAACGCCAACGCCGCTTTGTGTTCGTTGGTTGTGGCATCAACCGCCATCTGCCCAATCACGGCTTGAGCTTCGTGCTCATACGCCGCCAACAGATGCACCCCCGGCAGTTGATCACCCTGCGTGCCGCACAAGCATTTGCCGTCGATCGCGATCGCCTCCCAACCCGATGCCCGGCGGCCGCGTAGCCAACGGCTGATCGCTCGCTCAAACACCGTCGTGTCCAGCGCCTTGAACACGTTATGGAACGTGGCTTTGCACGGCGGACGATCCCGGGTGAACCCCAGCAGCCGGGTGAACCGATCGCCGCGATCCCGTGCGAACTGAGCGATCGACTCGAGGCTGCGTGCACCCGAAAGCATCGCCACCGCCGCCAGCGTCAAGATCGCCGACAATGGGTGACGCCGACCCGACGGGTTCCGTGGGTCCGGGATCTGGTCAAACACAACACATAAAGGCTCATTCACCATCTTCAGGTCCTCCATGACCACGGGGGGACAACACCTTGACATCATCGGACATCTCCACCTTCGAGAATTAAACAGCCCTGACAAAAACCTCTAAACCGTTTACAGCAAGAATAATAGTTGGTATGGCGAACTCCGAATAATTTCCATCGTTCTTCTTGTTATCCTCCTTGGTGGCTTGGAGTAGTCTGTGTGCGATGCCCACCAATACACCGGAATTGGTAATGAACCCTGTGCTCTCCAAATAATCTTTTATTCGTTCGTGTCTTATATTTACCTTTTTTGGATCCATACCGTTTGCCGTTCCATTTTATTCTTCTGAAACTCGGCAGGCGCCGCAATCTACGGACCACGCCCCACCAGTAGCATTGAGCTTGGCATGGTCCGAGACACCGCGGGCGGTCGGCTTGTCGCAAAGTCATCCGGGGCGGGTATATTATTGATCGTTAAATATTGAGCGGTGTTTCAACAGTCAAATCAACACACCCCGACGAGAAAAAGCCTAGGCAATCGCCGTATCATTGACACCAGGCAGGTTAACGGGATGATTCGGTGATCAACAACACACCCCTCATCGCCTCGATTTTTTTGTCTATCCCCACCCCATGATGCTCCCGACCAACCCCATCTTCAATTCCAATCTCGGCTTACGCCCACCCCGCTGGG
Source organism: Phycisphaeraceae bacterium (assembly GCA_965223655.1). Classification (GTDB taxonomy): domain Bacteria; phylum Planctomycetota; class Phycisphaerae; order Phycisphaerales; family Phycisphaeraceae; genus CBDCXC01. The sequence goes on from CBDCXC010000014.1 coordinate 139,502, forward strand.
TGGTCTTCGCCCGGGGCGCAATCCAAACGATCACCGCTGGGGCAATGGTCTATCTCGTGCTGTCGTACCTCCCCGCCTGTCAGCACCAACCCGGTGGCTACCTGACCACCGCGGCGTTGTCGGGGATCCAGACCCAGCCGCTGGTCCGTGTCCGGGTCGCCCGAGGCGTCGATGCGGTGCGGCTAGACGGCCGACGCCGGCTGTTGTTGCGCACACCACCCCAACGCAAGCCAGAAGAATCCCACGAATTAGACCTGATGGCTCCGCTGCACATCACCCGCCGCACCGGCGCGTGGGTGATCCAGCGCGCCCATGGCCAGCCCATGACCTGGGCGACCCCGGTCGTCATCATCGAATGCTTAAGCGGGCCGACCGTACGCGTGGACGGTGTGGCTTACCCCCATCAGATCGTCCTGCACGCTGACCCGGATCCTCCCGGTGATTCGGCGGGCCGATTCGACGTGGTCAACCACCTGCCGATCGAGCAATACCTGCCCGGCGTGCTGCACCGCGAGCTGTACAGCAGCTGGCCCCACGCGGCGTTCCAGGCCCAGGCCATCGCGGCTCGGTCGTACGCGATCGCCAACTGCGGCGCGAATTGGCGGCGTCACTTCGATCTGGAATCGACCACCGCCAGCCAAGCCTACGCCGGCGCCACGGCCAACGCCCGCGCTCGGCAGGCGGTGCGCCAGACCCACGGGGTCGTGCTGACCTACCGCGGCCGGGTGCTGCCTGCTTATTACGCCAGCAGCTGCGGCGGCCTGGGGCAAGACGCCGCCATCGCGTTCCCCAATCAGCCCGATACCCCACCCCTGGTGGCGCTGAACCACGGCGATTGGTGCGCCCAAAGCCCCTCGTACCGATGGGGCCCGTTGACCCGCAGCTGCCACGATTTGGCACGCCGGTTTGCCGCGTGGGGGCGACGCCACAAACACGCCATCGCCAAGATCCAAGCGATCACATCGATCCGGATCAGCGCCACCAACGCGGTGGGCCGGCCGTCGCGCTTTGGCGTCACCGACGCGGCCGGTCACACCTTCCACCTGTCGCCCGAGCAGTTCCGTTTTGCGTGCAACCACCGCGCCACCGGGTTGCCGCCGCTGCCCAAGCCGTTGCGGCTCAAGAGCAGCTACCTCAGCGTCCGGGTACAAGGCGATGTGGTGCGGTTCACCGGTCGCGGCCACGGCCACGGCGTGGGCTTGTGCCAGTGGGGCACCCACGGGATGGCCAAACGCGGCCACAACGCCCAAGCCATCCTCGCGTTCTACTACCCCGGGGTGCAGATCGAACGCGCGTATTGACCGACCGGTTAGCAGGCTGAAAGTGGAACAGAAAACATCGAAAATTGAATCAAGAAAGCTTTGCGCGGGTTGGTTTTGACGTTACACTCATCATCGGCCTTTGCCGCTGTTGGTGAGGCTGTATGGGAAGTGTCGGGGGAATCCATCCCCGGTGGGCAAAACAACGAGGAGGCATCCGATGAGCTGGGCAGATATCCATTCACGCCAGTGCGGCCGTTGTGTTCGTGGCGCGTGGCAAAAATCAATTCTTAAGCTGACCGCTATTGCAGCGGTTGGGGGGATCGCCGTCCTGCCGGCACAGGGCGACACGTTTACGTGGGCCGACCCAAGCGGAGGCAGCTTTCATTTTGCGTCGAACTGGTCGCCCGCGGGCGGCCCGCCGGATGATGATGATATCGCAGCCTTCTCCACTGAGTTTGGGGAGATCTCGGTTCTGATGAACAGTGATGTCACGAATCAGAGACTCAGCGTCACGGCCAGTGATGTGACGTTGATCTTGTTTGATTTGGTGGATTACACCCTGACTTCACCATCATCTGTTGGCGCCCTGAGCGTGGGTGGGGTCAACCACCCCACTCTAACATACAGGCTCGCCGGGGACGCCGATGTCGCGACAGTCAACCTATCCAATCAGGACCTCATCATCGCCCACTTCGATTCGACGCCTGGGAATCTCAGGATCAGTGGAGGGACAACCAGTTCTGCACTTCAGCTGGAGGACATCGGTACTGTGATTGTTGGCAGGGAAGGCAACGGGGAGATGTCCATAGGAACTGGTACCTCCCTCAACAACCAAGACACTTTTATCGCTGCGCTACCCGGATCCTCTGGAACGGTTCATTTCAATGGCACCTTCCAGTGGGAGAATAGCGGCTCATTTTACGTTGGTGGCAGCACCGTCGGAGCCGGTGGCACGGGGGTGTTGAACCTCAATGACGGTCATCTGCACGTCGGAGGGGCGATGCAGGTGTTTTCATCTGGCGAGGTCACGATCGATGGGGGTTCCCTGGAGGTGATGGATGACATTGCCATGGTGGGCGGTACGCTGACGGTGGCCGGCGAAGACCCCGCAACCCTCACCACGGCTTTACTTCATATTAGGGACAACGCCACCGTTGATTTTGGGCATCGTAACATGGACTTTTCCGGCTCCGGTCCGATCGAGGATTTGAACTTTCGCTCGGGTACACTCAGGGCCGATGTGATTAACTTGGGCAGCCGCAATCTCAGTGGCGACGGGGTGCTCGATGGCGATGTGATTTCCAGCGGATCGATTTCGACCGCTGGCATCACGAGCAGCTTGACCTTGGGCCGTCTTACTAGCACCACCGGGGTCCAGATCAGCGGGGAACTACTTATCAGAGAAAGTTCTTCAGTCACGCTGCGCAAGGCCGGGTTCGTTAACCTCGGGGTGGTTACGAGTATGTCTGCCAGTGCTCAGCTTAATGCACCCAACGGGGTCGTGGTCCCCGGGGGCAGCGTCGTCCAAGGACAAGGCACGATCAACGGGCGTGTCGTCGCTCAAGCCGGGTCGGTCATCGAAGCGAGGACTGGGGACTTCTTAGTCGGCGATCCCGTCTCTGTAGCGGGGTTCTTTAGCGACGGGGACCTGATCGTCAACGATGAAACCGTCACGCTCCTAGACGCCAACGAAGCCGTGCTCGGGTCGCTCACCACGCTGGGCCGATCCGGTGCAACTTCAATCACCCCTGGGACGCTGGTCGCGGACAACGGGCTCCTGGTCGAGTTTGGCAAGAACATCACCGGGTTTGGGACGATCGACACGCCCAACGACGCGGCGACACCGCTAACCAACAACGGCTCGATCGCGGGCCACTCCGACACCGAGCAGATTACGCTCAACGGGTATATCAATGGTGTGGGCACGATGAGCAATATCATCATCAATGGCACGCTCTCACCCGGGTTTAGCCCGGGTGTCGCGCACTACAGCCAGCACATCGCGTTTGGTCACCAGGCAACGCTGGAGATCGAGATCGGCGGACACAGCCCCGGCACGGAACACGACCAGCTGATCTTTACCAACGGGACGGTCACCGTCGACGGGTCGCTGAACATCACGCTGCTCAACGGGTTCACTCCCGAGCTGGGCGATACGTTTGATCTCTTCGACTTCGACGAAGTAACGGGCCAGTTTGATCAGATCCTGCTGCCGCAGCTAAGCCACGGGATGGCCTTCGATACCAGGTCGCTGCTGACCACCGGGCAGCTATCGGTGATCCCCGAGCCGGGGACGGTGGCGATGCTCGCGGTCGGCACGCTGCTGGTGATGACCCGCCGCCGATCGGCAGGGGGTCCCCTTTGGGGCTGACCTAGCCAAGGGTGTCTAGCTGCGGCTAGATGCCACGGCTAGATGCTCTGATGCGTCTATCATATTGGTGATGGCCTTGCCGTTGCCTGCCCAACCCGAACCGCATCGTGCTGCGCCCCCAACCAGCGCCCGGCCTGTTGGTCTGATCGCGGGCCAGGGCCAATTGCCGCTGCTGGTCGCTCAGGGCATCCGTGCTACGGGTCGACCGGTGGCGTGTGTGGGGCTGGCCGGGCAGTACGACCCGAGCCTGCCTCAAGCGTGCGATCGGTTTGCGCAGGCGGGTGTGGTTCGGCTGGGGCGGTGGCTGGGGCTGCTCAATCGCTGGGGCGTGCGCGAAGCGGTCATGATCGGGCGTGTGCGCAAAGCGCGGATGTACCAGCCGCTGCGGCTGATCCGGCAGCTACCCGATTGGCGTGCGATCCGGCTGTGGTATGGTGTGCTGCGACACGACAAGCGCAACGCCGCGTTGCTAACCGGTGTTGCGGACGTGCTGGCCCAAGGGGGTGTGGACTTGATCGATTCGACCCAATACCTGCACGAGTACCTTGCCGAAACAGGCGTCATGACCCGCGGTGCGCCCAGCGCCCAGCAGCTTGCGGACATCGATTTTGGTTGGCCTCTGGTGACACAGCTCAACGCGTTAGACATCGGCCAGGCCATCGCCGTCAAGGAACGCGAGGTCGTCGCGGTCGAAGCGATCGAGGGCACCGACGCGATGATCCAGCGGGCCGGCCAATTGTGCCGCGTGGGCGGCTGGACCCTGCTCAAAGCCGCCAAACACGACCAGGATATGCGGTTCGACGTGCCCACGGTGGGGCCCCACACCATTGAGAACCTCCACCAGCACCGCGCCAAGTGCTTGGTGGTCCAGGCACAAAAAGTGATCCTGGCCGACAAACCCAAGCTGCTGGAGCTGGCCAACCGCTACGGCATCGCGGTGGTGGGGCGGGTGTAGGAATCTGGATGTGGGATGCCCAGGAATTTGCCTCCCCAATGGGGTTTGAGCATCTGATCCCTCGGTCAAAATCCGCCGATATGGGGAGTATGCATACCGACCTTCAAGAACCGCCCCAGACAAACACCGCCCCGCCTGGGCCATCAGCCCCAACAACGGGTCAACCCGCCATGATCGAGGTGCTCAACCGCAACCTGTACCTGGTCAAAGAACACGTGGGGATGTTCAAGGCATCCCACAACTACGACATCTTCGACCCCGAGACCGGGCAGATGATCCTGACCTGCCGCGAGCCCAAGCTGGGGATCCTCACCAAGCTGATGCGGTTCACCGACTACAAGCGCATGACCCCGTTCCACATCGTGGTCGCTACGCCCGACGGGTCGCCGGTCGTGGAGGTCAAACGCGGGATCAGCCTGTTTCTTTCAACGGTGCGCGTCTTGGACGAACAGGGCCGACCGATCGGCGGGTTCAAGCAGAAGCTGTTCTCCATCGGCGGGTCGTTTACGGTTTTAGACGAACAAGACAACCCGCTTTGCATGCTCAAGGGCAAGTGGACGGGCTGGGATTTCCGGTTCGTCTCGGGTGATCTCGAGCTGGCCCGGGTGACCAAGAAGTGGTCTGGCCTGGGCAAAGAGATGTTTACCTCCGCGGACAACTACATGCTGGAGATCGCCGAACACGTCGAGCCCAACAACCCGCTGCGCCAGCTGATCCTTGCCGCGGTCATGTGCATCGATCTGGTGCTCAAGGAATAGAAGGGATAGGCGGACCGCCGCTTCGCCCAAGAAGGCGCTACCCACCGGCGGCTTGTTGAGCGGTTACGGGATCGGTCTACACCTCACAGGCATCCGGTGGTACGGGCGTGTGCCGCCCGTTCTTTTTGTATGCCCGCCGTCCTTGCCCAACCAATGATGCGCACGATCCCGCGTGCACCAAAGATCAGCCACAAACAAACCGCGAGATAGACGACCCATGACGCGACCTGGGCCTGCCACGCCCCGTCGCTCCACAGCGTCGCCCTGGAGGGCCAATGACGAACCAACCCGATGAGGATCTGCAAGCCCTCTTGCAGCGCCGGGACGATCAGGAAAACCCCAATCGCTGTGACCGCTACGCCCAAGGCGTCTTGGGTTGAAACACCGGTGACGGCGCCGGTGTCGGCGCCCGGGCGCACCATCCGGGTAGCCAACGCCTCGGCTTTCCGCCAGATCACGATCGCAACGATCAGGCTGCCCAGCGGCAGCAGCCCGCTCATCAGCGAGGCCCAGATCTGATCCCAATTGATACCACGGTCTGTCAAGCCTCCGAACAAGGAAACCGTGATCATCATCAAAAAAGGGATACCATAGAACGCGACTTGCGAAAACAGCCACAACGCAAGGATCTTGCAAGCTAAAGCGGCGATCTCATGGCGGGTCATCAATCTTCTCCTAGCCGGTGAACCTCTCTATCCTCGCCCACCTAGCGGGTCAGTGATCCCAGGATAACGTCCTAAATCATGCGCACATTTGAAAAGGCAGCTCTCCCGGCGGATGGTGTTGTTGAAAGACAGTACCCTCAACCAAGGAGAGCTACGATGGATGATGTTACGGCAAACGATGTCGGGATGAAAGACGTGTTTCGGATCGACGAAGCTCAGGTCCGCGGGCACGTGGACCGGCTTGTGGTTGAGTCTGTTGAGCAGACACTCAACGGGCTTTTGGATGCCGAAGCCGCGGCGTTGTGCCAAGCCGGCCGGTATGAACGCACCGATGCCAGGAAGGATACCCGGGCCGGTTCGTACCATCGCAAGCTTCAGACCAAGGCAGGCCAGGTGACGCTCAAAGTGCCCCGGTTGCGGTCGTTGCCTTTCGAGACGCAGATCATTGAGCGTTACAAGCGTCGTGAAAGCAGCGTGGAGGAGGCGTTGATCGAGATGTATTTGGCGGGCGTGAGTGTGCGTCGAGTCGAAGACATCACCCAGGCGTTGTGGGGCACGAAGGTATCGCCTTCGACGGTGAGCGAGCTGAACCAGAAGGTGTATCAGCAGATCGATGCATGGCGGCACAAGCCGATTGAAGGCGAGCATCCGTATGTGTACCTCGATGGCACATACCTCAAGCGGAGCTGGGGCGGTGAGGTGAAGAACGTGGCGATCCTGGTAGCGATCGGCGTGGCGCGCGACGGTTATCGCGAGGTGCTGGGCATCGCCGAAGGGGCCAAGGAAGACAAGGCGTCGTGGCTGGGGTTCTTGCGTCACCTCAAGCAACGTGGTCTGTGCGAGACACGCTTATTTGTCAGCGACGCGTGCTTGGGACTGGTCGAAGCGCTGGGTGAGGTGTTCCCGGATGGACAGTGGCAACGCTGCGTGGTGCACTGGTACCGCAACGTGTGGAGCTGCGTGCCCCGCAGCAAAGTCAAAGAGGTCAGTGCGATGCTCAAGGCAATCCACGCTCAAGAAGACCGTGACGCGGCGCTGAAGAAGGCCGAGGATGTAGCGGTCAAGCTTGAGGGGATGAAGCTACCCAAGGCTGCGGCGTTCGTTCGGGATTCGGTACACGAGACGCTGCGGTATATGAGTTTCCCACGTGAACACCGGACACGGCTACGCACGAACAACCCGCTGGAACGATTGATGCGTGAGATCAAACGCCGCACGAAGGTGGTGGGTGCATTCCCAGATGGCCACTCGGCGGTGATGCTGGCTTCGGCGCGGGTGCGTCACGTAGCCGGTACGCGTTGGGGGACACGGAAGTACCTGGACATGGATCGACTTTACGAACTCGAACGTGAGCGAGACCACGAATCGGAAGAAGAACGATTGAGCGTGGCGGTGTAGCCACGCAATGGTTGGCTGGCCCTTCGTTCGGGCTCGCTACGCTCGCCCTCACTGCGGCCCAGCCAACCAGCCATCCCCCGGAGACTGCTTAACCAAAGTGCGCAACTTGACGGACACTACCGATCCCAGCCCCGATCGCGTTGACGGGGCCAATCCCCGCTGCGGCAATCAGGCACTGAGGCGCTCAATGTTGGCGATCGTTGCAAGGCCATGCCGACACCTGGACTCGAACCAGGAACCTAGGGCTTATGAATCCCTCGCTCTAACCAGTTGAGCTATGTCGGCCCTGGTAGGCATTCTATGGCTTGGCCCGGGTAGTTCAAGGGATGGGTGGCGTTGGGCAGGGGTTTTGGTGGACCTGTCCAGGGCAAGTGGCCGGTCGGTTTCGATTGTGATGCGGTCATCCCGCAATGACATCTGGATGTAGGTGCACGGGGCAAACGGTTTCCATCGCGGTGAATATGAGCCCATCATACAGACATGGCGACACGCAGCCAAGATCGGCCAGGACATGCGACTGGTCGCAATCAAACCCATCCCCCAGCCCGTGACACGCCTACCCCATAACCGGCCTAAGACAATCAAAACCTGAGAGATGATGCAGCCGAATCGGTAGGGTGGGGATCCTGCACCCTCAATAAAAACAAGGGCATAAAGTTGAACGTCGGAAAAGTTTGGCAGCGCCCATTCTGTCGGTTCCAAAATCAATCATTGATAATATTGTGCAGCTAACGTGTGGGCTGAGATATATTTTTGATTTTCCAAATAATTTTGCTTATGAAGCGTTGCAGAATAGTGTCTAAATTCACTATCTTGGATTCGGTCTGCCCCACCCATCATCAATAAAGTGTATTCGTCAATGAGTGGGGCGTTATCCCACAAGTGGCATGCCCCAGACATTCGGCAGATCGTGACGGCTCTATCTGGAGAAGCATCAACGAACGGCCCATCTACATGCTTAACTTCTGTCTGATCCTTTAATGTATGAAGACGGACAGAGTTGAATTGGAGGTACCCGATGACTTTCGATGGGATAGGCCCTTCGCTGTATACATACCCCGGCTCTTCAATAGGGCCTATGGAATCTTTATTGTCGCCCGACAAATCAATCGCTTCGAGACTCCCAGCCCGAGCTTTTGCGGACAACGTCATCCCTTCGATACTGAGACATATCTCACCCATGCGATTACGTGTAAAATGCACAATTGACAGCTGCATTGTTTTCTTTTGCTGAAAAATCTTCCAGATCGGTAAGATATTTGCAGCGTTAGAAGAAAGGTTGACCAGGTTCTCAATTTTCACAACTGCAAAATCGAATGCCATGGATCAATCCCCTTTCGTTTGGGCATAAAAGTTCACGCCCTGAGCCGACCCCCTCCTCCCACCATCAGGTCGATGGCCTGCTACATGCGACCTAGCCTCTTCAAGCATCAGGCCACGTCTAAATTTACGCCGCCAGCGCCGCGGTGATCTTCTTCGCCGCGTCGGTCAGGTCGGTGCCCACCTGCATGGTGGTGATCTCGCTGCGTGCTTCCTCGATGATCTTGCGCGCTGCTTCCACGTTCGTGCCCTCTAGCCGCACCACCAGCGGGACCTTAAACCCGATCTGCTTGGCTGCGTTTACAATCGCCCGGGCGATCGTGTCGCACTTCATGATCCCGCCAAAGATGTTCACCAGCACGCCTTCGACCTTGGGGTCGTTGAGGATGATGCGGAACGCTTCGGTGACCGCCTCTTCGGTCGCAGACCCGCCCACGTCCAGGAAATTGGCCGGCTCGGCGCCGTGGAGCTTGACCAGGTCCATGGTCGCCATGGCCAGCCCCGCGCCATTGACCAGGCAGCCGATGTTCCCATCGAGCTTGATATAGGACAGGCCAAACGCGTTGGCCTGCTGCTCGCTGGGGTCTTCTTCCGCGGGATCCGCCAGCTGCTGGATCGCTTTTTGGCGAAACATCGCGTTGTCATCGAAGTTGATCTTGGCGTCGATGGCCAATACCCGCCCATCGGGGTGGTCGGCATCGGCCGGGGTGACGACCAGGGGGTTGATCTCGGCGAGGCTGGCGTCTGTTTTTAAGAACAGGTCGCACAGCTGGCCCATGATCTTGCCCGCTTGTTTGATCTGCTGCCCGGTTAGGCCCAAGCGGTAGGCGATCTTCCGGGCCTGATAGGGCTGCAAACCCACCGCGGGGTCGATCCGCTGGCGTATGATCGCGTCGGGGTTGGATGCAGCGACCTGCTCGATCTCCACGCCGCCTTCGCTGCTGGCGATCAGCACCGGGCAGTGGTTCGCACGGTCGACCGCCATCCCCAGGTAATACTCTTTGGCGATGTCGACGCCCGCCGCGACCAGCAGCTTGTGGACCGGCACCCCATCGGGCCCGGTCTGCGGGGTGACCAATGGTTTGCTGAGGATGGTGTTGGCCACCTGGCGCGCCTCTTGGGCGGACTTGACCAGCTTCACGCCGCCCCCCTTGCCCCGCCCGCCCGCGTGCACCTGCGCCTTGACCACCGCGACCGGGGCTTGGAGCTGATCAAACGCGTTCGCCGCCTCATCGCCGCTAGCCACCACCACACCCGCGGGGACCGGCACGCCGAACTGGGCCAACAGATCGCGGCCCTGGTATTCATGGATCTTCATGGGTTGGACACCTTATTTGAAAACAAACCGATCGTTGAGCCAATCAGTATACCCATCGGGTATGAGTCTGCCGCGTCGGGATAACCAACATGCCGAGGATTGCCCTGCCGCGGGCGAACGGGCCCCCGTCAACCCGATCGGGTCTGGTATACATCGCGTGCCGATGGAGATGGTATTCTTTGATCTCTATGGAGCACCTGATCCCCCAGCATTGGTTTGACGGCCAGGCTCAGGTGATCCTGTTGGCCTTGATCGCCGCGGGCACCGGGTTTCTGGTACTAGGTGCAGACTGGGTGGTCGACGGGGCCTCGGGGATCGCCACGCGCATGGGTATGCCCAAGGTCATCGTGGGTGCGACCGTTGTCTCGCTGGGCACGACCAGCCCGGAGTGTGCGGTATCGGTCATGGCCGCCTGGTCGGGCGAGCCGGGGCTGGCGCTGGGCAACGCGGTGGGGTCGATCGTCGCGGATACGGCGTTGATCTTCGGGCTCACCTGCATGCTGACGTTGTTGCCGGCCGATCGGTTTGTGCTCAATCGGCAGGGGTGGGTGCAGCTGGGCAGCGGGGTGTTGCTGGCGGGGCTGTGCTACGGGGCGTATTGGTTTCAAAACAATCGGGCCACCCTTGGCCAGTCGGTTGGGGTGGGGTTTATGGTGCTGTTGGTGGGTTATATGGCCTGCTCGATCCGGTGGAGCCGCCAGCACCCCCAGGGCGAGCCGTTCCAAACGCCCGATGATATGGCTGGTGCACCGATCACGCCTGCATCGCCCATCAAACAGCAAAAACATTCCGCGGCTTACCTGGCGCTGAAGTTCCTTGGCGGGTTGTGTATCGTCATTTTTTCGAGTCGTGTGCTGATCTGTGCGGTCACCGCGTTGGCCCAGCGGTGGGGGATCCCCCAGGTGGTGATCGCCGCCACCATCGTCGCGCTTGGCACGTCATTACCCGAATTAGTCGTTGGGGTGGCCAGCGTCCTCAAGGGGCACAAAGAGCTGCTGGTGGGCAACATCATCGGGGCCGACATACTCAACGTCTTGTTCGTCGTGGGCGCCAGCGCCACCGCAGCGGACCTGCCGATCATCGAGCATGGCAACACGATTTTTCTCTACCTGCACCTGCCCGCGATGCTGCTGGTGTTAGGCTTGCTGCGGCTGTTCATGCAGCCGGCGATCAAGCGGGGCTATTTCCAGCGGTGGAACGGGCTGGTTTTGCTGCTGATCTATGTCGCGTATGTGGTGGGGCAGTTTGTGGTGACGCAGTAGGGCGGGTTGTCGACCGGCCTTCCGGTAGCAGGGCATGCCCGACACCCGACGCGACCGCGGCCGTGCCGCTACGCGAGACCCATACCACAGGCCAACACCAAGCACGCCCCCGGCTCTGGGATGACCACCAAATCGCGGGGGCCGTTGAGCCCGCTGGTGACAAAGCCACCCAGATCGTCTTGTCCCCCCCACAAGACACAAGCTTGATTGATTCAGAATGGATGCAGATTTTGCCCATGACGCCACCGGCAAGCAGGCGTGCGTGATCGGCTTGGGATATCGGATCCGTGAGCGTGCGGCAACTTTTTTTAAGACCCATTTAATTTATTTCTGATTCAGGGGTTGTGCCATATTGGGCTTGCTGGCTTTGCCGGCGGTGGCCTAGATATTTGAAGCGCAGGCAGGATGGGTTTACGATATAGGGCTTTTGTTTAATTCCCAAGACCCGTATCGCTTGGGGATGCCGAGGCTCAAACCAGGTTTTCCAGCCAGCCGTTCCATGCTGCGCTTCTAGGGAGTGTCGCAGTGGCCAAGAAAACAACCAAGAAAAAAACCACCAAGAAGAAGGCCAAAGCGCCTAAGAAGATAACCAAGCGCGTCACCAAGCCATCCAAGCGTGCGGCCGGCGCTAAGCCGTCATCGACCAAGAAAAAGAAAACAACAAAAGCATCGGCCACCAAGAAAACAACCAAGAAGACTACGAAGAAAAAAGCGACAACAAAAGCAAGCCCCAAGCCGGCGGCGGCCAGCGCCAAGCAAACGAAGAAAAAAACAACCAAGAAGACCACCAAGAAAAAAGCGGCGCCGCCCGTTGCCGCGGCCCCACGGCCAGCCAAGAAACCCGCTGCAACCCGCCCGATCAAACGCCTGCGCGCCGTCTACCAGCCCCCGGCGCCCGAGCCCCTGACCCCCGCCCAGCTGCGGAAAGTCAAGACCGGCCTGACCAAGCGCGACCTGATGAAATTCCGTCAGCAGCTGCTCCAGAAACGGGCACAGATCCTGGGCGATGTCGAGTCATTAGAGATCGACGCACGCACCAAAAACGCAGGGGGGAATCTTTCGAATATGCCCGTGCACATGGCCGACGTGGGCTCGGATAACTACGAACAAGAATTTACCCTTGGGCTGGTCGAGTCCGAACGCCGGCTGGTGCTGGAAATCAACGAAGCGCTGGGCCGCATCGACCAGAAGATCTATGGCGTCTGCTTAGAGAGCGGGGTCCCGATCGGCCGTGCGCGGCTCGAAGCCAAGCCCTGGGCCAAGTACTGCATCGAGGTCGCACGCGAACGGGAGCGCCGGGGCCTGCGGTGAGCCAGGCAAGCCCAGGTGCCGGGCATCACAACGAATATGCACGATCAATCTCGCGATCCATCCATGATCGTCCGTCACGAGCCGCGACCGCCAGGGAGCGGGTAGGGATCATGGCCACCAACCCACCTCAGCAGACCACCGACCCATCCACCTCTTCGGAGGCATCGGCGCATCAAGGGCCATCGGACAACGCCGCGGACCCACCCAAGCAGAGGCCTGATTCTTATCCTATGACGGAGTCGCCTCAACAATGTGCCGGTCGGTACCGACCCGCCATCCTCGGGTTTCTCTTGATCGCCGCTGTGACCCTCGCGGCTGACCTCATCACCAAGGCGCTGGCGTTCAAGCATGTGGCTCCGACGCCCGTGCGGCTCACCCAAGAAAACGCGGGCGACCCTACGGTCATCCCGTTCCACGAACCGATCGTGCTGATCCCCCGTGTGTTGAGCCTCAAGCTCACGACCAACACCGGGGCGGTGTTTGGGTTGGGCAAGGGCGGGCAGGGCGTGTTCATGATCGTGAGCGTGCTGGCGGTCGGGGTGATCGGTCGTGTGTTTTGGCAGAGCCCCCGTCAGGCCTGGGGGTTCCACCTGGCGTTGAGCCTCATCCTGGCCGGGGCGCTGGGCAACCTGTACGACCGGGTCTGTTTCAACGCGGTGCGCGACCTGCTGTGGCTGTTCCCGGGGTCCGGGCTGTGGCCATGGATCTTTAATATCGCCGACGCGGCGCTCATGGTTGGGGTTGGGCTGATGATGGTCGTGATGTGGCGCAGCGCGCCGTGGCAACCAGCCGATCAAACAACCCCTGATTAAGCACACCCGCCCCGCCCCGCTCTGGGTGCCACTGCACCCCCACATAGAACCGCCGATCCGGAGCGTCGATCGCTTCAACCACGCCATCGGGTGCCGTGGCCACCACACGCATCGGGCACGCGGCTGGCCCCGCCGCTCCGTTTAGCCACACCCCGCCATCCGCGTCCGCCACCGCCTGGCGGTGGGCCGAAACCACCGTTGCATCGGGTTCCTCCAGCGGCCCATCGGTCAGCGCGCTGCCTGAGACACACAGCTGGATCGCGTGCCGGCGGTCCCCTGCGTGTGCGCCCGGGTCGCGGACCACCTCGGGCAGGTATTGGTGCAGCTGCCCGCCGGCCCGCAACGCCATCAGCTGCATCCCCAGGCACACACCCAGCACCGGCTTGTCGGGGTGGTGATCGCAAGCCGCCAGCAGCGCCAGCTCAAACGCCTGACGCTTGGGGTCCATCACCCGGGCTTGGGGGTGGATCGGCTGGCCGAACGCGCGGGTATCGGGATCCACACCGCCGGTCAGCACCAACCCGTCGCACACCAACACGTACCGTTTGGCCAACCCCGGCTCGTGGGGCAGCAGCACCGGCAGCCCGCCCGCCTGCGCCACGCACCGGCTGTACGCGATCGACGATTCGTACCGACCCGATGCGGCGGTGTTATCACGATTGTCAACCGTAATCCCAATGACCGGCAGGTTCATAGCGGCATGTTATACCCATCGGGTATGCGTGTGCCGCGTCATCGGGACCCAGCCTGGATCGGGGGCAAGCTCGACCGGGGGGCAAGGCAGATCACCAAAAGCCTAGGCCCTACCACACAAAGGCCCAGCCACAGGCGGCGTTCTGTCGAGGGCTTCGGTGCCCCGCCAGGTGCTGGGGGTCGCGTAGCGGGCGATCCATCTCCAAGCCAAACCGGCCCGGCCAGCCGGGGCCTTGATCGTGGGTTGGTTTGTTCCGATAGTGTCAGGGATGCCCCGCGAGCAAGCCCCAACCACCCCTGAGCCCAAGCCCCAAAGCCAGGCCCCGCTGCCCACGATCTCGGTCGTGGTGCCCAACTACAACAACGGCTCGACGCTGGGCCGGGCGCTCCAGAGCCTGGTCGATCAAAATTATCCGGGCTTGGAGGTCATGGTGGTCGACGGCGGGTCAACCGATAACAGCCTTGAGGTCATCAAACAATTTGAGCCCCACCTCACCTGGTGGGTCAGCGAGCAAGACTCGGGCCAAGCCAACGCGATCAACAAGGGCTTCGCGCGGTGTACCGGCGAGGTGGTGAACTGGCTGTGCAGCGACGATGTGCTGCTGCCCGGGGCGTTGCAGGCGGTGGGGCGGTGGTTCGGGCAAGACCCCGGGTTGGGTGTCTTGGCCGGCGCCAGCGATGGGGACTCTTGGATCAAAGGCCGCCGCTGCCAATACACCATGCGCGTCACGCAAGAACAGATCGATCTGATGCCCTGCGATAATCCGATCCCCCAACCCGCGTGCTTCTACCGCCGCAGCCTGCTGAACCGGTCACCACCTTTAGACGAAAACTATCACTACACCATGGATTTTGAGCTGTGGATGTATCTGAAGTCACAAGGCGCCAAATGGCGGTGTGTAGACCAGGCGCTGGCGTTGATGGTCGAAGCGGGCGACAACAAGACCCGCAGCGGGGGGGCGAAGATCGCCGTTGAATTCGAGCGCGTGTACAAGGCTTACGCCAAGGAATGGATCCCGATGACGTTCTGGAACCGGCTGCGGATCCCGCTGTTCCTGTTCTTGCGCCGCCACCCGGGTCGGTTCTGGCGTTGGATGATCCGGCCCGTGCAGGTATCGATTACAGCTGGGTTGGCGCCGTTTTATGGCTTGGAGCGGCTGCGCGCGATGGATTGGGTGCGGTGGTATGATGAAGCTTGAATCGAAGAAAGTGTGTGAGAAGGAGTGTGCTACTGGCGGCTTGCCCGCCAGTGCAGAAACCAGGGGGATTCACTGGCGGGCAAGCCGCCAGTGGCACCCAATTTTAGTTCACGGCGTTGAGTGGCATCCGTTTTTCGATGTCCTGTGTGCTTCACACACACTGTTTAAACCATTCTTGGGGCGGCTTATGTCCCCGCCCGCCGCTTGGGGAGGCGATTGATTTGATGCCGACCCGGCGCCCTAAGATCTTGTTTGTGCGTTGCTGGGACCCCAATGAAGGCCAGCGCTTTGGCGGTGGGCAGCGGCTAGCGACCCTGGAGCGCAGCCTGAAGTCGATCGGGGACGTGCGGTTTGTGCAGGCCCAACGGTGGGACGGCCCCACGCCGTGGCCCGTCACGGGCAAGACGACCTGGTTCAACGACGCGTCCAACGCCGCAGCCTCCACCTGGAACCTCCCACAACACCGCCCACCACCCGAATTCGCGAACGCCTTTGCCGCCCTACAGCCCGAGACATACGACGTGGTGTTCCTGCACCGGTTGGCGACGTGCTGGTGGACGGGCTGGACCGACCCAAACCGCACGATCGTGGACCTGGACGACATCCCGTCGCAATACTTCAAGCACGCCGCCACACACGGCGGCTTGCCCGCCCGCCTGGCGAAGTGGGTGCGCTACCACCGGGTGCGTTTGTCGGAGCAGCGGGTGCTCAATGCCTTCCGGTTTGCCTTGGTCTGCAGTGAGTTGGACCATCAATACCTCAACCACCCGCGTGTGGAGATTGTGCCCAATTGCTACTGGCCCCACATCATGATGGGTCAGAGCCCCGCTGATGTTGCGCCATCCGATGAGGCATCGTTTCTGTTTATCGGGGCGTTGGACCACCCGCCCAATGAGCAGGGGGTGGCGTGGTTTGTGGATCGGGTGCTGCCTTTGATCCGTAACCGCCTGCCACACGCCAAGCTAAGGATCATCGGCCGGCCGGCCCAGCACCCGGTGACCGACAGCGCCTGGGCGCAGGCTCTGGGGGTGGAGCACCTTGGGCCCGTTGACGATGTGGGGCCCTATATCCAAGCCACACAGGTCGAGATCTGCCCGCTGCTGGACGGGCGGGGCACGCGGATCAAGATCCTTGAATCGCTGGCGTTTGGCAAGCCGATCGTGAGCACATCAATCGGCGCTTACGGCCTGCCCATGGGCCCCGAAGAGGGGCTATGTCGCGGGGATACACCCGAAGGCTTTGCCCGCCACTGCATCGACCTGATCACCGACCACGCCAAACGAACCACCTGCGGGCGAGCCGGGCGCGCGTATGTGCGCCAACACTATTCGCCTCAAGCGGTCGAGCAGAAATTGCACGAGTTGGTTGAGTTGATAACCGACAATAGGCTCAAGGGATAATCCCGTCGATGGACACAGCCCACCCAACGACCAAGCGATTGCGCGTGCTGCTGGTGCCGGATTTCACGCAGTGGATCCTGGGCACCATGGCTAAGGCGATCGCGGACTTCAACCCTTGGATCCAGGCCACGGTCTGCTCCGAGGGCGTGCTGCGTGACCAGCTGCCACACCTGCCGTCTATCCAGGAACGGATCGACCTGGTCCATTTTTTGCGTGAAGAGCCGTTCAACAAAGCCGGACACCTGTTCTTTGACCGGCTGCCATGCGTCACGTCGGTACACCATATCGATACCTGGGACGTCACCGGGCCCGCGACCGCGGCCGACGCGATCCTGTATGTTTCCAACCAGTGGCGGGACGAGTTGGTGAAGCAAGGCGTGCCGCCCGATCGCTTGAGTTACCTGCCCAACGGGATCTATGCCGAGCACTTCAAGCCCGCTGACTCGGCTGAGAAGCGTCGGCTCCAAAGCAAGCTAGGGATTGCCTCGGGTTCTTTGGTGGTCGGTTTTATCGCCAAGCGGTCCAGCAACACCGCCGACCGCAAGGGATCGGACATCTTCAGCCAGGCGATCAAAGCCCTACACAAACACGTGCCCGAGGTGGTGCCGCTGATCGTGGGACCGGGCTGGCAAGACTTTGTGCGTGAGCTGCGCCAAGACGGGATCCAAGCCGTCTGGCTGCCGTTCGTGGCGGACTTCCGCGAGTTTGCCCGCGCTTACCAGTGCATGGACCTGTATTGGGTCACGTCGCGCCTCGAGGGCGGGCCCGTGCCGCTGATCGAAGCGATGGGCAGCGGGGTGTGCTGTGTCAGCACGCCGGTCGGGATGGCGCGCGACATCATCAAGGATGGCGAAAACGCCTGCCTGTCACCGATTGGCGATGCCGATCAACTGGTGGCTCGGTCGCTGGCGTTGATCCGCGACGTCCCAGCGCGCCGGCGCATGGCACAGGCCGCGCGCCAAACGATCCTGGATGGGTTCCAGTGGTCCCAGACCGCTCAGCGGGCCGGTTCGCTCTATGCCCTAGCGCTACGCCGCTTCGCGCAGCGCACCAACACCCCGGTCCGGCAAGACCTGATCGATGTGATCGAATCGCCCCACGCGCCAGTGACCGACACACCCAAGCTGCACCTGTCTGCGATCCCTGCGCCATACCGCGCCAAGATCCGTGCCGTAGAGCAGGTCCACTGGATGCACCATTTAGCAGGGATGGGTCAGATCGGCCCGGCGCTGCGCTACGGGTTCAAGGCCTGCCTAACCCCACCCATCACCGGCTATGGTTGCTGGCGGGTGGGGCGCGCCGCGGCTGCTATGATGCTCCATCGCCAATAAGCAACGGGTAGGTTCATGAACGACGCCTCATCACCCCTGGTCTCTGTGGTCACCGCGACACGCAACCGCCCGGTCTGGCTCGAGACCGCGCTGCAATCGGTAGCCAAACAGACGCTGCGCGAATTCGAGTCGATCTTGATCGACGACGGGTCCGATGAGCAGACGCTCCAGAAGTACGACGCCATCTGGAAGGGGCTCGATGAGCGGTTCACCATCAACAAACCCGCGGTGCCCGGCAGCCGGGGGTCGGGGCCGGCCGGTGCGCGCAACCGTGGCGCGAAGCTAGCGCGTGGCGCGTACATCGCGTTCCTCGACGACGACGACCGATGGCGGCTAGATGACCACCTTGCGGTCGCGGTCGATACGATGCAACGCACCGATGCCGACCTGTACTTCACCAATATGCAAGGCGAAAACGACGGGCGCGTCACGATCCCCGATTGGTTCCCCGATTCGCCCTGGCTGACACGGGGGCCCAAGGTCAACGACCAGCCCGCGGTCCACGAGGTGGCTCTTGGCAACCTGATGCGCGCGATGCGGCACCACTACCCCCACCCCAACGGGTGTATCTTTAGCCGCAGGATCCTCGACGAGGTCGGGCTGTTCTGGGAGGGTGTGACCGTTGGTGAGGACGTGGCGTTGGTCTTACGCGTCGCGGATCGGGCACGGAAGATCCTGTACCGCCCCGACCCGGTTGTGGGCTACAACGTCACCCCGCGTGAGTCGGCGTTTTCCCGGGCCTCGCCGGTCGATCGATCGTTGTATGTGATCGCCGCGATGCAGCACACCCGCTCCCTGAGCACCCACGGCGTAGTGCGGCGGTGTGCGCGGTGCACAGAGGGGTGGCACTTCCGGCAGATCGCCCAGTACCTCTTATCGCAGGGCGCCCCAGCCACCGCCAGCTCCATGGCCTGGCAGTCGCTTTGCGTGTTCCCTACACTGGGCAGCGGATCGCTGTGGCTTAAGTCGGCCACCAAAGCCTTGCTTGGGCCACGCCAACAACCGATAAAGCATGAAGCATGACCTTTAAGAAAATGTGTGAGAAGCAAGTCGATATTGGGGATGTGTGTGCCACTGGCGGCTTGCCCGCCAGTGTTTTCAACATACGCCTAGCGCACTGGCGGGCAAGCCGCCAGTGGCACGCTCTTTCTCTCACACTTCCATACAGCCGTGTCGCCAACAATCACCCTCATCGTCAACACCCCTCATGAAGCAAGCCCCGCTCTGGCTGCCGTACCGCGTGCGAAACGCCATCGATCAACGCCGGATCCTCTGGGCGCTACGGGGGGTGGATCGTACCCGGCCCTACCCGGTCGCAGACCCCAAGCAGGCCGACGCCGAGGTCCACATGCTGCTTTGCAAGCGTGACCTGCAGCTAGGTGTGATGGCGTTTAAGTCGCTGCTGCGGTTCGATGACCTGAAGCTAGCCGGCACCGTGCTCAATGATGGCTCGCTCACCGAGCAGGACAAACAATGGTTTGAGAAGCACATCCCCGGTGTGCGCTGGCAGGTGTGGAAGATGTCGGACCCCGCGCTGGCCGCGGCGTTAGACACCCACCCCAACCTGGCGGACCTTTACCTGCGTAGCACGTACGAGCAGATCGCCAAGATGCTCCACCCCGTGCTCACCGCGCGTTGTCCGCGGGTGATCCAATTTGATTCGGATACCGCGTTCTTCAAGAAGCCCCAGCGGATCATCGATTTCTGCAAGGGGCAGGATGACCGCCCGCTGTATCTGCACGACCATCAGGACGAGTCCACCGCTGTGCCGCCGGTGGTCCACGAAGCGTTCGCCGACCTGCAAGCCAAAACGTTCCCGCCGGGCCGAGCCTGGGGTCTCCAGCACCGGTTCTTCAACGCGGGCTTGCTGATCTACCGCCCCGATCAGATGGACCTGGGCGTAGCGGAAAAATACCTGGGGTGGCGCCAAACCGCACCCGAGAAGTACACCACGGGCAAGCCGGGCATCTGGTTTGGCACGTGGACACCCGAGCAGACCTGCTACCACGTGATGTACGCGTTTGCCGATCCGCCGCCCGAGCCGCTGGGCCACGACTACCACCTGGGCGGCGAGCCCGGTCATATCTTCAACCACTTCCTACGCCACTACGTGGTCCGCGACACCACGCTGAACCTGATCAAGCAGCTGATCAAAGAATTCTGATTGGTGTGGGTGGGCCCTCTTAACCACCTGATCTGGATCGACCCGACGGCTTAGGTGCGTGACCGCAGGTTGTCTAGCACGTTCATGAAGTTGATGTAGGCGTCGTAGGGCGATTCGTAGGGGTTGAAGTACCGGTGGGCTTCGTCGTGGATGAAGTACTTGGTGGACATGTAGTAGAGGTGGTCGCTGGCGGTGAGCCGGCGCCAATCGGTCAGCAGCTGGGGGTCGGCGGCGGCTTTGACCGGTGCTTCGAGCTTGTACAGCTCGTGCAGCGCGTTCGATTGCATCGCGTTGCCCGTCCAGGCGGATAGGTCTTTTTCCATATCGGCCCAGCTGGTCATGAATGGGGCGTCGTAGGACTCGGTGGCCTCAAACGCTTCGATGCACTGGGAGGGTGTCTTGAAGTCATTTGAGTCTGATTTTAAGACCGCCCCGGGCAGTGAGGCGAGGAAGTCGAAGATCCCCGTCTTGGCCCGATGGTACTGGCCAAAGGCTTCGCAGCCCACCAGAAGGTTGCAGACCTCGCCCTGGGCCTGGTTGATCCATTGGGCAAACTTGTCTGCGGTGAGCGGCCATTCGTCCCAGTGTTCACGGGAGAATCGGGCGGCGATATCCTCGCTTAGCCGTGCGTTGCGCAGCAGCAGCTTGATCGAGGGGACGCTGGGTGTGGTGTAGAGGCGGTTGGGTTTGCGATCACCCAGGACGCGGTCCACGCCCTCGGCCAACACCCCGTGGTGGAGCCCGAGGCTGCCCAGGCAAGACGCCAGCTCGTTGCTGTAGATCAGCTCGGTGTTGCGGAACACCCGCGGTGTTTGGCCAAACAGGTCCTGCAGCAGGTCGGCGTGCAGCTGGACCTGGGCCTTGAATTCATCGCGGCTATAAAGGAACGTGAGGCTGTGGTAATACGTTTCACCGATGAACTCCACACACCCGGTTTCTGCCAGCTGTTCTAGCAGGGTCACCATCTCGGCACAGCTATCCTGGAACTGCTGGATCGCACTGCCCGACAGGCTTAGGCCGACCCGGAACCGGCCGTCTGATTTTTGGATCATGCCCAGCAGCATCTGTGCGGTGGGCAGGTAGCAGTCCTCGGCGAGCTGTGCGATGACTTGCCTGTTGCGCGGGTCATTGAAGTAGGTGGGCTGGGTATCGAAGACGCTATAGCGACGCAGGCGGTAGGGCTGATGGATCTGGATGCAAAAACACACCGATGCCATAAGGGTTAACCTTGCCCGGAACAGCGCGATAGATCTGCCATCGTCGAGTCTGTGGATAACGCAACGGCCCGCCCGTGCACCACACCCTGCCAGGTAACTATTGTGATCTGTGCGGCGGGGAATGCAACACAAGCGTTGATCGGCCCAACGGGTCAGCCGGTATCGGCGGGCCGTTGGGCTGCTGCCATCGCTCGCTATGGTGGGGGGGGTAGCGATCCACTATACTCACAGCCTTTGTCAATTGAGCGGGGCTGCTACGCCACCGTTGACTACGCGCATTGCCGCGCCGAGACCGGCCCCATGCCAACCAGCCACGAAATACGCCAGCAATTCATCGACTACTTCGTGAAGCGGCACGGCCATGCCATGGTGCCCTCCTCGCCTGTGGTGCCCCACGATGACCCGACCCTGCTGTTCGCCAACGCCGGGATGAACCAGTTCAAGGATATGTTCCTGGGCACGGGCCATCGGGATTATTGCCGGGCGGCCAACACTCAAAAATGCATCCGGGCCGGCGGGAAGCACAACGACCTAGAAGACGTGGGTAAAGATACCTACCACCACACCTTCTTCGAGATGCTGGGCAACTGGTCGTTCGGGGATTACTTCAAAGAAGAGGCCATCGCGTGGGCCTGGGACCTGCTGACCAATGTGTGGGGGCTAGACAAATCGCGGCTGCACGCGACGGTGTTCGCTGGCGACGCATCCGAATCGTTGGAGCCCGATGATGAGGCAGCCGAGCTGTGGAAGCGGGTGACCGACATCGACCCTGGCCACATCCATGGCGGCAGCAAGAAGGATAATTTCTGGGAGATGGGCGATACCGGGCCGTGCGGGCCGTGCAGCGAGATCCATATCGACCTCACGCCCGACAAGTCGGGTGGGCCGCTGATCAACGCCGCCGACCCACGGGTGATCGAGATCTGGAACCTGGTGTTCATCCAGTTCAACCGCGCCCCCGGAAGAGACGGTCAGCCCGGTCTGCTTACCCCGCTGCCGGCCAAGCATGTCGACACGGGCATGGGCTTCGAGCGTGTCTGTGCGGTATTGCAGGGCAAGGCGAGCAACTACGACACCGATGTGTTCGCCCCGATCTTTGGGGCGATCCAAGCGGTAACCGGAGCGGCCCCGTATGGCGGTCGGTTGGACGGCTCGCCCGAGGGTCAGGTGGACATGGCCTACCGCGTCATCGCCGACCATATCCGCTGCCTCGCATTCGCCCTGACCGATGGTGCTTTGCCCAGCAACGAAGGACGTGGGTATGTGCTGCGACGTATCCTGCGCCGAGCGGTGCGGCACGGGTGGCAGACGCTGGGGCTGAAGGAGCCGTTCTTACATCGTTTGGTGCCGACAGTGGTGGATACGATGGGTGGGGTTTTCCCAGAGCTGGCGGAGCAACCGCAACGCGTGATTGATGTGATCAAGGATGAAGAGCAGAGCTTTGCCAAAACATTAGATCGGGGGATCGCGCTGTTTCATCAGGCAGCCCAATCAGGCGGCCAAGCCATCGCCGCTCAAGACGCGTTCAAGCTGCACGACACCTACGGCTTCCCGCTGGACCTGACGCAGGTGATGGCCCAAGAGCGCGGCATGGCCGTGGACGTTGAGGGGTTCAACCAGTTGATGGCTGAGGCGCGTCAGCAGGCGCGTCAAGGCGGGAAGCAGCAATCGTCCAACGCCGCCTTGGTCGCATACATCCAGCAGCACCCGCTATCCGCGACCGAATTCGTGGGGTATGACCAGACCCATGTGCACGAGACCAAGGTCGTAGCTGCGGGCTACATCGACCCCGACCACGGGGTCATCACGGACATCGATGACCCCAGTGATATTCGCGCGTTTGTGGTGGTGAACCGCACGCCGTTCTACGCCGAGGCCGGCGGGCAGGTCGGCGACCAAGGCACCATCCAAAATACTAAGGGCGTGGCGTTTCAGGTCGACGATACAGTTAGGATCGGCGATGCGGTGTTCCACCTGGGTCAGTACAGCGGGCGTGGGCGGATCTACCCCAAGGGTGAGCTGGTGTCGCTCCAAGTCGATCAAGCGTGGCGCAAGAACACCATGGCCAACCACACCGGCACACACCTGCTCAACCGTGCGCTGCGTGACACCTTGGGCGATCACGTCCAGCAGAAGGGGTCGCTGGTCGACGACCAGAAGCTGCGGTTCGATTTTTCGCACAACGCCGTGGTCGGCGTCGAGCAGGTCGACCGGATCGAGCAGATGGTGAACCATGACATCGCCGCGGACCTGCCGGTGTATGCTGATGAGGCGGCGCAGGAAGAGGCATTAAAGATCAACGGGCTGCGCGCGGTGTTTGGGGAGAAGTACCCCCCGCGTGTGCGCGTGGTGTCGATTGGTGCACCCGTCAATGACTTGCTCGCTGACCCGACGAACGCGGAGTGGGAGCATTACTCAATCGAATTCTGCGGCGGCACCCACCTGCCCAAGACGGGCGACGCCCAAGGGTTTGTGGTGGTGAGTGAAGAGGCGGTGGCGAAAGGTGTGCGGCGTCTAACAGGTCTAACCGGCTCGGTGGCGCACCGTGCGGCGGCGCAGGGTGAGATGCTGCTGTCGCGCTTGGCGAGTCTGCAAAATCAACCAGCGGATCAGCTGTCTGATGCGATCGGTCAGCTCACGACGGAGATCGAAGAAAAGATACTGCCTTTGTTAACCAAGGCTAAGCTACGCAGCGGGATCACCCAGCTCCAAGAAACGGTGAAAGCGCACCACAAAGCCCAGAACAAACAAGCCGCCGACTCGGTGATCGAAGCTGCACGCAGGTTGGCGGACGAGCCGTCGGCCGATGGCGTGATGGTTGCGTCACTCGAAGGTGCCGACGCTGCGGGGTTGCGCCTGGCGATGGATGTGGTGCGTAAAAAGAAGCCCGACAACGCGGTGCTGCTAGGTGCGATCAGCGGTGAAAAGGTAGCGTTTGTGGCTGCGGTGCCCAAGGCGTTGATCGATCGCGGGCTCAAAGCCGGCGACTGGGTGCGTGAGGTGGCGAAGGTCGCGGGCGGTGGCGGGGGGGGGCGGCCCGACATGGCGCAGGCGGGGGGGAAGGACCCCCAAAAACTGGATGAAGCCTTGCAGGCCGGCAGGGTATTTGCTGAATCGAAGTTGTCGAAGGGGTAGGGGGTGTGGGGTGGGTTCCGGCTTGAGTGGGAAACCCGCTTGTGCGGGACCGGGCCCGCAGAGCCCGGCTCGGATGGCCGTGCGGTTTAGGCGCGCAGTAGCGGGCGGGATGCCCGCCCCACTGGGTGTGTGTTGGCTTCACTTGTTGCAGCTGTGCGTGGCCGGTGATCGGTGACCGGTAGCGTGTTGTCAATCGTGTGCCGCTAGGGGCGAGGTCATGGGCACACGAAGGCCCGAACACCCGTGCACGTTAAAAAACACGTTGCGGATGATCCTGGGGCGAACACCTGACCGGCCCGTGTAGCTGCACCCCGCTGGGGCGAATCCCCGCCCTTTGAGTCGTCCGCAGGTGAGGGCCAGCCTCGACACGAGAACCGTCCAATCGGCCCCCCCGGAAGTTTTTTGGCGTTACGTGGGTGACGCGGCGTGGTCCCAGGGGAGGGTTGAAGCCGCGGTTGTTGACGGCGGCTTCTGTATAGGGGCCAAGGGCCGGGTTTGTGCGCACGGCAATGGGGTAGCCGATCAGGATCGGCTTGATTGATTCACCAGATTTATATCGATGTTTTCAGATCGGGTTGCTGGGGCCCTCTTGAACAGTCCCGCTGGTGCTGCGGGCCGGCTGTCTCTTGGGGGTCAACCACCATCAGGGATCAAAGCAGTGTTCGGGGCGCTGCTTGATTCATCAATAAAACGAGTAGCGATTAAGCGTCGTTGTAAGGGCCCTATCGCTTGCCCCAATGGGCCGCGGTGAGCCGCTGGTGTTTTATTGAGCATTGAATATTCCAGTCAACATGATCTGCCTTGAAAACCCCTATGACTCCGCTCCCTAACGGTCGCGGCTCGTTGATCGAAATATTCAATGCTCAATAAGATTCGGTGTGCCCTATACGAGATATGTATTTGTTTTGCTGGGCGGAGGAGGGCCGGTGGCGGCGGCGTTGGTTGAACGATCGGGTGTGGCGGCTGCTTTGGTGAGGCAATCGCATGGAGGGTTTGATTGTTGTGGGTGGGCGTTGGCTTGTATGGCGTGATTGGAGCAGGTGGGGGTGGGTTGGGTTTGAGGGTAGGCTTGGTTTTGCCGCAGGGCGTGCGGCGCTAACGCCGAAGCGCTTGGCGGCTTACCAGTGGATGCCCAGCTCGCGGCCGTCGACGAACTTGTATTTCCCGCCGCTGTTTAGGCTGATCAGCTCCATGGTGGGCTTGAGGCCGGCTTTGGTCAGCGGGTCGGGGTAGAGGAATTGGATTGTATTGATCTTGGTGTTGGCGGTGTTGGCTTTTTTGATTTGTGCCAATAGCCGCTGCTGGTTGACTTCGTATTGCCCTTGGCCGGTGATGTTGTCTGAGAGGAGGAAGATCAGCTGCGGGTGGTGTCGCAGGGCCGCGGCGATTGCTTTGACGGGGTTGGCCCGGCCCTTGGGGACCACGTTGCCGCTGTCCATGTCGAGCCAGTTGATCACAAGTTGTTTGTTTTGGGGTGTTGCTTTTTTGAGGCCGGGTGGGGAGATTTCGATCGCCTCTTGGCCTTGGAAGAAGATCACGGTGAACTTCTGGGAATCGGATAGCTGTTTGATTGATTGTTTGATCTCATTGATGACAAAGGGCATTGAATCTAGCAGGGAGCCTGATGCGTCGATGAGGTAGACCAAGCGGTCGGCGTTGCCGCTGGTGCCTACGAATGTGGCGGTGTTGGGTGGTCCTGTGCGGGGTGTGGTCCCGAACGGGGTAGGCTTGCCCGATGCGGGGCCTATGGCGCCGATTAGAGGGATCCTCGCATCGACTTGTGTGTTGAGTGGTGCGGTTGTTTGGCGGATGTTTCGGTTGGTTATCCGTGGCCTGGGGGTGATCGTTGGTTTTGGTTCTCGGGTCTGTAGCGGTGTGTCGGGGGTTGGGCTAAAGGCTACGTCTGGGATGATCGGCGGCTCTTGCTTGTCGATCGGCTCGATGGTGACCCAGACGAGGAAGATCGCTAGCAGCACCAAGCCGGCATGGAAGAGCAATGAGGTGCCCCATGGGAGCCACGCCAACAGCGCGGCGTTGACCTGGTCGTTTGTGTTTTCGTTTTGGGGGTCGATGCCTGGTTTTGTGTCTGTGTGTGAAGGGGTGCGTGATT
Source organism: Phycisphaeraceae bacterium (assembly GCA_965223655.1). Lineage (GTDB taxonomy): Bacteria > Planctomycetota > Phycisphaerae > Phycisphaerales > Phycisphaeraceae > CBDCXC01. Next base: position 166,183 of record CBDCXC010000014.1, read on the forward strand.
GGCGTGGGGTGAGGTTTCGCGTGTATTTGTTCTCTGCAAATGTTAAGCCAAGCATGGTATCTCCTATCGCATGGCGCCGTTGGGTATCGGGTGATGTCATAGGCGTGATGTGTATAGCATTATACGCGTGCTGGGTGGGTTGGGGGCGTTTATTTTTATCGGGTTAGCCTGATTGATACGCCATGCGTATGAAAATGCCGCGTCGGGGACCCAGCAACACCGGCTATTTTCCTGCCGCGGGCGGCCGATACCCCATAAACCTATCGGGATTGGTATAGCCTCCCTGTCACGGCCTTGAGGGGCCGCTGGGCGCTGCTTTAAGGTCATTTCAAAACGAACCGATCCAATAACGAGATGGAGCCTCGCGCCGACAAGCAGTGGGGGTGGATTTTTAGCCTGTTCGCATCGGCCATGACATGCGTGGTTGGATGTGCCGGCGTGCCTGGCGGTCCTGCGGTCAAGCTATTGCCTTCTAGCGTTGGTGGTGACAGGGTTAGAGACTATGTCATCCATGTCGTCCCGGCCGTGGTTGATTCGGATCTGGTGGATGTGGCGATCGAGACAAACATCCCCGGATTGATCGAGGTCATGGTATCGCTTCAGCATGCTGGTATGGCGGATGATGATCCGTACATCGGGACAAGCCGGTATGTGGTGATCTCAGGGGGGCATGGTGCGGTTCTGTTTGATGGTGTCGAATCGCTCCTATCTGATTCGGCCTGTGAAGTCGTTGTGAAGCTTCACCCGGCGTGGGGATTCCGAGACGATGCGGCTCGGCACAGCGGTATCGATCGGTCATTGGTCACGTCTGTGCCCCTCCGGTTGCCGGATTTATTGAGATAAAACTGTGAGCCGCAGCTGAATAGCACGGGTCGCTTATACCCATTGGGTATGCGTTTACCGCGTCAGAGTCACAAAAATGCTGAAGATTTCTCTGCCGCGGTCGAACGGGACCCCGTCAACCGGATCGGGGCTGGTATATCTGCCCGTGTGTGATCGTTGTGTTGCGGGGCTGGTGGGTCAAGCACAGCCGATACCGCTTATTTGACTATGTTGATGTGGTGCTTTCCGATCCGGGGTCGGCGTAGGCTTCGACGACGCGTTGGACGAGGCTGTGTCGGACGATGTCGGCTTGGTTGAGTGTGACCATGGCGACGCCCTTGACGTGTTTTAGGCGTTGGATGGCGTCGATCAGGCCCGACTCGCGTGGGTCTTCCAGGTCGGTTTGCGAGGTGTCGCCGGTGACGATCATCTTGCCGTTGTAGCCCAGGCGGGTGAGGAACATGAGCATCTGGCTGCGGGTGGTGTTCTGGGCTTCGTCGAGGATGATTAATGCGTCGTTGAGTGTGCGGCCGCGCATGAACGCGAGTGGGACGACCTCGATCACGTCGTTGGCCATGAAGTGTTGGACCTGATCGAATTCCATCATGTCGTGCAGCGCGTCTAGGAGCGGCCGGAGGTAGGGGTTGACTTTTTCCTGCATGGACCCGGGTAGGAAGCCGAGTTTTTCGCCGGCTTCGACCGCGGGGCGGACCAGGACCAGGCGGCGGACATGGGCTTGTTTGAGCAGGTGTACGGCGGTGGCGACGGCGAGGTATGTTTTGCCGGTGCCCGCGGGGCCGGTGCAGAAGGTCAGGTCGTGGGATTGGATGGCTTGGAGGTAGGCTTGTTGTCGTGTTGTGATGGCTTGGATGCGCCGTCCGGTGAGGTAGACCTCTAGCCCCGGGCCGGGGTGGGTGTGGGGTGAGTCGGGGGTGGTGGTGGGGCTGTCAGACGCTTCGGGGAATGTGGACCGGTTGGCTGTGGCGATGGTGTCTAGCAGCTGTTGTCGGGTCATGGGTTGGTGGCGTTGGGCGGCTTGGGCGAGCTGCTCGATGACGTAGGCGGTGCGTTTGACGGCTTGGCTATGGCCTGAGATGCGCAGCTGCCCGTTGCGGTCGACCAGCGTGACGCCCAGTGTTTCGCGGATGATTTTCAGGTTCTGCTGCCCCGGCCCGGCTAGCGCGACGCGCCCGGGGTGATCGGGTAGGCTGAGGGTCTGCTCCAATGGCGGTACACTCCTATCTTGTCGGTGCGGTCCGGTTATTTTAGCGGGGTGGGCTTGGTGTGGAGGGCATCTGGGGGGTTTGAGCGGCAAAAACATCGGTAATTTCCTTGCCATGGGCGGGTGGTGGCTTGTAAACTCGAGCGTGGCGGGGGTGGGTGTGGAGGAGGGATCGGTGGCATGCCTTTCATCATAAGCAGAACAAAACATTGGGTTGTGGTGTTCACGGTAACCAGGGTGCTGACGGTGGTTGCGGTGGTGATGGGCGGTTTGTGGGGCTGTGGTGGGGTGGCGGTGGAGCGGATCGAGGATCTGGGCGTGGCGGGTATAGGGGAGCCGTTCCCTAGCGCGAGCATGGCGCGGTTGGGGGGAGGTTTTGATCGGCTGGTTGATGATATCCCGCGTGCGGTTAAGCAACACCATTGGGGTTTGCTGAGTCTGAGGCGGTCCCGAGTAGAACATGCGCATCGGGTGCGGCGTGATCAGACCAGCGAGGTCATCCGGGCTCGGGCGCTGCTGCCCGATGGGCGTGAGGCGGAGATGGTGGCCTGGCCGGTAGGTGAGGATCGGGTGGGCATGGCGGTTCGCGTGGGGCGCGGCGGTGATGCGGATGCAGAAAAAGCGTTTCTGAAACGATTCGCGCGGGTGTTGCGTGGCAGGCCCAGCCGCCGACACCGGCAGGGCGTTGCGCTGCCGTAGCGGTGGAACGGTTTCGGGTATGGGTTTGCCGCGTGGGCATCATCAAAACGCGAAGATTTCCCTGCCGCGGGCGGACGGGGCCCCGTCAACCTGATCGGGATTGGTCTATTCGATCGGTATCCCAGATAGGCTTTTTAGGGGTGGTTAGGCTAGCCACGGGCTTTTTTTTATGTCGATGCCCCTGATCACGGGCACCGGTGCTACGCATGGGGATTGAGATGGCCGCAGGGTCACGTGGCGTGGTCGGGTTGTTCATCGCGGCGGTGGAATTGGAAGGCATGGGGTAGGCGGTTGGCTAGGTCCATGGCGGTGAGTCCGCTTTGGCCGTGTTGGTTGGCCCACTGGTCGGCGGCTAAGCCGTGGAGGTAGACGCCTAGGACCGAGGCATCGAACGGCTTCATACCTTGGGCGATCAACGCCGCAATCAGCCCGGTGAGCACATCCCCGCAGCCGGCGGTAGCCAGCGCGGGGTTGCCGGTGGTGTTGGTGTAGCCGTGTTGTCCGTCACAGACCACGGTGTGGTGGCCCTTGAGCACGACGGTGGCGTGTTGCGTGGTTGCCAATGCGGCGGCGGCTTGGGCGCGTGCGTCGGGGTCGGTGGGGTTATGGGCGATGCCCCGCGGCTTGGCCAACCGGGCGAACTCGCCGGGGTGTGGCGTCATGACCAGGTGTGGGTTGGCGGTGAGCCTTGGGCGTGGGTTTTGCGCTAGCAGGTTGAGTCCATCGGCATCGAGCACGACGGTCCGGGTGCCTTGGAGCAGCTGTGTGACCAGCTGCTGGGCCGGCTCGGATTGGCCGATGCCCGGCCCCACGGCGAGGACGGCCTGTTGGTGGGGGTCGGCCTGGTCGAGGCTCCAGAGGTTGTCGGTGAGGTTGTCGCCCAGCACGATCGCGGTGGCGCTGGGCTGGATCCCGATGGCGGCGGGCAGCACGCTGGGGTGGGCCGCGATTTTGACCAAACCCACGCCGCTACGCAGCGCCCCGGTGGCACAGATGGCTGGTGCGCCCATCATGGTGGAGCAGCCGCCCACGACGATGACGGTGCCGAATGTGCCTTTGTGTGCCTGCTGTGGCCGGGGTGGAGCCGGTGGGGGGGCGGCGACGGTGATCAGGCGCATCGTGTGGTTCCAATCGTGTTGTTATGGGCCTTGGGCGACCCTGAGCAGGGTATTTTTTTTGTCATCGGTGCCATAATGCTGTCACCCCCTGGGGGGATCCGATACCGATACTGTTCGTGCTGACGTTGCGGTTCCTGGGGACGCTTTCCGGGGGCGTATCCAGGCTTGGGCATTGCCATCATTGACTTACCCCTCGTCAATGGCCCATGCGTCAACGTCCGCTGGTGGTCGGCATCACCCTGGTTGTGGTGTCGACCACTTTTATTTTTAGCCGCCCTAGGGTGGGTAGCAGCGTCACGAGGTCGTTGGTCATGGTGGGGTCGTTCAAGGCGCTGGTGGCCAAGGCGATGTGGGCTGCGTCGAAGGGTTGCTGGCTAAGTGTTGCGTCGAGGTCGATCCATCGTCCCTTCTTGGCTTGTTCGGTGCCAAGCCACGCCTGGGTCCACATGTGGTAGCCAAAGACATTGGCTTGATCGAGGAACCGGTCGACATAGATCAGGCCGCTGACGGTTCGGCTGGGGATCTGGGCGCATCGGAGCATGGCGGCCAGCAACACCGCGTGCTCGGTGCAGTCGCCCTGTCTGGTTCGGGCGACTTCGCTGGCGGTGGCAAAGCCCACGGCGAGGTCTTTGGTTCGGATGTATCGGTGGACGAATCGGCGCAAGGCTTCGGCTTTGTCGGCTGGTGTGGCGTGGGTGTCGAGGTCGGCCAGCGCCTGCTGCGTGAGCTGGCGGATCTTCGGGTCGTGGGTGTTCAAGGCCGCGGAGGCGTTGAGGTGGGACCAGCGGGGGGTGTGGTCATTCGGGTTTGCGACCGGCTGGTTGAGGTCGACAACGACGCGCGTGGTGCGTTTGTTTTTTCGTTGGATACGCTGGTAGCCGCAGGCGGGGATGGTTGGCGGTGGTTGTTTGTGGCGTGAGCTGGGCGGGGCGAATCGCAGGTCATAGACCGCGTGCGTCAGCTGGCGTGGGTTGTTGATCGGGCGGTTGGGCCTAACAATCATGGATGCCAACAGCTGAGGCGGATCGATCGGCGCGGTGGCTAGCTGCTGATCGGCCTGCAGCAGCGTCAGCGTCATCCCTGGGATCGTGGCGACCGTTGACTTGACCGACCAGCCCTGTGGGTCGAGGTGTTCGCGAGTGACCATGCCCGGCAGCTTGGAGACGGTGGTGTCACAGACAAATGTGGGCACGACCTTGCCCATGGCCGTGGTGTCTTTTTGGCCTAGGACTTTCATGGTGATCCGGACCGGTTCAACCCCCAGGGCGGGGTCTAGCGTCCAGCATCGGATGGTCGATTTGCCCGCGGCCAGCTGCTGCTGGACGTGTTGCTGGGTCTGGGCGGGCGTTAGCCAGCCGCTGCGTGAGTCAGAGGGTGATTGCCTGGTTGATACGCGCGGGTAGGGCAGTTTCCGGGTCTGCTTGAGCTTGCCTTGACGCGTGGTCACGGTCAGGCCATCGGGTGTGAACCGGAGTATCTGTGTGAGCTGGATTTTGCCCAGTTTTTGCGTGGTGCGTGCCGTCATGGGTTGGCCGTCGGCGGTCTCGGTGAAGGTGCTCTTGACCCAGATCGGCATGGCCACCGGGCCGCGCTTGACCGTGACCCGCATCTGGGTTGATGTGATGATGGTTGGGGGGGCGTGGGGGGGCTGGTCGGATCGGCGGGCGGTTAGGCGTGACCAGCCTACGTGCTGGCCTTCGAGCATCACCGCGTACCAGCGATCGAAGGTGACCGATGGATCGGCGTGGACCGGCTGGGTGGGCAAGGCCACCCAAGCGATCCACACCCAGGCAGCGGCCACGACGCGTATCCCATCGCGTATCAAATCCGGTCTCCTCATGAATGGGCGTGGGGGGTGTTTCAAAGATTGTATCCCCACTTGGGGGCAAAAGGGACGCCATGGCCGCGGGGCGCATGCCTTTCCATTTCATCTAAGCCAGGGGCCCTGTGAGCCCGGTCCCATGGGTGCCTAGCGCGGTGTCTTTGTCCCAGTTTTGGGCTATCCCACTGGCACACGCAGCGATCCTGGTTTCGATCGGGTTTCATGGCCCGCCAATTAGCGCGTGACACGCGTGGCGTATCGTTTGTGCGCGGCGGATCGTCTGCCGCTGTTTGAAGATCAGCACGCGCGTTGGGAAGCGATGCGTCGAAATTAATCCCGATGGGTATCACGCAGGGTTTGATTGATCCCCAATTCGTTTCCGAAAGGGTCTTTGAGGGTAAGGTGCTTTGCTCCCCATGGAGCGATGTGGGGTTTCTGGTTAAAGCCTGGACGCCTTGACTTCCACTCATGGACCAGCGCGTCAAGGTCATCGACCTCCACATGGCATTTGATGCCAGGTGGGTTGTCGCCTTTGTGTTCGGTCAGGTGCAGTAGTAAGCCGTCCCGCGAGACCTGCATGTAAACGGGGAACTCAGGCCCATACCGGTATTCCCAGTCAACCTGAAAGCCAAGCCACTCGATATAAAACACCTTGGCTTGATCGTAATCCTCGATATAAAGCATTGGGATCGTGCGCTGCATGGTCACAAGGCTTGTTTACCAACCACATCCGATGGGGGTGCATGGGTACCGTGTTTGTGTGCTGGGGGATTGCGTGGGTTTTTGAGCTTGCAAGGGCTGGTGCTACTCTTCAAGCGAGCGCAGGCTTAGGCCGACTTCTTGGAGCTTTTCTTTGATCTCGATTAGGCTGGTCATGCCGAAGTTCTTGACGCCCATCAGCTCGGCTTCGGTCTTGACGCACAGGTCGCCGATGGTGTTGATGTTGAGCATGGCCAGTGCTTTGCGTGCGCGCACGGAGAGCGCCAGCTCGGCGATGGAACGGGCAAAGACTTCTTCGTTGGACCCGTCGGCATCTTTGATCTGGTCGTACAGCGCTTGCTTGACGGCCGACTGCTGCTGCTGGGCGGCTTGGCCTAGGCGCAGGCCGCGCTGGGCGAGCATGGCTTTGATCTCTTCGAGGCTGGTTTCGCCGAAGTTTTTGTAGCTACGCAGCTCGGCTTCGGTGACGCGTAGCAGGTCGCCCAGTGTACGGATATCCATTTTCCGCAGGCAGTTTCGGGCGCGTACGGAGAGGTCGAAATCGGTAACAGGCGTGTCGAGCATGGCCGAGTGCTGCTCGATATTTTTTTCTTTATCGTCGTCGATGACCATGGCTTTGCTGGCCATGATGTCCTTGATGAACAGCTGGGCGCGGGGGTGGTTGGGGTCGGTGCTGAGCACCTGTCGGACGCAGCGTTCGGCTTTGGCGTATTGGCCGCGGTCTTCGTACATCACCGCGAGGTTCAATAGCGCGCTGATGGGGGGGCGCTCCTGCTGGACGCACTGCTCGTAGAGGTGCAGGGCCTCGTCTTCTTCTCCCATGAGGTCCAGGGCGTAGGCCAGCCGGAAGCAGATCTGCGGGTCGTCGGGGTCGGCGGCGTAGGCCGCTTCGTAGGCCTCGATTGCCTTGAGGCGTTGGCCGTCTTTTTCGGCCTGATCGGCTTGTTGGAGGTACCGGTTGGCGGTTTGGGTGTCGCGGATCTCTGGGTCTTGGAGCAACACGGGGTTTGAAGGCTGGCTCATCGAGATCATCACTCCATGGGTTTTAGCGCAGCGGGCAGGGGGTACCCGTGGCAGGTTGATTGCGGGTCATTCATACGCATGGCGTATATTTTATGCGCGGCGGAAATGTTGTCAGTGATTGCCAATCATACGCCGCGTTCGTAAGCAATACGCACATTTTAATCACGATTGGTATCACACCATCACAAGCAAGAGGGATAAGCGGCATGCCCGTGGCACACCGATCGGACACAGATTGATCATGAAGTATACCCAACGGATATTTGGCCGCTTCATCATCTGCTGTGGCGACCAAGGTATGAGTTAGTTTATCATCCGGTTGGCCTATGGACAACGCCATATGGCGGGTGTTTGGGGTGGTTGAAAGGCAGGCTGGGCTGTCTGGTATCGCTGTAATTCTTTGATGTAAAGCTGATTAGGCTGCCCGTATTGCTTGGGTACGATGTTTATTTTTCACGGGTGTATGCTTCGACTTCTTGGTCGCTGATCTCTAGCCACTCTTTCATTTGCTGCTCGTAGGCCTGTTGATGGGTTTCGTTGGAGAAGTCGAGTCGCAGCTCGTTGATGACCTTGGTGCCTTGTGCGATCCACAGTCGCCAGGTCTCTTGGCTGTAGTGGTCGGCGATAAACCGGCCCAGTGGGCCACGCATGGGCGGTTCGGGCATGCGCGTGCCTGGCTGCCCGGTGCGGCGGTCGAGGATGGTGTTGCCCGAGGGCTCAGCGGTGGCTGGGGGTGGGGTGGCATCGACTTCCGGGACGGGCTGGCCGATTTTTTCCAGCAGCGATCCCATGTTTTTTTTGGGCATGAGATCGCCCCGCTTGGCCGCGATGGTGTAGCCTTGGATGAGCACATCGGCGGCGTCTTGGGTGCGGTTGAGCTGGATCAGCGCCTGGCCCCGCAGCTGGTAGGCACGCGATAGGTTGGGGTTGAGCTGGATCGCTTGTTCAAACGCGGCTTGGGCGTCGTCTAAGCGGTGGGCGTCTTGGTAGGCGTTGCCGAGGCTGAACCAGGCCATATCGTCGGGCGCTTCACGGGTCATCTGCTCCCACTGGGCGATGCGGTCGTTGATCTGGGTGTCCATGGCTTATACTCCGGTGAGGGTTTTCCCGGCGTTTCATCGTACCAAAATGATAAGGGGGGTTAACCGCGAACAGCGCCGATGACGATTCGACGTGAATTCTTAGGCTGGGACCAGCCTTGCCTGCATCTGGCGGCGGGGTGGCTTGATCGGCGTTATGCCCAAGGCGATCGCTTGGACCTTAGCGGGGTATTGGTCGTTGTGCCGGGTCGGCGGTCGGGTCGGCGGCTATTGGAAGTGCTTGTTGAGCAGGCCCGTGCGTATCGGCTGCTTGTGCCGCCCCGGATCGTAACCGTGGGTGAACTGCCCGAGCTGCTGTATGAGCCCGCCGTGCCGATCGCCAGCGGGTCGGTGGCGTTGTTGTCGCGATTGGCGGCGTTGCAAGGATTGGATCGTGCGTGGCTCCAGCGGTTGGTCCCCACCCCGCCGGCAGACGGGGCGCTGCGGGATTGGCTGGCGTTGGCTCAGGGCTTGGGGGCTTTGGAGGACGCGTTGGCGGCGCAGGCGATCCCGGTGCATGAGGTCATCGCCCGCTGCGAGGCCAAGGTTGACGGCTTTCAGGATCAGCCGCGGTGGGAGGCGTTAGCGCAGCTGCGTCAATCTTATGAGCAGGCGCTGGCCCAGGAGGGGCTGCAGGATCGGCACACGGCGCGTTTCGAAGCGATCCAGGCCAATCGGTGTGGGTGTGAGCAGGGCGTAGTGCTTGTCGCAACGGCTGACCTGCACCGGGTGACCAGGTTGATGCTGCGTCAGCTGGCTGGGCCAGTGACCGCTCTGATCCATGCATCCCCAGAGCACGCTGAGGGGTTTGACGATCTGGGGTGCTTGGTCGCGGGGTGGTGGCTAGACCAGGCGCTCGATCTCGACCCGGCGCACGTGTATCTGGTGGATCAACCGGTGGATCAGTGCGACCAAGTGCTGCGGGTGATCGGGTCGCAATCCCAAGCGGCCCATGCCGCGACCGGTGTTGGGTTGCGGGCCGACCAGATCACGGTGGGGTTGGGTGACCCGGCGCTGGGTGCGCTGATCGAGCACCGTTTGGATCTGGCGGGTGTGGCGGGTCGCCTGGCGACGGGGCGGGCGGTGGCGCAGAGTCGGCCGGCGCTGCTGCTGGCGGCGCTGGGTCGGTTTGCATCTCAAGATCGGCTTGATGACTTTGCGGCCCTGCTTCGCCACCCGGATCTGGAGGGTTACTTGGTCCGACAACTCGGTGATGAGTGGTGTGAGATAGGCGATGACGCGGTGGCGGATGCTCAACACGCGGCTGGGGGGGCCAATGATGCGGGGGCCGGGATTCGGCGGGCGGTGGGGTCGTGGCTGACGTTGCTGGACCGGTACGCGACGGATCATCTCCAGGCGCGGCTGACGGCGGGTTGGTTGGGTGACCCGCGGTCTGCGGCGTTGCTCAAAGCGGTTTATGGCCGGGTGCTGGCGTTGCTGGGCGATGACACCGGGGCAACTAAGCCCTTAGCGCAGTGGAGCCAGGCTCTGTCAGATGCGCTGATCTGGGTCTATGGGCATGAGCCACTGAACCGATCGAAGCCAGACGATGCAGATTTGATCCATGCACTAGAAGCGATCGGGTCGGTGTTGCGTGATCAGGCGGCGGTGGTGGATCGATCGGTACCGGCGGGTCCAACCCGTACGAAACGGGGCTGGGCGGTGCACGACGTGATCACGCTGACCTTGGCACAGCTGGCTGGGCAGGAGATCCCCCCGCAGGCCGATCCAGAGGCGGTGGAGGCGTTGGGGTGGTTGGAGCTGCAGCTCGATGATGCGCCGGTGCTGGTGGTGACCGGTGTGAATGAGGGGCTGGTCCCGACCAGTAGCCAAGGCGATGCGTTTTTGCCGGATGGGGTCCGGCGTGTGCTGGGGCTAGAGGACGATCGGCACCGGTATGCGCGTGACAGGATGATGCTCCAAGCGATCCTCGCTAGCCGACCGCACGTCACGTTGATCGCGGGTCGGTACGGGTTGGATGGCACGCCCTTAGCGCCGAGCCGGTTGTTGCTGGCCGGCGATGCGGATCGGTTGGCGCCGATGGTCGAGCGTTTCTATCGACCGGTCGCAGGGGGTGTGTCTGCCCCTGGCCCGTTGCTGCTGCTAGAGCCGGGCGCTAACAGCCGGTGGGTCATCCCCCCGCCCCAGCCACACGCACCGATCACGAGGTTGCCGATCACCGCGTTCCGCGACTACCTGGCGTGCCCGTATCGGTTTTACCTGAAGCGTGTGCTGAAGCTGCAGCCATTAGACGATCAGGCGGTGGAGATGGATGGTCGGCTGTTTGGGATCGTGCTGCACGAGGTGCTGGCTGCGTTTGGGAAGAGCGATGTAGCGGGCTCAACGGACGGTGATGTGGTGCGGGCATATCTATTTGATCGGTTGAACCAAGTGGCGCATCGGCGTTACGGGCCTAGCCACCGCGTTACGGTGCGGGTGCAGTGTGAGCAGCTGCGATACCGGCTGGCTGGTTTTGCCCGGTGGCAGGCCGATCAAAATCAGCAGGGTTGGCGGATCGTGGGCCGGCACGTGGAACAGTCGCTTGAAGCCCAACTCGAAGTCGATGGCCAGCCGTTTACGATCACCGGGCAGATTGATCGGATCGACCGCCACCCCGACATGGGCTACCGGGTCTTGGATTACAAGAGCAGCCAGCGTGCACAGACGCCCGAGCAGCGTCACCGGGAAGCAGCGAAAGACAACAAGCGATGGGTTGACCTTCAGCTGCCCTTGTACCGCGTGTTAGCGCAGGCTGCGGGGATCGATGGGGCTGTGGCGATGGGGTATATCCAGGTGCCCAAGGATGGGACGAAGTTAGACCTTGCGGATTGGTCAGATGAGGTGCTTGAGTCGGCGCTGGAGCAGGCGCGGGGTGTGATCCGTGCGGTGCGTGCGGGTTGTTTCTGGCCCCCGGCGTACCCGGCGCCGCGGTTCGCCGAGGATTTCGCGGGCATCTGCATGGATCGGTGCCCGGAATGGGTGCGTGCGGCGGGGTTGTCTGAGGGTGAGCGGTTGCTTGAGCTGCAGGGGGCGGGGCGATGATACCCAATCAGCCAAGCGTCATGGGTGCTGTGATGGCGAACCCGCCTCATGAGGTGGTGCGTGCGTCGGCGGGTACGGGCAAGACGTACACGCTGGCGGCACGGTATCTGGGCTTGCTGGCGCGTGGTGTGTCGGCGGACACGATCTTGGCCACCACGTTTACGCGTAAGGCTGCGGGCGAGATCCTGGGTCGGGTGATGCTGCGGCTGGCGTTGGCCGCACAAGATCGCGATGAGGCGGTCAAGTTGGCGCATGATGTGGGCGACAACGCCCTCACGCCCCAGCGCTGCCGTGCGGTGTTGGTGGGTTTATCGGGTCGGCTGCACCGGGTGTGGGTTTCGACGATCGATCGTTTTTTTCACCGTATCGCCGGCTGCTTCCATCTTGAGTTGGGGCTCTCTGCTCACATCCAAGTGGTTGAGGATCACGACCCGGCGATCGTGTATCTGCGGCGGCGCGCGATCGAGTCGATGCTGGGTGATGACGATTTGCCGACGCTGATGGGGCTGCTGCGCCACCTGGAGCACGGCGACGCGGTCCACAGCGTGATCGGCTCGATCGAGAAGATTGTCACGGGCGACCTGTATGAAGCCTACCGGCACAACCCCGAAGCGGGCCTGTGGGATCGGCTGGAGGTGCCTGATGGCTTACTCAAGCCGCCGGCGTTAGCCGAGGCGATTGACCGGCTGCGTGGCCTGACGGGGTGTTTGCCGACGACCAAGCGGTGGGTCGACGCTTGGAAAGACAACCGTGAGGCCGCGGAGCAACGCCGATGGGATCGGTTCCTTGATAAAGGTCTTGCGAACAAGATCGCAAGCGGCGACCCGGCGTATTACGGCAGGCTGATCCCGGAGGCGGTGGTGGCGTCCTACCAGCCGCTTGTGGGTCATGCTCAGGCCTATCTGATTGAATCGGTCGCGCAGCAGACCCGAGCGACGTATCAGTTGTTGTCGCATTTTGATGCGCACTTCACGCAGCTGCGGCACGAGCACGGGGTGCTGTTGTATAGCGATATCCCGATGAGGTTAGCGCGCGGCCTATTAGGGATGGGGCCGGGGTTGCTGGCGGAGATGGTGTACCGGCTGGATACGCGTGTGGGCCACCTGATGTTGGATGAGTTCCAAGACACCAGTGTGGAGCAGTGGCGGGTCTTGGGGCCGTTTGCGGAGGAGGTCTGCGCGTACGGCGATGGCAGCCGGACATTTTTCTGCGTGGGCGATGTGAAGCAAGCGATCTACGGGTGGCGGGGTGGTTGTGCGGAGCTGTTCGATCGGATCGAGACGCAGCTGCACCTGCCGCCAGGGGCTGGTCATAGCCAGAACGTAAGCTACCGCTCATCGCCGATCGTGCTTGATGTGGTTAACCGGGTCTTTGGCTCGCTGGCGTCCAACCCGGTGTGGGATCAGAAGAACGCGGGTGTGTTTCGCGATGCGGTGAAGCGTTGGCAGGATCGTTTTGAGCCTCATGTCGCTCATCACGCCGATCGGCCCGGTTATGTGGCGCTGTGGGTGTCGCCGCGGCCCACCGCTGCAGAGGAAGTGGCTGCACAGCAAGATGGCATGGATGGTGGCAACGGCGATCTTGATGGTGGTGGTGACGGGCCAAGTGGGATCGATCCACACGACCGGTTCGTCGTGGACAAGGTTGCAGAGGTCGTCCGCGTTGCGCCGGGTCACACCATCGGTGTGCTGGTCAATACGAATGCTTATGCCCAGCGGCTGATTGGTTTGTTGCGTCGGCGCGGGGTGGCGGTAAGCGGCGAGGGGGGGAGCCTGCTCGTGGATGACCCGGCGGTGGGTGTGGTGGTGTCGGCGTTGCAATTGGCGGACCACCCCGGTGATCGGGTGTCGGCGTTCCATGTGTGGGGCTCGCCGCTTGGGCCGGTTATTGGGCTGGCATCGACCCGGTCGTGTGATGTGGAGCCGGTGTCGTTGGCGATCCGCCGGTTGCTGCTGGCGCGTGGGTATGGGCGCGTGATTGCTGAGTGGGTCAAGCGGCTGGCGCCGTGGTGTGATCGGCGCAACCTGGTGCGGCTGTCGCAGCTGGTGGAGCTGGCTCAGCGGCACGATGGTGCGGTCAGCCTAAGGCCTGGCGACATGGTCGCCGTGGTGCGTGCCACCCCGGTGGAAGAGCCCGGGTCTGATATGGTGCGGGTGATGACGATCAACAAAGCCAAGGGGTTGGAGTTCGATACCGTGGTGCTGGGTCAGCTGGATCGGCGGCTGTTGGACGAGGGGCAGGCGTTGGTGTATGTCGATCGGGCGTCGCCGACTGGCCCGGTGCGTGGGGTGTATCGGGGTGCGTCTCAATCGGTGCGGCGGCTGTCGCCACAACTGGAGCGGGCGTATCAACGGCGTGTGGCGCGGCAGCTCGATGACGATCTGTCGAAGCTGTATGTGGCGATGACGCGTGCGCGGCATGGGTTGCACATGGTGATCCCGCCGTTGCAGCCCAAGCAAGACGGCCAACCCAAAGCCGGGGGCTGGATCACACCGTCGTTTGCCACGCTGCTGAGGCGGTCGCTTGGTAGTCCCGACGAGGGCTTTGAGGGCGGCCAGCGGTTGTATGAGCACGGCGATGCGCAGTGGGGCCAACAGGTGAAGCCGCCGCATCACCGTGACACACCTGATGATCAAGCACCGGGTGACCCGAACCAAACACCGCCACGCGTCTGTCTCCGGTTAGCGGGATCGGACGCGGGCAAAACGACACCGGTGGCTGGGGCGCACGGAGCTGGCCGGTCGTGGCCGCTGGTGAGCCCGTCGTTGTTGGGATCGGGTGGCGGGGTGCGTGTGGAGGATCTGTTGTCGGTGGGGCCTTCCGTCGCTCGGGTGCGGGGAAGCGTGCTGCATGCGTGGTTCGAACAGGTGGGTTGGCTGGATCGCTCAGACAAACCGGTCTGGTCGAGCGATGGACACTTGTTGGCGGTTGGCCGTCGGGTGGCGGCGGGTCATGATGAGCGGTGGCTGCAAGAGCTGCTGGGACAATTCCGGGGGATGCTCAAGCGGCCCGCGGTGATCGAAGCGCTGTCGTGGTCGGCTTATGGGGGGCATGGCCAGGGTATTGAGCTGTGGCGTGAGCGGGCGTTTGCGGTGCGCGTGGGTGGGTCGATGGTGCGGGGCAGGTTTGATCGGGTGGTGGTGGTGAAGCGATCGGGGCGACCGGTGGGGGTGGATCTGATTGATTTTAAGACCGATCGCGTGGCGGGGGATCAACTCGATGCGGTGGTTCAAAGCTATCGGCCTCAGATTCAAGCGTACTGTGAGGCGTTGTCGGCGATGCTGGGGTTAGAGGCAGGCCGCATCCGTGCTCGGCTGCTGTTTGTTGAGTTGGGCCGGTGCGTGGCCATCCCGTGCAGCGGCGGTGACCCACGCCGGTACTAGGCTCTGTCGGGACACTCTTTTTGAAGTCCAATTTGGGTGGCACTGGCTGCTTGCCAGCCGGTGCATCTCCGGGTTTTCGCGCTGGCGGACGAGCCGCCAGTGGCACACGCTCAAGTTTTCCGACAGAGCCTAATTCGCGTTGCGCATCCAGCTGCCGTACTCGATGATCATCCCGCCGTCTTTGGCGTTGGCGGTGACCTGCGTTTTGTGGATCGCTTGGTCTTGGACGCCGGTCCCGATCAAGATCACCGAATCGTTATCGGGGTCGGCGTCGCCCTGGTCTAGGAGGGTGGCGTCTAGGCTGATCGTCCCAGACCCCATCGATTGGTCGGTGATCCACGGCCCGGTTCCCAGGTTGGTTCGCCAGTCGGGGTCCTGATTGATCATGGCAAACCCCAGTTCGATGGCGGACTGGGCGTGGTGGCGTGCTTGGATGATCCCCTGGGTGGTCTGGGCGATTCGTCGCTGGATGCGGATGGCCAACACGGCGGACATCCCGATCAGGGTCACGATCATCGCGGTGATCAGGAACAACACGTAGGCGGATCCCCGGTGGTGGGGTTTGCTGTGATTGGGGGGCATGGGTTGCTTCACATGGGCCTCGTCTGATCGTGTGCGTTGCTCCATCGTGTGATGATTACGGCGAACCCGCGATCGCCGAGATCTCCGCCTCGTCAAGCATGCGGCCGTAGATGCGGGCATCGTCGATTTTGCCCTTAAAGGTGCGCGATGTGTCTCCGGCATGGTTGCCCAAGCGCAGGTTGATCGAGGCATCGGAAGACAACGCCCCCTTTGGGGTATCGAATTCGGTGATCGCCAGCGGGCTGCCGTTCACGTAGATGATCGGGTCGTTCGCCGTCGAACTGGCGTCGTAAACCACGGCGATGTGTTGCCAGGTGTTGAGTTGGATCGAGCCGTTGGGGGCTCGCCATGCGCCTAGATTGCTCTTGAAGCCCTGCCCGAAGACGAGGGTATTCCCATAGTTCTGGTTGATGAGCAGCGCCCAGCCGTTTCCGACCTGTGACGCGGAGCTGGATTTGTCGAAGACGCGTCCTAAGCCATTTTTGCCCCAGCCGGTCGGGTAGATCCAGGCCATCACCGTGGCACCGCCGTTGAAAACATCGTCCAGTGGCTGGTCCGATGTCAGATCGACATAGTCATCCCAGCCATCGAAGCTCAGGGCGTTGTCGATGTGGCCAGTCGTCCAGGTGGGTGCATTGCCCAACGTACCATCATGACCACCGACCGAATCCGCGGCGGTGGAGCCGGTGGTTTCGTCTAGCTTCCAGTGTGCGATCAGGCCTGGAGGCTCTTCGATTGGCGGTGGCAAGCCGATGGATTTGATCGCGCTGAGTCGGGCCATCTCTGCGCTGTTGTACTCTACACCCACATCGATCCGCTTGACCCCCGTGGGTGTCGCGCTGTTTTGGTTGGGGTTGGATGGGTTGACCCAGTTGACACGCACGGTGCGGGTCCAGCCGTCTAAGCCGGTCGGCAGGGTGCCGTCTTTATTCTCCGGCGGGTCCTCCTGCCACATGTCGTAGTCATCCACGTCGTCGAACAGGCTGCGGTCGCCGGTTGCCGTTTCTGCCGCGGAGAGGCCGAAGCTGTCCGGTCCGTCGACGGGGTCGGCGTAGCCCTGCCGGAGGATCTCGCAGATCAAGGATTGAGCCAGCCGATGCCCCTGGTGTCGCCGGTTGGCGCTTTGTTGCGCGTGCTTGCTGGTGCCCACCAGGTTCAACGCGACCACGAGCGTGACGCCCACCAACACGGTCGAGATCACCATTTCGGGGAGTGTCAACCCTCGTGGCCGGCGTGGACAAGCGGGCGTCTGTTTGATGAGTCTGCTTGTTGTCATGGGGCATTCAACCTCGGGGCGTTGAGTAAACGCGTCTCCATCTCGATGCGCCCGCTGGTGTCAGATCCGAGTTGCAAGGTCATCTGAACGCCGCCTACACCCACGGGCGCCGCGGCCCATTCGATGGATCGGCGCATGAGTTGGAGGCCATCGGCGTTGAGTGTGGTGAAATCGAACCCCGAACCGCCCCAGGGCAGCTTGACCCGCCGTGCCGCCGCCGTCTGGGCGTTCGAGAGACGCCCGCCTGCCTCGATGGCCATGAGGAATGGCTCGCCGGTCACCGCCGTCGCCAGGACCCGCCCGTCTGGTGCCAGCGTGCCCAACGATATACTTTGTGGGTTCCAATTCGTTGAGATGATCAGCCGTGCGATGGCTAGGCCAAGCGTAATCTCATGGGTGTTGTCGTCGATCTCGATGGAGTCATCCGAATAAGTATCGTCGTAGAACCAGGAGATCCCCATAGCGCCATAGATGAAAGCCTCTTCGGTCACCATGCCGCGGGAAGGGTTTGTGTTTTTGCCGATTAAGCTTAACCCCCAGACTTCTTCCGAGATGTAGTCGACGTCGGCGTTGGCGCCGGCGGTTTCGAAATTGGCGGGTGTATCGGAATCGGAGATCATCTGAACGGTGAACCCCCATGATTCCATCATGGCCTGCTTGGCGGTGTCCTGGGCGCTGGGCGAGGCCGCGTCACCCACAACCAGCAGCACCCGCGGTGGGGCTTCAAGCGGTTTGACCTGAGGGATGTAGCTCAGCGCGAAACCCTGGACATCGGCGCAGAGGGTCACCACGGTTCCGCCGTTGTACTGGCGGGTCAGCGGGTCGCCCGGGGTGCCCGACCATGCGTAGCGGATCGTTTCAGGCCCGGCGGCGCCGTGCCCGCGGTCGGCCACGGTGAGGGTGACCGCGGTGTTGGTCGCGTTGGGGATAGCGGTTGCGTACAAGAGATCTTGTGCGATCTGGTCCACGGCGTGGCCGGCATCGATGGACAGGGCCAGCGGGCTGTTGCCCGTGGGCAGGGCGTGGGTGGCGATCAGGATGGCCGACGTCAACCCGCCAAGCAGGACGGTCATGATCGACAGGCTGATCAGCAATTCGATCAGGGTGCTGCCGCCAGACCGTGCACCGCGGGTTGGGTGGATAGCCATGTTGTCTACGGCTGGCTCCAACATGGATCATCTACTGCACTGTGGCGGCCCCATTCTCTGGGTCGATGGTGACTGTTTTTTGCCAGTCTCCGGCTTCTATGACGACCTGTCCGCTGCTGTCTGGGACGCCATAGATATCAAAGACAACCTGCGCATTACCGCCAAAATCCGCTGACTTTATCTTGGCCCGATAAGGTTCGTCGGCGAGCCCCACGGTGTAGGGCTGGGCGGGTTGGTCGGGGTCTGGCAGGCCCACCAGCTCGTAGCGGTTTGCTGGGGCGTCAAAGGTGACGGTCTTGCTGGCGTTGGTCTGGATGGCGGTTTGTCGGGCGTATTTCAGGTCAATGGCTAGGCGCTGGGCGGCGGCCTCTGCTTGATAGTGCAAGAGGGCGTTGGTGTACCGAGGCACGGCGATCATGGCTACCGCACCCACGATCAGCACCACCAAAACCGTTTCGACCAGGCTAAAGCCGCCGTGCCGCCCACGGCAATCAGGTTGGTCCCATTGATCGTGCATGGGGTGGGGGTCCGACGCGCCTGGGTGTTAGCCGCTTTGCCTTTGGCCGATAATGCTTTTGTCTTAGATCGACACCGTGCGGTGCCCCCTTTAGGGGGATGCCTCAAAGTCGCGTATGCCAATCTGAGGAGGAGCAGGCGGGTGAGGGTGCCCCCGATCGGTTTCATCCAGATCCTGAACGGGCCGCGGCGACCAGATCCTTGATGGTCTGTTCCAGTAGGCCGCGGCCGCCAAATTGCATGCCCATCGCGCGTAGCTTTTGGGTTTCGATCTGGTGCTTGGGGCCGGTGTTGAGCTGGGCGATGGTGCTGTCGCTGCCCGAGATCTGCTTGGCGATCTGGGCGACATCTTGGGCGGCGATATAGCCGTCATAACAGTTGAATGCCTGCCCGGCTATCTGTGGGGTGTTGGCGTTGAGCAATCGTTCTACGGCTTTGGCCACATCCGATGCGTGGACCTCTTTGCCGCCGCGCGCGTCTTCGATGGGTTCGCCCCGCAGCACCGACTGCACGAGGCCGTACCACCGGCTCTTGTTCGCCGGCTGGGCCAAGCCGTAGATCCCCGTGGGGCGCAGCGCGCAGACCCCCCAGCCCGAGGGCGCATCGGGCCGGGGCAGGCCGAAGCTGTGGACAAACTTTTCGATCGCGGCTTTGTGCGCGCCGTAGTGGCTTAGGGGCCAAAGCGGGTGTGCTTCGTCTAGCGGCCGGTCGCCTAAGATCACGTCGTGCACGGCACACGAACTGATGAAGATAAACCGGGGGATACCCGCTTGGTGTGCGGCGTGCATCAGCCGGAGGCTGCCGATGAGGTTGGTTTCCATAAACGCCAGCAGCTGCCCCGGCTGTGGCCCCCACCCGGCTCCGCGCCGCAACGCGCTGTGCACGACCGCGTCGACGCCATGGACCAGCGGATCGATCGACGCGGGGTCGGTGAGGCCGCCGGGCACCCACTGGATCTGCTTTCCGTTGTGTGTGAACCCGCTTCGGTTGCTTTGGGGTCGATACCAACACCGGCACGTATGGCCGGCGCCTGTGAGGTGGTTGACGATGTACCGCCCCAGGAAACCGGTTGCGCCTGTTACCGCTACTCGCATGAGGGTATTTTCTTCATGGCTCGGATAAAATCAAAAAAGAATGAACCAGAAATAAACAAACGGGCGGCCCGGGTTGTTTATCGTGCATAGGATGGGGTATGGATTGGACGCACCGGAATCAGATAAGCATCAACGGTTTTATCGCCGCAGGTGAAGGGTTGGTCCGTCTGCTGCCCTAAGGCGGATCTGGGTCTATACCCGTCCCGATCAGGTTGACGGGGTCCGGTTCGCCCGCGGCAGGGCAATTTTGGCGTTTTTGTGATTCTGACACGGCAAACGCATACCCGATGGGTATACTTAGTGCTTGGGTGTATCGCGAGGGATCGGGTGAATCGATCGATTCAACATGTCGTGCTTGTGGGGCACTGTGCCGCAGACCAAGCGAGGCTCCGGCAGCTGGTTGTTCATGCGTTGGGGCCAGGTGTGACGGTTGAGTCGGCCAACAGCGATCAGCGGCTGCAGCAATTCGATCTGTCCGTTTCCCTGCTGCTGATCAACCGCGTGCTGGACGGGCGGTTCGATGCCGATGGCGGGGTTGCGCTGATCCAGCAGTTGATGAACGAGCATGGGCCCTTGGCGGCGATGCTGATCTCTAACTACCCCAAAGCGCAAGAGCAAGCCATGCGGGCCGGTGCGGTGCGTGGGTTTGGCAAGGCGCAGCTGGGTGACCCCGCTGCGATCGCGATCTTGCGGCAGGCATTGGGCAACACCGAACCTTCTTCCTCACAACCAGGCTAACTGTTACAACCCCACCGGCCTCCGGTTGCGCTTCTGGTTGGGACCGCGTCGTTCACCGCGGTGGCTAACGCGGTGAACCGCGACACGGGTTTTGCCGGGGAATCGGTGAACCCGATCCGATCGCAATGGCTTGATCGGTCTTCGCTCCAAGCGATCGGCCTGACGCACGCCGCCGCGGGTCAGTTGCTGACGCTGCTGGGTAATACGCATTTGCGTATGTTTTGACCGCGTCAAGATCGCCTAACTGCTTGTGAGACAACGCCGCGTACAAAAGACAGGATGTCATCACTTTCTATGATTGGTATAAGGTGTTCGCTTGATCCCGACAGCGTCTCCGGCGTGGTCAGAGCTTGAGGTTGCCCACGCGCAGTGATTCGACGATTGGCAGGTCTCCGACCAAGGGCTGGAGGTATTTTTTGAATGCTTCGGTGATGTTGTTGCGGCCGTCGATGTATTGGCGGTCGAGCGTGCGTGTTTTGCCCGCGACGCTGGTCAGGTCGATCAGCTGGAATTGGGCGCGGTAGGGCCCTTGCGGGGCGCGTTGGATCGCGATCGATCCGTCCTTGTTCCCCGATAGGGCGGCCTTGGCCGCTTCCCGCCCCACCAGGCGCGCTTCCTGGGCGTCCACATCGGAGGTGCAGCCCGCGAAGCAGCGTTGGAGGTAGCCAAACGTATCGGCCCGCACGCGCACCTTCGGGCCTAGGCGGTCTTTGATCATCGCCACGAGAAAGTCGCCAAGCGCCCCGGTCCCCGAGAGCTGGATGTTGCCGTGGGGGTCTTCTTGGAGGCCTTGTGCGAGTTTTTTGACCATGGGCGTGCCGTCGGCGTCGTGGACGCCTTCGCTGACGGCGATCAGGCACCGGCCAAGCTGAGAGTAGACGCGGTCGACGTCAGCCAGGAATGCTTCTTCGTGAAACGCGGCCTCGGGGACGTAGATCAGGTGCGGCCCGTCGTCTTCGCTTTGGCGTGCCAAGACGCTTGCCGCGGTGAGGAACCCGGCGTGGCGGCCCATGACGACGTTGATCTTGATGCCAGGCAGCGCCCGGTTGTCGAGGTTGTCGCCGATAAAAGCCTGGGCCACGAACTTCGCCGCCGACCCATACCCCGGGGTGTGGTCGTTGTGCACCAGGTCGTTGTCGATCGTCTTGGGCACGTGGAAGCACCGCAGCTCATAGCCGGCTTGGTTGGCTAATTCGTTGACGATCCGGCAGGTGTCGGAGCTGTCATTGCCGCCGATGTAGAAGAAGTACCGGATGTCGTGTTTGGAGAAGTGCGCGAACATGCGCTGGCAGTAGGCGTCGTCGGGCTTGTCGCGGCTGGACCCTAGCGCAGCGCTTGGGGTCTGCGCGATCCGCTCTAGGCGCTGCTGGGGGACTTCCTGGAGCTCCACGTACTGATCGCCCACGATGCCCCGCACGCCGTGGAGGTAGCCCATGATCTTGCGGATGCCCTTCTGGCCCCGCAGCCGCTCGACGATCCCCACCAGCGATTGGTTGATCACCGCGGTGGGGCCGCCCGACTGGCCGATCGCGACGTTGCCTTGTAAGTCTGATTGACCACTCTGATTCATAAAACCGTCTCTTCGCCAAATAAGGGTTGGTTGTGCGTTATGTGTGTCAATAGATGGGGCCGATGCCCAATGTCGAGACCGGGTCTTCAACTAGGCACACCCCTTGAACGGTGCAACGCTGAGATAACCCGGCAAGAAATTGATATCCCAATCCTGCGTGAGTCTACAGCACGCGGCCCGCCTATGGCTGGGAGGGATTCAAGGGTTGGTGTCTCCGATCGGGGCAAATCATACCTGATCGAGGTACACTGCTGCAATCGACCCCTTGGGTATAAAGTTGCCGTGTTAAGAAGACATTAGCGTCGAAGATTTCTCCGCCGCGGGCGGGGCAGTCACCGTCCGTTCATTCACGAGGGGTATTGCCCCATCCCCGACGATTAGGACACCCCATGCCGGTACCGCTATTGGATCTAACCCATCAGCACACCGCCCTTTGGCCCCAGCTGGCCGGGGCGTTCGAGCGGGTTGTGGCGTCGGGCCAGCTGATCCTGGGACCAGAGGTTGAGGCGTTTGAGCATCGCCTAGCCGCCTACTGCGGGGCGCAGCACGCGGTGGGGGTGTCCAGCGGGACCGATGCGCTGCTGGTGGCGCTGATGGCGCTGGGCATCGGGCCCGGCGATGAGGTGATCACCACCCCGTTCACGTTTTTCGCCACTGCCGGCTGCATCGTGCGCGTCGGGGCCAAGCCGGTGTTTGTCGATATCGAACCCGACACGTTCAACCTCGACCCCACAAAAATCGAAGCCGCGATCACGCCCAGTACCCGGGCGATCATCCCGGTGCACCTCTACGGGCAGCCCGCGGCCATGGGCCGGATCATGCCGCTGGCGGCCAAGCATGGTCTCAAGGTCATCGAAGACGCCGCACAAGCCATCGGTGCACGCGTCGAGGGGAAGCATGTGGGCACGATCGGCGACATCGGGTGTTTGAGTTTTTACCCGACCAAGAATCTCTCTGCGTTGGGCGACGCGGGTGCGTGTGTCACCAACGATCCTGGCCTTGCAAGCCGGCTGGTGAGCCTGCGCGTCCATGGGCAGGGCAGCGACCGCTACCGCCACGATAGGGTCGGGGGCAACTTCCGGCTCGACGCGATCCAGGCGGCGATGCTCACCATCAAGCTAACCCAGCTCGATGCGTGGACCCAGCACCGGCGTACTGTGGCGCAGCGCTACCATGACTTATTGACATCACTGCCCATCACACCGCCCCAGCCGGCGCCGGGGTTTGACCATGTCTACCACCAGTACACGATCCGAGTCGATCAGGCCCGGCGTGACGCGCTGGGCCAACACCTCCATGACCAAGGGATCGGTCACGCGGTGTACTACCCCACCCCGCTTCACTTGCAGCCCTGCTTCGCGGATCTGAGATGCGGACCGGGGCAGCTGCCGTCTGCGGAGCAGGCCGCCAAAGAGGTCTTGAGCCTGCCGATCTATCCCGGCCTATCAAAGCCGCAGCAGGAAGAAGTGGCGTCGGCGATCCAAGCCTTTTTGACAAGCGATCTCTGAACAACCGCACCATGGCTGGTCTGATTTGACTTGAGGCTTCCTTGCGTGGGTTTTGAGGGTTTCATACGCACCGGGATCAACCCTGCGTGTGCCGATCGCGACGAGCCGCGGCTGTTAGGTTGCGGGTTTTTGTGGTTTCGGGATCGGCTCAAGATGAAACCGGATGGGTATGAGACGCCAAGCCGGCTGCACCCTTGGCGGGACACGAGGAGGTGTCGTGTTGGGGCAACAGTCCGGCGTGAGGAGGATGCCTCCGGGTTTGGGCTCAATCCGGTTTCGGGTTTTAATCCATTGCAAAACCAGGCATTATGCGATTGCTGGCCGATCGGTGTGTCCGGGCTTGGGTTTTGCAGTATCTTGAGGGTGTAGGATCAAGCGCTATCTTGACCCCAAACCAGATCGAAGGGAATCAGGAGATCATTGTTCGATGCGTATCGGCCGAGGGATGAATTTAACGGTCGCACACCTGCGACACCGGCTATTTGGGCCCGGTCGTTTGGATCGTGTGCCTGCACGGTCCAATGCGGCGCCGCTGCCGTTGCGGCTGCGGCTAACCCAGACCCAAGCGGTTCAATCGCCCCACCGTGTGCTGGCGTCGCAGCTGCGCCGGCCGGCGTGGTTGGCCAGCGCAGCGCTACGGCCTCAGCCCTGGCCTTATGACACCGCCTTCCCCACCGGCTTGCATCAGCCGTTGCTGTTCCCAGGCCAACACCTCACCGACATGCCCAGCACCGGGGCCTTGCTAGCCCAAGCAAAGCGACCCGATAACCCCCCCGCCGGCCACAGCCTGGCAAGTGCGCTTGGCGGTGTAGCCGATCATCGGGGTAAGCTGATCGACGTGTTGGCGTAAAGCACCCACGATCGATCGGCAGGTACCCCCCATACCCGCTTGGGGTATGGCCCGACCGTGTCAGGGATGATCTTGGCCTATGAGCACCGCTCAACCTATCCATGAACTGATCCAAAAGGTTGGAAGCTTTGACCGCGAAGCATGCGTCGCGCACCTGCGTCAGCTGCGCCGGCCCAAGATCGATTTCTCCGAAGAGTTCCTCCACAGCCAGAGCCTGGATCGGCTTCGGCATATCGTGATGGCCGCGTTGTTGCAGGCGCGCAAGCACGCCAACTCAGGGAGAAAGGACATCACGCAATGACTTTCTATACCAGTCCCGATCGGGTTGGCGGGGCCCGGTTCGCCCGCGTCAGGGCCATCTTGGGCGTGTTGGTGATTCCCACGCGGCAGACTCATACCCGGTGGGCCTATCGCAGCCGGATCTGGGTCTGGGTCGTGGTGTGTGTGATCGCCTCTCTTACCGCCCCGGCGTGGAGCCAAAACAAACCCGCTGCCCCAGATCCCGGCGGGCACTACGCCAAGGGCGTTGAAGCGCTTGACCGTGGCGAAGCCGCCCAAGCCATCGCATCATTCAGCGAAGCGGTGCGTGCCTCGGAAGATGTGGCTCAATACCGTTACGCGCTGGCCATGGCGTATCTGATGGATCAGCAGTCGATGCAGGCGTGGTACCAGCTGCGCCAGGCGGTGCGCCTCGACCCCAACCACCCCCAGGCCGTCCCGCGGTTCAATCAGATGTGGCGGCAGGTGGACACGCAGGGGACGTTCAACGTCGGGCGCACCATGGAGCAGGTCGCCGCCGCCCTGGGCAAGCCCGACCGGGCCTTGCAAAACGATCGCCTCACGCGCTGGCTATACGGGTTCATGTCGGTCGAGTTCGAAGACCAACAGGTCTACGCCATCCTCGATTGGCGTCGCGGTGAGCAGGTCGGCCTGCCACCGGCCGAGGGGATCCTTTGGCCGCTTGACCCACGCGACTGGGCGGTGGGGTACCGAGCCCGAACCAGGAACGGTGACATGCTGGAATACACCCCGCCGGGGCAGACGGTTCAAGACTGGTCTCAGATGGCCACGGTCCAGTCGATTGTGGTGGGCGCCGGTGGAGGGGGCCCCACGGTCCAACAATTCCTGGGGCACATGCAAAAATCACTCCAGCAGCTACACCCCGGCGTGCAGTGGCGTGTGATCCAAACCGGGAAGACCGAAGCGCTCTATGAATGGTCGATCCCCGCGGGCCGGGGCCAGCCCGCCCAGCACGAGGTGGCGCGCCTGATCCAGGGCCGCGATGGGCTGTACCGGATCGCCTGTGTCGCCAAGGTCCCCAAGCTATCGTCGCAGCTGCGCACCAAGTGGATCCAGCTGTTGGAGCAGGCCACGCTCGAAACCCGGTAGCCGTGCTGGGTGGGGAACAACCGCCTACCCCCCAGCCTCTCAATGGTGCTGGATCAGCACCACCCCATCCTTGGTTGCACACCCAGGCCAACACACTACGCTATAGCCCTTGAGTCGAACACCACCGCCCGAAGCGCCTATTTGGGACGGTCGTTATCAGCGGATCCGCCCCACCCGCACCGATGGGCGCTACGGCGTACGGCAAAAGGCTAGACGATGGACGACCCCATCATTCAGGTTCTGATGCGATACCTGCATATTGTTTCGGCGATCGCCGCGATGGGTGGGATGGTGTTCCTGGCCGCGTGCTTGTTGCCCGTGGTCAGGCTGCTCGATGACGGGTTTAGCGAGTCGTGGATGAAGGTGATCCGCAAGCGGTTCCACCGGCTGCTGTGGGTCAGCATCGGGGGGCTGGCCATCACCGGGGTGTACAACTGGGTGATGCTTGCCGAGGTCTACAAGGCGATGGGTTCCCGGGGCAATATGCTGATCGGGATCAAGGTATTGCTGGCGGTGATCATGTTTGTGATGGTCTGGGTCGGGTCGGTGGGGCTGCTTAAGCCCAAGGTCTGCCAGATGATCAACCTGCACTTAGCCGCCGCGGTGATCCTGATCGCCGCGGCGCTGCGGCACTTCCGGCTAGAGCACATGGAGACGGTGATTGCGTTGGGTGGGGGGTAAGCCTCACGCGGTGGTGTGAGGTGGCTCGGAGGGTTCAGGCTGGTTCAGCGCCACACGCCTATACCAATCCCGATCAGGTTGACGGGGTCCCGTTGGCCCGCGGCAAGGAAATCTTGGGCGTTTTGGTGATCCCGACGCGGCAAACGCATACCCGATGGGTATATCATTGAGATGGATCGGATCATCCACACAGGACCCACTTGCATGCGTTGGCGTCGCTTCAACCCGGGCCCCGGCCGATCGCGGCGGTCACGCCACAAGGGCGTGCCGCTTGGGCGTTACATCAAGCATCGGCGGGTGCGTGCGGCCGTGTGGGTGTTAGGCATTGGGGTGATGCTCTCGGGGTTGATCGCCGCGGACCGGGGCGGCGGGTGGCTCAAGCCCGCCAGCGACTGGGCGGTGTACGAAGGCCAAAGCTTTCAAGTGACCAAGGTGATCGACGGCGACACGATCGAGATCGCCCACCCCGACCGGGGCTGGCCCACCACGCGTGTGCGCCTGTGGGGGATCGATGCGCCCGAGGTAGCGCGTCCCGACCAGGGCAGGCCCGGGCAGCCTTGGTCGCAAGAGAGCGCCGAGCTGGCGGATCGGCTGTGTGCGGGCCAAATGGTTCGGCTGCGGCTAGAGCCCCACAACAGCCGCGGGAAGTACGGGCGCTTGCTGGCCTATGTGGAGCTGCCGGGCGGGACTTTGTTGAATGAGGAGATGCTGATCGCCGGCCTGGCCCACGCCGATCGTCGGTTTGAGCACCGCCTCATGGAGCGGTTTAAGCTGCTGGAGCTGCAGGCCAAACGCAGCAAGGTGGGGCTGTGGTCGCGGGGTGACCGATCACCCAAGGCGGCTGAGTCGATCGCGCCGGGGCTCCAAGGTGGCCAGCCCCATGCCCGCTGAGGCCTCGAACACTTTTTCGCCGTCGTAGACCAGCTGAAGCTGGACACCTTCCGATTCAGTCTGCTCCTGTGTGATCACTGTCGCGGTGTAGGTCCCCACTTGGCTAAAGATTGCTTCGACCGGCCTGGGGGCGGTTTCAAATGAGCCGTCCGGGTTGGAAACCGGATCAGAGGCGACCCCCACAAAGCGGCCTAAGGGGTCAAACACGATCACAAACACCGCTTGGCGTCCGATGTTCTCTTGCCCCACAAACACGATCTGCTCATCGCTGTGGTAGGACGGTTGGGCTAGCCCAGCCGACAGGATCAGCGGTGCGGGGGGCTTAGCGTTTTCAACGGGGGTCGCAGAAGCCGCGTTCGATCGGGGGGTGTTGCCAATGGATAAATGGGCTGAGACCACGTACGTGTAAGCCTTCCCGGTTTCTAGGCCGCCCACGGTGTAGCTGGTGGTGTCGCCGCTGACCGTTGCGATATATTCAAATAGGACACCGGGGATCACCTCGCGTTCGATGCCATAGCCCATAATGGCTTGCCCAAAAGTCTCAGACGGTGGGTGCCAGGTGAGCTGGATCTGGCTGCCTGAGACCGGGAACGCGTGGAGCCCCGCGGGCGCGAAGGTGGCCTGGGGGACAGCGGCCGCGGTGGCAGAAGGACGGCCGACCCCTTCGGCGTTAACCGCAGAGACGCGGTAGTGGTAGGTCTTGCCTTCTTCTAGCCCGGTGTGTGTGAAGGAGGTCAAGACGCTCCTGGTGTCGGCCATAACCGTGGCGAACGGTTCATTGCCTTGCCTTGATTCGATCTTATAGCCTGTGGTTTCCGGGGTATCGCCGTCTTGTTTGGGTGTGTCCCACGTCAGGGCAATCGACGTCGGCGATACGGGGAAGGCCGATAGATTCGTGGGGATGCCCGTTGGTTCGGGGTCAACAGGGATATGCCCGCCGCCAAACGGGGTGGAGAGGATCTGGACCCGGTGGTTGCCCGTATCGGCCACGTACAACCGGCCGTTGGAGGGGTCGATCGCCAGCCCGGTGGGGCTGTTGAATTGGCCCTCACCAGAGCCGAAAGAGCCAAACTCATCGACAAAGCAGACCCCGTTGATGATCTCATCCGTGCCGCTGGGGCAAGTCGTACCGGGGACGATCTCAAACACCTGGATCCGATGGTTCCCTGTATCGGCCACGTACAACAAGCTGTTTGCTTCATCAAAAGCCAGCCCCGAAGGTTCGTCAAACTCTCCGTCGTCATTGCCAGGAGCGCCAAATTCATCAATCAAACACACCTCGTCATTCACAATCTCGTCCGTGCCGCTTGGGCAGTTGTCGCCATCGGTCAACGCGAACATCTGGATCCTGCGGTTGTCGGTATCCGCGACATACAGGATATGATTCGTGTTATCGATGACCATGGCAGACGGGTTGCGGAATTCGACGTCGTCTGAGCCGGTGTCGCCGAAGCTAAATAGGAAATCCCCGTCATCATCAAAGGCCGAGATCGAGTCGGTCGTCGAGTCGGCGACATAGATATAGTCGGACCTTTTATCGATCGCGATCGCGCTGGGCCGGCCGAGGTATTCGTCGTCAGAAGAACGTGATGAGCCAAACTCTAGGTTGTCGAAATCCCCGTCGGATTGGAACCGTTGGACGCGATTGTTGTCCGAGTCGACCACATAGATATCGCCGTTGTCTAGGCTGACCGCCAGGTCGGTTGGCACATCAAACTCTCCGTCGTCATTGCCAGAAGAGCCAAAGGACTCATCGAAGCAGACTTGGTTGTTGATCACCTCGTCCGTGCCGCTTGGGCAGGTGTCGCCGTGGGTTAATTCAAATATGTTGACCCGGTTGTTTTCGCTATCCACCACGTAGAGTGTTTGGTGGTTGGGGTTGATGGCCAGGTCTGTGGGGTGGTCAAACTCATCGTGACTGCTTCCTTCGGAGCCAAATTCGGCGATAAACCCTAACTCTAGCGGGGGCGGTTTTAGCGTTGTGTCGAAGGTGTCGCGGAACGCCAAGAGGTCTAACGGCCCCACATCGCCGTCACCGTCGCTGTCTAACGCGGGGTTGTACTGCGGGTGGGTGCTGGTGCGGTCCCAGGTCTCGCGGAAGCTTAGCAGCTCCGACGGGCCCACGTCGCGGTCGCCATCGAGGTCGCCGAACAAGCGGTAGAAACTGAACCGGAAGTTGTCGCCCCCCACGCCGTCACCGTTGCCGTCCAGGGCTTGGCCGGTATTGTCTCGGATGCCTGAAGCGATCAGCGTCGCGGTGTAGTTGCCGTTGGGTAATGATCGCCCGGTTTCGTCGAGGCTCGGGAACGTGAATGTCGCGGTTTGATTGGTGGGGTTGTAAGCCACCGCCATATCGAGTGGGGCGATGGCCCGACGCGTCTTGATATTTTCAAGCCGCAGGTCCGAAGGGCTTAGGCTCCCAGAGACGTCGCCGCTGAACTGCACGGCGATGCTGGTCACCATGGATCGCTGAACCTGGCCGTCGTTGATCTGGACGGACAAGACAGTGGGGTGGCCGTTGAGCAGCACGCGGGGTTCGAGCGGCTCAACGGCGACGGTGTGGGGCATCGGGGGTGGGTTGCCACACACCCTTGGGGGTGGCTTGCGCCGCTTCGAACCACGGGCGATCCGGAAAATCCGCATCAGGGTGTGTCGGTATTCACACATACGACTGCTCCAACCCCAAACCCTTAATTAGATCACGCTTGCTGGCCGGGTTCGACGCCCGCACCACCACGCCCCGGCCACCATGCACACCAGCGTCGAGGGCTCGGGCACCACCCGGACCGTCGCGCCGCTGTATCGGATGTTGCCGTCGAGGATGTTGCGTTGGCCGTCGACAAACCCTTCGTCGGCGGCACCCGGCGGCTGCCAGAGTGCTAGGCCTAGGTTGAATTCCCCAAGCGTGTCCCCGGTGAGTTCAACGGTCGCCAGCCGCATCCGTTTGGGGTCGCCCCCTGGTTCTTCGCCCAGGTAAAATTCATCTGAAAGGAAATAGACCGCGGCGCGAACGCTGGCCCGCCCCGGCGTGTCCAGCTCGATGCGGGGCGGCCCGTTGAGCCCGTTATTGGTTAGGCTCGCCGGCAGGCCGACGCCCTGCACGCTTAGACCGGTGTGATCAAACGACACCTCAAATGACATGCTCGCTAGCCCATTGGTCAGGGATTGTAGGCCTTCGACCAGATCGTCTGCGTCTAATATGACCTGAGCTTCTAGCGTCTGACCCTGTGTGACGCTGTAGGAGGGCTGGTCGAAGTGAACAAGAATCTCTGCGGGCGCAGGGCTTACCACCAACAATCCCATCGCCCCCATCGCCGCGATGGATAACCATGACTTTTTTTTCATCGATGCATCTCCTCAATTCACCCGGGTGTGCTTCTGTACAACCATCATCCCCCAAACGGCAAAAACCCCAGGGCGTTCTAACACCCAGGGTGGGATGTTGAATCCCCCATCTTGAGGTGCGACGGCTTATAGGCGATCCCAAGCCACACTGTTTCTATCATTCCTTACAGTCATCTATACCCGTGCCGATCAGGTTTGCGGGGTCCCGTTGGCCCGCGGCAGGGGAATCTTGGGCGTTTTGGTGATTCCCACGCGGCAAACGCATACCCGATGGGCATCTATCTTGTTTGTAAAACTGATCTTACCTCATATCAATTTGTTGTCAAGAAGTTTTTGCACCAAGCGATGGACGAGGGTCGCTTGTGGCCGCGGTTCGACCCGTGATCGGAGCTGAAAATCGCGCGCGTCAACAGCCCCAAAGCCGGTGCCTCGCACATCCTCCATCATTTGAAAACAGGGTCTAAAATGCTTAGGCTTTGTTCAGAAATCGGGTGGTGTGTTACGGGTTGATACTGATTGGATCCGGAACGATCGAAACACAGGGGGGCGTCATTTTTCCCGGCGCCAACGCCTTAAGGGCCTGGCCGCCACAAAAGATCTTGGAAAGCAGATGATCCATGGCAATGAGCCCCGAATCGCACCACGGCGCGACCCCGGTTGGCAATCATTGATCGAGACAGGCCGACCGATACAATACCCCGGTTAAGTTTGAGCGTACCCTATGGTTGAAAAAGCAGTGATTAGTCCGGCGTACCGCCGACAGCTTGGCTTGATGGGGCTGATGCTGCTGGGTGGGTCGCTGTGGTTTATGTATGACGGGTTTGTGACGTATCCCCATAAGCGCCACATCGCCCAAGAGTTTGCCCGGTTCAAGGACGAGGGCAAAGAAGACCAGTGGGCCCAGCACGCCCAGCAGCGGGGCTGGCCCGACGGGCGCGACGGCGAACCCGGGCACGACTACAGCGATTGGGACATCCGGACCCAGAAGATCATCGCCTTCTCCCTGCTGCCGATCGCGCTGGTCTACTGCTTCTCGTTTATCCGATCGTTTGGCAAGTCGATCCAGCTCCAACCCGACGCGATCGTCGCCAGCTGGGGTCAGCGCATGGCGTTTGATTCAGTCACCGCGCTGCACAAAGGGCGTTGGAAGACCAAGGGCATCGCGGTGGCCCACTACCAAGCCGACGGTAAAAAGCGTAAGTTTGTGCTAGACAACTGGAAATACTCACGCCAGCCGATCAACGAGATGCTCAAAGCCGTCGAGCAGCACCTCACACCCGACCAGATCATCGACGGCGTGCCCGAGCCCGTCGAAGAAGAACCACCCCTGCCCCAAGACCCTGACACCACCATCTGATCCGTAGGCTTGGTCAGTCCATCAGGAAAATTTAGATGGCTGGCAGCGGGGGCCTGAGCTTAGAATCGATCTATGTTGCGATGTGCGCCCCTCACGCCGACGCCGGCTGGCTTGGATATTGCGCCGGAACTTCCCTAAGATTAACGAACATGTGATACACGGACGCCCGATCGCTTGCCTGCTGCGATCGGTTGATCGAGGGACGCAGCAAAGCTTCAGTCACTTTTCTTTATTTATGGGAGGCACAACCATGGGTAGGATCGTACAAATTGGTTTGGTTGCGATGGCATTACAGGCCGCGGCGTTGGCCCAGGGCCCACCCCCGCGCGCGATGTGGGTGTGGGAGGCTCAAACGTTTCAGATGCTTGAGGATACAAGCTACCGCAACGCCGCGGTGGATTTCTTGGTCGACCACGGCATCACCACGGTCTACCTCTACGCCGATGCCTATGACGACGGCTCGGGCCTGCGCAACCTCTTGCTTGACCGGCCCGACCTGTATCAAGACGTGGTCACCCAGCTGCACGGTAGTGGGCGAGAGGTCTACGCGTTGCTGGGCTCGGCTGGGCTCAATACCCCCGAATACATCAAGCCCGAGAACCGCACGATCGCCGAGGCGATGTTCCAGCGCGTCTTGGATTACAACCAAAGCGCCAGCGTGGCCCAGCAATTTGACGGGGTGAATATCGATATCGAGCCCTACCTGCTCGACGACTGGGAATCCAACACCCTCACCCGCGCCACGCAATACCTGGACCTGTCGAGCCGCTATATCGAGATGAAAGATCAATACCTGGCTGACAACAGCATCACCGATCCCACCGCTTTCCCGGTGGGGCCCGCCACCCCGTTTTGGTTCGACACGCCGCTGGGGGATGCTGGGCTAACCTCCATCGATTGGAACGGTATCGACCAGCCGATGCACAAGCACGTGCTGAATATCCACGATTACACCACCATCCTGGCGTACCGGGACTACGCGATCCAGCGGTTCGACGGGCGTACGGACGGCATTGTCTTCCATTCCGCCAATGAGTTGGCCTACGCTCAAGAGGTCGGCAAGACCATGGTCGTGGCCGTCGAGACCGGCCCCACGGCGTTCAACCACGTTACGTTCTTGGAGGAAGACCCCGACCTGTTGGAGCATGAGCTTGGGTTGGCGTTGGATGAGTTGGCGTCGCTGCCGCCGTTTGCCGGCTTCGCCATCCACGATTTCTTGAACTACCAGATCCTCGTGGGCGATGTGATCCCCGAGCCATCGACCCTGCTGGTGTGCGTGGCGTTTAGCCTGGCTGCGTTGGGCCGCCGCGGTACGCGCGTGCCGACCTAAGGCCTGAAAAAGTGTGCGAGAAGCATGCAGATGTCGGGAATGGGTGCCACTGGCGGCTTGCCCGCCAGTGCGCTAGGCGTAGGTTGATCACACTGACGGGCAAGCCGTCAGTGGCACACGCCTTCTCACACACTGCCTGATACGCCGGCGCTTCGACCAACCCACTAAGGTTACCCCGTTTTGGCAAAATACACCCCGCGACGCGCCAATCAGCTAAGGACGGTGAAGATCCAGCGTCACCCCACGGCGGCGTCGGGCGGGGTGGTGATCACCCAGGGCAAGACACGGGTGTTGTGCACCGCGAGCCTGGCCACAGAGGTCCCCAAATGGCTGCTGGATGATGCGGGCCAGCCGACACGCGGGTGGGTCACAGCTGAATATGCGATGCTGCCCGGGTCGACCCCGCAGCGTAAGCGGCGTGGCGGCGACAGCCGGGGCACGGAGATCCAGCGCCTCATCGGCCGGACGCTGCGCGCCGCGGTCGATCTCAACAAGATGCCCGGCGTCCTGGTCACCTGTGACTGCGATGTGCTGGTCGCCGACGGGGGCACGCGCACCGCGTCGATCACCGGCGGGTACGTCGCGCTAGCCATGGCGCTAGACCAGGCGCGGAAGCAGGGTTTGATCAAGCGCAACCCGGTCATTGGCCCCGTGGCGGCAGTGAGTGTGGGGATCGTCGACGACCAAGCCTACCTCGACCTCGATTATGAACTGGATGTGCGTGCCCAAGTCGACCTTAATGTGGCGATGGATCACCGCAATCGATTCATCGAGGTCCAAGGCACCGGCGAACGCCGTACCTTTACACGCGAAGAACTCGACACGATGCTAGATTTAGCGCGTAAGGGGATCCGCCAGCTGATCCGCCAGCAGCGCCAGACGCTGCGGGGTTAACAGCCGGTCACGTGGCTTGGACGAGGATCTTTTGCGCCACCGAGTGGCCAATCGTCACCGCAGGTTGGCCGTGGGGTTCAACCGTGATGGTGTCGGCGTTGGGGTCGTGGGCTTTGACCAAGATACCCGTGCCGGGCGTGAGGCCACAGCGTTCGATGAATTGCAGGAACGGCGGGTCTTGGTCCAACACGCGTGCAACCCGGGTGGGCTGATCGAGCGGGCATTGGGCTAGCGTGGGCAGCGGCAACGCTGCGGGCGCGAATTTGCCCTTGGCCGGGGGGATCGGGTCGCCGTGCGGATCGACGCTGGGGTGGCCCAGCAGCGCATCGATCTTCTCAAGCACCTTCTCAGAGACCGCGTGCTCCAATTCCTCGGCCTCTTCGTGGACCTCCGACCAATCCAGGCCCAGCACCTCAACCAGGAACAGCTCGACCAGCCGGTGGCGGCGGAGCACACCCAGCGCCAGGCGGCGGCCGTTGGGGGTTAGGCGAGTGCCTTCGCGTGGCTCGTAGTGGAGCAGCCCCGATTCGGCCAGCGCCTTGACCATGGTCGTGGCGGTGCCGGGTGTGACGCCCAGTGTGGCGGCCAGCTGCCCCATGGGCACCAAGCCGCGGCTGTGCTGCTGCTGGAGGTACACGTGCTTGAGGTAGTTTTCAACTGTAATGCTGGGCATGGTTTACGCCTATCGACCGGTCACGACGGCGGCAATCTGGGCCCCGCGACCCCACCAGTCTACGCCGCGGTAGGGTGCTTGCCAAAGGGGCCTATATTTGATCAATATAAAATTTAATTTTGACTATTCAAAATTACAGTGTATAATAATCAAAAATGACAACAAACAAAAAAACAACCCGGGCTTGGATCGGTCGGTTTGGGGTGATTGCCGTGGGCGTGGCGATCGTCGTGGGCAGCGAGACGGCCAACGCCGATGATGGCAGAAACGTGGACAAGAGCGGTTTTCACCTAGCAAACCCCACCCCCAAGCACCTGATGCGGCCCATGAGCGCCGACCGGCCCGACGCCACCGAGAGCCCCATCACCGTTGACGCCGGCCACACGCAGGTCGAGCTGAGCTTCCTGAGCTTCACGCACAACGACGCCGACGGCGTGAGGACCGATAGCTGGGCGTTCTTCGATACGAACGTGAAGGTCGGCCTGCTCAACAACGTTGATATCCAGTTTGTGTTCAGCGCCTACAACGAAGAGGAGACCGATACGGCTGGCCAGCCCGAAGCCACGGTGAATGGGTTCGGTGACCTACAGATACGGCTGAAGATCAACCTGTGGGGCAACGATCCAGGCGAGGATCAGGCCACGGCGTTCGGCATCATGCCGTTCATCAAGATCCCTACCGGCACCGAGCTGAGCAACGACCAGGTCGAGGGCGGCTTCATCTGGATGCTGGGCTGGGATGTGGCAGAACACTGGGGGTTGGGGTTTCAGGCGGAAGTCGATTTTGTTTACGATGAGGCTGACGATGGGTATGACACCGAGTTTCTGCACACCGCGGTGCTGGGGTTTGATGTGGTTGGCCCGGTTGGGGCGTATATCGAATACGTCGGCATCGCCAGCGCCGACCCCGAGACGGACTACCAAGCGATTTTCAGCGGGGGCCTGACATACGAGCTGAACGAAGACGTTGTATTCGATGTGGGCACGCAGGTCGGTCTGACCGAATCCGCAGACGATGTCACGGTGTTTGTCGGGATGACGACGCGGTATTAATAATCGACCACGGCCAGAGGCCGTGGTATTGGGGAAGGCCCCTCGAAGGGGCCGTTGGACGTAGGGAAGGCCCCGCTGGGGCCGTTAGCAACGGTTAATGAAGTTCGAGGTGGTTTTGGCCTGTTTCCAGTTTTTCTTGATCTCGGATGTAAGCACGGACCTTCTGTTCGTCGAGGCCCACGGTGCTCACGCAGTAACCGGTGGACCAGAAATGCAAGCCGGTCATCCGGGTTTCCCGCATCAGTTCTCGGTGGATCCGCACCGCGCTCTTACCTTTGAGAAAACCGATCGTCGACGCCACGCTGAACTTCGGGGGGATCCGAAGACACAGATGGATGTGGTCGGGCATCGCATGGCCCTCGATCAGTTCGATCCCCTTCTGACGACACAGACGTCGCAGGATCAGACCGACCTTCTCCCGCTTCCTGCCGAAGAAGACTTTCCGGCGGTACTTCGGTACGATCACGATGTGATAGATGCAATCCCAACGCACATGGGATTGGCTAGACCATTGATGACTCATCAGGTTCTCCTTTCTGCCCCAACGGGTCTTCCCGAAAGGAGAACCTACGCATCCACAGGACTAACATCACCCCGAATCGCTCGAAGCTATTCGGGTCGCACGGCCAGAGGCCGTGGTTTTATGAGTTAATAAAAGGATTCAATCCATGAGGACAGATCATGTAACAAGCTTGTTGATGGTGGCGGCGTGGGTCGGGGTGTTGAACATGGTTGCCGGCTGCGGTGAGGTGCCTGAACGTCAGCAAGGATCGCCCTACAAGATCGTTGCCACGATCGGGATGGTGGCGGACATCGTGCGCCAGGTCGCGGGTGATAAGGCCGAGGTGGCGGGCATCATCGGCGAAGGGGTCGACCCCCACCTATACCGCCCCACCGCCCGGGCGGTCAAGACGCTGCAGCGTGCCGACGTGGTGTTTTATAGTGGGCTGATGCTCGAGGGGAAGATGGGTGACATGCTGGTGAGGCTGGCGCGGAAGCGGCCGGTCTACGCCGTGACCGAACTGATCGACCCCACCTACCTGTTAGAGCCCGCGGGGATGCAGGGCCACTACGACCCACACGTGTGGATGGACGTGAACGCATGGCTCAAAGCGGTTGAAGCGGTGGCGCAGTCGCTTGGTGACTACGACCCGCCAAACCAAGCTTACTACCTGGCCAACGCCAAGGCGTATACCCAGCAACTCGCCGCGTTGCACGAATACGCCAAAAAATCGATCGCCTCGATCCCCGACACTAAGCGTGTGCTGATCACCGCCCACGATGCGTTTAATTACTTTGGGCGCGCCTACAGGATCCAGGTCGAGGGGATCCAGGGCTTGTCGACTGAGTCTGAAGCGGGGTTGGAAGACATCAACCGGCTGGTCGATCTGATCGTGGACCGCGGTGTGGGCGCGGTGTTTGTCGAGTCGAGTGTGCCCGACAAGAACGTGCGCGCGTTGATTGAAGGCGCCGCGGCTCGGGGCAAAGAAGTTGTGATCGGGGGGAAGCTGTTCTCCGATGCGATGGGGGCGGGCGGGGCCTACGAAGGGACGTACATCGGCATGATCGATCACAACGTCACGGTGATCACCCATGCGTTGGGTGGCCAAGCGCCTCAGCGTGGGATGCAGGGGCGGCTGGGGGTTGGGGAGCCGTGAACCAAGACGCTACACCCAACGGCCCCTCTACTTCGGCCGGATTAGCCGATGCGGCTTTACATGCGCACGATGCGGACGCGATCCATACGGGTGCTGCCAATGTAAATAATCCCGATGCGGCAACACAGGCGGGCATCCACCCGGTGGCCACGGGCGAAGAACACCCCCGCACCGCGCCGCTATCGATCCATGACATGACCGTGGCGTACCACCGCAAGCCGGTGTTGTGGGACATCGACTTTGATGCCCCGCAGGGCCAACTCACGGGGATCATCGGGCCCAACGGCGCTGGCAAGAGCACGCTGATCAAGGCGGTGCTGGGCTTGGTGCCCAAGGCGTCGGGCCGGGTGCTGATCTACGGCAAGCCCTACCCCAAGCAGCGCCACCTGGTGGGCTACGTGCCCCAGCGCGAGAGCGTGGATTGGGACTTCCCGGTCAACGCGTTGGATGTGGTGGCGATGGGTCGGTACGGCAAGATCGGGTGGTGCCGACCCGTGGGTTCAAAACACAAGCAAGCAGCCCGCGAAGCGCTAGAGCGTGTGGGGATGGCCGATTACGCCCACCGGCAGATCAGCCAGCTTTCGGGCGGCCAGCAGCAGCGTGTGTTTCTAGCGCGCGCCTTGGCTCAAGATGCACAGCTCTATCTGATGGACGAGCCGTTTGCGGGCGTCGATGCCGCGACCGAGCAGGCGATCATAGCGCTGCTGCACGAGCTGCGGTCAGCGGGCAAGACAGTGCTGGTGATCCACCACGACCTACAGACCGTGCGCGCGTACTTCGATCACTTATTGATGCTGAATATGCGGACCGTTGCCGCCGGCCCCACGGGGGAGGTCTTTACCCAAGCGAACCTGGCCAAGACGTATGGCGGCCGGTTGACGCTGCTCGATCAGGCCGCCCAGGCGATCGCGCAGGAGAGGCAGCCACGATGAGCCGGCGGGATCTCATTTTGTTTAGTGTCGGGTTTGGGGCGGTGTTCTTCCTCGCGGGATTGGCGTGCGCCGCAAGCATGGTGTTGGCTGATCCCACCCATCAGTCGGGGTGGGATCATGCCATACGCGTCTTGACACTTCAAGACTACAACACACGCGTGGTGGTGGTTGGGGCTGGGCTGCTGGGGCTAGCCGCGGGTGTGATCGGCACGTTCATGCTGCTGCGTAAGCGGGCGCTGATGGGTGACGCGTTAAGCCATGCGACGCTGCCGGGCATTGGGCTGGCGTTTATCGTCATGACGCATTGGGGTGGCGACGGGAAGTACCTCCCGGGGTTGCTGCTGGGCGCGACGGTGTCGAGCCTGATCGGTGTGGCGTGTGTGCTACTGATCCGCAACCTCACACGGCTCAAGGAAGACGTTGCGCTGGGTGTGGTGCTAAGCGTGTTCTTTGGGCTTGGCGTGTCGATGCTGGGGGTGATCCAGACGATGAAGCAAGGCAACGCCGCGGGGATCGAGTCGTTTATCTACGGCAAGACCGCGTCGATGCTGGCCAGCGACGCCGCGATGATCGCTTGGGCAGCCGGGGGGGTGGCGGTGGCGTGTGTGCTGCTATTCAAAGAGTTTGGTGTGGTGTGTTTCGATCAAGGTTTTGCCGAGGCACAGGGCTGGCCGGTGGTCGTGCTGGACGTCTTGATGCTGCTTCTGGTCGTGGCGGTGACGGTCATCGGGCTGCAGGCGGTGGGGTTGATCCTGATCATCGCGCTGCTGATCATCCCGCCGGCTGCGGCCCGGTTTTGGACCGATCGGTTGTGGGGGATGGTGGTTGTTTCAGGTGTGATCGGCGTGTTGAGCGGGTTATTCGGGGCCGGCCTTAGCGCGTTGGTGCCCCGGCTGCCCGCGGGTGCGATCATTGTGACGGTAGCAGCGGTGTTCTTTGTCATAAGTTTTGTGCTTGGCCCATCGCGGGGTGTGGTGGTGCGGTGGGTGAACCATACGCGGCTGGGTCGGCGGATCGCCAGGCAGCACCTGCTACGCGCGATGTATGAGCAATCGGAATCGGCTGGGGCGTCTGACACGGGCAGCTCTGGCTCAACGCAATCCGGCGTGGTGAGCTGGCAGCAGCTGCTAAGCGCACGATCATGGTCGCAGCGTCGGCTGAGTCACCAGCTGCGCACCGCGGCTAGGCAGGGGCTAATCCAACCCACTGGCGATAGACGGTATTGCCTAACCGATCGTGGTTTGGCGGAGGCTGGGAAAGTGATGCGTAACCACCGGCTGTGGGAGATCTTCCTGATCACTCACGCCGATATCGCCCCCAGCCACGTCGACCGCGACGCCGACCAGATCGAACACGTGCTGGGGCACCAAATGGTCGAAAAACTCGAAGCGCTGCTCCAGGATCGTTACCCGCAGCTGGCGGTACCGCCAAGCCCGCACGCGATTGGGCCCGGGGTGAGCGGGGGTTGATCGGATGGATTGGACACCAACCAACACGTGGATCGTGGTCGCCGGGGCGCTGGGCGCTGCGTCGTGCGCGTTGCTGGGTAATTTTTTGGTGCTGCGCCGGCTAAGCATGATGGGTGACGCGATCAGCCACGCGGTGCTGCCCGGGCTGGCGGTGGCGTTCCTGATCTCGGGCAGCCGTGAGAGTGTGGCGATGTTCATCGGCGCCGCGGTCGTTGGCGTGTTGACCGCGGTGCTCACGCAGTGGATCCACAGCCTGGGGCGGTTGGACCCCGGGGCGTCGATGGGGGTGGTGTTCACGGTCTTGTTTGCCCTGGGTCTGATCCTGATCGTGCGGGGGGCTAACCATGTCGATCTGGACCCGGGATGCGTGCTGTACGGGGCGATTGAGCTGGTGCCGCTCTACACCGACGTTTGGCTGGGGCTGGAGGTGCCGCGCGCAGTGATCACGCTGGCGGCGGTATTGGTGGTGGATCTCGTGGTGGTCTTGCTTTTCTATAAAGAGCTAAAGGTTAGTGCGTTCGACCCGCAGCTGGCCACGACGCTGGGGATCAACGCCCAGGCGATGCACTACGTGTTGATGGTGCTGGTCGCAGCGACAACTGTAGCGGCGTTTGAGAGTGTGGGCAGCATCTTGGTGATTGCGATGCTGATCGTCCCGGGCGCCGCGGCGCACCTGCTGACCGACCGGCTGGGGGTGATGATCGGGCTGAGCCTGTTGATCGCGGTGGGGTGTGCGGTGCTGGGTCATCTCGGGGCGGTCACGGTGCCGGGCTGGTTTGGGTTCCAAGACACGGGCACCGCGGGGATGATGGCGGTGTCGGCTGGGTTGATCTTTACGGTCGTGGTGCTTGGCGCCCCGCGGCACGGGGTGCTTAGCAAGCTGGTACACCGGGTGTCGCTGAGTATGCGTATCGTTCAGGAAGATGTGCTGGGGCTCTTGTACCGGCTCGAAGAGTTGGGGGATCGGGCGCGGGTGGCGGCGAGGCGGACGATCATCGGCCAAGCGCTGGCGGTGGGGCAGACGGTATCGGGTTTTGCGTTGTGGCGGCTGCAACGGGGCGGGCGGGTGAAACGTCAGGGCGGAGAATACCGGCTAACCGACCTGGGCCGCCACGACGCGCGCCGCCTCGTGCGCGCCCACCGGCTGTGGGAGACGTATCTGGTGAAGTACCTGAACCTGCCAGCCGACCACGTGCACACACCCGCCACGCAACTCGAGCACATCACCGATCAGGCGATGCAGCAGCAGTTAGCGTTAATCACCAGCGACCCACAGCACGACCCGCAGGGCAAGCAGATCCCCCCGGCGGCGGATGAATCTGAATCCAGATGATCCCTACAGCATTGTGGCCAGCCATGCCCTATTGCAAGGCGGGGCTGGGGCGGGTTGGTGTTTTGAACGAGGTA
Source organism: Phycisphaeraceae bacterium (assembly GCA_965223655.1). Classification (GTDB taxonomy): domain Bacteria; phylum Planctomycetota; class Phycisphaerae; order Phycisphaerales; family Phycisphaeraceae; genus CBDCXC01. The sequence goes on from CBDCXC010000014.1 coordinate 207,473, forward strand.
ACGGGTTGGCCGATGCGTATCGGCTGGGGGTGCGGTATCAGGCCCAGCTCTTGCGCCATGTTGTGGAACCGCTGGATCGCTTCCAGCTGAGGCTGATCGATCTCATACTGCAGGTACCGCCCCAGGTACTCACAGGCCAGCTGGGCCGGCCAGCCGTGTTGCGGGGCGTAGCGCTGAGCAATCACATCCAATTGGGCAGCGTTTTTGAGGCGCTGATTGTTGAGCTGGGCTGGCAGGCTCCCCAGCGGTGCTTCGGCGCGGCTCATCCAGACCGCGAAGACGAATGGCAAGCCGGTGAGCCGGTGCCAAGCTTCGCCCAGGTCCAGCTGATGGGGATACCGCTTTTCAGGTGGGCTGTGGGTGACGACCTTATCGCCGATCAGCAACAGCGATTCGGGGTGCTGGTCGTTGTGCTGCGAGGTTCTGTGCCACGGCTCGAACGGCGGTGTGACCCCGTATTGGTGGTGGAGGATGATGCGCAGCAGCGCGACGCTGGTGTGGCTGTCGGGGTCGACCGCGACGCGTGTGATCGAATTGAATGGGATCTGGCTAAACAGGCGGACGGTCAGCGTGGGCCCGCAGCAGCCGATCCCGCCCACGGGGATGATCGCCAGCGGTTTGGAGCCGGTGTGGTAATCGATCACCGGGCACAGCGCCATGTCAACGGTGCCCGCGTCGAGCATCGCGCGTAGGCGGCTGGGCACATCGTACGTTATGGTTACCCCCGGATGATCATCGGCTAGCGCTTCGACCAGCGGCTTAGCGTTTAGGTAGCTGACACAGCCGACGCGGGCGGGGCAGGGGGCTGATGCGATGCGCGTCGGTGGGTGCGGCTGAGCGGCGGGCATGGGAGGGCATTATAGACCCAACGGACCCACGCATCGCCTTGACCGACTCGGTCGGCGGGGATTAGATTGGCTCAATCTCATGGCTGAACAAGGCGAAACCCTGACGGCTCAGGTGCTGGTCGTGGATGACGAACACCAGCACGCGGAGGTGATGGCTGAGGCGCTGCGCCGGCTTGGGCATGTGTGCACCATCGTCCACGACCTGCCATCGGCGCAGGATGAGCTACGCCACGGCCAGTTCGACCTGGTGGTGACCGACCTGGTGATGGACCACGAAACCGATGGGCTGCAGGTCTTGGCCGCCGCGCGCCAGCACCAGCCCAACGCCGAGACCATCCTGGTCACGGCCCACGGCGATGTGCCCACGTGCAAGGCGGCGCTGAAGCAAGGCGCGTACGACTTCATCGAGAAGCCGCTGGACCTGGAGGTGTTCCGCACGCTCACGCAGCATGCGATCCAGGCGGTGATGCTGCGCGATCAGAACGCCCACCTGCAGCAGCGGCTCGACGAGAAGTACGGGTTTGAGGGGATCGTGGGCTCGTCGTCGGCGATCCGGCGGGTGATCACCACGATGCGGCAGATCGCGCCCAGCAATATCCCGGTGCTGATCACGGGCGAATCGGGTGTGGGCAAGGAGCTGATCGCCCAGGCGTTACACAACAACTCCCGCCGTACCAAGCAGCACTTTGTCCCGCTTAACTGCGCTGGGCTTAGTGAGTCGATCCTAGAAGACGAGCTGTTTGGGCACGTGAAGGGCGCGTTCACCGGTGCCGACCGCGACCGGCAGGGTCGGTTCGAGTACGCCGATGGGGGCACGCTATTCCTGGACGAAGTGGGCGACATGCCCATGATCATGCAGGCCAAGCTGCTGCGCGTCTTAGAGAGCGGGGAGGTCGTGCGCCTCGGGGCCAATGAGACACGGCACGTGGATGTGCGGCTGATCTCCGCGACGAACCGCAAGCTCGAAGCGATGGTCAAAGAGGGTCAGTTCCGCGAGGACCTGTATTTCCGGATCAAGGGCGTTGAGCTGCACCTGCCGGCGCTGCGTGAGCGGCGGGAGGACATCCCGCTGATCGCCCGCCACTTTACCCAGCGGTACGCCCAGCAGATCGACCGGCCGGTGCCGCAGATCGCCGAGGACACCCAGACGCTGCTGATGCGTTACGATTGGCCCGGGAATGTGCGGCAGCTGATGAATGTGATCCAAAACGTGGTGGTTATCGCGGAGGGTGACAAGATCGAGCCGCGCCATTTGCCCCCGGAGATCCAAGCCGCATCCGATTCGGGCACCGGCGGGGTGGGGATGGACGCGATCAGCGGCCTGAGCCTCGATCAGATCGAGAAGCAGGCGATCCGAAACGCGCTACGGCTCCACAACGGCAACCGTGAGCAAGCCGCGAAGATGCTGGGCATCGGTGAGCGCACGCTGTACCGCAAGCTCAAGGAGTATGGGTTGAAGTAGAGCGATGGGTGGCAACCGTCAACTGTATACCCATCGGGTATACGTTTGCCGCGTCGGGATCACCACAACGCCGAAGATTGCCCTGCCACGGGCGAACCAGACCCCGTCAACCTGATTGGGATTGGTATCGCACCGATGCGTACCGCAACCGGGTCAAGATGGATCGGTCCGCAAACCACTGATGCGCTCGACGATTGCCAAATAATGTGCCGCCAGACGCTCACGGTCGTGGTGCTGGGTCATGAAATCATGCCCGGCTTGGCCCAATTGCTCAGCTAGCGCTGGGTCGTCAGCCAGCTGCAGCACCGCATCGGCCAGCTGGGTGGCGTTTTCCGGCTCGATGCACACCCCGCCGCCCGATCGCTGGACCAGCTGGGCCGCTTCGCCCTGCACGCCCAGCACGATCGGCCGGGCCATGGCCGCGGCTTCGAAGATCTTCGACGGCAGCACCGTCTTAAACAGATCCGTCCCACGCAGGTGCACCAAGCAGCAGCCGCTGATCGACAAGAACGCGGGCATCAACCCCTTATCCTGCCGACCCACAAACACCACGTTGTCTAACCCCATCTGCTGGGCTTGGTCTTGCAGGGTTTCACGCACCGCCCCGTCACCCACAAGCAAGAACCGGATGTCGTTCCGGCCGCGCTGCTTCATCAGCTGGCCCGCACGCAGGATCACCTCCAACCCACAAGCCATCCCGATCGTCCCGATATAGGAACAGATAAACTTACCGGATAGATGATACTGCGTGACCAATTGCGTATCGGGTGGGCGTGGTGAAAACACATCGCGATCCACCCCGTTGGTCACTACCGAGATCGCATCGGACGCGATATTTTTTTTGATCAGCTGCTGGCGGTAGCCCTGGCCCACGGTCACGATATGTGTGGCTGCGGCGTAGAGCTTCAGCTCCAGCCACTCCAGAAACCGGATCAACCGGCCGCGGCGCATCGCCCCCACCGCGGAGATCGATTCGGGCCAGATATCGCGGATCTCAAGGATCAGCGGCCTGCGTTTGAGCCGGCTCACCAGCACCCCGGCCCACCCACAGAAAAACTGCGGGCTCGTGGCGATCACCACATCCGGGCGTTTGAGGCACACACAACGCAGCGTGGCGCTGACCATATAGGAAACATAGTTCGCGATCCGCCGCACAGTGCCTTTGTTGGGTGCTAAATACGTCCAGACACGCACCACCTCGATCCCATCGATCGTCTCGCGTTGCCAGAGCTTGTTGCGGTAGCCCGCGTAGACCCGACCGGCTGGGACATTGGGCACGCAGGTCACCACTGTCACATCGTGCCCGGCACGCACCCAACGCTTGCACAACGCGTGGACGCGCGAGGCCGGTGCGTTGCCTTCGGGCGGGAAATAGTGACTCAGGAAAAGGATCCGCATAGCCAGGGCCGTAACACGCTAGGCGGGCAGCGCTTCAAGGGTAAAACCACCCGTGCAGGGAGCCTGCCCGTAATCAAGTACCACCTGCTGGGTCTTGTGACGCACCCCAAAGTCGGGGCACCACCAGGCATCCTCAAGGGTGAGGGAGCATGTGGATTTTAGCAACGCACGCTGACCACCGTGGTCCAACAATAGGCCCTCCTCCACACACCGGGCTACGCAGCCGGGGTGCAGCATCAGCCGTGCATGGACCCGCAGCGCTTCTGGCCCCAAGCCACGATCAGCGTGCCCCCGCGCGGTGTGGGTGCTTCCGGGGGCGGTGGTGATTTGGTCTTCAATCACAATACGGGTCGGGCTGGCATCGACCCGCCGGCGGTGAACGGGTCGGCTCGGCAGATGAGAGTACCCGTTGTGCGAGCCTTCCAAAAGCAGTTCGAGCTTCTTTTCATCGAGCGCTAACCGGTGCACGTGGGGCGTCGGGCGGCGGCCCACGCGGAACGACTTCCAGAATTCGCACTGGTCTTGCTGACCGATGGTCACCGTGTTGTGGCTTGTGGTCGATCGCGAATAGCATCGCCATGTCCCCTCGTGGTATTCGTATACGCCCGCATCTACAATCATCCGCTTGTGGCCCAGGTCCCACTCAAACGCCAGGACGTCGCCGTGCCCGTGCGCAGGTAAAAAATCAGGACCGATCGGGCCGCAGTCGACCAGGCAGTACCCCCGCTGATCCCGCACCCCAAAGTAACCCGCATCGGCCAACGCAAACACCGACCTGGGCTGGGCCAACGCCCCGGTCAATCGCTCATAGACCGCCAAGCATTCCTGCGGCGCGTACGCCATGTGCAGCCCGCCATCATTGAACAGGCTCACCAACCCGTCGGGGTGGGTCAGGTCTACTAGCGCCTGAGCCATCTGATCCAAAACGCGGCGCAGCTCGCGGTGTAAGGCAGAGTCAGCCGGCAACGCGTGGCTGCATTCGAGCAGATCGGCAAAGACCTGGGTGTGATACGCGGGGCTGCGCTCAAAATGAAGCCCATCGGGCAGGATCTGGTCTGCCAACTCGCGTCTAAGCAGCCGCTGGCCCAAGGCCTGCCACCGCATCGCCTCGCGCCCGGTGAAGTACCGCCCGGCCCACAGCAACGCCTTGATGTTCTTGACCAGGTGGTTGCCCAGGATATCCACCTCCAGGTTGCGCACCAGGAACCGCACCTGGTCAGCTAGGGACCGGTGAGCCGATTCGCAGAACCCCGGCGTCAGCTTGTCACGCCGCACCGCCAGCTGCTGCATCCAGACCACGCACCGGATCGACAGGGCGTAAGCGTTCCAGTTGTCAAGCCAATACTCAGGCCGGTAGGGCGGGTTCGATGCGATCCAATCTTCCACCACACGGGCAAACCAGCCGTCGTCGACCGCTTCGAGGTACTCCATGTAATGGAGGTTGAGCTTCTCAAGACGCGTGCCGACCTCAAGCTGCTTGGGGTGCCACGCCTGGGGCGAGGTCAGCGGGTCACGCCGGTTGAGGTACCGCAGAAAAAGCTTGACCCCGTCCTGCTCGACCAGCCCCCGTCGCGGCAAGAACAGCGGCTCAAGCGGGTGGGTGTCTAACGGCAGGCTCGGCCCGCGGTGCCTAGGCGCAAGCCCCCACTGCGCCAGCTGGACCATCAACCGTCGTTTGACCATGAACCACAGCCGCGCCCATAGCTGACGGGGACGCGTGTAACGGATCGAGCTGTACAGCATCAACCACTGATTCATCGCAAGCCACGATTTATACCAATCCCGATCAGGTTTGCGGGGTCCCGTTCGCCCGCGGCAAGGTAATCTTCGGCGTTTTTGTGATCCCGACGCGGCAAACTCATACCCAATGGGTATATACCACCCCCTGCACGACTTTGTAGATGTATCGCGTATAATCCAAACCATCCAATCTCTCATGAGGTTCGGCCCGCACGCGAGATAAGGACACCCACCATGGATACCCCTCTAAGCCCCCAGCAGCTAACCGCCAAGCGGTGCGTGCCCTGCGAAGGAGGCGTGCCGCCCTACACCGCCCAAGCCGCCCAGCAGCAGCTGGCCAAACTCCCTGGCTGGCAGCTGACCCACAACGGCCGGCGTATCCGCAAGGATTGGCAGGTCGATCACTTCCTCGCGGGCTTGGCGCTGTTCCAAAAAGTCGCCCAGATCGCCGAAGAACAAGCCCACCACCCCGACCTGCACCTGGAAGGCTATTGCAACGTCTGGATCGAGATCTGGACCCACGCGATCGGCGGCCTATCCGAAAACGATTTCATCCTCGCAGCCAAGATCGACCAAGCCGCCAGCGGTTCATCGAGCTAGGCTCTGTGAGCCTGGTTTTTGAGTGGGTGGGGTCCCCTCCTGGGGCTGGATTTAGTGTTCGCTGTCTGCGGATCGTACCGCAGGCTCAGCGGTGCTGGCAAACTCGGTGGGGTGCGCTTGGCTGTCCCTTAGAGAGGTGGGGCTGTTCTGCTGAGCGGTTTGGTATTGGCAAAGAGACCATTGGCTGGGTGATGGGTAACCGCTGCTGGAGCGTAGCGTTGGTGGGTGTGTCGACCCTGGCGTTGAGGCGGGTGTCGAGGCGTGTATCGAGCCGGTGGTCTACCCGGGTGTCGTTCCACCCTAAGTTGGGCGACACCGAGAGGGGCGATCGCACCAAGGGGTTGAGCTCAAACACCGTGTTGTTGGGGATGGTTTCTGCAAAGCGGCCGTCCCCACGGATCTGGTAGTCCAACCGGTTGAGCCGCGCCCGGAAACCGGGTCCAACACGGTAATAGACCGGCTGCGGCTGCAGGGGCGGGGTTAGGCTCGGCTCATGCGGCGTGGTGTTGCTGGTATCGGCCGGGTCGATCGTGGGTGGCTGGCGCCATTCAAACAGGGAGGTGTGCTCCCCATCGAGCCGCAGGCCGGGGCTTAGGTCACGCAGGCTTGTGGCCAGCGGGTCTAGGTCAGCCACCGCTTGATCCACCGGCACCCACCCCTGCTGCGGCTGTCCCGCTGCGACAGAGGCCAACGCCACACACCCCACCGCGGCGGATTGAATCGTGCTTCTCAATCTCATGGCAGTGATTGTATACCCATCGGGTATGGGTTTGCCGTGTCGGCATCACCCAAACGCCCAAGATTTCCCCACCGCGGGCGAACCGGACCCCATCAACCCGATCGGGACGGGTATATCAGCCAGCGGGATGGTCATGCGGTGACGGCGGGGTTAGAGGTGACCCAGGGGATATCGAAGTACGCCACTTAGCAGCCACTTGGCCGTTCCCTGAAGGGTTTCGATATATACGCATCCCAATCGAGTTTGCGGGGTACCGCCCGGCCGCGGCAGGAAAATCCCCGATGTTTTTGTATTCTTGACGCGGCAAATTTTATACCCAATGGGTATACACCGATAACCAATGACCCCGACGGGATTTGAACCCGTGTTACCAGGATGAAAACCTGGTGTCCTAGACCTGACTAGACGACGGGGTCCGATTACAAAAATCAAGCCCGTGCATTGTACTGAGCCACCTTATGGTGGCAACTGTTGCGGTCCAGGCCTGTGACAGGGCAAAAACCCCCTAATACAACGGGAATTGACGTATCGGATGGCCGACCAAGATACACCCGTCATGCCATTGCGTTAGGGGCTCAAAGGCTCTTAGAGGGCTAAGACCTGTTTCACAAGTAACCGATAATTTTTTAGTTCGTCCTAATTAAAGGAGAAGTCATTACGCATTAAAAAAGATGGATGGGGAGGTCTACCGCGACGGATGGCATCATGTGTCGCGGCAGCCCGCTTTGCGCAAACGGTCACGCTGATTGACTTGCTCGAAATCGCTCTGCCCACGCCATGGGATTGCGGCCAGTTGCCTGCCAGTGACGGGTCAATTCACGGCGGTGTTGTGTTTCTGATGCGGGCCATTCCGATCCGATCGGTAGACACCCAATTACCTTGAACCGCGACAAACCATGGTGCCACTGAACCCACAGCCGTACGATATCGCCCTGCTGCTTGGCTGCGCCACGCTGGTGGTGATCATGCAGGCGGGTTTTTGCTGCTTAGAGTCGGGCCTGGTGCGGTCGAAGAACAGCATCAACGTCGCGTTGAAAAACGTGATGGACTTCTGCATCGGCTCGCTGACCTTCTGGCTGGTGGGGTACGGGCTGATGTTCGGCGCCAGCCGGCAGGGCTTGTTTGGGACCACGGGCTGGGTGTTCGGCCACGGGGCGGGGCCTTGGGAGCTATCTTTTTTCCTGTTCCAACTGGTCTTCTGTGGCACCGCGGTGACAATCATCTCTGGCGCGGTGGCCGAGCGCATGCGGTTCGTGGGCTACCTGGTTATCGCGGTGCTGGTCAGCGGGATCGTCTACCCCTTCATCGGCCACTGGGTCTGGGGCGGGGTGGCTGATGCGGTCAACAAGGGGTGGCTCAAAGAACTGGGGTTTATCGATTACGCCGGTAGCACCGTGGTTCACTCCACAGGCGGCTGGGTCGCCCTGGCGGCCGTGCTGGTGGTAGGCCCCCGCTTGGGGCGCTTCACCACGGGTGCTCCGCCCATCTATGGCCACAACCTGCCTATGGTTGCCCTGGGGGTGCTGCTGCTGTGGTTTGGTTGGTTTGGGTTTAACGGGGGCAGCGCTTATTCGGTCAATAGCCAGATCCCTGCGATCCTCGTCAACACCACGATGGCCGCCGCGGCCGGGGGATTAACCGCATTAGCCCTGACCCAGCTGCTGCTAGGCCAGCCCAGGGTCGAGCACGTGCTCAACGGCGTCATCGCCGGGCTGGTTGGGATCACCGCGGGGTGCCACGTGATGGCGATCAGCAGCGCGGTGGTGGTCGGGGCGGTAGGCGGTGCGATCTGTTTGCTGGCGTCCCTGGCGCTGGAGAAGAAAAAAATCGACGACGCGATCGGTGCCATCCCCGCTCATGCCGGCGCCGGGGCGTGGGGCACCATCGCGGTCGCGCTGCTGGGTGACCCCCAAAGATGGGGGACCGGCCTTGGCCGGCTCGATCAGCTGATGGTGCAGCTGATTGGGGTGGCGGTGTGTTTTGCCTGGTCATTTGGGGTGGGCTGGGTGCTGCTGCGCCTGGTCAACTGGGCGCTGCCGCTGCGGATCGATGCCCAAGGCGAGCAGACCGGGCTTAACGTCTCGGAGCACGGCGCCCAAAGCCCGATGTCCGACCTGGTCGACGACATGATCCGCCACCGAGAGAAAGGCGATTTCTCCCACCAGGTCGCGGTCGAGCCACACACCGAAGTCGGGGTCATCGCTCAGGAATACAACCGCGTGCTGGACAAGGTCAACCGCGAGATCCAGGCACGCGAGCAGATCTCTCAGGCCCTGCTGACGAAGAACCAAGACCTGCAGCTGCTCCAGACCGTTGCGGCCGAAGCCAACCAAGCCACCAACGTCGATCGGGTGCTGACGGTGATCCTTGAAAAGGTCTGTGCGCACACCGACTGGCCGGTGGGGCACGCCTACCTGCCCGATACCGACAACCCGACCCTCCTGAGGCCGACCCAGCTGTGGTATCTGCGCCACCCCCAGCCATTTGAGACCTTCAAGCGGGTCACCGAAACGACCAGCTTTGAACAAGGCATAGGCTTGCCGGGGCGTGTCTTGGCTAGCGGCAAGCCGGCGTGGATCATCGACGTCACCCAAGACACGAATTTCCCCCGCGCGAAGCTAGCCGAAGACCTCGGCGTGAAGGCTGGGTTTGCCTTCCCCGTGCTGGTGGGGGCCGAAGTCGTGGCGGTCTTGGAGTTCTTTTCCAGCGAAGCGATGCCACCCAATGAACCGCTGCTGGAAGTCATGGCCAACGTGGGCACGCAGCTGGGCCGAGCGATCGAACGCAAGCGAGCCGAGGATGAGCTGCGCCACCTGGCGGATCATGACCGGCTCACCGGGTTGGCGAATCGGCAGCTGTTTACCCAGCGGCTAGGCGAAGCGATCGAGCACACCAAGCAGAGCCGGTACTTCCACTTCGCGGTCCTGTTTATCGATGTCGATCGGTTCAAGCTGGTCAACGACAGCCTGGGGCACGAAGTGGGCGACCACCTGTTAATCAGCATCGCCCACCGGATCCGCCAGGTGCTCGATCAGATCAGCCAAAACACCATCCCGCTGCCCAACCTCGCGGCCCGCTTAGGCGGTGATGAGTTTGTGGTCTTGATCCAGGGCACCCTCCCCAACGACCCCGATCACATCGCCAGGCAGCTGCAGGACGCGTTGGCCACGCCCCATATGGTCGCGGGCCGGGAAGTGAGCATGACCGCCAGCATCGGCATCGCCACCAGCCGAGAAGAATACGAACACCCCGAAGACCTGCTGCGCAACGCCGACCTGGCGATGTACCACGCCAAAGCATCAGGCAAAGGCCGCTACGTCACCTTTGATAAGCGGATGCACGAAGGCGCCGTGGAGCGCCTGAACCTGGAAACCGACCTGCGCCAAGCCGTCGAGCAAAACCAATTCAAGCTCCAGTACCAGCCGATCGTCTGCCTCGAGTCGGGCCGCCTGCTGGGCTTCGAAGCCCTGATCCGGTGGGATCACCCCCTGCGGGGGATGGTCCGGCCCGACCGGTTCATCTCCATCGCCGAAGAGACCGGGCTGATCGTGCCCATCAGCGAATGGGTGATCCAGACCGCGGCGGGGCAGCTTAAGCAATGGCACGACCGCTACCCCGAATACCAGACCCTAGCGATGAACATCAACCTCTCAAAGAACCACCTGATTCAGCCCGGTGTGGTCGAACAAGTCTCCCAGCTGCTCCAGGCCATCGGGGTCGACTTGCACACGGTCACGCTCGAGGTTACCGAAAGCATGATCATGGACAACGAGGTTGTGGTCCCCGTGCTCCACCAGCTTCGAGAGATGGGGATGAAGCTGGCGATGGACGACTTTGGCACCGGCCACTCGTCCATGAGCAACCTCTACCGGTTCCCGATCGACATGCTCAAGATCGACCGCTCGTTCATCAGCGTGATGGACCAAAACCGGGGCTACCCCGCGATCGTGCACGCGATCGTCACCCTGGCGCACAACCTGGGGATGATCGTCGTCGCTGAGGGGATCGAAACCGTCGATCAGGTTGCGCAGCTCCAGGCGCTGGAGTGCGACCGCGGGCAGGGCTATATCTTTGCCCGCCCGCTGGACCCACAAGACGCCGAGCAGCGGATCAACGGCCAGATGCCGCTGGCCAAATCGGCCTAATGGTGGCCGCGGTTTGGCCGATCAACACCCCGCAACCGTTGGCCGCGAGCCCTTTGAGGTCGATGAGGTGATCAGCGCGGTCGCAGCCGCACTGAGCCGATCCGCTCCCGGTGGCGATTGAACCACGCCCGTGCTCGACCTGGGATGAGACAATCGGGGCGGGCCTGGGGGCGCGGCTTACGACGGCAGCGGCATCAGCGCCGTGCCGCGCCCACGCCGCGATAGCCACCAGCTCTTGAGACCGGCAAGCCCGACATACAGGTAGCCGCTGGCGAACAGCAGCAGGAACGGCATGCTCACCAGCGTGCGGTCGGATTGGATGGCCAGCCGGGCACAGGCCAGCGTGTAAAGCCCCATCCCGATCTCCAGCATCAGCATCCAGACCCGGATCGACGGGGTGGCGATGACGCCTGTGGGTGCGGCGCCGCGGCGGTGGCGGACCGGCTGGTCAACCGTATTGTATTTGGGTGTGCGCACAAACGCCGAGTCATGGCCCAGCAGCGCTTCGATGCAGCCACGCGCGTTGTTGAGCGCGATCCCGATGCCGATGCTCATCAGGACCGGCATCTGCAGCACGGTGGCCCAGGTGCTGCGCCGCTGCTCGTACTGGCTAACCGTGTAGAACATGCCCGCCGAGGCTGTGCCCAGCGCAAACAGGCTGATGCACATCAGGAAGCTGGCAAACGTGCCGTCTTCAAACGGCTGGATGTTCACAAAGAACGCTGGGTAAAACAGCAGCGCCATCACCGAGATAAACAGGTAGACCATCGGGCTAGTGAGGTGGAAAAACGCTTCGGCCTTGACCCCCAGCGACGCGCGTGATCGCAGCACGGTGGGCAGCAGCTTCTTGGCGGTCTGGATCGAGCCCTTGGTCCAGCGGTGCTGCTGGGCCTTGAAGGCGTTGATCTCGGGTGGGAGCTCCGCGGGGCACCGCACACGGGGCAGGAACACAAAATCCCAGCCCGCCAGCTGGGCGCGGTAGCTTAGGTCGACGTCTTCGGTGAGCGTATCGTGCTGCCACCCACCGGCCGATTCGATCGCCTCGCGGCGCCAGATCCCCGCGGTGCCGTTGAAGTTGATCCACCGGGCCGACCGGTTGCGCGCGGTGTGCTCGATCAGGAAGTGGCCGTCTAAGAAGATCGCTTGGCTGCGTGTGAGCAGCGAGTCTTGCCGGTTGAGGTGGTCCCACCGCGCCTGGACCATCCCGACACGCGGCTGGGTAAAGTAGTGGACGGTGCGTTTTTAGGAAGCCGGGGTGAGGGACAAAGTCTGCGTCGAAGATGGCGATCAGCTCACCCTCGGCGTGGGGTAGCGCCTCGGCTAGGGCGCCGGCTTTGTACCCGTGCCGATCGTCGCGATGCAGGCACTGGATGTTGACCCCTCGTCGGGTCCAGTAAGCCACCCGCTGCTTGGCCAACGCCGCTGAGCCATCCGTGGAGTCGTCGAGCACCTGGATCTGGAGCCGATCCGCGGGGTAGTCCAACCGACAAGCCGCATCGATGACGCGTTGGGTGACCTGTGCTTCGTTGTACATCGGCAGCTGGACGGTCACCCAAGGCAGGCGGTTAAATCTCTGCTTGGGTCGCGGCGCGCTGCGGCGGTTGCGGTAATACAGCCACACCAGCCAATACCGATGCAGGCCATACAGCGCAATCAGCATCAGCATCGACAGATAGACCCCCGTGAGCGGCCAGCGGACCAACGGGTGGGTCAGCCATGGCCAATCGTGGGTCAAAGCAAGCATCCATTCATGCATCGGGTTGGGGTCCTAGTTTGAGTGGGATGGCCAGCCTCACGCGCTTCTGTCGTCCCGCCCGATTGATACGCACCGCGTATCCGTTTGACGCGTCGGTCGCGTCATCAGTCTTTGATCTTGTTGTTTCCGCGTCGCCGACCATCGGGCAGGCTTAGACGGTGAAGGTATAAGCCACCCATCAAGATCCAGGATGATTCCCTACTACTATATCCGAACGCCCACTGGCTTTATAGACCAGCCCCGATCCGGTCATACCCGATGGGTATAGCCGCGCCAATCGATAATTAATTCCAGTTATTGCATCGACTTTCATCTCTAGGCCTAAAGCCGCCACCCGAACTCGTCCGATAAACGGACAGGCGCTGCCATGCTGGATCGGTCCCCACGAGCCAACCGATAACGCCAGGGTTGTGGTTATGGGCAATCCCACGATCACGCGGATCTCTGTGACAACGAGGCTTTTATGAAGCTGCGACAGATTGTCCAAACCGGCACCATCGGGTTGACCTTGTGTGGGGTTTTGGGGGGCTGCTCGCAGCTTTATAATGGGGCTTTTTCCGGGGTCTACAACCGTGATCGGCAGCAAGCGTATGAAGAATTCAAGCGTCAGCAGCAGATGTCGGCTGCCCAACACAACCAACCGACCGCTGGTTCAAGCCCCTTAACAGCTAGCGCGCCCGACCCTTATCAACAACAATCTCCACACCCGTCACACCACGACCGACGCCAGCGGGGTCGACCCAAAAACGTGCAATTCGAAACGCCCGATCCCATGGCCGGCTCCAGCGTACAGCTGGCTTCGCGCAACGCCTCGATCGGTACACTGGGGCTGTATGGGCAGCTGCCCGGGATTGGCTCTAGCCGATCGATGCACTCTAGCCCGCTCGACAGCCCCGACAACCTCAGGCAGGTCACCTTCGCGACAGAAGGCGCCGACTTTGACCCCGATGTCGACCCCACGGGGACGCTGCTGGTCTATGCCTCCACCCAGCACCGCGCCACAGCCGATCTATATCTAAAACGCATACAAGGAACGGCATTGCAACAGCTTACGAATGATTCAGGCAATGATGTGATGCCCACATTTAGCCCCGACGGCAAGCGCGTGGCCTTTGCCTCAGACCGCAGCGGCAACTGGGACATCTATATGATGGATGTCACCGGCGGCCAGGCGATCCAGCTGACCAACGACCTAACCCACGACCTAAGCCCCAGCTTTTCACCCGATGGCAAGCAGCTGGTCTACTGCACCCTAGGCACGCAATCGGGCCAATGGGAGCTGGTGGTGATCGATATCGACAACCCCGCGATCAAACGGTTCATCGGCTTTGGCCTGTTCCCTGATTGGTCGCCCGTGGATCACCGGATCCTGTTCCAGCGGGCGCGGGAGCGGGGCACGCGGTGGTTTAGCGTCTGGACGGTCGAGATGGTCAACGGCGAAGGGGTGCGACCCACGGAGATCGCCGCCAGCTCCAACGCAGCGGGTATCTCACCCAGCTGGAGCCCCGATGGCCAACACATCACGTTCAGCACCGTGATCGACCCCGACAGCGAGACCCAAGCGCCCCCCGCCCAGGCCGACATCTGGATCCTCAACGCCGATGGCTCGGGCCGGGCCAACCTCACCAACAGCCAGTTTGCCAACCTGCACCCGGTGTGGGCCGCTGACGGATCGATCTTTTTTGTCTCCAACCGTGCCAAGAACGGGATAGAAAATATCTGGGCGATCCGACCCGACCGGGCGCTGCGTGTGGCCCAGCCCATGGGCGCACCGACCACCCAGCCATCGGCCATGGCGCCGATCCCCGGGATGCAGGACAAGCTCAACACGCTGATCGCCAACGAAGACGCCATGGTGCCCACCCAATAACGGCATCGCGGCGAATAAGGGAATACCGATGGGCACGGATGCTCATCCTGAAAAACGCCGGCAGGAAGCCATGACAAGTGAACAGGTCCTATGGCTGACCGCAACGCTGCTGCTGTTGAGTGGCTGCTCGTTGTTCTTGGGGCGTGGCGCTGACCCGCTGGAATCGCCCTACCCGTCACGGCGGGTGTGGGCGGTGGCTCCGCTCCACAACGAAAGCGGTAGCCTCCAGGCCGATGGTGTCGCGCTGGCTGACCACTTGGCACACCAGCTTGAAACCGCTTCGAACCTGGATGTGCTGCCGGTCAACCGGGTGCTGATGGCGATCGATCACCTGGGCATCACCCAGGCGACCTCGCCCCATCAGGCCAGGCAGCTGCTGAACACGCTGGGCGTCGATGCGTTGGTGGTGGGCACGATCACCGCCTACGACCCGTACGACCCCCCGACGCTGGGGCTGGCCGTCGAGTTGTATGTCAACCAGCGTGTCGATCAAGCCGACCGGCTGGACGTCCGCCGCCTGGCGCGGGCATCGACCGACCCCCAGACGCTGCCCTCACCGGCCACGCTGGAGCCGGCCACCACCAGCACCGTCAGCGCTGTGTTCGACGCAGCCGACCCGGAGATCCGCAAGCGGTTGATGCGCTACGCCCGCAACCGCGGCCCGGTGAGAGATGGCCAATCGTGGCACCTCTACCGGATCAGCATGGACCTGTACAGTGAATTCGTCAGCTACGTGATGAGCTGGCGTCTGCTTCAGGCCGAGACACGGCGCATCACCTCGCCGCCGGCCACACAACCCGCCCCCTCGTAGATCGGCCTGTGACGCCGGTCGCCGATGGGTGGCAAGGAGCGTCAAAGTGTCCGATTCGGATCCGCATCAAGGCTTCGACCCACCGCCCGATGGCGAGCCCGAGCCCGGGCAGCGCCAGCTGGCGCTGGTCAAGAATGGGCACCGGTACGTCTTCAATTACGCGCCGGGACACGAGTCCGAGCTATTGGATCGGCTTGTTTCGCTGGCACGCGACCCGAATTGCAGCTTCGGGATGTTCGACGCAGCTGTGCTAAGCCATCAGGTTGGTCGGCGGCTGAATCAGCAAGTGGAAAAGATGCTTAAACACTAAACCCCAACGATCGAGGCCCCTACACCGGCTGGATAGAAAAGGATGGATACCCCCATGTCCGACCAAAACACATTGATTGATCAGTTTATCCACTACCTGCGTTTTGAGCGGCACTTTAGCCCCTACACGGCCCGGTGCTACGGGGCGGACCTACGCCAATACGCCGGCTACCTCACCGGTGACGGCAACCCCGCGGCGTTGAACCCGTCCAGCCCCACGGGGCACCCGGCCGACACAACACCCATGGCTGACCAAATCACGGACGCCGCGGCCCAGCCCGGCGACCCCACGGGCAGCGGCCAAACGCTTGATCAGCGGATCATCGCCGCAGACACCACGGTGATCCGGGGCTTCTTGGCCCAGCTGGATCACCTGGGCTACAGCTGCGCTACGGTCGCACGCAAGATCGCCACCCTGCGAAGCCTCTATAAGTGGATGCACCAGCGTAACACCATCGGATCCAACCCCATGCAGCTGATCCGGACCCCCAAGCAAGCCAAGCGCCTGCCCAAAGCGATCAGCGTCGAGCAGATCGACAAGCTGCTAAGCATGCCCGACAACCGCGACACGCTGGGCGCCCGGGACCGGGCGATCCTGGAAACGCTCTACTCCACGGGCGTGCGCGTCAGCGAATTGGTTGACCTCAACCGCAGCGACCTGGATCAGGCCCAGCAGACCCTGCACGTCCGGGGCAAAGGCAAGAAAGAGCGCATGGTCCCCCTGGGCTCGCACGCGCTGGCTGCGATCCGCAACTACCTGACCCTGCTCGAACCCGATCAGCGGTTTACCGCGTTGCGTGAGAAGTCGCTAACCGACCCCAACGTGCCGCTGTTTGTCAACAAGAACGGCGGGCGCCTCTCGAGCCGGTCGGTCCGCCGGAAGCTGGATAAGTATCTCAAAGCCGCGGGCCTGGACCCGTCGATCAGCCCCCACACGCTGCGCCACAGCTTCGCCACCCACTTGCTGGATAACGGCGCCGACCTGCGTAGCGTCCAGGAGCTGCTTGGCCATCAATCGCTAAGCACGACGCAGATCTACACGCACCTATCGACGATCCGGCTGCGGGCCAGCTACGACCAGGCCCACCCCCGGGCGGGGTAGCACCAGAGGCCGCGGCGACTCAAGCCACACACCTGGGTGTTGGGTCGGCCATCAACACACACAAAACCCCCGGTGGCGCAACCCGCCGGGGGTTTGTCGTTTGTTCGCGTATGCACACCTGTGCCGGCATGGGCTGTGCCGCGGCTGCTTTGGCGTCTGGCACCACGCCGCCTTACACGGACCATCTCCCAGCGGGCTTTAGGCCATCACTTGGCTTGACCGGGGACACGTGGCCGCTGCTTGCTCAAGGCGATCGCGGCGCGTTGGGGTGGTTGGCCTGGTCCATGGCGTTGATCTGGTTGATCAGCGATCGCAGCCGGCCGTAGTCGCGCCGGGTAAAAGTGAACCGAAGCCGGGGCAGGTCGAGGTGCGATTGCTCACCCTTTAGCGGGCCGCACTGCTCGATACACCCGTCGCCCACGAGGCTGTGGAACGCTTCATTGAGCTGTCCAACCTGGTTGGGGGTGAGGGGCCGCTGGAGCCGAAGCACCAGGTCGTCGCGCACGAAGCGTTGCGAGTGGTAGTTGCGGTAGAACTGCAGGGTGTGTTGGATCGCGTGGCTTAGGTCGTCGGTGACCATGTAGAGGTTCAGGTCCTCGGGGCTGATCATCTGGTGATGGAGCAGGTTTTGGCGGACGTATTGGTCCCAGTTTTTCCAGTACGCCCCGCCGGGGTGGTCGACCATCACGATCGGGACCAGGGGGGCCTTGCCGGTCTGGATCAGCGTGAGGGTCTCAAAGCATTCGTCCTGGGTGCCAAAGCCGCCTGGGAACAGCATCACCGCGTGGGACTGGGAGACGAACAAGAGCTTGCGTGTGAAGAAGTACCGGAAGACGATCAGCTTGGCGTCGCCCTGGATGTACTCGTTGGCGGTGGTCTCGAACGGCAGGCGTATCGCCACGCCGAAGGAAGACGCCCGCCCCGCCCCGCCCTGCCCGGCGCGCATGATCCCGCCCCCGGCGCCGGTGATGACCATCCAGCCGTGCTGGACCATCGCCCGGCCGACCTGCTGGGCGCTGTGGTAGTCGGGGTGATCCGCGGCGGTGCGTGCCGATCCGAAGATCGAGACCTTACGCGCGTCCTGGTAGGGGCGGAAGACTTTTAAGGCGTACCGCAGCTCTTTGATGCTTCGGCTGATCAGCTTCATCTCGCCGGTGTCGGCGTTGTCGCCGATCAGCTTGATCGCGGTGTGGATCACCTCGCGCACGAGCTTGCCGGATAGCCCCTGGGGGTCGGCGCCTGCATCGCGGACCAGGTCGTTGAGCCGGTCGATTGAGCGGGTGTCTTGTCCGCTGGGTGAGGGTGTGTCCATGCGTGTGATCCGGGGCGGGGTTGGCTGGGATCAAAGACCGAGATAGAATAAACTTATTGGGTATGGATTGCCGCGGCAGAAACACCAAGGAATCGCAGAATCACAGATTTCCCCGCCGCGGGCGGTTAACCGCAAACGCAAACAGGATGGGTATCATGTCAATGTTGACAACCCCTGTAAAGCCACCGGCTAGAGGTCCTCGCGTGTGGCCGTGGGCGTTGATCGGGCTGGTGTTGGGCCTGGGCCTGCTGGGTGCTTGTTCCGATGATCAAGCGGGCAACCAAGCGGTTCATGAGCGGTTCAACAAAGCGGTACAGATCTTAGCCAAAGCCGACCAGGGGTATGTCCCCCAGGGCGGGGAGACCCCGTCACCGCTGAGCGTGGGCGATCAGCGTGTGACGGAGAATAAGCCGGACCTGCAGGCGTATCGCCAGAAGGTGCTGGCCGAGGCGGCGGTGGAGCTTGAGGCGATCCTTGACCGCGGCTCGCGTGCCCAGCAGCTGGCGACACGCCGGATCCTGGCCGATGTCTATGCCTCCCAAGGCCGGTACGGCGCGCGTCAAGCCATGGTCCATTGGGCCAGCATCGCCGACCGGTCCGCTACGCTGATGAGTTTTCTAGGCTCGGTTGATCGTGCCGACTCGCATGTGCACCTGTTCGATCTGGATGAGGGGCCGCTGCTGAAGCAGCTGCGCCAGGACCGGGCCGATGCGCAGGGTCGGATCAAGGGTTTCCAGAAGCAAACCGACAAGCTGAACCAACAGGCGTCCAAGCTCAACCAGCAGATCGACGCGCTCAAGCAGGAGGCCCAGTCCGCGACGGAACGGGCGCGGCAGCTGCACGGCCAGGCGTTGTTAGCCACCCAGGGCTCTGAGCAGTACGACCTCTACGACCAGTCTGCCCAGGAAGACCGCCGCGCCAACGCCGCCTCCACCGAGGTCCAAAAACTGGAGGTTGAGTTAGACGTGGTCAAAAGCGAGTTGTCGGTCCTAGACCGGCAGATCCGCCTGGCCCGTGGCGCGTCAGAGACACTCGACAAGCAGATCAGCGCCGCCCAGCGCCGCCAGAGCCGCGGCTTGCATCAAAAAGCACAGGCGGCCAAGAGCGAAGCCATCGACCAGATGGTCGTTCATTTCAACCAGATCGAGCAGGACTACCTCGATACGGTTCAGGGGCAGATGGATCAGGTGATCGAGAAGATGAGCCGTGTGGTTGAGCTGATGGCGGGCGCTGAAGCACCGCGGGGTGACCGTGACGCCCAGCAGTCGCTTGAGCTAGAGCGGCTGGCGCACATGGTCAGCATGGTGCACGTGCTCACGGAGCATATCCTCGCGGCCAGCAGCCACGGCCACACCTTGACGATTATCGCCCAGCAGGCTCAGCGGTTGATGCCCCAGCAGGCGTTGATGTTCGATGATCACACCCAGCAGATCTACAAGAAGCAGCAGGAAGTGATCCAGACCGCGAAGCGGACGATCAGCGACGCGGTTTTAATCGCCCAGTCGATCAGCCAGGGCCTAGGGCAGGGCAACCCCTTAGCGGACATCGCCACCCAGCAGTCCCAGCGGCTGGAAGCCTACCGCCGGCGGATCGATCAGCTGCGGCTGTCGCCCCCGACGGGCTAAGCCCACCAACCCATGGCCCCAACGCAACACACCGGTAGCCCGTGGCCGACGCGTGCGGGGCGGGCTTGCCATCTTTTGTTAAAGGCCATGCCGTGCGGTTTGATCTCATCGACCAAGTGCTGGAGCACCACCCGGATCGGCTCGTGGCGGTGAAGAACGTCACCACCGCGGAAGAGTACTTGGCGGATCACTTCCCCGGTTTTCCCGTGCTGCCCGGGGTGATGATGCTTGAAACCTTGGTGCAAGCCGCGAGGCTGCTGCTAAGCGGCCAACCCCCCGAAGCAATGGGGGAGCCGTATTGGCCGGCCGACCGGGGCGACCCCCAACCGCTAGAGGGCGGCCGTGGGGGTCAGGCGGCTTCAGGTGCACCTATGGTGCTCACGGAGGTCCGCAACGTGCGGTATGGCCAGATGGTCCGGCCGGGTCAGTGTTTAATGGTTGAGGTGGCGATCCGAAGCCAGAACGATCAGGGGTGCGAGCTCACGGGTGTGGGTCGGGTTGAGGGGCAGGTGGCGGTTCAGGGCCGGTTCCGGATCCAGCCGTTCGAGCCTGCAACCCCTCGGGCATGACACGGTCGCGGTATTCACCTCGCCAGGTTCAAGCTCGTCGCGTTCAAAATGGATGGCACCCCCCATGGCTGGCCGCCATCCCATCCCTGATTCGTATAACATGGTAGGGATTAGGGTACGGCTGCGTGGTTGACTCAAGCCACACCGAGGCTTTTTTGCCCGCGTACAGGAGTTTGACCGGAAGATCAATCGACGACTGACACCACACGTCCCCGCGGCACACGGCGGGTGCGGCTCCCCGGAGACACACGGCAATGACAATGACCCAAGAAGATCTGTTTGGCAAGGTTCAGGAAGTGCTGGTCGACGCCCTAGGGGTCGACGACGACGAGGTCACCCCCCAAGCCACGCTGGTGGAGGATCTGGGGGCCGAGTCGATTGATTTTTTAGACATCGTGTTCCGGTTAGAAAAAGCGTTCGGCATCAAGATCGAACAGTCCGAGCTGTTTCCTGACAACGTGTTGAATGACCCGCAATATGTTGAGGGCGGCAGGGTGACGGACCACGGGATGGCCGAGCTGCGCAGGCGGCTGCCGCACGCCGACCTCGACGCGTTCGACGCCAACCGTGAGGTTGAGGCATTCCCCAACATCTTCACGGTCGATACGATCATCAAGTTCGTGCAAGCCAAGCTGGGCTGTTAGCCCATGCGTTGGATCTGGATCGACCGAATCGTTGAGCTTGAGCGTGGCCAGCGGTGCGTGGCGGTGAAGAACGTTTCGCTGGCCGAAGAGGTGTTGCACGACCATTTCCCGGCTTCGGGTAGCAGGCGGCCGTGCCCGGTGATGCCCAACACACTGGTGATTGAGGGGATGGCCCAGACGGCGGGTATCCTGGTGGGTCACGCCAACGGGTTTGCGGAAAAAGTGATCTTAGCCAAGATCGCCAAGGCCCGGTTCACCGCTGGTGCCCGCCCCAGCCAGACGATCCGGTACACCGCGACCCTGGAACGCCTTGATGCGACCGGCGCCTCGACCCAAGGGACCGTCGAATTGATCGACTCAGCCACCGGTCAGGCCCAGCCCATGGGCAGCGTGGATCTGATGTTTAGCCATATCGATCACAACCGAGCGGGCCTAGAATTCCCGAAGCACAATTTTGTTTTTTCTCAGCTGTTTATGGACCTGATCGACCAAAGCGGGTTTGGTGTGGATCGGTCCGTCGAAACCGGTTGAGGCTGAGTCGGTAGGGCGTGTGGGGCATGGGCATACCGGCTCGCGGGGGGGCATTTTTCGCCGCAGGGCGCCGCAGCGGAGAGGGTATCGGAGAGGGTATCGATCACCATGAGCTTATCTCGGATCCATCGGATGCTGCGTCTGTTGACGCTCTTGCAGAGCGGCCGTGCGGCTACGGCGACCGATCTGACGCTGGAGCTGGGGGTTAGCCGCCGCACGCTGTTTCGTGACCTCAAGGCGTTGCAAGAGGCGGGTGTGCCCTGCTACTACGAAGCGGGTATGGGCTACCGGATCGCGCGCAGCTTTTTCCTGCCGCCGGTCAACCTCACGGTGACGGAGACGCTGGGGTTGCTGCTGATGGGGAAGATGGCGGCCAGCCGGCGTGGCCTGCCGCTGCGAGACGCTTCGCTAGGGGCGATCAACAAGCTGACGTCGAGCATCCCCGAGCCGATCCGGTCGGCGTGCGCAGACCTGATGTCGGGCGTCTCGGTCAACCCCGGGCCCCAGCCGTTCGATGACAAGGAGCACCGCTATTACGCCGACCTGCAAAAGTGCATCGACGAAAAGCGCCAGTGCCAGATCCACTACAAGAGCCCGGTCGAGCCCCAACCGATTCAGTGCCGACTCAAGCCCTATGCGATGCATTTTGTGACGCGTGCGTGGTATGTGTTTGGCGTGACCGACTTGTACAAGAAGCAGGTGCGGGTCTTCAAGCTGGCCAGGATCGTTGGGCTAGATCCGTTGGAGTCACGGTTTGAGCGCCCAGGCCGGTACAAGGTAGGCGATACGGTGGGCAAGGCGTGGCGTCTGATCCCCGAGGGGAGTGTGTACCGGGTGGAGCTGGAGTTTACCCCCAAAGTCGCAACGAACGTGACCGAGGTGCTGTGGCACCCCAGCCAGTGCCACCGGTTTTTGCCCGACGGGCGGTGCAGGATGAACTTCGAGGTCGATGGGTTGGGCGAGATCGCCTGGTGGCTGTGCGGGTACGCCGGCCAGGTGGTGGTCCTCAAGCCAGCGGCGTTACGCAACCGTGTCAAGCAGATGCTCCAAGAAGCATTGGACCGTTACGCCTGATACGCTTGTTGAGGGAAGTCAATGGCCCCCGCACGAAGCCAATGGGCGTGGGTTTGCCAAGTGGGGCTCTGGTTTCTGGGTTGTATGTCACAAAGCAATACGGTAGAATTATTTATATACAAACCCTGGTTGCATGTGGGCGGGGTATCGTCTGTCGGTGGCATGAAAACCCTTGGTGTTTTTGTGATTCGGATGCGGTAAATCCATACCCGATGGGGAGAGAAGCATTGCGTATGAAGCGGCCTCATCGGAACCACAACACACCGAAGGCCCTCCTGCCACAGGTGGGCGGTGTGCCGCAAAATGACCCGGGATCGATCGATCGATTAGCTGTTCCATCATCGTTCCAGAAGGGAAGAGACCAACAGCGTGCCTAGTGCGATCATCTCCGATATTCACGCGAACCTAGAGGCGCTTGAGGCGGTGCTAGGCGATATCGACCAGCGTGGGGTGGACAAGATCTATTGCCTAGGCGATGTGGTGGGTTATGGCCCCAACCCGCGCCAGTGTATTGATTTGATCGCCCAGCGGTGCGAATGGTCGCTGATGGGCAATCACGATTTCGCTGCCCTGTACGAGCCGACTAACTTCAACGCCAGCGCCGAAGCCGCTGCGTTTTGGACGCGCCGAGAACTGGAGCTCGAACCCGACGCCCAAAAACGAGAGAGCCGGTGGAACTACCTGGGCCACCTCCGCGTGCGTGAGGCCAGCCACGGGGCGATGTGGGTGCACGCCTCGCCGCGGCGGCCGATCAATGAGTACATCTTCCCCGACGATGTCATCACCGCGCCGTCTAAGATGAACCAGATCTTTGACCGGTTTGCGAGGCGCTGCTTTGTGGGGCACAGCCACATCGCGGGTGTGTTCACCAACGAGCCCGATTTTTACCCGCCCGGTGACCTCAAGGGGGCGTACCCGTTTAGCGACACAGAGAAATGCGTGATCAACCCCGGCTCGGTCGGCCAGCCGCGTGACCGCGACCCGCGGTCGAGCTACGTGCTGCTTTACGATGACCGGGTGGAGTTTGTGCGTGTGGCCTACGACGCCCAAGCCGTGGCTAGCAAGATCCGTGCCATCCCCCAGCTCAGCGATTTCTTGGGCCAGCGGCTCTTGGATGGGAAATAAGCGGGGCGTGTATTCTTGGCGCTTGATTCAAATCAATTTCTGGTACGCGCGGATAGTTTGTGGCATGGGCCGCATCACAGCCAACGCCAGCCCATTGTCACAGAAGCGGTTCAAAGCGATCGATTGGCTTGGTGCGCGGCAGTCTTAGGGTCCGGTGGCGCGCCGGCTGGGTGTGTTGGCGGGGCCGGTGTGGAAAAAGAAGCATCCACAAGACGGCGACGCGGCGCTGCAAGCCAAGCCACGCAAACCCATGCTCACCGCCAAGCAGCGAACGAAACTGAGGCGGTGAAGCGTTGACTTGATTGTTCGAGGGTCAATCATGCCTGCCAATCCCAAACCGGCAACCTTGGCCATGCCCTGCGTCTCAACCCCAGCCCACCGTCTTGAAGGCCTGAATCATCAGATCGTTTCATGCCACCGTTGCCCGCGGCTCCGGTCCCACTGCCAAGCCATCGCGCAACAGAAGCGGGCGAGCTTCCGCGATCAAGACTACTTTGGTCTGCCGGTGCCAAACTTTGGAGACCCCCGCGCCCAGGTGCTGGTGGTGGGCCTAGCGCCGGGGGCACACGGTGCGAACCGGACGGGCAGGATGTTCACCGGCGACCGGTCCGGGGATTGGTTGTTCCGCGCGATGTATGAAGCGGGGTTTGCCAGCCAACCCACCGCGACCCACGCCAGCGACGGCTTGGAGCTGCGCAACGCGATGATCACCGCTGCTGCCCACTGCGCCCCGCCGGGGAACAAGCCCACCGCCCAGGAGCTGTCGCATTGCGCTGATTTTTTAGAGGCTACTTTTGGCTTGCTGCTAGACTTGCGCGTGGTGGTTTGCCTG
Organism: Phycisphaeraceae bacterium; assembly: GCA_965223655.1. Classification (GTDB taxonomy): domain Bacteria; phylum Planctomycetota; class Phycisphaerae; order Phycisphaerales; family Phycisphaeraceae; genus CBDCXC01. The sequence continues at coordinate 231,965 of CBDCXC010000014.1, forward strand.
GGCAGGATCGGGTTTGATGCGGTGCTGAAGCTCTACCACCGAAGCGGGTGGATCGCCCAAAAATCGCGTTACCGTTTTGCTCATGGCGCCCAGCATGGCATCGATGATGCGCCGACCCTCTTGTGTTGCTACCACCCCAGCCAGCAGAACACGTTTACCGGTAGGCTAACCCGCCCTATGCTGTTGGACATCTTCAAACGCGCCCACACCCTGGCACGACGCCCCCTTGCCCGCAACGGTGAAGGGACGCCATTCATGGACAACTGAATAGCGCCTCACTCATCCCACACGGAGGCGTTAGCCGCCGGGTTGGGTGGTGGGGGCGGGCTGGTTGGCGGGCGCGTTGGCGATGCCGATCACACCGCAGCCGATGCGTGCACCGGCGTTGCCGGTCGGTTGCCCGCCGTCGTCGGGCTTGGCGTGAACGATCACCGCCCGCCCCAGGATCGGGTGGTGGGGGCCAACGATCATGATGTTGTCGACCGTCAGCTCGTAATGGGCCTTGCCCTGGGCGTCGGCCTGGAGGTTGCCCAGGTCGCCGGCGTGGCGCGGGTTGTGGTCGGGCAGCGCGTGGCCGACACCCTTGGGGTTGTAGTGCCCACCGGCGCTCTTGCCGTCGGGGGCGGTGCAGTCGCCGTACCGATGGATATGGATCGCGTGCTGGGCGTTGGGGGTGAGCCCCTCAATATCCGCAACCACCTTCACCGCGCGGCCCTCTCGCGCAAACCGGACCACACCCTTAGCGGTGTTGCCCTGCGTGGGGTGGACGACACACACCGCTTCTTGGATCTTGTGCCAGGCGTGGCGGTGGCCCTGCTTCCGGTTTTTGTGATGAGGGTGCTTCTCGTGCGGGTGGTCGCCGTGTGGATGGTCTTTGCCCGCGACCAGTGGCCTGCCCGTGGTCAGCGTGAACAACACGGCGATCGCGACCCCCCAGCTTGTGTATGTCATCAACCGTTTCATAGCGTGTTTCCTATTAATAGGCGTTTGATCCAAGCTCGAGGCGCAGGCACCGTCACGGATGCCTGATGTTCTTATTGACGATGGATACCCTTCCATGGTGCTTGCCTCATCGCAGCCTGTCAAGCGTGCCGCCCAACCCCCATGGCCTCGATGTCTGAGGTACAGCTAGTGGAATGGCTATCCGCCGCGGTGCTCCCAGCCCAGCTGATCGATGGGTTGAACGCGGCCGTCTTGCATCTGAAGCGTCACGGTAGGCCCATGGTCGGCGGCGGTCACCGTGCCGATCGGGGTGATCGGCACGCCGTCGATCTCCCGCGGCAAAACCGAGTCTGCCTGCGGGCCCGGCAGGGTGAAGCACAGCTCATAGTCTTCGCCGTCGCCTACCGCGTGTTGCCAAGCCGGGGTGCGGTCGCGTTGTGCCGCGGCTTGGGCTGCGGGGCTGATAGGCAGCCGGTCGGTCCAGAGCCGTGCCGCTAACGGCGAACCGGTACCCGCTTGGCACAGGTGCGCCAGGTCGACCGCCAGCCCGTCGCTGAGATCGATCATCGCGTGCAACGACAGGCCGGGGTGGGTTGCCAGCCGGCGTGCCAGGCCGATCCGTGGCTCAAAGTCTAAGTGGTGGGTGTAGCCATCGAGGGTGTATCGGCTCCCACCCAAATAGCCGGTGACGCAGACCCGGTCGCCGGGTTGCGTGCCTTGCCGGGTGATCGGCGTTACGCCCGCGGGTTGGGCTAGGACCGTCACGCTTAATAGCAGCGGATGGTCCCAGATCGCAAGATCGCCCCCGATCAACGGGCACCCGTAAGGCAGCGCCACCGCCGCCATGGCGTCGAATAGTGACTTGGCGCGTTGGTCCCCAAAATGGCGTGGCAGTGCCGCGGCTACCACCGCGGCCACCGGCAGCCCCGCCATCGCAGCCACATCAGAGAGGTTGCGTGTGACCGCCTTACGCGCCACTTTCTCCAAGGGCGTCGAAGCCAGGTCTACATGCACCCCGTCGGCTAGCTGGTCGACCATGACCAGGGCATCGTTTGAATCCAGGTGTATGCCCGCGGCATCGTCACCGGGTGGCAGCGTCACCCAGGGAGGCAGGTTGGTGTTGGCGCGGTACACATGGGTAAGCAGATCACGCTCTGGCATCCAACCCAATTCTATAGAAGTTTGCCGCGTGGGGATCACCAAAACGCCGAAGATTGCCCTGACGCGGGCGAACGGGGCCCCGTCAGCCTGATCGGGGTTGGTATATCACGCCCTGTGGCGGGTTGGGGGCGTCGCGCCCCAGGTCGCCGGAGCCGGGCTTGGTTTACCTTAGGCCGTAGGCACCGGTTGTAGCGCTTAGCGGCATGGGTTGGTGCACAAAGACCGCCGGGCCAAACAGGTCCACCACCTTGCCGCCTGCATCGATCGCACCCCGCTGGCGGTAGACCAGTGCGAGCCGCTGTTTTTTTATTTCCGCGGCCGGCTCGAGGCCTTGCTCCTGGCCCGGTGGCAGGCCCCACCGCACTAAGCCACGATCGGTATGCAGCAGCAGCCGGATCCGGTTGCGCGTATCGCGGTCGCTGGCGTCGATCGATTGGATCTGCCCAAGGTAGGGCTGATCGCTAAGCGTTTGGGCTAACCCCAGGGCGGCCTGCAGGTCGCGGCCACGCCAACGCTGACCCGGGTGGGGCGGTGCGAATGAGACCCCCACGATAACGGGCAGCCGCAGGTGAGCCACCTGTTGCTTGAGGTAACGACCGGGCAGCCGGGTGGCTTGGTGGTCCACCAGGTGGTATCCGTCACGGCCTTCGACGACCGCGATGGGCTGGCGGTATTGGGCATATACCCGCAACCGACCGGGGTGCACCCGTTCTAGTTTGTTGACCCGTTCAACCCACGGGTTGGTCGAAAGCACGAACACCGCCTGCTTGAGGCTGTTGTGTCCAAAGGGGTTGGCATCGATCTGCTGGGCGATCAACCCGGTTAGCGTTTGGCGCACCGCGGGACTCATCCAGGGTGGTGCGTCAGCTAGCTCGATACGATCAGGGTAAAATACCTGGGCACAAGCGCCATCCAACGCGGCGGTATATGCCGCAAGACGATCCTCAGCGTAACGCCATATGAATACAATGCTTACAGCGCAGGACATAGCCCCAAGAAAGACCAAGCCCTTGAGGGTTCGTTGAGGGTCCCATGGCTGGTGGGGTTGACGTCTACGCGCTTGGGGTAATGAACGGCGTTGGGGGGTATTGGTTAGAAGCCAACCCATAGGTCCTCCGATGACGATGGATCATCCCTGTACGTGTACGGCCAACGTCCTGACATATCTGGGGCCGGCCTATCCGGTGGGTGATACGCATTGGCGTATGTTTTGACCGCGTCGAGATTGCCGAACGCCTTACAGGGCAGCGCCGCGTACACCAGACAAAGCGTCATGGTTTTCGATCGTTGGTATTACATCGGTAAGAACGGCGGCGTAACACCAATCCTGTATCCATTATCCATGGGTGGGGATTGGGGCTGTGACCGACGCAGGGTGGTGTGGTGATCGTTCGATCTAGCCCGGTGTGATCGGGTTATTGCGTGAGCGCCTGGGACAACGCGGGTTGAGCCTGCTGGGTTTGTTTAAGGTAGGCCCACGCCGCTTGGGCCCGCAATGCGCCATCTAGGCCGCCGCCGCCTCGAACCATCCGTTCAAGGTCTTGGCGCTGCTGGCTAGACAAGGGGTAGCCGTGCTTGGCTAGGACTAAAGTGGCCAGGTTGTTGTTGGCCATATCGGGCAAAGGCCCAATGCCTTCGACGGCTCCGGCGGCGTGGTTTTTGGCGCAGCGGGCCAACCCGCGCAGAATCGCGCGGGTGTAGAGGGGGTCTGACTTGGGCGAGGCTAGGATCGGCCGCAGCAAGGCGCCGGGGGCTTGTGGGTGGCGATCGGCCAAGGCTTGGGCGGCTAAGGCTGCGGTCTCTAAACCATGGGGTGGGTCACCGGGTTTCACGGTTTCCGCGGCTAGGATCAGCCCTAACAGGATGACCTGTGCGTCGCTATCCGCGGCCTGCTGCTTGGCGTACTTGAGCGCCCAAAGGTTGGCCATGGGGTGGTGTTGCTCGATGAGGTTGACCACCGCCAGGTCGATCTGGTGGTTGGATGCGATGGCTTGCCCGGCGTGGCCGATCTGTTGGATCAGTGGGTCGGGGGTCGTCGATCAAGGCCACGAACAACCCCGGTTTCAAGCCACGGCGATAAGCCCAGCGCGATCAGCGCCAATCGGTTGCGGTCGGCGTGGTCATCGGCGTGGGCGAACCGCTGCTGCCAATACGCGGTCGCGTTTGGATCGGCAAACCGCATGGCGGTGCGCAGCGCCAGCCACCTGAGCTGCGTCCGTGTGCCCTGCTGTTGGGCCAAGCCCGCGGCCCAAGGGGCGGCTTGATCAAACTCGTACCGCAGCGTGGCCTCTAGCAGCATCTGCCGCACCTGATCGCGATTCGCCTGGGTTGATGCGTCGAGTTCCCGCAGCTCACCCAGCGCTTGGGGGTGGCCCATGCTGCAGCAACAGCAGCCACGCCAACCCACGACGAGCCAGGTTCTGCGATTCACCGGCGTCCAATAGCAGGCTGTGGGTCGACACGCTGCTGATACCTGGACGAGCTTGGCGGCCACGATCACCTTGACCGCGATGTCCAGGTCCGGCCAATCGATCAGCTGCTGGCACTGCTCGACCGGCAGCAGGTCGAGATCCATCGCGGTGCTGACGATGTGGGCCTGCAGGACAGGCTCCTGGATCGCGGCCAACCGGACTAGGTCCAGCCGGCGCTGCGGGTCGCAGCGGGCAAGCCCAAGCAAGCCGTGGGTCTTGAGGCTGACATAATCCGACTGCGCCCATTGTTGGTACAGCGGGATGAGGCTCGGGTCGCCTATCCGCTGGAGCGCTTCGACCCAGCGGTGGTGCTGAGCGTTGGGGCGGGCGATCAGGGTCTGGCGCAGCAGGTGGGTGGCGGACCGGGCGGCATCGTCAAGCGGCTCGGATCGGCCTAGCGCCGGCGGAACAACGGACAGGCAGACGATCACCACCGTCAATACCAAGCAGCGGTGGCGCGTGGCATCCATTGCGGTAGTGTAATCGAATCGGGTGGGGGAGCTAACGCCGGGTTTGCTCGCGTTCGGACTTTCGGCGTAAGGTGGCCCGCTGGATCTCGGCGATCATCCGTTCGATCGGTCTGAGCGTGCGGGCGCAGGTAGCCCGTGTTGGGCCAGCTTAAGAATTGCATCCCGACACGTGTGAAGTGCTGGTCGAAATTGGTTTGGACGTTGCGCAACTCGGCTTGAATGATTAGTGGCGGGTCGTCTTGGGGACATCTCGATGCGTAAGAACATGGGCGTTCCGATCTTGAATTTCGACTCCAAGACGGTATTGAGGTGCACCCGGCACCCCCCGCCCGACAGGTTCAACAAGTGGCCTTTGAATACCGCGGTGTCAAGATCCGCGGCGCCTGGGCAGTCGGGTGAAACCTTGTGCACGGTGGTGGGCATGGGGTCCATGTTCGCTAGCGAGACCCGCAGGTCGTGCCGCCGCTGGCCTTCCCGGATCTCCGTGGGGATCGTGATACACAGGCCATCCACGGTCGTATACCGGTTGAGCTTGATCGTGCATTGGGTACGCACGATCTTTGATTGGAAGGTGTAGATATTCTGGTTGAGGAGGATATAGGCTTCAATGGTTTGCTTAGCGGCAAAGTTGATGTGTTTGCCGATACTCTGGGGTTGATCGAGGTAGAGGTGGTCTTGGTCGATGCTGAGGAAACCGTGTCTTGGCGGCAAAAAACTCGCCTGCGCGGTTGTGGTAATGCAGCTCTAATGACCAGTTGCGGGCACAGAATTCCCGCAACAACACGGCGTTGTTTTCTTGCTTTGTATCGGTTTCTTGAGACAACACGCGCCCTTTGAAAGACCGTGGCCAATCTGCATGGGGACAGTTAGTAGTATTTTCGGACGTTCCAGATCAGCACTTAACCGGTCTGATTCAAGAAAAAACGGGGCGCGGTGGCCCAGTCACGGCGGACTCCGGGGGGCGTGTTTTCGCCGCTTGCCATGCCGGGGCTGCCCCGCCCTCCGGCCCAGCCAGCGGCCCAACACCAACCGACTCTCATAGCTACTGGCACTGTACATCACCCGCAACACGCTTTACAACTACGTGGCCCCGGACGGCAGTCTCCGCCGTTTAGGCCAGCAGGTGCTTGATGCCCCGCGTTTAGTGGCGACGAGCCTGCATAATCAATTCTGCAAGTTTGACCAGGGTAATAATCGTGACCTTCTCAACGGTGTGATCGTAGAGATGGCCAAAGTCTGTTTTATCGCCGGTTGCTAGGTACTGGCAACCGCTGCGGATTGCGGTACACAGGATCGGCTTGTCTTTGTCTGGTAATTCGACCGGCAGATCGAACTGAATGGACGGCATGATTTGAAGCTCATCCATGAGCTTATCGAAGGTTTCGGCCCAGGCCGGTCGTTTGATCACGATGTTGCGGCGTGCTTCTTCGACAGCAAAATCACTGGTGACAGCCTCTCCGTGCTCAATGAGCAGTCGGATTAACCGGGCGATATTGCTCGGTTCGTTGCTCGCGGAGAACAGCACATTGGCATCGAGGAAGACACGGATCGTCATGATGCCCCTAGTCTAACCTTCAGGGGGCAGAAGCTCGCCTAGGGCTTCTTCATCACTGGCAAACTCTTTGATCCGTTGTTCGGTGTAACATCTCAACCGGGACACTGACGGCAGGGCGTAGCAACAGCCCTTGTTCGGTGTCCTCGATGATTAGCTCATCGTTGGCTTTGATACCAAAAGCCTCACGCATCCTGGCTGGGATGGTGATGACACCGCGTTCGTTGATGGTCACTTTATTCTGCATTATTACAGTATATCAGTATATCGGCATTACAGTCAAGGGTCTTTAGCACGCCGATATGGCCATTTCGCGTGATCTGGGGTGAAGCGCCCATTTACCCCACACCCCTACTGTCATGGTTGGCGGCCATGAGACCGTAGGACGAGCCGGGAGCACCCAGCCCACCACACGTCAGGGGAGCTGACATCGCGTTTCCATTAGCGATCTTCCAAGTGCACGACGTGAAAGCCAACCGCCAGGCCGCCGACGCCGCCTGGGCGATCAAAAATAACCTCGCAGATGCAAAGATTATCCAACACCTTATTTATTAGCACTCCGCCGCTGGGTACCGTACCCCGTGGGGCAGGTCTTGACTTGCCGTCTCTATTACCAGCGGGACAATACCCCGCTGTGTATTTTCGTTTACGCCCGCCGCCGCGTGGCCAGGCCCAACACACCCAGGCCCATCAGGCTCCACGTCGCCGTCTTGGTTGAAGACAAACAACGGGTGGTAACACGTGCAGCCAAAGTAGCCGTTGAAGACCGACCCTTCCTGCTGGCCATAGGTCTCGCTCACCGAGCTATCCATGTCTAGGATCACCTTCTTGAAGGGTCTGCGTTGGCTGACCCGATCGACCCATTGGCCCGGCAGGGCCATCAGCGCTTCGAGATTGTCGGGTAGCGTCAGCACCTCGGTCTCGAACCGGCTCATCTGGCTAGCGGAGGCCGCCGTGGCGTCCTTGGCTCTTCCGCCCACCACATGACGCATCGCCGGGTCAACACAGAGTCGTTCAGCGTCATTCGTATCCTCGTAACCCGCCAGGCGGCTGAAAACAGATTGACGCAACAGGGCCGTCAGACTGTGGCGGGTGTTCTTACCGGTCCGCACATCGGTCAGCCGAGCTTCGGCCAGCGTGGTTAATCCAAACGCCTCATCCAGCTCCCGATAGGCCAACAACCCGGCGTCGCTGGTGATCCTTGCCCCGTGGAATTCGAGCTTCAATTGGGCATCGAAATGGACTTGTAACGCGTCCTTGCAAGCTTCACCCATGGGGTTCTCCAGACAGACCAGGTTAATCAGGTATAAACCCCGTAATTTAAAGGGTCAGACGAGCATGAAGTGTATCATCTAGCGGGTTCTATCTGGGAAATCCGGGGGTACATAAAACCGGGGCAGAGCAAGCTCGTTGGCGGGGTCGGTCTGGTAATCGGTGCCGTGACGGTGTGAAGGCAGGCACGCATCGTGCCCTGCTGTACCGATCTAGTGCTTCCCCCCGGGATAATTTTCGTTGATTGATGATGTTGTCCGATGATCTGTGATGGTACTGTTCACCCCGATCATGGAGGATCATCATGGCTCAACGTCGAAACAGGATCAGGCATATCGTTCATCTGACCGGAGACGAACGACACGAACTTCAGCAATTGGTGCGTTGTGGCCACGCGGCCGGTTGGAAGATTCAACGGGCCCAGGCGTTGCTCAAGTGCGACCGAAGCGATGACGGGCCGGGCTGGACGGATACCCGCATTGCCCAGGCCTTCGATGTGACCACGCGTAGCTTGGAGAGCTGGCGTAAGCAGGCGGTCGAGCGGGGTCCGCTGTCGCTGTTGGAACGCAAGAAGCGTGACGGATCCAAGCAACGCAAACTCGACGGTGCCGGCGAAGCGAAGCTGGCGCAATTGGCGTGCAGCCAGCCGCCCGAGGGCCGTGGGCGTTGGTCTTTGCAGATGCTGGCCGACGCGTTGGTGGCCTTGGAGGTGGTCGATTCGATCAGTGACGAGACGGTTCGTCGCACGATGAAAAAAACGGCTTGAAGCCCTGGCGTCGGAAGATGTGGTGCATCCCGCCGGATCAAGACGCCGCGTTTGTGGCACAGATGGAGCAGGTTCTACAGGTGTATGCGCGTCCTTATGATCCCAGGCGCCCCGTGGTTTGCATGGATGAGCAACCCAAACAGTTGATCCGTGAAACAAGCCAACCGATCACGACGTCGAACGGCGAACAACGCGTCGATCATGAATACATCCGCGAAGGCGTGTGCAACGTGTGGATGTTCGTCGAACCCTTGGGCGGCTGGCGCCGCACGCCGGTGAGTGATCGACGCACCGCGATTGATTGGGCGCATCAGGTGAAAGCGTTGGTCGATGATCCGCGTTATGCCGATGCTTCACGCATCACGCTGGTGTGCGACAATCTCAACACGCACAAGCTCGCGTCGTTGTACGCGGCATTCGAGCCGACCCAAGCGTTACGGATCGCCAACCGGATCGAGTTAGTCCATACGCCCAAACACGGCTCGTGGCTGAACATCGCCGAATGCGAGTTGAGCGTGCTCAGCCGCCAATGTCTCAACCGTCGGGTTCCAGAAACACGAACGATTCGCCACGAAACCCAAGCCTGGTCGTCCCAACGCAACGCCAGCCAAACCGGCGTCGATTGGCAATTCACCACCGCCGATGCCAGAATCAAACTCAAGCGCCTCTACCCGAAAATTATGACGTGATGAAATACTAGGCTCTGTCGGGAAACTCCTTTTGAAATCCAATTTGGGTGCCACTGGCTGCTTGCCAGCCAGTGAATCTCTCGGGTTTTCACACTGGCGGACCAGCCGCCAGTGGCACATGCTTCCGTTTTCCTAGTTTGCAAGGAAAATCCTTGGTTCAAATTTCAGATCTACCCCCCGGCCCAGCCGATAAAATCCAGAGCCGCCCCAGGCCGGCCAGGGATCGGCTTGAGGGGTGGCTAGAGACAAGATTCGAGCCATGCGCTTCATTCATTTTCTGTTTTTTCCGATACCTGGGTGGGGTGGCAGTTGATTTATCGATCGGCGGCAAAATAATTCATTGAACCTGATCACCACGACTTGCTGGGAGCCCGCACCATGGCCTTGGAAGACGCTTCGGCAACCCTGCTCAAAAGCCCGAAAAAAGGCAAGAAATACTTCTCGCTATCGGAAGCCAACCGTTCCCTGCTTTATATCGCGCGGATCGTGGAGGAGATCACCGCTTATTACAAGAAAGCGATCGACCTGCAGTACCAGATCGAACAATCTCAGCACGAGCTGGAGCGGGCGCTGTTCCAAGAACCCTACGAGCAGGCGATGGACCGCCTCAACGAGCTATTGGATGAGCTGCACCAGGTCGGCGTTGAGCTCAAAGACTTTGAGAAGGGGTTGGTCGATTTCCCCGCGATCCACGAGGGTCGGGAGATCTACCTCTGCTGGCGCAGCGGCGAACCCAGGGTCGAGGCCTGGCACGAGATCGAAGCCGGCTTCGCTGACCGACAAGATATCGCGCTGCTTGAAGATTAGGCATACACCCCTGCAACACGCCGTGGCCGCCCGCCACGAGCCACAACTCTGATTCATACGACTGCTGATCATGGGCATCAGGCGATGATGCGGTGTACGCTATTTGACAGATCAATCGCTGCGAGCATGTTCGATCATGACCGGTCAAGGTCATCGACCCGTCCCAATCAGGCTGACGGGGTCCGGTTCGTCCGCGTCAGGGCAATCTTGGGCGTTTTTGTGATCCCGACGCGGCAAACTCAGACCCGGTGGGTATATGAGGCAGCGGGGTGCGGTTTGGGGATTTGCCTCCATGGGTGTTGGGAGATTGCTTGGGCGGCATCTCTGGCACGATCGGGACAAACCCACCCACGATCAAGGGCCCGGTTTGCCGAGCCGGTTTGGCTTGGAGGTGGATCGCCCGCTACGCGACCCCCAGCACCTGGCGTGTCTCGTCGATCAGCTGCTGAGCCTGGGCGGGGTTGTTGGCCTCGGCGATGATCCGGACGATCGGTTCGGTGTTGCTTGGCCGGACGTGTACCCACCGGTCGGGCCAATCGATCCGGACCCCGTCTTGTAGGTCCAGCTTTTGTTTGGCGAAGTGGTCTTGAAGGATCTGGGCATATCGAAGAAGCATATCCACTGAGACGTCGGCTTTGCTTTTGACGATCGCGTAGCGTGGGATCTGATCGACCACGGCGCTGAGCGGACGCTGCTTGTTTTTTGCTAATAATTCGAGTATTAATGCGATCCCCGTGATGCTATCGCGCACTGAACAGATTTTTGGCCAGATCACCCCGCCGTTGCCCTCGCCACCTAACACCCCCTGATTGGCCCGGATCGCCGCGGCAACATTGGCTTCGCCCACAGGTGTGCGCACGACCCGAGCGCCGGCTTTGGCGGCGATGTCGTCGATCATCCTGCTGGTCGATAGGTTCGCGACCAGCACCGCATCGCGGGTGTCTTGCAGCTGGTTTAGCACATGCAAGCTGGTCAGTGCTAGGGTGTACTCCTCGCCGATATAGCTTCCCTGTTCATCCACGATCGCTAGCCGGTCGGCATCGGGGTCTTGCGCGAAACCGATGTCTGCCTCGTGCTGGCGCACGGCGTCACACAGTTCCGTGAGGTTCTCGCGGGTGGGTTCGGGTGTGTGTGGGAATTGACCGGTTGGCTGGGCATAGAGGTGGGTCAGCTCAACACCGAGCTGGTTTAGCAGCATGGCCGCGGCGGGTCCGCCGGCGCCATGGACGCTGTCGAGCACAACCTTGAGCCGTCGTGCGCGGATCGCCTCGACATCGATCTGGGCTAAAACGCGCTCGACGTGGATCTTGTGGGTCTGTGTGTTCTGTTCGATAGCCTGCAGCTGCTCGACGGGCGCGTAGCCGGTTTGATCGCGGTTAAAATGAGCAATGATGTCTTTGGCCTGTTGGGGGGGCGGCGCCACGCCGTCGTGGCGCAGCGCTTTGATCCCGTTCCAGATAATGGGGTTGTGGCTTGCGGTGATGACCAGCCCGCCGTCGGCTTGGAGTTGGCCGATCATCAGCGCGACGCTGGGGGTGGTCACGACCCCCAAGCTGGTGACTCGGCAGCCGACCCCGATCAGGCCAGCGGTGGCAGCCATCTCGATCATCTGCCCCGACGGCCGGCTGTCGCGGCCCAGCACGATGTGGGGTGGTTGGGCGTGGTTGGGGGATTGGGTTTTAAGCCATTGGCCGAACGCCGCGGCGTAACGCGTGGCCACCAGCGGTGTCAGCGACCCGCCGATCACACCACGCAGGCCGCTTATGCTTAGCATCAACGGTGATTCGTTCGGCGATTCGTTCATGGTGTCGGACTGTCAAGTCAAAGCCGGTTCACCGTGCGTATCCACTGTGTCAGCGGGACCGGTCTAGGGGCAATGAGCCAAGGCGGTCGGGACGGATCAGACCAATCAGCTGCCTCTTGCCAAGGATGGCATATTTTAAATCGTGAATCAAGGCACGGGGCTTGAGCAGAGCAACAGACCGATCTGGGGGTGCCTCCTCATAAAAACAACCCCCTGTGATCGCAAGGGGGTTGCCGCCAGTGGGCCATACTGGACTTGAACCAGTGACCTCCTCGATGTCAACGAGGCGCGCTAGCCAGCTGCGCTAATGGCCCAGGGACTCCCTATTGGGGAGGGATCAAACACATCTATTATAATCGTATGGCGTGTCGCTACCACCACAAACTTGGACGACACCCTTTCAACGGTGATTGGCAGAGCGACGTGGATTCCGCAGGGAACGCGATGGCTTAGGCGGGGTAGTCGGGTTTCTGCTGCCAATCCAGCTCGGTTGTGCCGGGGATGCCGTGGTATTCGCGCGGGAAGGCGTAGTCCTTGCGTAATGGGTAGCCCTGCCAATCCTCGGGCAGCAGGATACGGCGCAGGTCGGTGTGGCCGTTGAAGACAATCCCCATCAGGTCGTAGGCTTCACGTTCGTGCCAGTCAGCGGCGGGCCAGAGGTCCATCACCGATGGGATCTGCGGGTCGGCGCGGTCCACGAAGACCTTGACCGCGAACCTGTGCTTGTGGGCCGTGGCGTAGAGGTCGTACACGGCGCACAGCTGGTCGTCGGCGACATAATCAACCGCGGTGATGCAGCTTAGCCAATCAAAGGCCAGGCCGGGCTCGTCGCATAAAAATTGAGCGATGGCTCGCCAGTGCGACGCGGTGGTGTGGATCCGGGGGTGCTTGTCATCGGGCAGGGATTCGGTGATGGCGGAGCCAAATCGGTCGGAGAGGCACTGGGCGATCTGGGTGGGTGTCATGGCGGGTTGATCCTGTGTGTTGGGGGGGGTGACGGCGACCAGGGTGATGGATCCATATCCCCTTGGGGGACGACAACGACCGCGTGTTCGCCCCTCAGACGCCAACGGCCTCCAGATGCCCGGTGGTGGATGGGCAAGCCTCTACCCCTGCCTGATCGAGACAAGGGTATCTTAATCGATTGGCTGGGCGGCTCAACCCGCAGCCTTGTCTGACGGATCAGGGTTTGCTAGATCCCCCATGAAATTCGCCTAGTATAATGCCTGCGTTGCTCAATCATCTCAAATCGAAAAAGGAGAAGATCCCATGTCGCTTGCCGAAGATCGCAACCGCGTTGCGGGGCTTTGTAATACTTACCTGAGGCGTTCGATCGGGCAGTCGACTCAATCGGGGGCGGAAGCAGGCCTGGCTGGCCATGCCGCGATTGCGGATCTTATTGGCGGTGGCGGGGATTACAAGGCTATTCTGGCATCGGCTAGGGACGGCAATGATCGGCGGGGTAATATCGACTATTGGACGGGCAGAGGTGAAGCCGAAGCGGCTAAGCAGGGCTCTGAGCCGATCCGGTGTGATGGTTCGGCCTCGCTAATCGCGTATTTACTGGACAGCGTAGGGGGGTCGCAGTACCCCTTCTCGATTGTCTCTCAGGGCGACCCGACGCACCACGGTCATTGGTTTGTGGTGGTCAATAATCCGGCGGGCTACACTCCGAGGTTCCCCAACACCTTCGATAATGACTCCTATGTGGTAGACATTTGGGGCGCCATCACCAGCCGTAGAAGATCCGCGGTGGTCTACCCCGCTCAGTGCTTATACACGATCGAGGGGGATGACTATGAAGACAACGGCATTGCCGTGGTTTGTCGAGGCCAAGGCGGGTATGTGGCTGCTGCCGCTCCTGCGGGAAGGCGCCGTGGCAAAAGGTGCTACCTGACCACCGCGACCTGCCAGACCATGGGGCTGCCCGATCACTGCGAAGCGCTAAACACCTTGCGCGGATTCCGAGACGACATCCTGATGCAAACACCCCAGGGGTGCCGTGATGTGGATCAGTATTACCAGGTCGCTCCCCGGATCGTGGAGGCCATCGACCAACACCCCGATGCTGCGTCGATCTATCAGGCGATCTACCACCAAACGGTCCGCCCCTCGGTTGAAGCGATCAAGCGAGGTCAACACCAATCTGCCTATGAGATCTACCGGGCGGGGTTGTTCGATCTCCAAGACGGGCTGCTCAATGAACCGTGTTGAACGATCTCACTGAGCAACCCAAAGACGATTTTTGTGATGTCGACCGGTCGGAAGAACCGGAGCGGGCGATCGCCTATCTGGATGAGCTTGGGAAGAATCCTCAAATCATTGATCTGCGGCGACAGATGATCGATTCCCTGGCTCTCTGCATTGGGGATCGTGTGCTTGAGGTGGGGGCGGGGACCGGGCACTGCGCCCGTGCCTTGGCTCAACAAGTCGGGCCAAGTGGATGTGTCATTGGCGTAGATCGTAGCGGTGTGATGATCCAAGAAGCCAAACGTCGTACCCGGCCTGGCTTGCCCGTCTCGTTTCAGATCGGCGAGGCGACCCGATTGGGATTCCCAGATGCTACGTTCGATGCTTGCCTCGTTGAGCGTGTGCTGATCCACGTGGCCGATGTTGAGCAGGCGCTAGGCGAGTTGATCCGCGTCGCAAAGTGCGACGTTAGGATCGTGGCTTGCGAAGGAGATACCCAGAGCCTGGTGATCGACGCTCAGGACCATGATGCCACGCGTATTTTCAAATCGTGCTTAGCCGGTGTCTTTCACAGCCCCTGTATCGGAAGCCAACTGGGGCGATACTTCACGCAGCTAGGGTTACAAGATGTGGCGGTCGAGGCTTGCCCCATAACATTTACATCCTACCATGCGTTTCGAGTCGCTGTTGGGCTCGACGAAGTGGTTGCAGGCGCCATCGAGCAAGGCGATCTGCCGCCAGCGCGGTGGGCTCGGTGGGTTGCCTGTTTAGAGCAGGCGGATCGCACCGCTCATTTTTTTGCCGCGGGGACCATGTTCATTGTTTCGGGCCAAAAAAAGAACCGCCCATAAAGAAGATTACGATTCGTATACCCCGGTTTCGATGGCGTGTTTGAGCTGCTCGACCAGCTCGACGAGCCGGGTCTGTTCCATGGTGGTGGGGATGGCGATGGTGGGGTTGGCTTTGAGTTGTTTCTGGATGCGTTGGACGGCGGCGACCACGGTGGAGTGCGTGCGTCGCCCGGCGGCGGCGGCGATCTCGGGGTAGCTCATGGTGGTCATCTCGCGCGCCAAGTAGACCGCCAACGACCGCGCCAACACAATATTTTTATGCCGGCTATTGCCCAGGACCTGGGCACGATCGATCTTGAGGTGCTTACAGACGGCGTTGAGGATCTGGGGGAAACGGATGAGGCTTCGTCGTGTGGGTCGGAAGTCGGCGTGGAACAGCTGCTGGATCAGGGTGTGCCCGATCGGGCCAACCCCGTGGCTGCCGGGGGTGGCCATGGGCCAGCCGCCCGGCTGCCGCTTGGCCGATAGGTGCGCCAACGCGTGCAGCTGGGTGAGCGTGCCTTCGATGTGGCGGACCGACCCGATGCACCGGCTGGCCAAGCTTTCGACCGCGGGGTCTTGTATCAGCATGCCTCGGCGGTGAGCCAGGGTTTGGATCAGCTGGACCCGCGTGTCGAAGTCGGGCTGGTGGACCTGCACCACCATGC
The DNA here is from genome assembly GCA_965223655.1 of Phycisphaeraceae bacterium. Classification (GTDB taxonomy): domain Bacteria; phylum Planctomycetota; class Phycisphaerae; order Phycisphaerales; family Phycisphaeraceae; genus CBDCXC01. The sequence goes on from CBDCXC010000014.1 coordinate 247,587, forward strand.
CGCGTACACACCGGCTGATCAGCGCTTGGCTGAATTTTTCGATCAGCGTGGGGTGGCTGTCGCTGGCCAGGATCACCCGGGCGCCGCTGAGCTGGATCGTGTCAAAGCTGTGGAGGAATTCTTGCTGGGTGGCTTGCTTGTTGGCGATGAACTGGACGTCGTCGATCGCTAACAGGTCCAAGGCCCGGGTCTTCTTGCGGAACGCGTCGAGCTTGTTGGTGCGCATCGCCAGGAGGAAGTCGTTGGTGAACTGCTCACCGGTGGTGTACAGGACACGGCCGTGTGGCTTGACGGCCTGCACCTTGTGGCAGATGCCCTGGAGCAGGTGGGTCTTGCCCAACCCGCACCCGCCATGGATGAACAACGGGTTGATGCTGTAGGTTTGGTCTTCGATGACACGGTTGGCCGCGGTGAACGCCAGCTCGTTGCTGGGGCCGACGACAAAATCTTCTAATTGATGCCGCAGGGTCTGGCGCGGCTGGCGCCTTGGGGTTTGGGTTGGGGTTGGATCGGGGCAGGCTGACCAGGGGGTCGTGGCGGATCGGTCCGCGGTGGGGGTTGCCCCGGTCGAGGCGGCGGGTAGGGCCGGGCCACGATCAGGCTGCTTAGTGAACAGGCTGGGCTTGACCAAGACCTTCAAACCCACGGATTGGCCCACCTCGTGCTGGGCGGCCAGGTGCAGCTGCTGCTTGAAGTGGCGATCGATCCAGTCGGCGACAAACTGGTTGGGGACCGCGACCTGCAATTCCTGGGTTGGGTCGTGGTAATCAAACCGGACCGACCGGTCGAACCACATGCTGTATCGGCGTGGCCCGATGGTGCGTTCCAGGTAGGCGGCGATGCGCACAGGGATAGAGTTCTCGGTTGTAGCCGTGGTCAAGGCAGCTCCAAACTTGATTGAAACAGCATTCGCAGGCGGGCAGCGTTCATTTTTGAACGTGGGGCCAACCTGTGGAGGGTCGGATCGCTCCGTCGGGCAGGTTAAGCACCCGCCGTCCATCGGGGCGGGGGCCCGAGACGCGGTGCGTCTACCCGGATCACTTCGGGCGTTGTCGTATCGTGGGGTGGTGGTCCGGTGTCGGGTTTCATCCAACAGGCAATGTTCATGAATTTGGCCATGGCGTGATCCGTAAGAAGATGAGGCGGGGCAAATGGGACAGCGAGTGAACAGTTACCACATCGATGAAAGATAAACCGTCTTTGCCAAACGTTCAATAGGCAAAATATCCGGCGGGCTTAACAAGTGGCTCATGATCAGCGTATTCAAGCATTTGGAGAGAAAAGTTTTTTTATGCACCGTTTTAACCCACAGAGGACAACGTGTGGATAAACGTGCGACAACACACGGCGCGTGAATTGAACGCCGATACCCGTGGCGATCGAACTGTTTGAAGCCGCCCGCCCGCGGCACATGAAAGCCTCAACGTTTTGGTGTCACCGATGCGATCGATTCATCCCCGATGGGTCTTGTGGGGAATAGATCATTGCTGATTTGCGCGCGTTGATAATAAAACCCAGCTGTTGGTATAATCGTTTTGCGGGTGCGTTGGCTTCATCAACCGCCAAGACCATGCTCGCGGCACGGTGCTGTGTGGCGCACGCCAACCCAAACCGTACGAGTTTTTCGCCAATCCCACGGCGGCGCCACGCGGGGTTAACGCCGAGGTATACTAACTCCACGGCGTGGTGGGGTGCGTTGGGGTTTAAGAGCAAGACCGCAACGGGTTGGCGTTCGTGGGTGATCACGAACCACAGATGGGGGGTGAAGCAGCCCACGGCCATGTGGCTGTCGATAATGTCATCGATATGGCGTAGCCCCACCAGCCCGGGGCAGTCTTGGGTATCTTCGTAGCTAGCCAAGATCGCTTCAGCGAACAATGAGCGTCGCTGCGTGGTCCACGTCAAAGCTTCTAAGGTGGGATCAAGGGCTAGCGACCCAGGATCGCTGTTGAGATCGATGGTATAGCTCATGTAGGCCAAGCAGGCGATATGGGTAAAACCCGCGGCCGACAACGCCTGCTGCTCAAACCGCTGACCAGGGTCGATCAAGGCTTGGATCAAGCGCACCTGCTGGGGGTCTTGTTGAGCACACGCTTGCTGGGCCAGCTGGTGCACCGTGTGGATCGATTTTCGATCGGTCATCGGTGAGACAAAGCACATGGCGGTGCGGCCAGCGCTGGGGACGATCAGCATCGCGGCGATCGGCTGGTCGCCCCGGTAGGCCGCCCACAGCTGCTGGACGCAGAACTGCTCCTGCTTGGCCAGGTCCAAAAAATGATCGATTGTCCGGTTGGATGCGTCTGGCCGGCCGGTGAGCAGCACCGCCAGGGCCTGACGCGATCGATTCGGATCGACCCGGCCGATTGTGACCATGGGGCGGCGGTCTTGCGGGCTGCTGCGGGTTGAGCCGCTGGTTGGGGGCATCGTGAACAAAACCCGTCGGATTGAACTCTGGGCGTCAGACCATACAATCTTATATCCGCTTTGGGTGTGCTTGTGGCTAGCCGCCACGCCACGATTGAACCGTATGATTGTAGGGCGTCACAAAGGTTTCATCGAACGCTGTTTCTGAAAGACCCACCACACATGCCATCGCCACGCACTCCACAAACATTCCGGCTCTGGGCAACGGGGTTGGCCATCGGGGCTTTGTGGATGGCGGTGGGCGGGGCCACGCCCGTGGCGGGGTTCCCCGAACCGGCGATTGTGTCGAAGGCTTGGGCGTATGAGTTATCCCACGACCCGCCGCGGCCCATTGCGGTGCGTGGCATCGGTGGGCGGATCCAGTGGTTTTGGTTTGTCACTTATAAGGTGGTGAACAACACCGGCGAGGAGCGGTTGTTTGTCCCCGAGGTGACGATCTATACCGATACGGGCAAGATTTTTTCCGCGGGCCAGAACGTCCCGGCTATCGCGTTTAACGCGATCAAGGCGTGGGTAGAGAACGAATTGCTGGAGAACTCGACGGAGATCATCGGCCGGTTTTTGCAAGGCCCCGACCACGCCAAAGAAGGCGTGGCAATCTGGCCAACCTCGATGGAAGATGTGGACCACATCACCTTGTTCTTCTCAGGGCTAAGCGGCGAAACCCAGGCCACCACAAACCCCGCCACGGGCGACCGGGTGGTTTTGCGCAAGACCCTGATGGTCGAGTATGACTTGCCCGGGACGACCTCTGATATCCAAAACCAACCCGTTGTTTACCGCGCCCACCGCTGGGTGATGCGGTAGCGGCTAGCCACCGGCCCCCAGCAGGGCACCCCAAGCCTAGGGGTTGCTCCAACGCTTCGATCCCAAGCTTCATACACCAATACCGAGCCCAAGCGAACACACGGCCAGCAACAAGCGTACCGATAAGCCCGCCGTGTGGATCGGCGATCAGCCGCAATACCATCCATAGCCGGTGCGCTGGCTTACCGGTCAAGGCGATCGATAGCTCGCACCAGAACATCGATCGATCTGCCCGATAGGTATACCAGCCGCGGATGGATGGACGGCCAGCCGACCGTCTGCAGCAGGGAGATGGCCGGTGATCTGGTATCCCCACCGCGGTACTTTCATCCGCGATACGTCGTAATACGTATAGACCTATGGGGGGGTGGCTTGTCGGCGTTGGCCACCTAAGCCAAGCCCGATTGAACTTTTCTAGCCACACCGAACCTGGGAGTGATCGCTTGAAGACAACGGCTCAATCCAACACCTGGCGGTGGGGTTTGATCGGCACCACAGCGGTGCTGCTATATGCGCTGGTGTTGTGGAACGACCGCCGGTTGCCGGGCCTGTTGGCCGGCCAGGCCCCCCACGCCGCCGACCCGCCGACCAAGACAACCGCTGAAGCCACCCCACCGGCCCCACGCAACACACAAAGCCCAACGCCCACGGGCAAAGGGGTGCCCACCGGCCACGTTGAGGGCTCGTGGGGTGATTATCTGCCTAACCTCAAAGCCGCGGACTTTGACGGCGTACGCATGGTCCCCCGCAGCGGGACAAGCAAGGTCAACGGCCACAGCCATGCGACAGCCAGAGCCATCTACGGCCGCACAGGCCTGGCGCCGGGGATCGACGAGGTTTATTTCTATACCACCGCCGATTGGATGCGGCGGCTACGCCAATCGACCGCCCTGCCCCCTGACCACGATGGCAGGCGGCTATTCACCCACAGCTGGATCGGGCAGGCACAGACCGCATCGGCATCGAATGCGCTGCGTCGGATCGACTACTTAATCGATACGCAAGATGTGATGATGGTCGTTGGGGTCAACAACGGCCGGGCCACGCCGATCCCCCCGCTGCTGGCCAGCTCATACAACAGCGTCGCGGTGGGTGTGGCAAGCGGCAACAGCAGCGGGGGGTACACGGTGTACGAAGGCACCGGTCGGTGCAAGCCCGACATCGTGGCCAACCGCCGCACCACCAGCGACGCGACGCCCGTGGTGGCGTCGATGGTGGCGCGGCTGCTTGAAGCTGCCGGCCAGATGCCTACCGCCGACGCGGGCCGATCCGAGGTCATCAAAGCCGTGCTGCTGGCCGGCGCGACCAAACCCGATGGGTGGGAGCCACAAGCTGGCAAGCCACTGGATGAGCACTTGGGCGCTGGGTTGGCCAACTTCCATTACAGCTACGCCATCCTCCAGGCTGGCCCGTGTCAGCGCGACCACCTGAAAAGCAGCTACGGCTGGTCGTTTCAAACCATCCCCCGTGGCGCCTCACACGCCTACGGATTCAACCTCACCCACCCGATGGTCCAAGCATCGGTGGTGCTGGTGTGGCACCGACACATCGATGGTCGCCAGGCCAAAGACCTGCTGTCGGGCGAAGAAAAATGGCTGGATTACCCCCGGTTAGCCGACCTGGACCTGCGGCTGATCCGCGAGCACCCATCGGGCCAAAGCGTATCCATCGCTCAATCCGCAAGCAGGATCGACAACACCGAACACCTCTACCTGCCCTCACTGCCGCCGGGCCGGTACCGGTTCGAGGTGATCCGACAAGACCGACTCCGGGAAGATTGGGGCTACGCCTTGGCGTGGCGCATGCAGCGCGCCACCGATCCCGAAGCCCGATCGCCCGCTGTCGTGCCACGGACGGATAGCTCGCCGTAAACCTGTCCGGGGCGAGCCTATACGTATCGGGTATAGTCATACGATCTACGATGGACCAGCGATCAACGTTTTGGCGTCGTGACCCAACCTCGGGCCCACCTGGACCAGCTGTAGCGCGGACAGCCCTAATCGGCTTGCTCATGGCTGGGGCCTTGATCGGGTCGCTGGGGTTGGCCTACGCCCTGGCGGTGGTGGGGCCATCGCCGTGGGGCAGCGGGGGCCACACAGGTACCGCCGTTAAACCGGTCCAGGTCGGGGCGCTAAGCCTGCAGATCCCCGAGCACTTCAACCGCGTCGACCAGGGCAAGCCCGGGGTGGGGTTCGACGCGCAAGCGGTTTTTGCCGACCCGATCGACCCCCAACGCAGGCTGTTGGTGGCGTCGATCAGCGGCTACCAGCCCCGGGCACCGCTTGAAGCACTCGAGCAGATGCTCATCGTACTGCTAAGCGACACCGTGCACCTGACGCTCCAACCCTGGCAGCGGATCACCACCTTCCGAGCCGACACCATGGTCGGTGCGTGGTTTGCGGGTATCCATCATGAAGCCGATGGGGCGGTGCAGCTGCACCTGATCGGTGTGCTAACCGAAGACGCGCGGCGCTACAGCGTGGTGTACCTGAGCCACTGGGTCCACGATCCCGCCCAGGTGGTCGAGCAGATGGAGCAGGCCCGCCACATGATGGGGTTTGTCTGCCTCAACGCCACGACACGCGATCTACGCGACGCCCAACCCGCCGACTACACCGCCACTGGGTTGGGTTGGCTAGCGCCTCGCCCACCCTCGACCAACGCACGCACCGATGCAGATCCCCCACCCGACCCCTGGCTACCCGAAGGCCTGCGCGCCCGGGCGGTGATCGGTAGCCAGGGGCAAGAGCCAATCTTGCTGATCCCCCAAGACGGGCAAGCACACCTGCATGTGCTGCGCCTGCGGGGGGTGATCGACACCGGCGGGTGGGACCGCTCCCACCCGTTGTCGCCCGCATCGCGGCTGGTGACAGCGTTTCAACAAGCCATGGGCCGACCACCCCAGGGCCAGGAGCTGTGGGTTGGCCAGATCGCCAACACCCAAGCCTGTCGGATCCTGTTCCAAACCCCAAGCCAACCCCTAACCCGGCAGGTCTGGTATGCCCGCCTCAGCCGCGGCCGGGGTCTGCTGATTGAGGTGCTTAGCCAGTCCCGCTCCCTAAGGCTGGCCCAACAGTGGGTCACCCTTCTGATTCAGGGCGTCGAAGACCAGCTGCGCCAAAGCCCAGCCGACGCCGAGGCGAGCGCTGGCGCACCGATCGAGGCCGCGGTCGCACAGGGCAACGCCATCACCCACTGGCAGACCCAAGCCATCCCACGCCACCTGCAACCCGGCGAACAATACTTCCTCATCGAAAAAGCCGGTCAACGAACCGGCTGCACCATCGAGCAGATCCTGCCACGCGTCGACGGCGACCCGCTGCCGATACGCGGCCGATCCTGGATGATCCAAATCCGGGGGCAGGCCCAGGTCCAGTACCACCAGCAGTGGCGCACCAGCGCCGATGGCGCGCGGTTCTGGCTCCAATTCCAGGGCGTCGGGTTCGACCCCGCCGGCACACGCCGCGCCGTTAGCGCCCACAAGATGCGGTACCAGCACCACCACCTGAGCCTCGATCGCTTGCTACCCGAACCACCCACCCAGCGGTGGGCGGTGAACACACCCGCAGCGTTTGTCTTGCCCATGCTCGAAGATGTCTGGCCGGTCTTGGCCCCCCGAACCTGGCAGGGCAATCGCGGCGGCGAAGCCTTGGTCTGGATGTCACGCGGCCAGCACCAGCCCCAGCCCTTCTGGGTTCAACGTGTGCCACCGGGCACCACCGCTACCGCTGATCAGCCCACCACCCAGCCAACTCCCCAGCTGCTGATCCGCCCCATGATGAGCCTCGACGCCGACCGGTTAACCTTCGACGCCAATGGCAAGGTCAACGGATACCACACCAAGCAGCTCACCGGCGCCAATCAAGGCAGCGGCTGGTCGGCCCGACGGATCGGCTACGATCAGCTGCTGGCCATCTTCCCAACGCTTGAGGCAAAGCTCGAACAATGGCGGCAAGACGCCCCCAGCCAGGACACACCATGAGCAGGCCAATACCGATCTGTCGCAGCATGCCAATGGCCGCTGTGTGCCACATCAAATCAACACAACAACCCCGCACCGACAGCCGGCCATACACCACAGACCCTTTCAGAGCCGTGCCGTGGGGTATCAAACACAGGGTTCGGTTTAACCCATCCATCATCGCCTTGACCACGGCGATCATCGCCACCCTCGCGGCCCACCCCGCCGCAGCGCAATCGCAAGACGCCGATGAGTGGTTAAGCCCCCAGCGGTGGCAGGAGCACTCCCACGGCATCTCGCTGCGGCCGCCGCGGGGCTCTCGCCTGGTGGCCTACACCGCCGACAACGCGGTGGTGCGGATCTACGGCCCCACCGGCTACACCATCCGCCTTTACATCAAGAAGAGCTTGATCGACCTGCCCATGGACCAGGTGGTGGCCAACACCATCCACCAAACCGGCGGGGGGTTCCCCTCGGCGACGATCCTAGAAGAACAGCCCCTGGCGGTCTCGGGCCGGCCCGCTGCCATGATCTACTTCCGCATCCCCGACCCCAAGCGCAACGCGTGGGTTATGGGCCAGACGCTGATCCAGCTCAACCCCCGCACCATCGCCGTGCTCCAGCTCGAGGCCGACCTGCATGACTTCGACACCACACGCCAGGTGTACGAAGCCGTCGTGCACAGCTTCGACGCCCAAGACCCCAAGCAGCTGGATCAGATCCGCGCCACACAGCTGCAGCGCACCCAGGCCTGGCGTGCCGCTAGCCCCCCCGGATTGGCTAAGGCGATCCTGCCTGAGCAATGGCTGCGCATCGTCGAAAACGGCACGGACATCGGGTACATGTCCGTAAAACAACAAACCGCCACCACGATGGGGTACCAGGGCGTGCGCATCGACGTCCGGTCCAGGATCCATTTAGGCAACCAAGCCTACGACTCGATCAGCAACTTCTTTGTCTCCGATGACCGGGGGCATGAGTTCTGGTCGACCCGGACCACCGCGCGCCCTTGGCCTGCGCGCACCGCTGCCCAGCAGCCACCCAGCTCGTGGGCCGAGACCGGCGTACGCAGCAAGGGGACGATCACCGTCAGCCTCGAGCGGCCAAGCGGGATCGACGAGCACCAGTGGCAGACACCCCCGGCCGGGTACCTCTCGCAGGCCGAGGTGCAGATGATCGACCAGCTGCTGTTGGCCACACCACAGCCCCGCCAAGCCATGGGCTTCTACGCCTACTACCCCGCCAAGCAGAAAATCGCCTACCGCACCACCCGCATTGAAAAAGCAGACGACGGGTCATTCACCCTCCACACCCGGCCAAGCCCCGAGCAAGCAGCGCACGTCTCGCACTACAGCCCCGACGGCCGATTCCTGAAGCGCGCCCTGCCCGGTGGGCGCATGATCTTCCCCGCCACCAAGCATGAACTAAACGCCAAGTGGCGGATCAAATCATCCACCACACCCGGAGGGCGTGGTGGATGATTGGTGTAGGCGATCAGTTCACCAGGGAATCGGTTGGGGTTTAGGCTTTGTCGGAAAACGGAAGCGTGTGCCACCGGCGGCTGGTCCGCCAGTGTGAAAACCCGAGAGAGAGTCACTGGCTGACAAGCAGCCAGTAGCACACGAATCAAGCCACGAAATGAGGTTTCCGACAGAGCCTAGCCCGCGTGTGTTTCATCGTAATCGCGGGCGCTGCTGAGCATCTCGAGCTGGACGGGGTCGCTGGGCTCGACCTTGATCAGCCAGCCCCGCTCGTAAGGGTCTTGGTTGACGATCGCGGGGTTTTCCACAACCTCGTGGTTGATCGACACCACCACACCGTCGATCCCGCAGTACAGGTCGCTGGTGGCTTTGACGGATTCGATCTCGCCAAATGATTCGCCTGCGTTGATCGCACCCTGTAATTTGGTGATGTCGACATAGGTGATGTCGGTCAGCTCATTCACCGCAAAACGCGTCAGCCCGATGGTGACCAATCCATCCTCGGGTTTGTGCCATTCATGGGTCTGGCTGTATCTGCGGTCATTGGGCGATGCCATCGTCTGCGGCTCCATGGTTTCGAGGGTAAGGCTTCATTGCGGCAAGCTCGCCGATCAACCCGCGCTCTGCGCCCACTGGATCAGGATATCGGCCACCTCGGGCCGGCTAAATTCCATCGGCGGCCGCTGCCCGTTCTTGAGCATCTCACGCACCTTGGTGCCCGACAAGAAGATCTGATCGCCTTCGAGCTTGGGGAACGTCTTGGAGCTGACCATCCCCTGGGCACGCTTGCTGTACGCCGCGTGTTCAAATTTTAAGGGCTCGATCAAGATCTCACCCGGGTTGAATTCATCAAAGATCTGCTGGGCGTCGTACGTGCCGTAGTAGTCCCCCACGCCGGCGTGGTCCCGCCCGACGATGAAGTGGGAGATCCCGTAGTTCTGGCGGACCAATGCGTGCAGCACGGCTTCGCGTGGCCCGGCGTAGCGCATCGCCGCGGGCATCACGCTCAGCATCGTGCGGTCGGCTACGTAGTAGTGCTTGATGATCGCTTGGTAGCACGCCATCCGAACATCGGCGGGGATGTCGCCCGGCTTGGTCTCGCCCACCAGCGGGTGGATCAGCAAGCCGTCGCAGATCTCTTGGGCGCACTTGGTCAGGTACTCATGGGCCCGGTGGATCGGGTTGCGCGTCTGGAATGCAGCCACCGTCTTCCAGCCGCGGTCCTCAAAGGATTGGCGTGTCTTGGCTGGCGGTAGGCGGTGCTGGGTAAACTGCTCGCCCGGCTCTTTCTCGGGTGTGACGGTCACGACATCGATCGGCCCGGCCACCAGCCAGTCGCCCTCCTGGGCCACCGCCTTTACGCCCGGGTGGGCTTCGTCTTCGGTGCGGAAGACATTGGGGATCTCCAACTTCTTGTCGTGCGGGTAGATCTCTTGGATGTGGATCACCGCCATCAGCGTGCCGTCGGCGTGCTTCAACGCCGCGGGTTGGCCTTCCTTGAGCGTGGCCTTGACCGCATCGTCAACCGCCAGCGTGATCGGGATCGGCCACACCGTACCGCTGGCTAGGCGCATGTTGTTGCAGATCGATTCGAAATCGGCCTTGCCCACAAACCCCTCCAGCGGGCTAAACGCGCCGATGGCGATCATCTCCAGGTCGCATGCCTGCTTCGCGCTAAGGGTAATGGCTGGCAGCCCCTGGGCTTGGGACCGCAGCTGAGCCGCTTTCTGTTCATCGGCCAGACGGTTTACCAGCCGGCCACCGTGTGGTTGGATCAATGATTTTTTTGCCATATTTTGCTTCTCGCCTAATACCCAATAATGTCCCATAAAACCCGCAGCGCACGAACGGCGGATCTTAGTGCTCTAGCCGACCAACTGCAAACCAACTAAAATTGTGGTGGGAAATGATCGAAAGATCCACCAACCACCAGCTGTCGATGGCTGAACCGCCATAAAGGAAAACCACTATGCCCCTGGCACAACAACGATCGGCTAGGCTCGCCGCAGCATTGCTGGGTATCACCCTGCTTAGCCCGACCACCCAGGCCAGCCACCCGCTGGAGGGCAAGCCCGCACCTCGATTCACGCTGAAGACCATGGCGGGCAAGCCCTTCCGGCTCGACAAGGTCAAATCACCGGTCATCGTGCTCGACTTCTGGGCCACCTGGTGCGGGCCCTGCCGCATGGGCCTGCCGCTGCTCCAGCAGTTTTCTGATTGGGCCAAAAAAAACAAGAAACCCGTCTCGGTCTACACCGTCAACCTCCAAGAGCACCCCAGCAAGCCGCGCGCTTACTGGAAGCAAAAAAAGTTCAACATGCCCGTGCTGATGGACACCGACGGCCGCGTTGGCGAAGCCTACGGGGTCAACGGCATCCCCCACACGGTGATTATCCACAACGGCAAGATCGCCCGCATCCACGTGGGATACTCACCCGATCTCAAAGATCGGCTTAAGTCAGACGTCGAAGCGCTGCTAGATCAAGAACAACAGGAGCAGGACCGCTAGCCGCTATATCCAAACAGGTATTGGGGCAGATCCTAGGCAACCCCTGCCGCTTCTAAGCTACGCACCGTCCGCGACCAACACGCGTGGCAAGCCCTCGTGATCGGCTAACACATGGCTATGCGTTAAACCCGGGGCTTCTTGGGTGAGCTGTTGCACCGCCTGCTTCTGCCCAAACCCGATCTCCAGCACCAGCTGACCCGGCTGATTGAGATACCCATGCGCGCCTTGGATCAGCGGGCGTAAGTATTTCAAACCATCGGCTCCACCACGCAGCGCCGACGGCGGCTCGTAGAGCTTGACGTTGGGGTCTAAGGCCCGCCACTGCGCGTCGCTGATATACGGCGGGTTGCTGACCAGGTAATGCGCCTTCAACCCGCACAGCGGCTCAAAAAGATCACCAAGCTTAAAATCGATCCGATCGGTTACATGGTGAGCCTGAGCGTTGGCTTGTGCGATCTCCAACGCCGCGCTGCTGGTGTCCGTGGCGACGACACGGCAATGGGGTAAGTGTTTGGCCAGCGCTACCGCGATCACGCCCGACCCCGTGCCGATGTCCGCCACCAGCGGGCTGCTGAAACCCGGTGTGCGCCGCGCATGGTGGATCACGTGCTCCACCACCGCCTCGGTGCTGGGCCGGGGGATCAGCACGTCGGGGCAGACCGTGAACATCATCGAAAAGAACGGGGCCTGCCCCACCAGGTAATCCACAGGCTCATGGTCGGCCGCCCGTTCGACCAGGCGGCGGAGCGTAGCACGCTCCAACGCGCTGGCGGGGCGGTCCAGGTCCATGTAGAGCTTCAGCCGCGGCACACCCAGCACATGCGACAACAGCATCTCCGCGGCCAACCGTGGGCTGTCAACCCGCTTCTTGGCGAAATGGTCCGCTGTCCAAGCCAATAGCCGACGCGTGCTCCAAACCTGCGGTTGAGTCTGCTTCATTAGCCCCATGGGTGGGTCGTCGCTATGGGTGACCGATCGCAAACCATTTTACTACCCTTGAATCAATATCTTAACGACCCACCCCAGCTAAAAAAGTGATAAACAGGCCACTTACAGCATGAACCGTGACCGTGATACCCGTCACAGGTCGTCGTATCGAATGGCCTCACACCACTTGTGCATGGCATGGTGTTTTTATAAATTAGGCCACTTCGATGCAGCCAAAAAATATCTATAAATACATCATTACATTCATTTTATGACTCTGTCGTGGCAAACCCATCCCCCGGTGAGTATAATACCGCCAGATCGTAGCTTTTTGTGGTTAAAGAGAAGGGGGGGGAGAGATACGATCGGGCCTTGAAACCCCAGCACAGCGCCGTAGCCCCACCTGGCGTGACACGGCGGTCTCCGATTTATAGAAGAAGCGAGGCATGTTGTGGCTTTTGGCCCGACCACGCTTCCAACACAGCGTCGGCGACGCGCCACCCAACACCCCAACACACAGACACCTCAACCCGCAAGGTTAAACCGCCCCACGGAAAGGAGCCCAACAAACATGCACCGGGTCATCGATTCTAGGACGCTTAACCAATTGAGGCGGTCCGCCACCTTTTTAGCGATCGGGGCCGCCGCCCTGGGGGCCAACACACACGCCTTAGCGCTGAATATCATCCTCACGCCGCTTAGCGCAACCAACCACCCCACGCTGGGCAGCTTCAACGCCGAAAACCCCTCCTTCGACGCCGACGGCTCCAAGCTGCTGACCATCCTCGAGCACGTCGCCAGCCGATACGAAGACGTCTTCGAAACCACCCACACCCTCGAGATCACCTGGTGGTGGGACGCCGACATGACTTTTACCGGCCAGAGCATCCCCAGCCAAGTCATCTCGGACACCAACGGCCGGGTTTTGCAATCCACCCTCCGATTCAACCCCAACAGCTCTTACTTTTTGGACCCCACGCCCCAGGACAACTCAGAATTCAACATGCAGCAGATCCTCTTCCAAGACCTCAGCGCCTCGGATCAGGGCGACCGCTTCGGGGGGAACACCCCCAGCGTGTTCGAAGCCGGGTACAAAGGCGCTCCGGTTGGGAATGTCTTAGTCAACCCCTCGGGTGGCACGCTGGCCGACATGGTCACACTCGCGTTCCACGAGATGGGCCACGCCATCGGCATGAGCTCTGGCTTACCCAGTGTCACCAACGGCGCCAACACCGGAGAGGCCGACGACCTCGACTTCGACCTCGACCCCAATAAGGTCAACGGCAACGTCATGGACGTCAAGGTCCGTGAATTCGCCAACCCCTCTGCCACAAACGGCCCCAGGGCGCACCTGGCCGGTGTCGACGCAGTCATGGGCACCATCCCCCGTGGCAACCGGATCCTGCCCTCCGCAACCGACATGCTGGCCATCGCCGTCGCCGGCCAGTACGGAACCGTCGATCTACCACGCCAAGACTTCTTAGGCGGCGCCGATTGGAACACCGGCTTCAACTGGCTCGGCGGGCAGGTCCCCGGGTCAGCCGACGATGCCTATATCCGACTCGGACACAACGTCTCCATGAGCGCCAACGGACGCGTCGAAAACCTTGAGATCTCTAATAGCAGCGAGCTATCCACACTCAACAACCAGCTCACCGTCGACGATACCCTCACCATCGAGCACGACAGCGCGGCGCTGCGACCCTTCCTACGCATCGCCACGGGCGGCCAAGTCGTCGCCAACGACCTCAACATCAACGGCGGTGAGCTGTTCCTGCTAGGCGGCACAGCCGATATCGGCGATGACCTGACCATCCGCACCACCGACGGCCAGCGCGGCCGGCTGACCGGAAACGGTGTCGTTGAATTCGACGGCGACTTTACCAACGGCGGGCTCATCCGCCCTTTTGATGGCACGATCACCATCAACGCCAACTCCGCCTTCCTGAACCTCGACGGCATCGGCGGCGCCGGCGAGGTCGACGCCACCGTGGGCAACCTCGTGGTCAACGGGGCGCTGCTAGGGTCCTACGACGGTGTGATCACCGTCGGGGATGACCGCACGGTTACCTTCAATAACGGCTGGATACTGGGTGCTAGCGGGAAGCTCAACCTACAAGGCGGGGCCACCTCCACCGACGCGGCCACCATCGCCGGAACATCGACCACACTCGAAGGCCCGGTCGATATCGACGGTTATGCCCGCATCGCCTCGACCAACACCACGATCGACGGCGCGCAGATCAACATCGCGGCCAATGGGCCCGCCGGCACACTCGAAATCGACGGCAACACCGTCTACGCCGCTGGTCAAACCGTTGGCTCGGGCATCTTCAAGCAAGACGGCGATGTCATGGTGGTCGGCGACTTCTCCGTCGCCAACGCCACCTACGACTGGGACGGCAACGGCGCCAGCGACATGACGATCAACCCCGGCGTGACGTTCTCGATCAGCTCCTCCACAATCGAGCCAGCGGGCGACATCGGCCGGGACGCCACCGTCACCGTCAACGGTGGCACGCTCTCCGTGCTGCCCGCGTGGCGGCTCGACGGCACGCTGAGCCTGATCGAAGCCAACGGGCAGGTACCCGTGTTTGAAGGCACCGGAGGCCTCACCGTCCACACCACCGGCAAGATCATTGTCGTCGGCGATGCGCAGATCGACACGACCGTCACCTTCAATGGCGATTTAGGCGTCGGGCAGATCGGGCAGGCACCGGGGGCCGCCAACTTCAACAACGATACCACCTTTGCCGATACCGCAGACGTCACCATCGAAAGCGGGTCCGTGCTTTCAATCAACGCCGACGCGACCTACCACGGCGGGACGCACACCGGCAACGGCCTGCTACGCATCAACGCCAACGCGACCATCATCAACGACACCACAATCGCCACCGCCGGGCTTGACCTTGATGGCGACACCGACGGCGACCACACCCTCACCATCACCGCCGGCCACACACTCACCCTCAACGCAGCATCGGTCGATACCGCAGGCGGGCACGGCGACACAATCATCATCGAAAACAACGCCACACTCGACGTCAGCACCACCAACGCCTGGACGCTCGACCCCCTAGGCGTGCTGCGGCTAGCCGGCGCACCAGACAACGCCAACGCAACGCTCGCCGGCCAAAACCTCAGCAGCTCCGGTGTCATCGAAGGCAACGGGCGACTCGGGGTACGCGTGGTCAGCCGCGGCGTGATCCGACCCGGTCTGTCGGCGGGTGTCTTGAATTTCCAAGATGACCTGATCCACGCCGACACCGCAACCATGGAGATCCAAGTCGGCGGCACAACACCCAACCAACAGCACGACGTGGTCGCGGTCACCGGCGCGGTCTCGCTCGACGGCACGCTCGATATCGAGACGATCGATGGCTTTGTCCCCGATTACGGCGACACGTTTGAGGCGCTCACCTACGGCTCACGCAGCGGCGTGTTCGCCCAGGTCAACGGCGCTTTCCTTTCGCCCATGATGGCGCTGGGCCAGTTCTACGATACACTCACGCCTAACACCCTGACCCTGCTGGCCACCGCGCCCGGCGACGCCAACGGCGACCTGATCGTCACCATCGACGACTTCGGCATGCTGGCGGGCAACTTCAACCAGCCCGGCACGTGGGAGACCGGCGACTTCGACGGCGACGGCATGACCACCATCAACGACTTCGGCCTGCTGGCGGGTAACTTCAACGGCGACTTCAACACCCTCATGGCCGCCGCCGCCCAGCTGGGGGTCACCACCACCATCCCCGAGCCCACAACAGCCATGCTGCTGGGGATAGCGGTATCCGCCATGACTACCAAACGCCGCGGCCCCACCGCATAGCACCATGGGCTTAGGGTCCGATCGGTTGACGCCACGGGCAATAAACCGAACAATACGAACACCATCGTAAAATAAAAACACACACAGCACCGCCACATAACATGCCTATCAACGAGCAAGACATCCTCTTGGTTGAACCACCCGCGTTGGGGGCCTCGGAGATCTCGTACCTCCCCGAGGTATTCAAGGGCCTGGGCACCACGTTCAAGCACCTGATCGGTTCGATCGGCCGGGGCAGCGCCAACAAAGCCATGTGCTACCCCGAGGAGCGCCGGGACAACCTGCCCGTGGAAGAAGGCGGGCTGTACAAGGGCAACTTCCGCGGCGTGCACCGGCTCAACCGAGACGAAGACGGGCGCGTCAAATGCGTCGCCTGCTTCATGTGCGCCACCGCCTGCCCCGCCAACTGCATCCACATCGAGGGCGAAGAATCGCCCTGGGACGACCGCGAGAAATACCCCCGCAAGTTCGACCTCGACGAGCTGCGCTGCATCTACTGCGGGATGTGTGAAGAGGCCTGCCCGGTCGACGCGATCGAGCTGACCTATACCTACGATATCGTTGGGCTCACCCGCCAAGAGATGATCTTCGATAAAGAAAAACTGCTAGCGGTCTACGACCAGACGATCGACCAGAAACCGATGTAACCACGGGCCATGGGTGCCTGGGGCTAAGCGGAGTGTGCCCCGCAGAGCACCGCAACGCAGCGATCGGTGCCCATTAAAACCACAAGCGGAACACCCATGAGCACCACCGCGATCCCCATTGGGGTTGATGACCCCGTGAATGCTCAGATCCTTGCGGTCTCTGAGGACCGCATCCAGGGCTTCTTGCCCGATCCTTTTGGGCAGATCAGCAACCTGTCGGGCGTCGGGCTTGGCACGGTGCTGGATCGGGTCCGCGCGATGCTGGCTGCGGGCACGATCCGACGCGTGCGACAGACCCTGATGGCGACCAACCTCGCCCCCGGCGCGTTGGTCGCTTGGCGCGTGGCGCCCGACAAGCTCGATGCCGCGTTCGAAACCATGTCCCGCCAAGACCCTTTTTCCGGACACGTGGTGATCCGCTCAACCGACACCCAGACCCCCGGCAGCGGCTACCGCCTATGGACCACGCTCAAGGTCCCCCAGGGCTTCTCGATGGCCAAGCACTGCGATTACCTGATCTCGCAGACCGGAGCCGAGCACTACCGGCTGATGCCCGCCAAGCGGCTGTTCGCGTTAGGCGTCGGCCACGTGAGACGCAAAACCATCGAGCCCGGCAGCAAGACCGACGAACCGGGGCGCGTGATCGATACGAATATCGTCCAGCTCAACGACCTGGAGTGGCGGGTGCTGATGGCGCTGAAGCGTGAATTGAATGTTGACGAAATCCAACCCGACCCTTGGTCCCCACGCGCTACCGAAGCGCAGGTCCCGCTCGATACGTTCCTCCAGATTAGCCGCTCACTGAACGAGCGTGGGGTGGTCGGGCGGTTCTCAACGTTCCTCGAGCACGCCAAGCCGCTGTCAGACGGCAAGCGTGTCACCAAATTCAACGCGCTGTTCCACTGGGCGGTGCCCCCGGGGCGGGAGATCGAAGCCGGGCAAGAGGTCGGCCGACACCACATCCTCACACACGCCTACTGGCGCGAAGCCGGCCCCGAATTCGGCAACGTCAACATCATGGCGGTCGCGCACAGCACCGACAAGGACCTGCTGCTGCGACACAAAACCGCGATCGACGAGCACCTCAACGCAGTGGGGATACCGGTCAGCTATACCAATGTCTTCTGGGGCGGGCGCAGCGAGATCAAACCATCCGAGATCTCCCCCATCGCCTACCGCGATTGGTGCGTCAGCATCGGCTTGGACCCCGACGCCATGCGCGCCTAATCTAATGGGATGGACCCACACCCCACCGCGCTAGCGTCGCAGGCCTTGCCACGCGATCAAACGGGGGTTGTGGGTCGTGTTGGCTGTGACACTGTGACGCGCTACAAGCTCACCATGGCCTACGACGGCACGGCCTTCCACGGCTGGCAGAAGCAGACCCCACCCGACGGCCCGCCGCTACGCACCGTCGCGGGCGTGGTCGAAGACGCGCTCCAACGCGTGCTGCGCCAGCCGATCGCGTTGGTCGGCACTTCGCGCACCGATGCGGGTGTCCACGCCAAGGGGCAGGTGGCCCACTTCGACGCGCAGCCCACGCCGATCCCTTTAGAGAAGCTCACCAAAGCGATCAACAGCCGGCTGCCCGACGATGTGGAGGTGCTCGCCGCCAAGCCCGTACCCAATACATTCGACGCGATCAGCGACGCGACCAGCAAGCAGTATTGCTACCGGATCTACAACACCGCCCGCCGCCCGCTGCACCAGCGCCACTGCGTGTGGCACTGCTGGACGCCGCTGGATATCGCAGCGATGGCCGCCGCCGCCGCACGCCTGGTCGGCACGCACGATTTCGAAGGCTTCGCCGCCGCACACCACGGCCGATCGAGTACCATCCGCACCGTCCTGCGTTGTGACGTCACAACGGACGACCCGGAGGTGCACATCGTCATCGAAGGCACCGGTTTCCTTTACAACATGGTGCGCATCATCGCCGGCACACTGGTCGAGATCGGCCGCGGCCGATTCGAGCCGGGTGTGATCGACCGGGTCTTGGCGTCTCGCGATCGCCGCCAGGCTGGGCCAACCCTGCCCGCCCGTGGCCTGTGTTTGGAGTGGGTCAAGCACGGGCAATAATCGTGATAAGATGTCGTGACACGAGCCGCGACTGCCAAGGAGCGGGGCTCTTCGTTCCGGAACCCCCCTCCCTCACGGTCGGGGATCGTTAGTGAGATTACATGACCGAGACCACACCATGGCTAACATCCTCGTCGTAGGACCCCACCCCGATGACCAGGAACTGGGCATGGGCGGCACGATCGCGCGCCTGGCCCAACAGGGCCACAACGTGCTGCTCTTGGACATGACCAACGGCGAGCCCACGCCCCACGGCTCCGTTGAACAGCGCCAAAAAGAGTGGACAGCCGCGGCCCAGATCCTCGGCGTCCAGCGGCGGCTGATTGGCCTGCCCAACCGCGAAGTCCAGCACACGCTCGAAGCCCGACACGCGGTTGCGGGCGCCATCCGCGAGCACCAGGCGTCGATCGTGTTCCTGCCGTTCCCCGAAGACGCCCACCCCGACCACCGCGCGACCACGCGCATTGTCGAAGACGCCCGCTTCGACGCCAAGCTGACCAAGACCGATCTGCCCGGTGACCCGATCTACCCCAAGTGGCTGATCTATTACTACTGCACCCACCTGCGCCACGTGGCCAACCCCACGTTCTGTATGGAGATCACCCAGCAGATGGACACGAAAGAGCAATCGATCCTCGCGTACGAAACACAGTTTGTCATGCCTGAAAAAAACCGCGGCGTGGTAACCTGGATCCGGCAGCTCAACGGGTACATGGGCAGCCGCATCGGCACCGCCTACGCCGAGCCGTTCTTCACCAAAGAACCGCTTGGGTTGGCGTCACTCCAGGGGCTGGTGGCTTAAACGCTGTACCTGAATCATCGCCCGCAGCGAGCCGCAACCGTGAGCGAGCGATCGGGTTCTTTGGGTAGCCGCATCGATAACAAACTTTTCTACATGCGTATGATGCACCTATACCCGTCCCGATCAGGTTCACGGGGCCCCATTCGCGGGCGGGCTAGAGCCCGTCAACCGGATCGGGGTGCGCCTAAACGGTGGGGCTGTCTCATGCTGGTTGTGATCGTTGCCGCGTTCGCGACGCCCGTGTACACGCTGGCCGATGGCGACGACGGACTCACCGCTCAAATCGCATCGACACACGATCCGTATATACCCATCGGGTATGCGTTTGCCGCGTCGGGGTCACAAAAACGCCCAAGATTTCCCTGCCGCGGGCAAACGGGACCCCGTCAACCCGATCGGGGCTGGTATACCTTGACCCTCTACTTCGAAAACGATGGCACCTTCGTCAAGCGGAACCACCCCACCGATCGGCACTACACCAACGGCGTGAGGCTCACCGTGACCCATCAGCCCCGCTGGGGGGCCGACCTCGCCCGGAACCTGCCGTGGGCGCCCGGCGATCACGACCGGCTTCAAACCGCTGTGGGGTACACGATTGGGCAAAACATCTATACCCCCGAAGAGATCGAAAACCCCAACCTCATCCCCGACGATCAGCCCTACGCCGGGTGGTTCTATGGCGGTGTCTACCTCCAGCGTGCCTCGCAGGACACCTTTGATCATATCGAGATCGACCTGGGCCTGGTGGGGCCCTCATCGCTGGCCGAAGACGCCCAGCGGTCGATACACAAGCTACGCGACCTAACCGAGCCACAGGGCTGGGACAACCAGCTGCGCGACGAAGTGGGGCTGAACCTGGTGTATCGCCGCAAGTGGCGGCTGCCGCTCCTGACGCACGACTCGCAACCCGCGGTGGAGCTGATCCCACAGATCGGGTTTACCCTCGGGACCATCAACCGCCACCTGAGCATCGGCGCCACGGTGCGGGCGGGTGTGAACCTGCCCGATGACTTTGGCCCCGGCAGCGTCGAAGACCCCGTGGCCGCCACCGCCACGCACCACAACAACCGTGGGGCCTATCTGTTTGCCCGTTTTGGCGGCAAAGCCGTGGAGCACGATACCTTCCTCGAAGGCAGCAACTTCAGCTCCAGCCACAGCGTCGACCCAGAACCTTTGGTCGGCGAGGTGCAGGTGGGGTTCGTCTTGTACTGGGACCGACTCACGCTGGGTTACGCCCAAACGTTCTTGTCACGCCGGTTCGAGGGACAGCGCGACAAAGACAGCTTCGGTGGGTTCACACTGGCCTGGACCCATGAATTCTAGGCTCTGTCGGAAAACTCGTTTCGTGGCTTGATTCGTGTGCCACTGGCGGACCAGCCGCCAGTGGCACACGCTTCCGTTTTCCGATAGAGCCTAGAACAACCCCGACATTTTCTGCTGCTGGCACAGGGTGCGTGCACAAATGCTTTCACGATTGGTATAAATTCATCTGTAGCAGGCATCCATCCATGACTCAGCCCCGACTCCAGCGTGTCTTGCACCAGCACCTCCAGACCGATCGGCTCTTGGGCGTGGCGTCGGTCCCGGTCGGTGATCACATTGGCATCAACACCCTGCCGCCCAGCGGGTCTGAGCCGGCATCGCATGCGCCCAACGAATCACCGGCTGCAGACGCCGGCCACCCACCCCCAGCGGTTCAAACAAGTGCCCCTGCGCCACCGCTTGATCAGGCAGCCAAGGCTGACTTGTTGGCGTTGATGGATCGGGAAGAAGTCAGCGTCTGCACCAAGTGTGCGCTGTGCGACAGCCGTACACAGACCGTCTTTGGCCAGGGCGCCCCCGACGCCCGGCTGATGCTGATCGGCGAAGGCCCCGGCCACCACGAAGACCAGCAAGGCCAGCCGTTTGTCGGGCCCGCTGGGCAGCTGCTCAACAAGCAGATCGCGGCCATGGGGCTTGAGCGCGAACAGGTCTACATCGCCAATGTGGTCAAATGCCGCCCACCCAACAACCGCGCGCCAAGCACGACCGAAGCCGACGCCTGCTGGGAGTACCTCCTACGTCAGATCCAGATCATCCAGCCGGAGGTGATTCTCACGCTAGGCGGCCCCGCAGCCAAGCGCTTGCTCAACACCACCCAGGGTGTCACCGCGATCCGCGGCACGTGGCACCATTTTGACGCATTGGTCGCCCAGGGCGGCCCATCGATCCCGGTCATGCCTACCTTCCACCCCGCCTACCTGCTGCGGGCCTACACCCCGGACAACCGCAAGAAGGTCTGGTCCGACCTGCAACAAGTGATGGCGAAGCTCGGTGGCCCCACCGGGTAAATCCCCCCCCTGGATCGCTGCGGTTACCGGTATTGATCGAACATACACATGAGCATGCGGCGGGAGTTGACCCCCAGCTTCCGGTAGATGTTCTTGACGTGCACGTGTACCGTGTGGGGGGATCGGTGGATCGTCTCAGCGATCTGTTTTTCGGTGGCCTCGGATCGCAGGTAGTTGAGCACCAGCCGCTCGGTCCGGCTGAGTGTGGCTAGCAGCGTCGTGGGGCTTGGGGCGGGGGTCATCAAGCCTTGGCCCTGGGCCGGGCCGGGCCCCGCGCTCAACCCAAGGATTTCTCGCCGGTACCCGTGCAGGATCACCCGCACCAGCGCGGGCCGAAACCGGTCTAGCGCGTTGACCAGGTCGTCGGTAAACGGCCCGTGGGGGTCACAGCGCAGATAGACCAACGCCGCCCAGGCGGGCTTGGTGACAGGGAACGCCACGCACAACGTATCGGTGACCGTTGTGAACACATCGAACGGTTGGAAGTGACCCGCCGCCACGACGGCTCCGTTGTGGATCAGACGGCGTGGTCCAAGCGATTGATCCCGGAACCATTGTTCGCGGATAACCTCAAACACCGAGCCGGTTGATACGGGCCATTCCGCCAGCGACGCCGCCCCAGTCGAATCCCCCTCCACACCGCGGGTATCGACGTAATAGGTGTTGTACAAACCATGGGGGCTATCAAAGACACGCACCGCCGTGGCATCGGCCTGGAGGATCGGAGCCGAGACAGTCACCGCGTGGACCAACGAACCATATAAAGATGATTCCAGCTTCGTATAGATATCCACTTCGTCGGTCATGGATCGGTATCCACTGCTGGGCGGTGGGGCCGCCTGCTACTCAATGGCGAACCGGGGCCGGTTTCCCCAAAACGGCGATGCCTTACTTAGGCGTCTAAACAGACGCCCAAAGCAGGCCCAAGCCGAGGGAAGGAGCGTTGGCGGTAGTTGGGTTGGAAATAAGCTGATGCGATGGACAATATTCCCCGGTGATTATTGCCTAGTCGATCTTAGGATTAATTATTTCTATATTATGCGCGCTCCACCCAGCGGACACAAGCAGGCAGTCTCGCCAGGCTGGGGCCAGCCCTTGCCTAGAACCCAAGCCGCGGCCCCCAGGCCGCTGGTGTGACGAGAACCTTAAATTTAATAAAATCTTCGCATACCAGTGGGGCAATGGACTAAAATAACACTGGAACATTATTTGTAGAGGACCATGAAGATGGATCGTGGGCATTGGATGTGGTGTGCTTGGGTGCTTGGGGTGGCTGTTTCGCTGCTGGGGGGGTCGCCCGCGACGCAGGGGCAGGACGCCAAACCAGACGCCGGTGGGATTGTGCTCAATTTCCCCGAAAACCTAGAGCTGAAAGTGCTTGTTGAATATGTCAGCAAGCGGCTGGAGATCAACATCCTCTACGACGAGCAGATCGGCAACCGGCGGGTGACGATCAAATCCCCGACCAAGATCCCCCAGGGCTCGCTGCTGGGGCTGCTGGATAGCGCGTTGAAGATGAAGGGCCTGGCGTTGGTGGACGCCGATCAGCCCGGGTGGAAGCGGATCGTGCCCGCGGCGAACCTGCTGGCGATCGCGTCGACGCCTCAGCACGCCGACGACCCAGCCCAAGCCCCCCCAGGCGTCGCGGTGACGCAGGTGTTTGCCCTTGAGTTCGCCAATTCCAAACGCGTCGAGCAGTTGATCAAGCCGTTTCTGACCCAGCCCGGGGCCAACAGCCTGGAGATCACGGAACACCGCTTGCTGGTGGTGACCGACTACGCGTCGAACATGGATCGGATTACCCAGCTGATCGGCTTGATCGATCGGCCGGCCCAAGAGATCGTGGTGGAGTTTGTCCCGATCGAGTACCAAGAAGCGGCGCAGCTAGCCCAGCAGGCGTTGCGGCTGATCCGGGCCCAGCTCAGTGCTGAGCTGCGTGCCCAGGGCGGGGCGGGCCAGCCCACCGAGGTGTTAGACGTCACCCATGACGAACGCACCAACCAGGTTGTGCTGGTGGGCACCCAGCACCGGGTGGATCAGGGGCTGGACGTCATTGAAGCGTTAGACGTGCCGCTTGGCCTGACCACGCGGGTTTATCAGTTTCAGGTCGCCTCCCCGGAGCGGATCGATCGGCTGACCAAAGAGCTGATTGGCCCGCTGAAGGCCAAACGGCTTTACCGGTCTGCGGTGGATCAGGATGGCCGGATCTTGGTCGTGGCCGCGACGGGCGAGGTCCACCAGAAGATACGGTCGCTGATGGCTGACCTGGATGTGCCCGCACCAGAATCCCAGAGCCCGATCCGGGTCTACAAGCTAGAGAACGCCACCGCAGCCGACGTGCTTGAAACCATCCGTGCGCTGGAGACCGATGAGGGGTTGGGGGGGGTAAGCGTGGCAGGCGGCCACCAGCCCACGCAAGACGCCACGGGGCAGACGGGTTTAGACCAACCCGGCGCTGGCGACGGTGAACCGCAGCGTCCATCTTCGCTGTTCGACGATGACGCAGACACCGGCCAGCCGTTGCGGCCGATCCAAGAAGGGGTGCATACGAAGCAAGCCACGGTGGCCGCCGACACCAACACCAACAGCATCATTGTTGTGGCCCCACCGGATATTCAGAGTCAGTACGAGCGGCTGATCCGGATGCTGGACGTCCGCCGGCCGCAGGTGCTGGTCGAGGTGACGATCGCGACGGTGACCTCGGACGATGATTTGAGGTTTGGGATCGAGGTGGCCAAGAAGCACACCGCCGGTGACGCCGAATCGATCGCGTTTACCTCGTTTGGGTTGAGCGACACCAGCAACACCGCCAGCACCGGGACACTGACGCTGACACCCGGGTTGGGCTTCAACGGGGTGGTGCTAAGCCCCGACATCGCCGACATCGTGATCAAGGCATTGAAGACCGACAAGAACGCACGGGTGGTCTCGGCCCCGCGGCTGCTGGTCAACGACAACGCCACGGGCTCGCTGTCGAGTGTTGAGGAGCAGCCCACGGAGAACACCACCATCACGCAGGGCAACCCCACGCAGACCTCTTTTGGAGGTTTTGTTGAAGCGGGCACGACGATCACGGTGACCCCCCATATCAGCGAAGGTGACCATCTCAGCTTGGAGTATGAGATCTCGTTAAACAGCTTCAGCGGTTCGCCCTCGGGTGGGATCCCCGCGCCGCGGAAAACCGATTCGATCGAAAGCGAGGTCACCGTGCCCGATGGGCATACCATTATCGTGGGCGGTTTAAGGCGCAAGGATTACAGCAAAACGGTCAACCGCGTCCCGCTGCTGGGCGAGCTTCCCTTGCTGGAGTATCTGTTTAGTAATGTCACCGAAGAAGATTCTCAAGAGACACTTTTTGTGTTTATCAAGCCCTTGATCCTGCGTGATGATCGGTTTGAAGGCCTCAAATTCCTATCCGAGCGTGAGCTGACCGCGGCGGGCATGCCGGGTGAATACCCCACCAGCGAGCCGCTGCTGATGAACTAATCGCTGATCGACAAACCCGTGGCGTGGATATGGTGAGCATCTCGGACAAAGTGGTATCGGTGCTGGATCGGTTGGCGGCCGGGTCTGGCGGGGCCTGGGGTGTCCCGGAGCGGGGCACCGATCAATCGGTATTGCAATGGGCCGATGAAGCCAAGCCGGCCCCGCACCTGCTGTGGCCGGCGGTGGCCGAGGCGCTGGGGATTCCATTTGTTCAAGACCTCACCCAGTACCAGCCAGCTGGTCCGTTCGTTGAGCAGGTCCCGATCGGTTTTGCGCGCCAGCACGGCGTGATGGGGTTGTCGGAGGACGGACAGGGGCAAATGATCGTCGCGATCGGATCGCTTAAGGCCTGGTCGCAGCTGGATGTGCTGGGCCGGTACCTGGGCTGTGCGTTGAAGCCCGTGCTCGCCCCGGCCGACCAGATCGCCGCCGCGATCAACCAAGCCTACCAGCAGAAAAACAGCCAGGCCCAAGAGGTGATCGAGAAGCTCGACCGCGGGGATGTGCTCGACGAGGTGGAGCGTCTCCAAGACCAGGAGGATCTGCTGGATGTCGCTAGCCGGGCGCCGGTGATCAAGCTGGTCAACATGATCCTGTTTGAAGCGGTGAAGCTGCTGGCTTCGGACGTGCACGTGCAGCCGTACGAGACCAAGCTCACCGTGCGCATGCGGATCGACGGGGTGCTGTATGACATGTTCGACCTGCCCAAGGCGGTCCAGGAAGAGGTGCTTAGCCGTGTCAAGGTCATGGGGCGGATGAACATCGCTGAGAAACGCCTGGCCCAAGACGGGCGCACGACGGTGCAGGTAGGCGACCGGGTGATCGACCTGCGGATCGCGTCGATCCCCACGAGTTTTGGTGAGCGGATCGTGATCCGGTTGCTGGACAAGACCGCGACGCTGTTCTCGCTCGACGAGGTGGGGATGGACCCGGGTTGCCTGGAGCAGTTCCGTTGGCTAGCGGGTTCGGAGCACGGGTTGGTGTTGGTCACCGGGCCTACGGGCAGCGGCAAGTCCACCACGCTGTACGCCACGCTCTCGGAGATCAACAGCCGCGAGCGGAATATCCTCACACTGGAAGACCCGATCGAGTACCAGCTGGCGGGCGTCAGCCAGACGCAGGTCAGCGAGAAGAAGGGCATGACGTTCGCCAGCGGATTGCGCAGCGTGCTGCGGCAGGACCCGGACGTGATCATGGTCGGGGAGATCCGCGACCGGGAGACCGCGGTGATGGCGATCCAGTCGGCGTTGACGGGCCACCTGGTATTCTCCACGCTGCACACCAACGATGCGGCCAGCGCCGTCACACGGCTTTTGGACCTGGGGATCGAGCCCTACCTGGTGGCCAGCTCGGTGATCGGGGTGATGGCCCAGCGGTTGGTACGGCAGGTCTGCGCCGGGTGTGCCCAGCTTTATGTGCCTTTAGCTGGGGAGCTAGAGAAGATCGGGGTCGATCCTGACCGGGTCGTAGACCTGGGGACAATGCGGCAGGGCGCCGGCTGCGAGGCCTGCCGCAACAGCGGCTACCGGGGGCGCGTGGGTGTGTTTGAGCTGCTGGTGGTCAGCGACGCGATCTGTCAGCAGATCCAGTCGCGCGCGACCGCGTCTCAGATCAAGGCCACCGCGATCGATGAAGGGATGAAGACGCTAGCCCAGGACAGCGCGGCTAAGATGTTGAAAGGTGTCACCACCACCCATGAGGTGGCGCGGGTGATCACGCGGACGGTGAGTTGATGGGTTGTGCGCCACTGGCGGCTTGCCCGCCAGTGCTAAAAAAAACCGGTTGATGCAGGCCATTCACACTGGCGGACAAGCCGCCAGTGGCACACGGATCGAATCGCAGGCAGACGGGCGGTTGTCGCCGTGATCTGAGATTGAATTGAGATGGCGGTATTTGCATACAAGGTGATGGATCAATCGATGGCGTTGGTGAACGGCACGATCGTGGCCGACACGCCGCGTCAGGCGCGTGACTTGCTGCGAGCCCAAGGCATGACGATCCAGCGGCTGGCGCCCCAGAAGGGTAAGGTGGGTAGCGCCAAGCGGCCATGGGCCATCGCCTCGGGGCGACACAAGGGGGCGCTGGTTTCGTTTGTACGGGAGTTGGCCACGCTGCTGGGCGTGGGGATCCCGCTGCTGGAAGCGATCGACACGATCGCCAAGCAATACAAGGGCCGGTTCCACACGGTGCTGCTGATGCTGCGGGACCAGATCGCCAGCGGCAAGAGCCTGGCCGAGGCGATGGGCCAGCAGCCGATGGTGTTCGATTCGCTGTGTGTGAGCATCGTCGAGGTGGGGCAGAACTCGGGGTCGTTAGAGACCGCGTTGGAGCGGCTAGCAGAATTCAAGGAACGGTCGCTGCAGTTTAAGAACCGGGTCGCCACCGCGCTGATGTACCCGCTGATGGTGATGGCGACGGGGATCGGGGTGAGCCTGTTCTTGATGACGTTTGTGGTGCCCAGCCTGCTGGATACGCTGCTCGAAGCCGGGCACGAGCTGCCGCTAGCCACCCGGATCGTCAAGGGCGCTAGCGACCTGCTGCTGGGTTGGTGGTGGCTGATCTTGGTTGTGGTTGGGGGGTTGGTCGCCGGGGTGGGCGCGTTGATCCAGAGCGAAACGGGTCGGCTGCGCTGGCACCGGTTCCAGCTGCGGATCCCGCTGGTGGGGCCGATGATCCGCAAGCAGAACATCGCTCGGGTATCGCTGGTGGTCTCGACGCTGATGCACAGCGGCGTGGTGTTTCTTAAGGCGATCCAGATCGCGGGCGCGACCGCCCGGAACGTGGTGCTGCGCAACGCGATGAAGCGGTGCGAGTCGGCGATCGCAGCGGGTCAGGATATCTCCCAGGCGTTGGAGGAAACCGGTGTGTTCCCGTCGGCGGCGGTGCGGGTATTCGCCGCGGGCCAGCAGTCGGGCAAGCTTGAAGAGATGCTCGACCGGTTAGCGATCGATTACGACCGGCAGGTGGCCACGGCTTCCCAGCAGCTGACCACGATCCTCGAGCCGGTGCTGATCCTCTTGTTAGCGGTCATCGTTGGGTTGATCGCGTTTGCGACCATGATGCCTATCCTGGAGGCTGGCAATGTGCTATGACCCACACCACCCCCGGAGCCCCCGGTACCCCCGGAATGCGGGGGGGTTTTCGTTTGTTGAGGTGATGATCGTGGTGGTGATCATCGGCCTGCTGGCCGGTGCGGTGGCGATCAAGGTGAGTGACTACGTCGACAAGGCCAAGCAGAACCGTACCCGGTCGGACATCGCCACGATCATGAACGCGGTTGAGTCTTTCTACGCCGACAAGGGCCGCTACCCCGGGAACGACGAGGGGTTGGCGGTGCTGCCATTGAAGAACACCAAAGACCCGTGGGGGCGGCCCTATCAATACAACCAGCCGGGACGCAACGAGCCCTATGAGGTGCTGTGCTACGGCGCGGACGGGCGGGAGGGTGGCGAGGACGCCAACCAGGACATCACCAGTGAGAACCTTGAAAAAGAAGAATAGGTCTGATCCGAAAACACCGTTGGGTCTATCACTGGCGGACAAGCCGCCAGTGGCACCCGATGATCGAGTTGTCGCGGTGCGCATGTCATATGGTTTTACGCTGATCGAGGTGGCAGTTGTGGTGGTGCTGATTGGGCTGCTGGCTGGTGCGACGGCGCTGCGTCCGATCGATTGGTTCCGGTCGGCGCAGATGGAAGAAGCGGTGGGTCGGTTGGCCTGGATCGATCAGCAGGCGCGTGGGTACGCGATGCGTTTTGATCGGCCGGTGGGGTTGAGGTTTGACCTCACCGCGGGCACCGCGGTGCGCGTCGACCTTGAGACCAATAAGCCTCAGAGCCACCGCGTGCGGTTGCCCCACGGGTTTGCGATGAAACGGGTGGTCACCGCGCACCGTCGGGTTGATTCGGGCAAGGTCACCCTGCCCTGCACCGCCCAGCAACACACGCCAACCTATGCGGTGCTGGTCGCGGGCCCCAGCGGCGAGTCGCAATGGGTCGTGGTCGTCGGTTTGACCGGTCAGGTGATCGCCATGGACCGCGAGCAGGGGGTTAAAGAAGCGTTGGGGTTGGTGGGGGCGTAGTGTGAGATGTGTGAGATGTGTGACAATCCATACTCCGCTCCCTTGCGGTCGCGGCTCGTCGCGGGAGCCTTTTATCATCCAAACGGTTTTACACTGATCGAGGTGATTGCCGGCTTGGCGATCCTCGGGTCGCTGCTGGCGGCGACGGTGTTAGCGAGGGTGGCGTATACCCGGCAGTGGGTGAAGGCCAACCAAAAGCTAGAAGCGGTGGCGGCGGCCGATGCGCTGTTGGCCCAATGGTGGCGTGCACCCGAAGGGTTGCCCGTGTCGGGCGCAGGCGATGTGCCGGGATGGGAAAAGCTGACGTGGCGTACCCACGAGCTACCCGATGATGCGGCGGCGTCAATCGGGGGACGGGTGGTGCGGTTAGAGATCTTGCCCTTGGGCGGGCACCAAACCGCGGAGACGGAGTCGCCGTGGGCGACGGTCGATGTGGTGCTGCCCACTGCGGCTTCAGAGAACGAACGTGAGACACAAGCCGATGCACAAAGCGATGACAACAGTTGAGCTGCTGGCTGCGACCGCGTTGATGGCGGTGCTGATGCTGGGTGTGCTGGGCGTGGTGGGCTCGGTTGGGCTCGATGACGCGATCCACCGGCGACAGGCCAGCCAAGCGTGGCAGCACGCTGCGGTAGACATGATTCAACGCGACCTGTCGCATGCCCAGCGGGTGTGGCAGACGGGCAACAAGGTTGTGATGGAGGGCTACGGGTCGCTGGATCGTGGTGTGTTCCGCACGCAAGAGCAACACGATCGCGTGGCCCGTCGTAGCGCCGCCCACAGGCCGGTGCGGGTCGAGTACCGTGTGGTGATGGGGGGTGATCGCTCGTGGCTGACGCGGCGTCAGACACACCTCGATGAGCTGACTAACCGCAACACATGGTCGGAGCTGGTGGGGTGCGGGGTGGACGCGATCCGGCTCGAACCTGATTCGGTTGATCTAGGATTATACCCATTGGGTATGAGTTTGCCGCGTCGAAGACACAAGAACACCGAAAATGGACCTTCCGCAGACGAACTGGACCCCGTAAACCTGATCGGGACTGGTATAACTGGGGCCGTGATGGGGGGTGTTTGGCTATCACAGCCCAGCGCGGTGCCGGATCGGTTGCGGCTGGTGTTGAGCGTGAACACCGCGGAAAGATTGAACGCTAATGAATCAGAGGTCGAACATCACATCGTGTTGCGGTAGCGTAAGTGGTCGCTTCGCGGCACAACGCCGGGTTGGCGGCGGCTATGCGCTGCTGATGGCCTTGATCCTGGTGGCGGTGGCTGGGGTGGCGCTGGTGGGTGTGAGCCGCGCCAGCGCCTACCGGGCGGTGCAGGCACGCGACGCGCAAGCCGAGCTCCAAACCCGATGGGGGGTGCGTAGCTGCCAGAAGGTGCTGCTGGATCAAGCCGAAAAATTGCTGGCAAAAGCCGAGGAAGAAACCAGCCAACCGGTGGCGCGGCTGACCCAATCGATCACGCTAGGGGGCCAAACGTTTGAGCTGACCGTCGCCGATGAGCAGGCCAAGCTCAATGCCGCAGAACTCTACGAACGCCGCGGGCGGAAGGATACGCAGCAGGCGGTTAAAAAATTGGTGCGTCAGTCGGCCCAGAGGGGTATCAAGGTGCGGCTAACCCCGCTGCCCAAGCTATCGAACCCACTGAATAGGGATACGCTGCCCCGGATCGGGAGCCTGGGGCAGGTGTTCCCCGAGGCGACGGTAGGGCAGCTGACCCATCGCAACGAGCAGTCGCCAGCGTCGGTCGATCTGGTCACCTGCTGGGGCGATGGGCGGGTCAACTTCCGCCGTGCGCCTGAGGCTGTTTTGAAGCAAGCCTGTCTTGGCCTGCTGGGTGTGGGTAAAATTGAGGGGTTGATCGCTGCACGGGCCCGGGAGCCTAATATGAAGTTGGATGCTGCCCTGAAACAGCTTGATCTGAGCACCGAGGCCCAGAAGGAGCTGGCCCAACGGCTCACTGAAAAATCGTCGTGCTACTCCGCTTGGGTTGTTGTCAAAGGGCCGCACCGGGCGTGGCGTCAGCTGGTGGTCAATCAGAAGAAATGTTCAAACTCAGAGCCGGATGAAGCAGACAATACCCCAGCAAAAGCCGCGTCGGACACCACTGATGCAGGCAACGCCGATGCTGATCATGATGATCCCGCTAACGTACCCGAGCCTGGCCAAGCCGATGCCAGCGTCAACGACGAAGAGGGTGACGGCGACGATCGCAACAGCGATGACGCAGCTGACGCTGTGTTTTACACCTTTGCGTGGTAGACAATGACGGCACACAGACTCAGATCATGCTTGTGGGCGACAGCCAGCGTGTTCACGCTGGGGTCGGTCGTGTTGTGGGTTGGGGTGTGGTGGTATCCGTACGAGACCCCAGGCACCGAAGTGGGACACACCGCGATCTCGACGGACGCCTCAGAGGTGCACGTCGCTGCATTCCCACCGCTGTCGAGCTTCCAATCGGTGTGGGGTCTGGACCTGCGTCGGCCGCTGTATGACCAGCCCGCTGCGCCGGTGGCAGCAGCGCGCAGGCCGGCGGTGAAGCGGGGGCCGCCCTTGAGGGTGAAGCTGGCCGGGACCGTGGTCGAACCGGGCCGGTCGATGGCGATGTTTATTACCAAGGCCGGCAAGGTCGAGCTCAAGGCGATCGGCGAGCGCGTGGATGGGGCCGAGGTGTTGGACATCACCCAAGAAAACGTATCGATGCGCTACTCGGGCAGGACCGTGGACCTGAAGCTACAAAAGAAAGGCCAGCCGTAATGGCCGCGAATGGGTTTGTCATCCTGGCGTCTCACGACGGCTGGCGGGTGGGGGCCATGGGTGCGGACGGCCCGCAGGTGGTGGGCGTGTCGTCAAATTTGGATGAGCCTGCCCAGCCGCTGACCCAGCAGCTGCTAGCGGCGTTGGAGGAGTTGGGCTACACCGCGGGCCAACCGGTGGTGTTGGCGATCCCTTCGCCGTGGTGCTTGTGTGCATCGATCGATACGCAAGAGCTCCCCAGGCAGGGCACTGAGTCAGCGATGCTCTACCGCTTGGAAGAGAACCTGCCGATCGCAGCCGAGGAAATCGTCGCTGACTTTATATCCGTCCAAGACCAGGCCCTGGGTGTGTGCGTGCAGGTATCGCGGATCGCCGGGTGGCTTGAAGCGTTTGATGAAGCAGGCCTCTGCGTCGAAGTTGTTTGCCCCACCGCTCTGCTGGCGTTGCAGGCATGGGTAGCGGGCCCCAACCATGATCAAGCCGATCTGCTGGTCTGGGGCAGCCAATCACATCTGGACCTGTTCATCCTTGATCAGGATGCCAAAACAATGGGTTGGCAGATGATCTCACCCAGCGGCGACGATCTCGCCGTGCAGATCGGGGTCCAAGCGTTGGGTCGCGTTGGGCCTCTACGGGTGGCGGCGTGTGATATTGGCCAGCCGATGCAGCGTCGGCTAGAGAAGCTCGATGGGGTGGACGTGGTGTCGTGTCGCACCGACCCGATGCACACCCTGGCGGTGGTCGCGGCGGATGAGGTGTTGGCGGGCAAGTCGACGCCCTGGATCAACCTACGCCGCGGTGCGGTGGCGGTGAAGGATCGGCTGCGACGCATACGCCCGGCGCTGGTGGGGGCGATCGCCGCGGGTGTGGCGTTCTTATTGTGCCTCAACGGCGCGATGCTGTGGCGGGCCAACGGGTACGACAAGATCACCACCCAGGCCTTGGGTCAGCAGCGGGCGGTGTTTCAAGAATTGTTTCCCAGCCGGCCGGTGCCGATGAGCATCAAAGCGCGGCTGGTCAGCGAGCAGCGGCGGCTGCGTGAGCTGCACCAGGGCTCTGACCAGATGCCTACGCAGCGCAACGGGTTGCTGGTGCTGCGTGACCTGCTGGCGCATCTGCCCCGCGATCGGCGTTTCAGGATCCTGGAGCTGCGCCTGACCGGAGACCAGATCCACCTCGCCGGCCAGGTGCGGTCACACGGGGATGCGGACGTGATCGCGGCTTCCCTGTCGGGCACCGATCGGTTTGACTTTGAGCCGCCGCGAACCGAAAACCTGTCGAGCCGGGGCGTGGTGGGGTTCACGTTGGTGGGCACGATCCAAGCGGGGATGCCAAGCCTAGCCAGCGGGGGCCGGCCATGACGCAGACGCACAAAAACTTGATCTTGTTAGGCGCTATCGGGATCGGGCTGCTGTGGCTCACGGCTTGGAGCTACGCCACCCTGGCAGCCAGCCACGAGGCCGCGGTCGCGGCGACCGATGACCGGGCGGTGTGTCAGCGGCTAACCTCGGGGATCCAGCAGCTGAGGCAGGGGCGGTCGGCTTCGGGGTCGCAACCCCAGCAGCTCAACGAGCTGGTACGCCACCTGGAACGGGCCGCGGCGTCGGCACAGATCCCGATCGCAAGCCTGATGCGGATCTGGCCCCAACCCGATCGGCGGGTGGGCAAGAGCACCTATGTCCAGAAAGCCACCCAGGTGCTGCTGCACAGCGTGACGCTCAAGCAGATAGTGACCTTCCTGCACGCCGCGACCGGTGCGGACCAAGGCCTGCGCGTGGGTGATGTTCGGCTAACGGCCCCCCAAGGCAGCGACAGCGGGTCGGCGTGGAACGCAGAGATCACGGTCGCGTACTTGGTCGATGCACCGTAACCCTCAGCAAGCACCCTTTGGGGTGTTGAGCTTGTGGGTATAATAGAAAATGCCCTTACACCAGGGGCGTGATGTATTCGATCGATCCATCACAACGTTGATTTAATTTTAGATAGAGGGGTACGTTTGATGAACCATCAACGACACAGATCGGAACACCACCGTGGCCTTGGGCTGGCGGTCCTTGTTGTGGCCGTGTTGGGCGCACTGGGTTGCAGCGCCACACAGACGGGCAACGAGGGTGACTACCAAACCATCGGCAAGCAACCCCGCCGCAACATGGAACAGGCCAAGCAGGCCAACGACTACGCCGTCGAGCTGATCCAGCAACAGCGATACGACGAAGCCGAGCAGGCACTCAAAGATGCGCTTGAAGCCGACGTGACCTTTGGCCCGGCACACAACAACCTGGGGAAGGTGTACTACCACCAAGCCAAGTATTACCTCGCAGCCTGGGAGTTTCAGTACGCGATCAAGCTGATGCCCCACCAGCCTCAGCCACGCAACAACCTGGGCCTGGTCTTTGAAGCCGTGGGCAAGTTCGACGACGCGGTCACCGCCTACGGCAAGGCGCGCAGCCTCCAGCCGGACAACCCGCACTTTATTGGCAACCTCGCGCGTGTGCGTCTGCGGCGGGGTGATCGCGGGGAGGAGCTCCGATCGTTGCTAAGCGACCTGCTGATGCGTGATACCCGTTCGGATTGGCTCCAGTGGGCCCGTGAGAAGCTATCGGTCCTGGGCCACCCAACGGGCGAAGGGCGGTAGCCTAATCTGGATCCGGATCGGATACCCATCGGGTATGCGTTTGCCGCGTGGGGATCACCAAAACACCCACGATTTCCATGACACGGGCGACCGGGACCCCGTCAACCGGATCGCGGCTTGGTATATCTGCCCTTGCGTGCGGCCCACCCACGCCGGCCGGTCGCGAGATTGTCACGATCGGATCGGGCTTGATCCGGGGGCGCATCACCTATTTTTGAGGGGAAGCGAGCCTAACCATCACCCAGCTGGTACCGCACGAACCCTTTGATCGCCACGCCGGCGGGCAGCAGGTCGGCGATGCGCTGCTTGTCGTCCTTGATGAACGCTTGCTTGACCAGCACGTGCTCTTCGTAGAACTTACGGACCTTGCCCTCGACGATCTTCTGGGCGATCTGCTCGGGCTTGCCCTGCTCGATGGCCTGGGCGCGGGCGATCTGCCGCTCTTTCTCGATCACCTCGTCGGGCACACCCTCTTCGGTCACCGCGATGGGAGCCGGGGTGACCGCGGTCACGTGCATGCACAGGTTGGTCAGCAGTTCATCGCTGACATCGGCCCCGCTGGTCTCTAGCTCAACCACCACACCGATCTGCCCCGTGAAGTGGACGTAGCTGCCGACCTTGGACCCCGCTTGCCCGCCCAAGACCCGGCCGCGGGCGAACTGCACGTTCTCTTTGGTGGTCAGCCGGACCTCGTCGATCACAGCCTGGATTGCGTCGTTCTTCTGAGCATCGCCGGCGGGCTGTTTGAGTGCCTCGGCTGCGACGGCGTCCATCATCGTCTTAAACGCGTCGTTTCCGGCGGTGAAATCGGTCTCGGTATTGATCTCAATGATCGCGGCCTTGGTGTGGTCGGGGTTGATCGCCACGGCGACGCGGCCCTGGGAGGACTCGCGGTCACTGCGGCTGTCCATGCGCGCCAGCCCACGCTGCCGCAGCAGATCTACCGCCTTGTCCAGGTCGCCGCCGACCTCAGACAGCGCCTGCTTGCACTCCATCATCCCCAGGCCGGTTTTCTTGCGAAGGCTCATCACTTCCTTGGCGGTGATCGCCATGGCGGTCTCTCCTAAAAAAAATGGGTGATCGTGGTTGACCCCCGCTAGGCCAAATCGCGTGACCCGATGAGGGGTTGCGATCGGTCTAAACCTGCTCCCCCCCGGCGCTGGCGACCGCTTGGCTAGCGGGTTGATCGATGGATGGGGCGTCGCCCGGAGCCAGGCCTGGCTCCGGTTCAACTGCGCGGTATTGGGCGCGCGAGCTTCGGCGGGGTGCCGAGGCGTCGGACTCGCCGGCTGGTGCCTGGGTGTCGTCTTTGCCTTCGGCCACGGCGGCACGCGTGTTCTTGCCTTCCATGACCGCGGCGCACAGCTGGCTGATGACCACCTCGATG
Source organism: Phycisphaeraceae bacterium (assembly GCA_965223655.1). Lineage (GTDB taxonomy): Bacteria > Planctomycetota > Phycisphaerae > Phycisphaerales > Phycisphaeraceae > CBDCXC01. Next base: position 283,740 of record CBDCXC010000014.1, read on the forward strand.
GCCCGCATCGCGTCGTCGTTGCCTGGGATCGGCAGGTCGGCCAGCTCCGGGTCCGAGTCGGTGTCAATCAGGCAGATGGTGGGGATGCCCAGCTTCCTGGCTTCCTTCAAGGCGTTGACCTCGCGGGTGACATCGACCACGACCACCACCCCGGGCAGCTTGTTCATGTTCCGGATACCGCTGAGGTTGCGTAGGATCTTGGCTTTTTCCCGGCGGAGGTGGCTCTCCATTTTTTTGGAATACGTATTGATCTCGCCGCTGTCTTCGAGGTGCTCAAGCTCTTCGAGCCGCTTGAGACGCTCCCGGATCGTGCGGAAATTCGTCAGCGTTCCCCCCAGCCAGCGCTCGGTTACATAGTGCATGCCTGTATCGGGGACGTATTTCTCGATGCACCCCTGGGCTTGGCGTTTGGTGCCCACAAACAGCACATCCTTGCCCTGTCCTACCACACGTGTGAGGAATTTCCGAGCCAGCAGCAAGCCCTTGACCGTTGATTTGACGTCGATGATGTGGATCTTGTTGCGCTTGCCAAAGATGTACGGAGCCATCTTAGGGTTCCAATTGGTCGCGCGGTGACCAAAATGGATCCCGGCCTCTACTAAATCTTTTACAAGCGATGCCATACCAAGACTCCTGCTCGCTTACCGCCGTGGGGCGATGATCGGGATGCAAAACGCAAGTGACCACAATATCCATCAGGCCCGATACCCACATCCTGATGGGCCGCCCAAAACCAACAATCCCTTGTTGGCATTGTCCAAGTGCCTGATCATCACAAACGGCACGTCAACAGCGACACCCTCTCTGACTCCCTTCCCATCGGGGCATTTTAACACCCGGATCCGTTGCTGCAACCTAGGCTTAATGATAGTCCCCTCGGGGCGGCCTGGCCCACCCACCGGGGGTCAAAAATGTGAGGCACCAACCACGCGTCGGTGGCGGCCCGACCCCAGGTATACCAATCCCGATCAGGTTGACGGGGACCCGTTGGCCCGCGGCAAGGAAATCTTGGGCGTTTTTGTGATCCCGACGCGGCAAACTCATACCCGATGGGTATATCAGCGTCTTGGGTTTTTCTGGGGCGCCTGTTCCAAAAGGACCTGGCGGCGGGCGGTCTTGTACGCGCCCACCACGATAAAACCAAAGATCGCAAAAAAAGCCACCAAGACATACCGCCACCGGAGAAACACCAACGAGCAGCCGACAATCGAAAAAATACCCGCGATGCCGTACATCACCAGCACCGCCAGCTTCACGCTCAGGTTGGTCGACAGCCCCAGCCCCTGGATCACCGCCAGCACCTTGTGGTGCAGGTGTGCCTTGTCGGCCTTGGCGATCGGCACCCGCTGCCAGACACGCCGCGAGATCGTCACAAACATATCGATCAGCGGCAACGCAAAAACAATCAAGGCCGCCGTGACCAGCATCGGGCCGTGGTGCGGGGTGTCGGCAAACAGCAAGATCGTTGAGACGCTCAGGTACCCCAGCAGCAGCGACCCGGTGTCGCCCATGAAGAGGTTGGCGGGGTTGAAATTGTAAGGCAAAAAGCCCAACACCCCCCCCAAGATCGCCAGGCACATGATGATCGGGACGCGGGTGGTGGTGAGATCCGAGCCCTGGACGCTGACGTAAACCGCGATAAACAGGAACCCGAAGCAGACAATCGCCGAGACGCCCGCCGCCAACCCATCGAGCCCGTCGAGCAGGTTCATCGCGTTGCACCCGCCTAGGACAAACATCGCGATCAGCACCGCCCCAAGCACATAGGCAACGAAAAACGGCAGCGTCACACCCACCGCCCCCAGCACATCGACTACCAGCTTCATCCCCAGGTTCTGGCTCGACCAGGCCAGCGCCGCAGCGGCCATAAACTGCCCCCCAATCTTCACCCGCGGGCTGATGCCATACACGTCGTCAACCAAACCCGTGAGCATCACCGCTGTGGCGCCAAAGATCATCGAGAAGGGGAAGCGGTCCGAGTCGATCGGGCCCGATAGCCGGCCCGGCTCAAAGATATTGCTTAGCAGCACACCCGCTAGCCAGCCTAAAAAAATCGCCACCCCACCCAAGTAGGGCACCGGCTCGATGTGGGCTTTGCGCCCCAGATCGGGCTGATCCACGATCCCGTTGCGCACCGCCAGCCAACGCATCAACGGCGCCGTGGCAATGCTAACGGCAAAGGCCACAAAAAACACCCCGATCGAATCACCCACGACCCGGTTCACGGTGATCGCGGGGTCATGGACGGCTGTCTGCATGAGGGTGTGTGCCAATACCACTCCAGCATGGTTTTGCAAAGCCACCCGCTCATCAAGACGGGGTTGCGGGCAAGAGGCATTCACACCAGGCAACCCAACGCCTCCCCCTACGCCTACCGGGTGGCTACTCCTGATCCATCATGGCGTCGACCAGCTCCGGGTCGGCCTTGGGGCCAGACGCCAGGAATGCCCCACCCTGGCGGTAATGGTAAAACGCTTTGTAGTTCTTCCGGTAATACCCCCCGGCGCTGGACCGCACGCCGTTGAGGATCACCCCAAGCAGATCACCGGTGTGCTGGCTATCCAGCTGACGGACCATCCGGGTGATCATCCCTTTCATGTCCTCCATCGCCCGCACAACAACCGCCACCGCATCCACGTGCTTGATCATCAGCGTGCTGTCGGATGTCAGCAACGCCGGGGGCGCGTCGATCAGGATCACATCGTACCGCCCCTTGAGTTGGTCTAGCAGCTGTTTAAACTTCGTGCTCTCAAAGATCTCGGGGATCGCGTTGGGTGCATGACCCACGGGTAAGAGGTCTAATGGGGGCGACTCGACCTGCGCTACCGCTTCGTCAAACGTCGCCGACTCCGACAGCACCTCGATCAGACCCGGCTCGGGGGTAGCCCCAAACAGCTGGTGCTGCGCCGGGCGGCGGTAGTTGGCGTCCAGGACCAAGACCTTCTTCCCGTGCACCGCCATCCCAATCGCGAGGTTGTTCACCACCGCCGACGTCCCGCTGTGGGCCTGGGCACCCACCACCAGCAGGGTCCGATGCCCACCGCGCTCCATGGGCGTCATCAACGCGGTCCGTACCTGGCGGAACGCCTCGGCAATCAGCCCCGTGGGGTTGACGCTGACCACGCCCTCGATCCGATCCGGGTTGGAGGGGTCCTCGGTGACGTCGGGGATCACCCCAAGCAGCGGGCAGTTGGGCAGCTGCGCGACGTCCGCGGGGCTCTTGATCCGCTGATCCAACGACTCCTTCACAAACACGACCCCCAACACCAACCCCACCATCAGAAACACCGTGCCCGCCACCGTGAACGGTGGATCGGGTGGCATGCTCATCTCGGCTTCCGTTGCGCCGCCGAAGTCCTGACGCACCTGTACCACGTCGGGCCGATCACTCTGAGTACGCATCGCGTTGAGCCGCTCTTCGACCAGCGCCCGGCGATCCGAGGCGATCTTGGCACGCTCCTCGATCCGCTTGTATTCCTGGAACCTCAGACCCAGGTCACGCAGCTGGTTGCGGTTCTCTTCGATCTTGGGCAGCAGGCTCGCCAGCTGGCTCTCCAACGAATCGATCGCACTCTTGGCTTCCTCCAGCGCGATCGTCTGCCGCTTACGCAGCAGCTCCTGGATCTGCCGGTCTCGCTCCCGCTCGGCCATCGTGATCTGCAGGTCGGCCTGGCGCACCGACCGGTGGTTGGGCCCAAACCGCTCAAGCAGCACATCCCGCTCCTCACGCAGGCTCGATAGCCGCTGTTTGCGGAACACCACAGACGGGTCGGCTTCGGCCTCGGCCAGCTGCTGGGGGCTGTAGCCCTCGCTGCCGGCGTTCACCGACGCCAGCAATGCCGAATAGGCGTCACGAGCCGACTGAAGCGCGACCTCATATTTGGCACGCTCTTCCGATAGCAGCTTGTAGGCAATCGTCGCCTCGTGATTACGCGACTCCAACGCCGGCAGGTCATTCTGGATCGTGAACTGCCGCAGCTGCTCCTCGATCTGGTTCTGATCTTCCTCGGCTCGGTTGCGGTCTCGCAGGAACGCCTGGCGGATCTTCTCTTGCTCGCCCTCGCTGCCGGTTAACACCTTGTTAAGGTAGATGCTCACCACCGCGTCCAAGATCACCGGTGGGTCGTTGGGGTTGTCGGCGGTGAACTTGACTAGGATCAGCGTTGAGTTGCGGATCCGCCCGGCGTACAGCGAGTCCCTAAGCTCCTCACGTGCTTCGGTTGCGCTGCCACCGCTTTGGCTGTCGCCGTACTTTTTGAACCAGTCGGTCGCCCGCACGTCGTCTCGCTTCAGCGCCCCGTCTAGCACATCGTCGGCCATCAAGCGTTGGATCTGGTTGGTGATGATCGCGTCGATCAGCTCCATCGCCATATGTCCCCATCCCTCGGCTTGCTGACGCAGCTGGTACGGGTCGGAGATCCCCCCCGAGACCGTCAGGCGCGTCTCCGAAGTGTAACGCGGCGCCAGCCAGGCCCACCCGAAATAGACCCCCACCCCCAAACCAACGCTAAGCACCGCGGTAGCCACCAGCAGCCAGAGATGCTCACGCAGCACCCGCAGCGGGTCCACCGTTGTAAACCGGTTGGGGCTGTCCGGTGTGTGTGGGCTGGCGGTACGCAGGGTGTCGGTGGCAGGGATCGGTGATAAAGGGTTGGCGTTCATTAGGGTCCTACACGGGTAGCGGTGAGCTGGTCTAAACGTTTATTGGCAAGCAGCAGGTTTTCCTGATCATTGGATTCTTCGGCTAGCTGCTTGGCCTGGGTGTACATCTCGATCGCGGCGCGGCTGTCACCGGTGTCCTGGAGCACATCACCCAGGTGCAGCGAGTTCAGCGATGAGGGTGTAATCCGAACGCTGCGCCGCAACACCGTCAGGGCCGACTGCGCCTGGCCAGACTTGAATAATGACCAGCCAAGCGTATCCAAAACCAACGGGTTCTCCGGCGCCAAGTCGGCCGCTCGCCGCGCCAGGGGCAGGGCCTCATCGGCGCGGTTGAGGTCCTCGGCCAGCAGGTAGGCCGCGTTGTTGAGGGTGATCAGATTGTTGGGTTGGGATTTGAGCATCTGCTCATAGACGCCCAGCGCCTGCTCGTGCTGACCTTGCTGGTGCAGCACCAGCGCTAACAAACGGTTGAACTGCACACGCTGAGGCGACGTGTCAGGGATCGACACATCGATCCGCCTAAGACGCCCGATCGCTTGGTCATACTTCTTGGCTTCGGCCTCGAGCTGGATGACCCCCAGCTCAACCAGGCTCCGGTTTTGGCTTAGGGTTTGGGACAACGCATCGAGCCGGGTGATCGCCTTTTCACGACCCATCGCTTGGGTCATCTGGATCCCAACCGCGGCGATCTGCTTGAAGGAGTCGCACCGCTCCACGGCCCGGGTAAAAGCGCGGTTGGCGAGGTCGTCTTGTTCCAGCAGCACCAGCGCCCGACCCCGCAACGCGTGAAGCAGCGGCACGTGCCGCACAATCTCACCGTGGGCCCGAAGCAAATCCAACGCTTCCTGGGCTTTATCCATACGGATCAGCAACGCCGCCAGCTCACCCAGCGTCTGAGGCGAAGGCACCAGCGCAAACGCCTCGGCCAGCTTCCGGATCGCCAAGGACTCATCACCATCCAGCAGCGCTTGTTGGGCCTGGAGCTGGGGCCAGATCGCCGCCTTGGGGAACCGCTTGGCCGATTCGGCCAGCAGGGTGCGACGCGGACCCATCTGCCCCGTGTCCTGGTAGAGCCCCACCAGCTGCAGCCGCGCCGCGATGTGACGCGGGTTGCGCTTGATCAGGGTCACCAGCTCACGCACCGCCTCGCTACGCTCACCGCGGCGGACGTGGACCGTGGCCAACAACCGGCGGGCGGCGCTCAGATCAGGATCGAGCTCTAACGCGTGACGCAGGTCGTCCATCACCTGCGTCTCCAGCCGCGGGTCCGACGCCTGCAGATCGCTACGCTGGTAGTAAATCACCGCCCGATTCGGCTCCAGCTGCGCCGCTTCATTCAGCGACGCCAACGCCGATTCCGTGTCGCCGTGGGCACGGGAAATCATCGCCTTTAGCACGTGCGTGTTCCCGCTAACCCCGTGCTGCTTGGTCACCGAAGCCAGCACCTGCTTGGCCCGCTCGGGCTCGTTAAGCCGCAGCAACGCCTCGACGTAACGGTACCCCACACGCTGGTCCTCGGGATTGCTTTCCCAGAGGTGCTCGTAGCGTTCAACCGCTTCGGCGTACTGGCCCTGCTCGAATAGAAAATCCGCAAACTCTCGGGTCGCGCGGCGGAGCTTAGGGTCTTCGATCTCAACAGCGCGGCGGTACGCGGCCATCGCCTGGTCGTCCTGGCCCACATCAAGCAAGAACCGTGCCAGCATCATCCAGTCTTCATCAACCGCCTCGTCTTTCAGGCCGTGCACGTAGTCTTGGATCATCTTCTGGGCCGCATCGGTGTCGCCCGCGAGGCTGCGGACCGTCGCGGCGGTGCGGGTGTTTTCACGGTCGGCACCCGCTTGCTGGATCAAGGCATCGGCCAAGCGCTGGGCGTCTTCGAGGCGGTCCTCCTGTGCCAACAGCAGGATCATTTGACGGCGGTTGGCTAAGTCGTCGGGGTCTTCCGCGGCGATCTTCTGACGCCACTTAAGCACCTTCTGGGGATCGCCATATAGCCGCTCGTTCATCAGATACTGCTCCCGCAGGGCGCGGTTGCGGGGCGAAAACCTCAGGGCTTTGCGGTAGGTCTCCAGCGATTGAACGTGTTTACCAAGCGCGTTCTGGACCACCGCCAACCCGGTCAGCGCCGCGATGTTGTTGGGCCGCTGATCGATCGCCCTGCGGTAAGACGCCGCGGCTTCCTCCCACGCCGAGACCCGACGCTGCACGTCGCCCAGCTGACGCCAACCCTCGGAATAGATCTCCCGCAGTGACAGCCCACGCCGGTAGTTGGCGATCGCTTCCTCGTACTGGCCACGCTGGGACGCAAGCCGCCCATAGAAGAACATCCCCTCGGCCATATCCAGGTTCGCCGTTGCCGCTTGACCGGCCAACGCCTGGGCACGGTCCCATTGCCTACCCCGAAGCGCCTGCTCGAACTGGCCGGTGATCACCATCGGGTGCTCAGGCTTGAGCTTGGCTGCCTGATCCAGCTCACCCATCGCTTCATCGATCCGCCCCAACCGGTAGTAGAGGTTGAAGCGTTTCATGTGCTGGTCGAACGGCGTGGCGTCCTTGTCGATCAACCCCTCGAGCACCTGGGCCAGCTCAGCCTTGCCCGAAAACTGGCTTTCTAAGATCTCCAGCGCCTTGGGGTCGGCCCCGGCTTCGCGGGCCGCGTGGATGTACCCGATCGCCTGCTTGGCGTCTTGGCTTAAACGGATCAGGTCTTGGAGCAGCTTGATGTTGGTGGTGTCTTGTTCAAACCGGCTTTCAAGCAACCCCCTAGCCGTATCGGTCTGCCCCGTGGCGATGTACAGGCCCGCCAGCTTCGGGATCAGCTCCGTGTTCTGCTGAGGGTTGAGCCGCAGGTACGCATCGATGGCTTGTTCGGTCTGACCCCGTTGAGCCAGCAGGTCGGCGTTAAGCCTCAGCGCCCGGGTGTCGCGAGGGTTCTCTCGGAGGATCCGGTTCACCTGGGACTGGGCGTTACGCAGCTGATCCAGCCCGATGTAGAGGTTGATTAGCTCGTACCGGGCGGGCATATACTTGGGCTTGATCTGAACCAACCGCTCAAGCCGATCGGTCGCTGCGCCAAGCTCGCCCATCTGGACCCACGACTTGGCCGCCAGCAGCAAGACTTCTGGGTTGGTGCCTTTGAACTGCGAATTGGCGCGGTCGAGCCGTTCGGACGCCTGCCCCCACTGGCCCCGCGCCATCGCGATCTTCCCCAACGCGAGGTTCACTTCGCCGCTGGATTCGCCGTAGTTGGCCACCACCTGGCTCATGAGTGCATCGGACTCCTCGATCGCCGCCTGTTTTTGGGGCTGGGTCATCGAGTCGATCGGCTTGAGGACCAGCCCTACGTACTTAACCGTCGCCGAGGCCCGCAGCCGATCCAGCTGCACGCCTTCGAAAATATTGGTGCTGGGCTGGAGCTCAAACGCCTGCTTGTAGAACACCTTCGCCTCGTCATGGCGTTGCTGGAGCTCCAGCACCCGCCCCAGGGCCGCGACAAAACGCGGTTCGCTGGGGTTGGCCTCGCCCGCCGACCGTAGCAGCGCTTCGGCGCGGACCAGACCCGAGACCGCCCAGGAGGGATCCGGGGCTTCGCCCTCGACGCGGTTGCGACCAACCCCGGGCAGCAACTCCACGAGCTCCAAGATCATCCGCAGGGAAGTGGGGTTGTCAGACAGCTGCTTCTCGATCTGCTGCGAAAGATCGATCGCTTCTTGCTGGTCGCTGCGATCAAGCAAACCAAGCATCCGCAAGCGGTCGATCTGGCGGCGGGGATCGTCGGGGCGGCTGGCTAAGCTCTCTCGCGATAGCTGGTCGGCCTTTTCGTATTGTTCGTCGGCTTCTTGTTGGAAATCGGCGTTGGGGTCGCGCTCCAACGCCCGGGCATTCAGCACATACCAGGCAGCCAGGTAATAAGACACATCCCGGTCTTCGGGGAATTGCTCGATGGCGGCCAGCAGGTCATCGCGTGCCTGGTCACGCTCCTCTTGGGTCAGGTCTAGGCCCTCCATCCGGTTGACCTGAGCGATGCCGCGATACTTTTGAGCTAGCACCGTGGTTTCGCTTGCGGCTTGCCCCTTGAGCTTCCCGTCGGCTTCGTCATGCATGCGTTTCCAGGATTCGAAATCACCCAGGTCACGGGCCAGCCTCAGGTAGACACCCATCAGCTTTTCAAACGCCTCGGCGTGGTTCGGCTCTTGGGTCAGGGTTTGGTGCAGCGCGCTAAGCAGTTGGCGGAGGTATTTGCGTGCGGTGCGGGGATCGGAGGTCTTGGCTTGCTCTAAGACCTGGGCGTACCGCATCAGCAGCCCCACGTCGTCTGGCCGCTTCTTGATGGCACGGCCGTACTGATCCAACGCCTTGTCGGTCAAGCCCTGGGCAAGGTATTGATCGCCACGCTGGATCAGCTTGGTCGTGTCGGGCCGGATCACGAATAAATACACCCCGCCAAGACCCACGACGACTACCAAGACGGTAATCAACCCGATGACAAATTTGGTATTGACGCGGCTAGCCATACTTCTGATCTCCTATGAAACCCTTTCTCGCCGTAACAATCACTCCAAGCTGCTGCCGTCCGTCTCAACGGGCCAACGCCCGCTGGTCACCTCGCCCCAATCGGGTAAACACGCCATCACCTCAGGCAGCATCACCGATAAAAAGTCGCTGGCGTGCTCGGCGGCGGCCTGGGGGTCGGCCACACCGTACAGGCCTACCTCGACTTTGCAATAATAGCTGTACCGGTCCGTGGGGTCGAAGGCCTCGGCCCGTACCCAATCGGGGGTGGGCAGGTATTTCCCGTTGGCCACGAAAAAATAGATCACATTCGATGACCGGGTCGGGTCTTGCGGTGAGGCATACGTAAAGCAGGTGGCATCAAACGACTTGCTGGGGATGCTCACCCCCTGGGGGTTGAGCTGGCTGGCGCTACGCCAGCCACCGGCTTCAAAGCGGTACCCCGGGCCCGATAGCTCCAGGGGGACCAGGTCTTTATCGATCCACTCCAACCCCGAAGCGATAAAGCACCGTTCGGGCACATGCGGGACCGTATCCGGGGTCCCCGTGTAATACGCCACATGCAACCGGGCGGTCACCCCCGAACCCGTGCCCCGCGTATCCCGGTACAGCCGGGAGGTGTACTGCCTGGTCCCCAATGCATCGAGCATCTCGGCGCTTAGCCGCGGGTCTTCACGGATCTGCGTCCATGAGCCGACCTGCTTGGGCAGGTTAAACAACGGCAGGCGGATCGGGACCTCCTCTTTAATCAGCACGGTCTGGGTCGCACGCACGACCGCGTTGAACCCCAGCACCGCCGCCAGCAAGACACCCGCGATCACACCCAACGCCGAAGGACCAGGCGCACGCTCTGGGCCCGTGAGCTTGGGGATCAACCACAGCCCCCAAACAACCGCCACCATACCGACCCCCAACAACACCGCCGCCACCGCGGGGCTTAAAACACCCCCAAACAGGTCGTTGGGGCGAGCGATGGCCAAAAACAATCCGTACTCCAATCCAATCAACACCATCAACACGCTGCCCAAGGCCAGGCCTTTGGCGATACGATCACCCGACCAACCCCCCGCCGATGCCCCGTTTGTCTCAGCCTCAGACGCCGTATCAGATACAGCCATGGGGGGCGGCGACACGGGGCCGCCGGCCTGAGGATCGGTGCCGTCGGGCTCGTCGATGATCATCTTGTCCAGCACCCACCCCACCAGCCAGAACAAACCCGCAGCAGGGATCAGCATCAGCATGCCCACCAGCAAGTGAAAATCGCCCGAAGCCATCTGCTTATTAACAATCGTGAGAAACCCCATCACCGTGACCCGGCCGATGTTGACCAACACCGCGATCGGCACCGCCAACAGCAGCATCGTCACCCGCTGCCACCACGCACGCTCCACCAGATACGCGATCGCCGCCCCCAACGCAATAAATGCCATTAGCATCCGCAGCCCCGAGCAGGCCTCGGCCACATTCAGCTTCTCAACCATCCATTCGCCGCCGCGCATCAGCGTGATCTCGATCGTTGAGCCGCTCACGCTGGCGTCGACCCCGACCATCTGCATCACCACCGTCGCCGACTGGGCCGCCACCAGCTGTAGCTTCCCCGCGATGCCCGACCAGATCCGGTCCGATACCTTCACCCCAAGCGCCAGGTACGCGATCGGGAACCATAACACCCGCATCATCGCAGGCCCCAGCAAAAACAGCACCAAACCAAACAGCGTAAAAACCATGCTGTAACCCAGCAGCATGTCGTTGCGGATCGGGTAGATACACCAAGCCGAAAACAGCATGCCCACGAACAACACCACCAGCCCCAGCCCGTATACCCGGCGGGGGATCTGGATTAATTTGTCGCGGTTCTGGCTGATGAAATAGCCGCTGATCAGCGGCACGATCAGGGCATGGGACCAATCGCCGCCCCACTCGCCCAGGGCGATCAAGCCCATCCGCCACAGATACGTCCGGTACAGCGCCACAAACAGCAGACCGATCCCAACCAACCAATACCACCCCTGGGTCGAGATCAGGGGCCGGTGGGTACCCTGACCCGGCAGGTTGCTTGTTGGCGCGCTGGTCATGGGACGCCGCTCCAGTTGGCGACCTCCGGCAAGCCTGTCCGCCGGGGGGTCTGGGTCGTCTTTCTCACGATTTACCGGATGCATTGATACAAAATCCCCCAGGCCTGGCACCGGCATACCCCCGCCGCCTCAACGCCAGATCGCGCCCGCCCCATACCAACAACCCATCGATCCGCTACCGCGGATGAAGCGGCGGTTGCCCGTTGGTCCGATCTTATGAACGCCACCAGTCGTTTTTTTGCACCGTCTACACGATCCCCCTCTACCCGTGCCTAGGGACCTCAGTTGGTATCAATGGGCCCGAACACGTCGGTGCTGAAGTTGCGGTCCAACACAAAACCAAATCCATACGACACCCGAAAACCATTACGCACCACAAGCAAAGGCAGTGCGGCAAAACTGGTGCCGACATTAATCGTATCGTTGGGCTTGAGGTAAAAATCCGGCTGGGTGCCTTCAAATATGGCTCGCAGGTCCAGCCGGACAGTCGCTTCTTGAGCCTTGCCTACCCGACGGATCAGGTCCACACGCTCAGGGATTGCTAAGGGCGATAGGTTGCCCGCAGCAAACACCAACTGCTTGAGCGTCAAGTCTTTATCGCCTGGCAGCGAGTACGTGCCCGGCCGGGAAATCGCACCGCCGATATAAACATTGCCGATCACCGGCGGGGGCACGCGGATGATATCGCCCGGCCGCACCACAATGTTGTACCGCATGTCACCATCCAGCAGCTTGTCGTAAGGGATCTCCACCACACGCTGGGTCACCAAACGACTAAGCAGGCCTTCTTCTTTGGCCTGCTGGGGCGTGGCCGCGGCCGCCGCGGTACGCCTCACCCTAGCGCCGGCCGCCTGACGCCCCACACGCACCCATTGACCATTCACATGCACCCACTGGGACGGCTGATCCAGCAGCCGGTCCATGCTCTGGTCTAACGCCTCGGGCAGATCGTCGTCCGACGACCCAGCGCCTGGGGATTGAAAATCATCACCCACGCCGCCCAGCAAATCATCAATCAAATCCGCCGGGCCGCTGGGGGGAGAACCGGGTTGGCGATCCGGAGCCGCCGGGCGGTCTTCATCGCTGCCCGATAGCGGCACCTGCCGGATCACAAAAATCGTCTTGATCGAACCCGATACCCCACGCGCTAGCGCCATCGCATCCAAGAGCCGAAAGTCGTTCTTGGGGATCACATACGTCCCGATCGCCGTCCCCGACAGCCGCGGTTCACCAATCACACTAAACGTGTTTTGCCTGCCTTCCTGCACCGTCAGGCTGACCGTCGCGTCCTTGAGGATATTCCTGTCGCCCAGGATCTGAACAATCCGGCGTTCCAACTCACTGGGGGTCACCCCAGCAGCCTGCACCGCCCCGATCACAGGCAGCCGGATCATCCCCAGGTCGTCCACACGCCGAAATAACACCGACTCCTGGTTGGGCTGCATCAGCTCAAAAATGGTCACCGCCAGCACATCGCCTGGGCCCATCACGTACTCGTGCACCACCGGGACCAAATCCTCAGGCTGAACCTGTGATAAACCCTCGATCGTCCCCGTGGGCTCGTCGATCACATCGATCTGATCGAGAATCGGCAACACCACCGGCGTGCGTTCCCAACGCCCCACCACAGACGGATCCATAAAAGAATCGGCCTCACAACCCAGCAGAGACGCCCATAATAGGCCTAGCCCGACGAACAACGCCCTGGGCGGTGGGGGTCCGGTCTCTGCACCACAGATCCATCATCTTAATAGGCTTGAAGCCCTACTCCCTATGGTATTCGTTTGTGGTTTTCTCTCTTCGCCTGGGAATTATCCCAACCATCCAACCACTTGTTTTGACGCCCACAAGTTCGATAAACATGTGCATCTTAGCAGATTTCCCAAGAGCTTTCTCAACCCCGCGATTGTTTTCGGGTTAAGCACAGCAAAATACTTTAGTTGCTGCTGAATCTAGAGTACCCTCACGCCAGGGCCATGAACACCAGACCCCGTAGGGGGGTATCACGGGAACACTCTCAAAGTACCTCATGAACCCACAGCGGGCCAGCGGGCCCAACCATCCATACGCCACGCGGGGAATCGCATACACTCTACCAACCTATGATCCCACCACAGGCCCAACCCCATAGCCCCAACCCACCCACGCCCCAGCACGTCACGATCATCGGCGCCGGATCCATGGCGACTGTCTGTGCGCTACTGCTGGAAAGCAAAGGCACCAGCGTCACCATGTGGGGCGCGTCGCCCCAGCACGTGGCGGACCTCATCCAAACCCGGGAAAACAAACGCCACCTGCCCGGGTACCGGCTCTCACCCAACATCCGACTCACCCCAGACCCACAGCAGGCGTTTGAATCACCACAGCTGATCGTGTCCGCGGTGCCCACGCAATTCATCCGCAGCGTGTGGGAACGGCTAGCGCCCCACGCCCCAGCCGCGGTGCCCATCGCTTCGGTCGCCAAGGGGATCGAAAACCAGACCCTGCTACGCCCCACCCAGGTGCTAGCCGACGTGCTTAGCCGCCACGGCGATGACCCCGACAAGCCCGCGCGCCCACTGGCCGCGATCTCCGGGCCCTCTGTTGCCGATGAACTCGCCCGCTGCCTGCCCGCCACCGTCTGCGCCGCCAGCGACAGCGAACCACTGACCCAAACCCTCCAACACACCTTCACCACACACTGGTTCAGGGTCTACACCAATCCCGATCTGCTTGGCGTCGAGCTGGCGGGCGCCACCAAAAACGTCATCGCCTTGGCCGCGGGCATCCTCGACGGCCTGCAAGCCGGCAACAACGCTAAAAGCGCCCTGCTGTCACGCGGGTTGGCTGAGATCACCCGCTTGGGCGTGGCCATGGGCGCCAAGCGCGACACCTTCTTCGGCATCGCGGGCGTGGGCGACCTGGCCACTACCTGCTTCTCACCCACCGGGCGCAACCGCACCTGCGGCGAGCTGCTGGGCAAGGGCCGCAAGCTCGAACAAGTCCTCGAATCCACACCCGGCATCGTCGAGGGCGTGCCCACCACCAAATCCGTTGTCGCACTCGCCCAAAAATACCGCGTCGAGATGCCCATCACGCACGCCGTCTACCAGGTCCTATTCGAAAACCTAGACCCCATCGAAGGCATCAGCCAGCTGATGAGCCGCCAGCTCAAAAAAGAAAAAGTCGATTAGCCATCCCCCCCCGAATAACCCCCCGATCGCCCGCGACGAGCCACGACCGAGAGGCAGCAAAGCCATTGGGAACGTTCAATAGACCAGCCCCGATCAGGTTGACGGGGTCCCGCTCGTCCGCGGCAGGGGAATCCTCGGCGTTTTGGTGATTCCCGACGCGGCAAACGGATACCCGATGGGTATACGCACCACCCTGAAGCGTTGAACACAACCCACGTTTCTGAGAAGCCAAGTGGTGTCCAAGAATTTCGTTACGTCTTGTTTGTCCGGCAGGAGATTGAACCTCGAGTGGGGAGATTCAGGGTTGAACATAAGAAGCGGGTATCGGACGTGCTTTGGCTTCGTCGAAAAGCACCATTTTCATCCACTCTAGTTAAAATCTGTTGGTTACGATTACTCGGGCGGTATAATGCGTTTTGTGCGGGTACAGTGCGACCTTGGAACCTCTTAAAGAGAAAGGGCTAGATATGAAAGCAATAGTTTGGGGTGCTCTTCTGATTATATTCGGTGCGGCATCTTTATTGCACGCTGAAGCGATTGATGATGCGGACGAGATGAACCCTAGTGCAACCATCATTGATTTTGAAAATTTTTCTGTAGGGCCGACTTCGAACCCTCTTATTGACTTTTAAATAGTTCATTTAATGCAGTCGATCTAGCCGATCTGATGGTGTATGCCCTACACCGGATCACGCAAGGCAGCCCAGCGACGTCGTTGGCGAGCGATGGCGTTGCTGGATCAAGGTCAGTCTCAGTCACAAGTGGCGCGCAAGCTGGGGGTGACACCCGCGGCGGTGTCGCAGTGGGCCAAGTGGCGACGCCAAGGCGGCGACGCCGCCCTGCAAGCCAAGCCCCACCCCGGCCCCCAACCCAAGCTCACCGCTAAGCAGCGCACCAAGCTCGAAAAGTTATTGCGGCAGGGCCCACGCAAGCACGGTTACACCACCGAGCTGTGGACGCTGACGCGGGTGGCCCAGGTGGTCGAGAAACATTTTGGCGTCAGCTACAGCTGCCCGGGGCTTTGGCACGTCATGCGTGGCCTAGGCTGGTCGGCCCAGAAGCCCGAACGCTTGGCGCGTGAACGCGACGATCAAGCGGTCGCCACGTGGCGCAAGCAAGACTGGCCGCGCCTCAAAAAAAGCGCGGCGAAGCGGTCAAAGCATTGTGTTTACCGATGAATCCGGCTTCATGTTGCAACCCACCGTCCGCCGCACGTGGGCGCCGCGGGGCCAAACCCCAACGCTCAAATGTTACGATCGACACGACCGATTGTCTGCGATCTCCGCGATCACCGTGTCGCCCAAACGCAAACGACTGGGGCTGTACTTCGACATCCAAGATCGCAACGTCAAGACCGATGACTTCGTAGCGTTGATCGAACGGGTCGTCGCAAAGTTAAGCCGCCCCATCCTCTTGGTGATGGATCGCTACTCGGTGCACCGCAGCGCAGCGCGTCGATGGCAACAACAACGCCACAAACGGATCACTATCGAATGGCTACCGGCTTACGCCCCGCAGCTCAACCCCGTCGAACAGGTCTGGAACCGCGCCAAACACACCGACCTAGCCAACTTTGTCCCCGACGACGTGTCGCACCTGGGCCGAAGCGTCAACGATTCACTCAAACGCACACGCAACCAACAACACCTGCTACGATCATTCTTTAGACACGCTAGGCTCAATCTATAGAACGTTAAATGAACTATTTAAGAGTCAATAACATAGGCAACGCAACATTTTCGGCCGCTCCAGGCTTATCGATTTATGATGTGTCCCCGTGGGGTGCAAATGGCACTGAAGTGGAAACGAATACATTGCTTCCGCTGCCTACGGCTTTACTTTCGGGAAGCTACACTCCAACGACGATTGATTTCGCAACACCTGTTATCGAAGTCGGTTTGGGCTGGTGGGACCCTAATTTTGTTGGCAATGTTCTGCGGGTGTTTAACCAAGACGGAGTGTTGCTCGAGGAAGCGTCTGTTGCTTTAGGTTCCCCCGGGGGCGGTCACGCAGGTTTTATAGGAATCCGCTGTAAACGGCGGAGCAAAAGTGCGGCGGGTGGCGGGGCGGAGCAAAAGTGCGGCACCCCATGAGAGGTCTTCTGAGAATGTGGGTCTTACGGCGGCCACGGTGGCGGCCGAGACCACCATTAGGCAGGAGGCCCAGGAGTGTACCGCGACATGGACCAGTGGATAGAGATCCGCCGCCGGGTATTGGTGGAAGGGGTGAGCAAGCGTCAGATCCTTCGTGAGACGGGGATGCACTGGAAGACGCTTGAGAAGATTCTGAATCACAGCCAACCACCGGGGTATCGGCGTAGCCAGCCGCCCAAGAAGCCGACGATTGGCCCCCACCTCTCGAAGATCAAGACGATCTTGAAATCGGATACGTCATTGCCCAAGAAGCAGCGTCACACGGCGAAGCGGATCTGGCAGCGGCTGGTGGCTGAAGACAGCTTCGAAGGCGGTTACACGACGGTCAAGGATGCGGTGCGTGAACATCGAGCCCGTCACCGGGAGGTGTTCATGCCGTTGGTGCACCGTCCGGGTGAAGCGCAGGTGGACTTCGGGTTCGCGTTGGCCAACGTCAACGGGGTGCTGCGGAAGGTGGCATTCTTCGCGATGGCCTTGCCGTATTCGGACGCGATGTTCGTGATGGCATTCGAGCGGGAGTGCACGGAGACGTTCTGGGAAGGCCACGTGCGGGCGTTCGAGTTCTTCGGGGGCGTGCCCACGCGGATCAGCTACGACAACTCTAAGGTGGCGGTGAGCAAAATCGTAGGCTGCCGCCAGCGACAGATCACCCAGGGGTTTGCTCAGCTGGTGAGCCACTACCTGTTCGAGCATCATTTCTGCCTGGTGCGACGGGCTAATGAGAAGGGCGTGGTCGAGGGGGTGGTCAAGTTCGCGCGTCTCAACTTCTTCGTGCCGGTTCCACAGGTGCGAGACCTGGATGAACTCAACGCCTATCTGTTGGAAGCGTGCCGGTCAGATCTGACGCGTCGACTGCGGGGTCAATCCGTGAGCAAGGGGCAGTTGCTAGCCGAGGAACGGGCATTGTTTCGGCCGCTGCCGGCTGCCCCGTTCGCCGCGTGCCGGGTGCGGCCCGGCCGGGCCAACAGCGAGTCGTTGGTGCGTTTCGACGACAACGATTACTCGGTCCCGGTGGAGTATGCCCATCACCCGGTGACGGTGCGGGGTTACTACGACCGGGTCGAGATCGGCTACCAGCAAAAGGTGATCGCCACGCACCGTCGCTGCTGGGATCGCCAGCAGGTGCGTTTCGAGCCGAAGCACTACCTGCCGCTGTTGGAACGCAAGCCCGGGGCATTGGATCACGCCCGGCCGCTAGAGGGCTGGGTCTTGCCTTCGTGCTTTGGGGTGTTGCGTCGTCGCCTTGAAGACGAGCAAGATCATGAAGGTACACGTGAGTACATCCGTGTGCTGCGTCTTCTGGAACTTCACCCGATGAGGGAACTGGAACGGGCGGTCCGCCAAGGCTTGGCCATGCGCACTCACAGCCGCGACTGCATCGCCCAGTACATCCCACCCCCGGAACCCTGGGGCCGCACCACCTTCCGCCTCGATGGCCGCGATCACCTGCGTCACGTCCACGTCGCGTCCACGGATGTCCATGATTACCGCAGCCTGTTGGGCGTGGGAGGTGATCGATGAGCCAGGCCAAGAAACCCACGGTGCTGCTGGAGCATCACCTCAAGACATTGAAGCTGCCGACCATGCTGCGGGAGTACGCCTCAGTCGCCGCGTCGTGCTCGAAGGAGCGTTGCGACTACCCGACCTACCTGCTGAGGCTAGCCGAACGAGAACTGATTGACCGCGACAAGCGAGCCGCCGAGCGACGCATCAAGGCCGCGAAGTTCCCCGTGATCAAGACGCTGGACACCTTCGACTTCAAAGCTCAGCCATCGCTCAACGAACCGCTGATCCGTGAGCTGACCACCGGCCAATACATCGATCATCATGAGAACGTGCTGTTGGTAGGCAAGAGCGGCACCGGCAAAACCCACATCGCTACGGCGTTGGGTTTTATCGCCGCTACCCAGGGTCGGCGGGTACGGTTCGGGGCCGTCACCGCGTTGGCGACCCAGCTGACCGAAGCCCGTGACGACCGCCAGCTCCAACGCGCCCTGCGTCAGCTGGAGCGTCAGGACCTGTTGATCCTTGATGAGCTGGGCTACGTGCCGTTTAAGAAGGTCGGCGCCGAGCTGCTGTTCGAGGTGATCAGCCGAGCCTACGAGCGGGTGAGCGTCATCGTGACCACCAACCTCCCGTTCGAGCAGTGGACCGAGGTCTGTGGCAACCAACGCCTCACCGGGGCCATCCTGGATCGGCTCACGCACCGCGTGCACATCCTCGAAGCCAACGGTGAGAGCTACCGGCTACGCGAATCCAAGCAACGACAAAGACGACGCCGATCCAAGCGGCCATAAAAGGAACTTGACGTCCCGCCACGAGCGGGTGACATTACGCACCGGGCGCTGCATTTTTACCCCGCCACCCGCCGCACTTTTACTCCGCCGTTTACATCCGCCGACCGACCCCTGAAATCTCAAAGGCCATAGTTGTCACTGCCGCAACTAATGATGTCTACACGATTGACAACGTGACTTTTCTTGTTCCTGAGCCAACGAGCTTTTCACTTTTGGCGATAGTTGGGACTATGGTGTTCCGTCGCCGGGGTGCCACTGGCGGCTTGCCCGCCAGTGTTTAAACCGCCCGTCCACCACACTTGCAGATGAACTGCCAGTGGCACACAGACTGAGAAGGTTCGTCACTCCGTTACGGCAACAATGAACCCTCGTGCATTCCGTGGACAGTGGGCAGGTCTGGGTCGAGATGGCCAGGGTCGTGATAATGATGCCAGCTGGACCATCTCCACTGGTCGACCCGGTCACAGAGCCCTCGTCGGGCCGGGTTGGCGTGGATGTATACCCATTGGGTATAGGTTTGCCGCGTCGGAATCACAAAAACGCCGTAAATTTCCCTGCCGCGGACGAACGGAATCCCGCAAACCTGATCGGGACGGGTGTATTCCAACGAAGCGGCCAGGGCCTTGCTCGACTCAATGTTGCGGTCGTAACCCGAGCCTTCTTGCCAGAATCGGAATGTGGTTTTGCCGGGTCGTTCTTGAATCGTCAGCCGGTCGAGCCAAGAGTCACTGTGTTCCTGCATCCATCGTTTGACCCGTTGTGAGTAGGGTCGCTTGATGGCGTAGAGTAGTGACGATATCCGAGCATCAACACCGTTCGGAAAAACAAGAAGATGGATGTGCTCAGGCATGAACACGAACCCGACCAATTGAAAATCATGTTTGTCGACGGCTCGATCTATGCTCGTGGATAGCATCGTCTTGAAGTCGTCTTGTTCCAGCAGCGGCCATCGGTGGTAACAGGAGAACGTCAGTTCATGAGCCTGGCCAGGGTGGTCGAAGTGGCGGACTCGTTTTCGGTGGGCCATGTGGAAATTCTTACGCTCTGAGCACTGGCGGGCAAGCCGCCAGTGGCACCCCGGCGATCGGGTCGATACCCGTTGGGGATGGGTTGTGACCTATTGGGGTATGATTTTGTTGCGTTGGAGACACAAGGACGCCAAAGATTTCTCTGCTGCGGGCGGACGTAGCCCTGTCGGCTCGACCGGGATCGGGATAGATTGCTTGCCATGTCGGACCCAGACCACCACGATGATCCACAGGATGTGCGGCTAAGCTCCCAGCCGGTTGCCGAACACGTAGCGGCTGCGGATTGCGAGCCCAACCCTATGTTGTGGTTGTGGTACCTCTACTTCAAGCCCGCGTTGTTCTTTGAGCACTTTGTGATCGACACGATCCCGTTCCTCACCGCCTTGTGTGCGTGGTCTTACGGGATGGCTGGTGTGGTGGACCGGATCGAAACCAAGCATATGCAGGGCCGGCTGCAGGTGGAACAGTTTGGGTTCGACAAGGGGTGGGTGGGGTACTTGTTATTGGTGTTGCTCGGCGGTGTGTTTGCTGGGCTGTTGTACTATGCGTTGGGTGGGTGGTGGTACCGCAAACGGCTGGTGTGGAGCGGGGTGGCGGATCCGGATCGGCTGCTGGTTCGGCGGGTCTATGTGTACGCGTCTCAGGCCTGGGCCGTACCCGTACTGTTGCTGACGCTGCTTCAGAGCAGTTTTTACGGCACGCCGGTTGAGATGCTCGAGGGCGACGGCAGCTGGGTTGACCTGATCGGGTTCGCGATTATCCCGTTCTTATTCTGGTCGGTCTACATCAGCTACCGCGGGGCCAAGCAGGTGTTCGGGTTGCCCAACCTGGGGCGGGGGCGGCTGTGGTTCTTATACCTGCCGGGGGCGATTTACTTTGTCCTGGTGGTTTTTTTTATTGTGCTGGGCGTAATGATGGGCATGGCCGAACTGTCCCAGCCTCCGGATCTGAACAAGCTCAAGTCATTCCAGAGTGACGTGGTTTCGTTCCAGTACCCGGGGAATTGGGATGCGGAGGTCGATGCGGATCAATCCACGGTCCAGGTCGAAGCGAATCAGGACGCTGTGCTGACGCTTATCTTGTACAACTCCGAGGCGATGCCGGAAGAGGAGCTGGCGCTAACCGTCTCCGATTTGCGTTCGAGTTTTACCGGCTGGCGCGATGAATACATGAGCACCCGGTGGGGGCCGCTGACGGGGACGGGGGTGACCGCTGTGGCAGAGATCGAACAACAGCCGTATCGCATCACGGTCCTGGTCGCCCCACTGGATGGGGGGCGGTACCTGGAGGTACAAGCGTTTTGCCGCTTGGCGGATGAGCCCGATGTCCGGCCGGGGTTTGATGTGATTGAGAAGACCTTTCAGCTTAAATCCCAGTGACCACCCCGGCCGTCGCGGCGGCTCGTTGGAGCTTTTGGTCAAGCGTAAACAACACGCAGTTGCGCCGCTTGGCCAGTTCGAGGTAGGCTGCGTCATACACCGACAGCTCGTGTTCGCGAGCCATGGCGATCACGACCGACTCGATCGGGTCGTGGTCAATGGTGATGGGCAGGCGGTTGACGAGCGTTAAGAATTCGGCGGTTTGGTCGGGGGTGATCCGGCCACGGCGTTCGTTAACCACCAAGACATTCCTGATCTCAAACCACCAGATCGTTGGGACAAACGCTTGCCCAGACCCGAGATGGTCTAACACACGTTCTGCCTGTGCGCTGGCTTCGTCCTGAAAGCACAACGCCATCGTCACGGAACAATCGATGGTGAGTGTTGTCAATAGCGGTGGTCTTCATGCTTGGCCGCGGTGATCTCGTCGATCGAGGCCTTGGGCATGCCTTGACGGAAGCGTTTTAGGCTGTGGATCGCCTCCTGGGTTTGAGCTTGGTCACGGTCCTCAATCGGCACCAGGCGTGCGATGGGCGTGCCGTGCCGAGTGATCTGAAAAACCTGCCCCGATTCCACCTGATCCAGCAGCTGGCTGAGATGGGTTTTGACTTCGTAGGTGCCGACATTTTTCATGGTTCAAATCATTTCACAGGTCTAGTCTGACGACCAGTCTAATTAAGGATATGATCGCTATCGGGAAGTATCCAGCTGTGCTTGATCGGAGGGGATGGTTTTTCAGCGTTATTTAAAGCGATAAAAATCGTTTAAAACATTTATTATAAATAATTTATAGTTAATTAGAACAAGTCATGTAAGTATCGCTTTACACGTTGAAATACTTCGCTTCGGGGTGGTGCACGATGATCGCGCTGGTGGATTGTTCGGGGTCGATCTGCCAGTTCTCGGTCAGCACGCATCCGATGCGGTCGGGCTTGAGTAGCGTGAATAGCTTTTCTTGATCGCTCATCTCGGGGCAGGCGGGGTAACCGAAGCTGTACCGGCTGCCACGGTACTTCTGGGTAAACAGGTCGCGGACCTTGGGGCTGTCGTCGCCGGCTAAGCCCAGCTCTTGGCGCATGCGTTTGTGCCACAGCTCCGCTAATGCCTCGGCGCATTCAACACTGAAGCCGTGGAGGTAGAGGTACTCGCTGTAGTTGTTGGCGTCGAACAAGGTTTTGGCGCGGTGTGTGGCTTCGGGGCCGACGGTGACGCACATCAGCCCCAGCACGTCTTTTTGGTCCGAGCCAGCGGCTTGGAAAAAGTCGCTGATGCACAGCCGCCTGCGCCCGGGTTGGCGGGGGAAGGAGAATCGGAGGGTTTCGCGGCTGGCGTTGGTTGGGGCGTAGACGATCAGGTCATCGCCCAAGCTGGCGCAGGGGAAGTAGCCGTAGACTACTTTGGGTTGGAGGATTGCTTCGTCGCGGCACTGCTGGCTAAGCCGATCGAAGATAGGATCGACCTCATCCTCGATCTGGGCTTGGTACTGGGCGTCGGTTTTAGCGCCCTTCTTGAACTGCCACTGACCGCGGTAGAGCGCGACTTTGTTGATGTAGGGGTAGACCTCATCGAGCGGGATCGATGCCACCACACGGTTACCCCAGAACGGGGGTGTGGGTGGGTCGATGTCGGTCGCGACGTCAGACCGTGTGACAACCGCCGTGCCGCCTGTGCCTGCGGACCGGGCTTCCGCTTCTGCGGTCTTTTGTTGTTTCATGGCGGCGAGTTTTTCATCGGTCTGGGCGCGTTTGGTTAGCCGGGTCTCGATTTCTTGCTCTAACGATTCAAGGTCGTCCTGGACCAGGTGGTCCATGATGCGCAGGCCCTCGAACGCGTCGGTGCCGTGGTAGACCCCGCCGCTGTAGATCGACCGCAGGTGGCTTTCGCAGTAGTGGCGTGACAGGGCTGCGCCGCCCAGCAGAGTCGGGGCTGTGACGCCTTGGGTGTTGAGCTCTTTGAGGTTCTCCTCCATCACGTTGACCGATTTGACCAGCAGGCCCGACAGGCCGATCGCGTCGGCCTGGTGCTGGCGCCAGGCGTCGAGGATGGCCCCGATCGGCTGCTTGATGCCGAGGTTGTAGACCGTGTAGCCGTTGTTGCTGAGGATGATGTCGACCAGGTTCTTGCCAATGTCGTGCACATCGCCTTTGACGGTCGCCAACACGATCGAGCCCTTGGTCTGCCCCTCGGTTTTTTCCATGAACGTTTCAAGGTGCGCCACGGCCATCTTCATCACCTCAGCCGACTGAAGCACAAACGGCAGCTGCATCTGACCCGAGCCAAACAGGTCGCCCACCACCTTCATGCCCGCCAGCAGGTGGTCGTTGATGATCTCTAGCGCGGAATATTGTTTGAGTGCTTCGTCGAGGGTTTGGGTGAGATTCTGCTTCTCGCCGTCGATGATGTGTTTTTGTAGGCGCTCTTCGAGCGGCAGCGTGGCCAGGTCCTGCTTTGTGGATTGGGTTGCGGCATCGTCGGAGAACAGGTCGACGAAGATCTGCAGCGGGTCGGTTGTTTCCGTGCCGTCATCAAGTGTCATCGGCGACGGCGCCCAGCGGTTGTAGATCAGGTTGAGTGCGGCGTCCCACTGGGTGTCGTCGATCTTGTTGCGTGGCAGGATCTTGGACACGTGTACGATCGCGCTGGTTAGGCCGGCTTCAACCAGCTCGTGCAGGAACACACTATTAAGCACCTGCCGGGCTGCGGGCTTGAGCCCGAAGCTGACGTTCGATAGGCCCGCGGTGATCTGGCATTGGGGGAACCGCTTGGCGATCCGCTTGACGCCCGCGATGGTCTCTAGGGCGCTTGGTCGGTCTTTCTCCATGCCGGTGGAGATCGGCAGCACCAGCGGGTCGAAGAACAGGTCGTGCGGCGCTAGCCCATGCTGATTGACCGCGAGGTCGTATAGGCGAGCGGCGATTGATTCTTTCCGGTCGGCGGTGCGGGCCATCGCCTCTTCGGGGTCTTCGTCGATACAGCCTAGGACCAGCGCGGCGCCGTACCGTTTGGCGATGCCACACAGGGCAGCGAATTTTTCTTCGCCCTCTTCGAGGTTGGCTGAGTTGATGATGCATTTGCCCGCGGCGCACTTGAGGCCCGCTTCGATGGTGCGGGGCTGGGTGCTGTCGAGCATCAGGGGCGCGTTGACCTGCCGGACAAAGCGGTGGACCAGCTGGGCCATGTCGGCTGAGTTGTCGCGTCCGGCGTAGTCGACGTTCAGGTCGATCACGTGCGAGCCCTCGCGTGTCTGGCCGCGCGCGAGGCTGACCATGCTGTCCCAGTCCTCAGCTTCGAGCATGCGCTTAAATGCGCGTGAGCCCGAGGCGTTGGTGCGCTCACCCACGTTGAGGATCGACGTGTCCTGTCGGTATTCCACCGGGCTATACAGCGAGCAGCACGCGGGCTTGAAGGGTTGCTTATCGACCTTGGCTGGTGTGAGTTGCTCGACGGCCTGGGTTAGCGCCGCGATATGTTGGGGCGTGGTGCCGCAGCAACCACCCACGATATTCACGCCACACTCATTCACAAAACGTGTCACCACTTCCGCAAACGGTTGGGGTTTGAGCGGGTACTCGGTGCGTCCCTCGACCAGCAGGGGCAGGCCGGCGTTGGGCAGGACGCTGATCAGCCGATCCCAGTGCTTGCCTAGCCACTGGATGTGCTCGAGCATCTCGGTGGGGCCTGTGGCGCAGTTGAGACCAAGCGACACGATCGGGAACGGCTGTAGCGCCACGGCGGCGGCGGCGATCTCCGTGCCCATCAGCATCGTCCCGGTCGTCTCGATCGTGACCTGCACCATGATGGGGATCCGCCCCCCCCCGCCCCCGGAAGCCTCGGAACCACTGTCCCTGGCCTGCACATCTTCCCATGTGGCGGGGGCTTTGCCGGCATCTTGCAGGGCTGCCACGCACGCGGTGATTGCGCATTTGACTTGCAGCAGGTCTTGAGCGGTTTCGATCAGCAATACATCTGCACCACCATCGATCAAGCCGCGGACTTGCTCGCGGTAGCTGTCGAGCATGGTGTCCCAGTCGGTGTTGCCCAGCGTGAGCAGCTTGGTACCCGGCCCCATTGAGCCGATGACGAACCGTGGCTTGTCGTCGGTGGCGTGCTTGTCGCAGGCGGCGCGGGCGATCTGGGCGGCGGTCTTGTTGATGGTGTAGGTTTGGTCGGCTAGATCGAACTCGTCGAGCACGAGCTTGTTGGCTCCAAAGGTGTCGGTCTCTACCGCGTCGGCGCCAACGGCTAGGAACGACTCATGGATCGACTGGATCGCGTCGGGGCGGGTGAGCACCAGCACCTCGGTGCAGTTTTCTTTGCCCAGGTAGTCCTTTTCCAGGTCCAGGTCGATGTTATGGATGCTGGTGCCCATGGCGCCGTCGAAGACCAGCACACGGCGGTGGAGTTGTTGGAGGAATCGGCTCATGGGTATGGGTCGGTCTGCTTGACTAAGGGCTAAACAGCGGTATTTGAGCTGCGGATCAGGGTGTCAAATCCATCCTTTTATCCGGATAATAGGATGATATAGATCCTTTGTACGCTTTGCAACCCTAGCCAGGCCCGGGCCTAGGGCCGTTTTTCAACCCGTTGATTAATGAGTAGTATCGGCCACCTCGAGCGCAAACACTTTAAGTTGAGAGGCGGCCCATGGATTGGTGGCAAGCGGTGATTTTAGGGATTGTGGAGGGCGTGACCGAGTACCTGCCGGTCAGCTCCACGGGGCACCTGATCCTGGCTCAGCGGGCGATGGGCATCGCCAACAGCGACGCGGCCAACGCCTATGCGATCTGTATCCAGGGCGGTGCGATCCTGGCGGTGCTTATGCTGTATTGGCGTCATGTTCGGCAGATGGGCATGGGGGTGTTGGGTCAAGACGAGGCTGGCCGGCGTCTGGCGACGAACCTGTGTGTGTCGCTATCGCCGTTGGTGGGGGTGGTGTTCCTTGAAAAGATCATTAAGGGCTACCTGTTTGGTTTGTGGCCGGTCACCGCGGCGTGGTTGGTGGGCGGGGTGGCGATCCTGATCGTGGAACAACGCCGGCGTGGGCAAGAAAGGCCATCCCAATCAGGGCTTGGTATCACGGACATGACATGGCGCGCAGCGCTGATCATCGGGGTGGCGCAGTGTATCGCGGTGTGGCCGGGCACCAGCCGGAGCCTGGTTACGATTGTGGCTGGTGTGTTGGTGGGGCTATCGCTGCCGGCAGCGGTGGAATACAGCTTCTTGCTGGGGGTGGCCACACTGGGTGGGGCGACGCTCAAAGACACCAAAGATTACGGCGATCTGATGGTCAGCGAGTACGGCTTGGGGACCATGGCGCTGGGCGGTTTTTTTTGCGTTTTTGTCCGCTGTTGTCGCGGTGAAGTGGATGGTGGCGTACCTGAACCGGCACGGCTTGGCGGTTTTTGGGTATTACCGGGTGGCGCTGGCGTTGGTGGTGGGTGCGTTGCTGATTGGCGGTGTGTTGACGGATTCATCCGGGCCGTGAAGGTATACCCATCGGGTATCCGTTTGCCGCGTGGGGATGACCAAGACGCCCAAGATTGCCCTGCCGCAGGCGAACCAGACCCCGTCAACCGAATCGGGACGGGTATATCTGTCCGCGTGCTTGGACTTGGCCGTTGAGGCGAGCCACGAAAAGAAGAATAGGCGGCCGGGACGAACGGGACCGGCTTTGTGTGCAGCGCCAGTACGAATGAGAGGCGATTAGTCCGTAACACGATATATGAAATGGATTTCGGAGTCTTGACGAGGTTCACGGGGGATCCACATGATGTCCAAGTCAGCAGGCGATCGAGAGCAGGGCAAGCGGCAGAGCCCCCAGTTCAAAGCCGGGGCCGTACGGATGGTTACCCTCAACAGACTCAAATGGTAGCTCGCGATGGAGATACCAAATTGGGGATAAGTCCAGGGATTTGACAGCACGAGAAAATTATGTATTGTAAATAAACGTCCAGGCAGCAAGCAAAAAAATTGAATAGATTGATGAGCAATCTTGCTTGTCGTGAGAGGGTTGGACCGCCCCAAGTGGTTGAAGGTTTTCTGGGAAAAAGTTTTTCCATAAAAAATTTTTGCCAGTGTGATCAGTAGTGGGTGGCCTTTGGCCGTTGTTTTCGGGGATCATCTGTTTGAATTATGAACATCTTATTTTTCAAGGAGAGCAATCATGAAGCGAGATCGCATCCGTTCATTCGTTGAAGGTTATCTGAATTGGTCGCGCAACAGATCGGATAAGGTTGACCGGGTTTTAGAACCAACGCGATACATGGAGCCGCTTGAGCCGCGGGTGCTGCTGTCGTCGTTGCCCTTTGATCCGACGGGGGCCGGGTCTAATTTTGTCCCGCTTGTGACGATCGATTGGCAAGCGGGCAATTCGATCGCAACGGGTGCGGACCCTTATTCTCACCTTGACCCCAGTGACCCAAGCTTTGTTGCGGACGACCCGGACACCGTTGGCGGTAGTGAGGCGATCACGAATTTTGTGTTGAATGAGCTAGATGATGGCGATCGGCCTGTCCAGTTTATGACCTACTATCAGGCGACGATGAGTCGGTTAACCGGTGAGGCCGGGGTTGAGTTGAACCTTCCCATCACCGTGGACATCGGTAGCGGTGTGCTGCAGGAAGAGGAGATGACGATTGTTGTTGGTTTTGGTCAGCGGGTCGTGGGCGTTGAAGGGGCGTTAGAGGACATAACCAACAACCCTATAAGTGCGACGTTTGCATGGGATGAGGGGCTGCCGTCTTTCTTTGAGATCTGGCACGATGATACCAACGCGACCCGTGTGACAAGCGGGCCCACGGCGCAGAGCAATGTGCTGATCGGCCAGGGTTATAACGATCAGACGCTGATTATGTCGGCGGAGCTTCAAAGCGTCAATCAGGTAACATTTACCATCGAAGCGGTCTTTGACGAGAACGGGGATCTGATACCCTTGGATCAATCCGATACGATTAATGTGGGCAATCAGTATCCGGGCATTTCGACTGTTGTGGGCCAGGGCGAGACACAGCTTTCCGCGGCCGTCGATTTTTTCCATCAGGATTGGTTTGATGTCGTGGGCAACCCGCTTTTTAACCTAACCTTCCTGAACAACCTCGGGTTTAATGTCCCGTTCCGTCAGGCGGACCCGAACTCGGGTTTTGCCACCACCCCGGGTGGCGTGGAGCCCAACCTTTCGATCGGGCCGGACAATGTAGATGCGACGAATACGGTCGGTAACATCAACGGCGGGCCCCTGTTGGTCGTGGTCCCCGGTCAGACGGGGGACAATGGTCCAGACTTCGTGGTCCAGACCGATGCGACCCAAAGCTTTGAGCTTATAGACCCGGCGATGCTTGGTGATTATGTTTGGGATGACAAGAATGCGAATGGTATCCAGGACGCTGAGG
The DNA here is from genome assembly GCA_965223655.1 of Phycisphaeraceae bacterium. Lineage (GTDB taxonomy): Bacteria > Planctomycetota > Phycisphaerae > Phycisphaerales > Phycisphaeraceae > CBDCXC01. Next base: position 312,407 of record CBDCXC010000014.1, read on the forward strand.
ACCTGACGCGTGGGATCGCGGGCGTCGAGGTGAAGCTGCTGGCGGACCTGGACGACGACGGTCAGATCGACGATGTCGTAGCCACGATCCTGACCAGCGACGGGACAACGGACTACGACAACGACGGGGTGCTGGACACGGTTGGGTTCTACAAGTTCAACGATCTGGTGCCTGGCGTTGAATACCAGGTGATGTTCACGAACCCGGATGCTGAGGGTCCCGATGCGTACATGTTTAGCCCGCGTCAGGCCGGTGGCGACCCGGCGGTGGATAGCGACGGCCCGATGAGCGACGTGGTGGTGCTGGCTCCTGGTGAGTACAACGACACGATCGACGCGGGTCTGTTCCGGAAGGGCTCGATCCACGCGTTTGGTTTCTTAGATGAAGACGGCGACGGTGTGTTGGACGACAACGAGGGTGCGTTCCCAGACGAGTTTGGCGGCAAGACGTTCGAGCTGCTAGACGAGAACCTGCAGTTGATCGAGACGATGAACACGACGGGGATGGACGGTCAGGTGTGGTTCGAGGGGTTGGTGCCTGGGACGTACTTTGTGCAAGAGAACCCGGTGCCGGATGGCTTTATCCTCACCACGCTCCCGAACCTGCGTGAATTCACGGTGATGAGCGGTGTTGAGCTGGTTTACAAGGACGGCGCGGCGATGCTGCCCGACGGCGACAGCCGCGAGGAGATGAACCTCGGCGACGAGCTGGTCTGGGGTAACGCGCCGTTGGCGATGCTTGGTGATTATGTTTGGGATGACAAGAATGCGAATGGTATCCAGGACGCTGAGGACCTGACGCGTGGGATCGCGGGCGTCGAGGTGAAGCTGCTGGCGGACCTGGACGACGACGGTCAGATCGACGATGTCGTAGCCACGATCCTGACCAGCGACGGGACAACGGACTACGACAACGACGGTGTGCTGGACACGGTTGGGTTCTACAAGTTCAATAATCTGGTGCCTGGGGTTGAATACCAGGTGATGTTCACGAACCCGGATGCTGAGGGTCCCGATGCGTACATGTTTAGCCCGCGTCAGGCCGGTGGCGACCCGGCGGTGGATAGCGACGGCCCGATGAGCGACGTGGTGGTGCTGGCTCCTGGTGAGTACAACGACACGATCGACGCGGGTCTGTTCCGGAAGGGCTCGATCCACGCGTTTGGTTTCTTAGATGAAGACGGCGACGGTGTGTTGGACGACAACGAGGGTGCGTTCCCAGACGAGTTTGGCGGCAAGACGTTCGAGCTGCTAGACGAGAACCTGCAGTTGATCGAGACGATGAACACGACGGGGATGGACGGTCAGGTGTGGTTCGAGGGGTTGGTGCCTGGGACGTACTTTGTGCAAGAGAACCCGGTGCCGGATGGCTTTATCCTCACCACGCTCCCGAACCTGCGTGAATTCACGGTGATGAGCGGTGTTGAGCTGGTTTACAAGGACGGCGCGGCGATGCTGCCCGACGGCGACAGCCGCGAGGAGATGAACCTCGGCGACGAGCTGGTCTGGGGTAACGCGCCGTTGGCGATGCTTGGTGATTATGTTTGGGATGACAAGAATGCGAATGGTATCCAGGACGCTGAGGACCTGACGCGTGGGATCGCGGGCGTCGAGGTGAAGCTGCTGGCGGACCTGGACGACGACGGGCAGATCGACGATGTCGTGGCCACGATCCTGACCAGCGACGGGACAACGGACTACGACAACGACGGTGTGCTGGACACGGTTGGGTTCTACAAGTTCAACGATCTGGTGCCTGGGGTTGAATACCAGGTGATGTTCACGAACCCGGATGCTGAGGGTCCCGATGCGTACATGTTTAGCCCGCGTCAGGCCGGTGGCGACCCGGCGGTGGATAGCGACGGCCCGATGAGCGACGTGGTGGTGCTGGCTCCTGGTGAGTACAACGACACGATCGACGCGGGTCTGTTCCGGAAGGGCTCGATCCACGCGTTTGGTTTCTTAGATGAAGACGGCGACGGTGTGTTGGACGACAACGAGGGTGCGTTCCCAGACGAGTTTGGCGGCAAGACGTTCGAGCTGCTAGACGAGAACCTGCAGTTGATCGAGACGATGAACACGACGGGGATGGACGGTCAGGTGTGGTTCGAGGGGTTGGTGCCTGGGACGTACTTTGTGCAAGAGAACCCGGTGCCGGATGGCTTTATCCTCACCACGCTCCCGAACCTGCGTGAATTCACGGTGATGAGCGGTGTTGAGCTGGTTTACAAGGACGGCGCGGCGATGCTGCCCGACGGCGACAGCCGCGAGGAGATGAACCTCGGCGACGAGCTGGTCTGGGGTAACATGCCGCTTAACCCTGAGATTGACCTCGAGAAGTTCGTCAAGATCGTTCGGCAGGTTGATCCAGAGTTTGAGGGTTTAACGCCTGGCTTCTGGAAGACGCATTCGGAATATGGTCCAGCACCGTTGAAGGGTTGGCCGGAAACCGGCTTTGACCCGGACGACAGCTATGAGGCCATTTTCGGCGTAGATGTGCCTGGTGATCCAACCCTGCTGGAGGCATTAGGAACAGGCGGCGGCGGTATTAACGCCCTGTTGCGGCACTCCACGGCGGCGCTTCTCAACGCGGCGCATCCATCCATCGAATACAACCTGACGGTTGCCGAGGTGATCGAAGCGACGAAGGAAGCCATCGAATCAGGCGACGCTACGCAGATCGAAGACCTCAAAGACCAGTTCGACACGTGGAATAACCAGGGGGCCGACCTTTCCGATGGCGGTGGCTCAGGTGGTGGGGAGATGATCATGTTTGGTCCCGATGACGCCGACGATGCCCCCGGTCTCGAGGCCCAGATCGGTGACCAGGTGATGTATCTCTACTCGGTCACGAATACCGGTGATGTGGCGCTGAACATCGATAGCCTGATCGATGACAACGCTACGCCAGACGACCCGACCGACGATTTTACGCCTGATACCGTGGATGAAGATATGGATGGCTTCAATGACGGCGATACGGACATGGATGGATTACTCGATCCTGGCGAAACCTGGCTGTTCCAGACCGATTTCTCGACGATTACCGATACCGGTGAGGTCTGCAATCTGGCTGTGGTTACCGCCACGTCTGTGCCCGGTGGTCTGGAAGTGTCTGACGAAGACCCGGCCTGCTACCACGTCCCGGAGGATCCAAACGACGGCCAGGGGCTGACACCCGGCTTCTGGAAGCAGCCGCAGCACTTTGTGTTCTGGGTCTCGTATACCCAGGATGATCTGTTTGACGACGTCTTCGGCGTGACCAATAGTTTGGGCGGTGATCTGACGCTCTTGGAAGCATTGGAGACAGGTGGCGGGGGAGAGGTTGCGATGATGCGTCACGCGGTTGCGGCGTTGCTCAACGCAGCCAATCCGGATGTGGACTATGCGTTCACCGAAATGGAGATTATTTCAATGGTTCAGGCCGCCTATGTTTCGGGCGATTTCGATGGAACAAAGAACCTATTCGAAGAGCAAAATGAGCTTGGGAATGTTGATTTAAAAGACATTGAAGAAGAGCTTGAGGTGATCTGAAGGATCGGTGGTTGCCTGCCAGGCCAGATAGAAGGCGTATTGAGGCCTTAAATGCAGGCTGGCAGCCAGAAATGATTCGTGATTGACACATTAGCCCGGCACCCACAAGGGTGCCGGGTTTTTTTGTGTACTCCACCGTTCGATCGCTTTGGCGGGGCAGGGGAAGCAGTGGCTATTACTACACAAAAAGCGATTCGGCGGCCTTCCCCAGCGGCGGCGCAACGGTAGTGTCCGTATAACCAATAGGAACGTCGGATACCTGCCGTAATTCATTTCTTGCTAGGGGTTTGGATTTAGGTTAAAATGGCTTGTGTATTTTTCATTAAAGCGGTTATAATTTAAGTGATAGGTTAGATTGCTCCGACATTTATTGGGCCTAGGTTATTCGTAGGGAGCGGTCGTTGTGGCACAGCGGCGGCGAGCATCATGGTAGCGGCCTTGTTGCATGGATTCCCCGAGTTGTTTGGCTGTGATCGATACGCCTCGTCAGGTTAGACACGAAAGCAGGGGTGAATGATTCATCCCGTCCGTCTATGGAGTGGCTTGGTTGGTGTTCAACACAAGCCGCAACAACAGACCCCTGCTTGGGTGTTAGGCAGATCAGCCGATCGATCACAGAAGGATTGATTCATATTTTTTTCCGTTAACTTTGGAGTTTTTGTGATGAACAGAAAAAAAGGCTTTACCTTGATCGAGTTGCTTGTGGTGATCTCGATCATCCTGATCTTGATCGGGATCCTGCTGCCGTCGCTGGGTGCCGCTCGGCGCACGGCGCGTCAGATGCAGGGGTCCACGCAGGTTCGGGGGATCCAGCAGGGGATGGTGGTGTTTGCCCAGGGCAACAACAGCCGGTACCCGGGGTTGGATTCGAATGGGGGAATTGTCCCCGCTGCACAGGTGCCTTGGTGTAATCTGACAGGCCAGACTGTTGAAGGCCGGTTCGCCCTCATGCTCAACAATGATCTGTTCCCCCCTCAGTACATGTTTAGCCCATCTGAGACGGACGGCGACAAACAAGATCCTTTTGATAATTCACAGGCGATCAACACGAACACATTTAATCGTGATGATTATTCTTTTGCATTGCTCGATATTTCGGTTGCGGGGACAGGGGCTGGCAGCCAGCGCGTGACGGAATGGTCCGACACAACCAACGCTCAAGCCATCGCGGTCAGTGACCGGCTTGTAGAAGGCGCCAGCACAGCGGGAACCCGTACAACTTATGATAGTGTTCACGCGACCGACGGTTGGCAGGGCAGCGTGGGTTGGAACGACAACCACGTCACGTTTGTTTCGATCCCAACCGCTGGGAATACCAATATTACCACCCAATACGGGTCCGACGCGCCTGTCGTGAACATAGACGATCTGTTTGATGCCGCCCCAGCGAGTGCTGGTGCGCGGATGATTGGCCAAGGAACCAGCACGGTGACCAATTAACCACGCAACCCAATTCTGCGGATACCCCATTGTTTGAACCAAGCGCCGGCTGCACCCCAGCCGGCGTTTTTTTGTGGGGTGGGTGTATGACACGACAACTTTACGATGGGGATACAATCACCACATGGCGTGCATCACCGCCATTGTGTGTTCGAAACGAGATCCACGGTTGGCCACCGTCCAGGTCGATGGGAAGGCGGTGGCGCGGCTGGGCGTCAACGCCGTGTCCGATTTGGGGCTATGGGTGGGGCAGGCTTGGGACGCCAAGCTAGCCGCAACGGTCCAAGACGCCGCTGCGTTTGACCAAGCCATGCGGGCAGCCATGGGGTGTATCCGCCGACGCGCCAAGAGCCGCCAACAGCTGCGCCAACTGCTGCGTACCCGGGGGCATGGCTCCGCGGTGGTCGAGCGCGTGGTTGAAAAACTCGAGCGATTGGGCCTGATCGATGACCGTGCGTTGGGTGAGGCGGTGATACGATCGACAACACGGCAACAACCCGCTGGACCCCGTCTGCTTCGGGCCAAGCTCGAACACCATGGACTAGACGATTCGCTCATCGACGCATTGATCGCAACCCATGAAGGTGATCACGCTGCGTCCCCGGTAGAGCAGGCCATACAGCTCGTGCACCAACAAATCAACGCACACACTCATCGGGCAGGGGCCGACCCGCAAGCCATCCAACGCCGATTGTGGGGGCTGCTATCGCGGCGGGGGTTTGATGCGGATACGATCGAAGCGGCGCTGGCCAAGGCCCAAGAGATACGCACCGCACCGCTTCGACCATGACCCGATACGACTCACCGCTGCGGCGCGAACAGCCGCCACAAGACATCCCGGGTTCGGATCTGGTCGATCTGGTGGTCCATCTCTTGTTGGATCTGGGTGTAATCGTGGATGGCGGGCCCGGTGGCGAGTTCGATGGGATCGGCGTTGGGGTGCTTGGCTAACCCCAGCGACCCGTCGCCCGTGACGGTGATGACCCACCGGCCTTGGCTCAGGCGGCGGTAGACCGCTTTGCCAAACGCGGCGTCGGGGCGGTCCCAATCGACCGGATCGATCAGCGGGTCGATCACCACGCCTTGGGCGGGGGGTGTCGTGGCGTCGAATACCCGGCGGATCCACAGCCGCCCGTCGAGCACCGCGTAATCCACATACACCTCGCCGTTGGGGTCGAACGGGGTCGGGATCGTCTGCTGCACGCCGTCTGTGGTGCGGACCACCACACTTAGCTGATTTTGTTTGACCACCAGCTCGGTCACCGCGGTCTTCTTGACCGCTTGGTTGTATTGGGTGCGCAGCTGCTCGTATTCTTGTGCCAACGATTGCAGACGCTCGCGGTAGATCCCCGTGGTGATGTGGTGGTGTGACAGCCGGTAGGCCAGCCCACCGCCCACCACCGCGATAACCCCAGACACCAGGATGGCAACGGTTCGTTTCTTCATCTCGATTCCCTTCTCAATCGTCGGCCAGCGGGCGGGTTGGGCTTGATGATTGGTCTTCCCGCTGCGGGTGTTGGTGTGGCAGGGATGACCACGCAACGGTCTTGGCTTGGATCGCATTGAGCAGGCGGTCAAACGTTTGGTCGGCACCGCCGCTGGCATCGATCACCAGGTAGCGGTCCGGGTCGGCGTTGGCCTGATCGAGGTACCCTTGCCGGACCGCTTGCTGGTAGGTGGCGCCCTTGCGTTCCATGCGGTCTGAAAACAGGGTGGGTTCGTGCGATTGGGTGTACCGGTTGGTTTTGACGCCGCCGGCTAAACGCGACGACGCGGTCTGGCCGTCAACATCAAAGATCACGAACAGGTCCGGCCAACACGAGCCTAACGCGATCCGCCCCACGCGATGGATGTCGGCTTGGTCCAGCCCGCCGGCGGCGCCCTGGTAGGCCAGCGTCGAGCTGATGAACCGGTCGGCCAAAACCAGCTGGTCGGCGGCCAGGGCGGGTTGGATTTTTTCTTGGATCAGCTGGGCGCGGCTAGCCATATAGAGCAGCATCTCGCAGCGCAGGTCCATGGCGTGGTTGGCGGTGTCGAGCAGGACCGTGCGGATCTGCTCGCCGATCGGCGTGCCACCCGGCTCGCGCACGGGGCAGACCGTGACGCCCCCGGCGGTGACGAACCGTGCAAATTTATGGCATTGCGTGCTCTTGCCGCTGCCGTCGGGGCCGTCGAAGACAATAAACCGCCCGCTTAATCGGCTCAACCACAAACGATGCCCGTTGCCCATCAAGGGAGCATACCCCATCCGTCACGAGAAAAGAAACCCCACAGCGGGTGTGTGCACGCCCGTTCATTGTTCTTCTATTGAAGATTGAATCATCCATTCAATGATCAATAGTAAATCAGCAAGCTGCCGTCGAGCTCCATGTTCGCCTCTCGGCAGCGGGATACCAGCACGCGCAGCAGGTTCTTATAGATGATGTTTCCGGTCAGCAGGTGATCGCTGACGATCTGGTGGAAGTCGGTTGTCGCCAGGTGACCCAGGCGTACCGGCGTGACGGCTTGGACCGTCGCGGAGACCTCTTTCTGGTCCACCAAGGAGTATTCCCCAAAGCACGCACCGCGCTCCAGCGTGGCCAGGCTGATCTTCATCTCCGTCTTTGACGCAGGCAGGCTGCCGATGACTTCCTGGGGCAAGAAGACCTTGACCTGCCCATCGAGCAGCACATAAATCCCATCGCCCACCTCGCCCGAGGAGAGGATCGTCTGGTCGGCGTTGAACACGCGGATCGTGGTGGCTTCTAGGATCGGGTGCATGGCCTGGGCCGGCAAACCTTTGAAGACCGAGGACCCCGCGAAAAGCTGCCGATCACTCTCGGATACCATGCTGGCCATCGCCAGCAGTATATACCAACCGCTGGCCTAAGGCGGGTGATGCGTGTGTATGGCCGGGCCTGTACCTGGACCGACAGGCCTCTCGCTTGACGGGTACCACACACCGGGTCACCATCGGGGCGATGGGCCACCTACCGTTTGATGCCCCGATTGAGCCCGCGCCCCCTGGTCACCGCCAGGCCCAGACGGCACCGCCTGGCCGCGGAAAATCCGATCCGCCCTGGACGGTCAGCGCCGTGTCGGCCACGGTGCGCACTGCCTTAGCGCAGGGGCTGCCGGCCAAGCTGCGTGTCATCGGCGAGGTCAGCAACTTCTCGAACCGCAGCCATTGGTTCTTTAGCCTCAAGGACGACCAGGCCACGCTCAGCTGCGTCTGCTTTGCTTCCGCAGCTAGGCGCGTGGGGTTTGCGATGGTCGACGGCATGGAGGTCATCGCCACGGGCCGGATCGATTACTACGACGCCCAAGGCCGGCTGCAGCTCTATGTCGATAAGATCGAGCCCGTGGGGCAGGGCGCCCTGGAGATGCAGTTCCGGGCGCTGTGCGATCAGCTGCGTGGGCTAGGTTATTTCGATCCGGCGAGGAAAAAACCTTTGCCTGTGATGCCTCAGCGCGTCGCCGTGGTCACCTCGCGCAGCGCCGCAGCGCTCCAAGACGTGATCAACACCGCTGCCCAGCGGTGGCGCGGCTGCCGGCTGATGCTGATCGATGTGCGCGTCCAGGGCGACGGGGCCGCCCCGGAGATTGCCGCGGCGATCCAAGCGCTCACACGCGATGGTGCCCGCCTGGGGATCGACGCGATCGTCCTCACGCGTGGCGGCGGGTCGATCGAAGACCTCTGGGCCTTTAATGAGCGGGTTGTGGCCGACACGATCTTTGATTGCACCCTCCCCGTGGTCGCTGCGATCGGACACGAGACCGACACGACCATCGCCGAGCTCGTCGCGGACATGCGCTGCGCCACCCCAACCCAGGCCGTGATGACGCTGGTCCCCGACCAGGCTGCGTTGGAACACCAGCTCACCCAGCTCACCCACCGGCTGACGCTGCTGCTCAAGCGTGTGTATGAGCACCGCCGCGACTGGTTCGACGCGGCGGTGCGCCACCCGATCTTCCGCCGACCCCAAAGCATGCTGGAGCTGCCCGCGGGTCGGGTGGAGGCCCTGACCCAGCGGTTAACCGCGGGCCTGCCCCAGCGGTTCAAGGCCAGCTGTGACAGGCTCGAGGCCTTGGCACGGCACCTGGAATCGATCGGCCCCACCAATGTGCTGCGACGCGGGTTTACGTATACGCTCGACCCATCGGGCCACGTGGTGCGCAGCGCCGCCGTAGTTGAATCCGGTCAATCGATCACCACCGTCTTCCACGACGGGAAGCTTGTTAGCCGCGTCGAATCGACCAGCCCCAACACCGATGCCAACGCCGCTTTCTACGGTACACCATCGCAGGCTCATCCTAAGCGATCACGCCGCAAGCCGCCGCAAGGCCAACCCCCCGAGCCCGGGTTGTTTGGCTGACTTCCCAATACGATGCGCGGCATGCATCGCGTATACTGTTGCCTATGGCGATGCAGGCCGCCCTAACAGGTTTAGGTTTTACGTTGGCTCAAGCAGCGGCCACGGGCTCGGGGGGCGACAAGAGCTACGCGCTGTGGGCGGTGATCCTCTTGGGTGTTGCGGTCGTGCTGTTCCTGTTGGAGGTGATGCTGCCCACCGGCGGGGTCATCGGGTTGATGGCTGCGGTATCGCTTGTCGCGGGGATCGTGATGCTGTTTAAGATCGACACCACCGTTGGCCTGATCGGTGCGGTGGTGGCGCTGGCGGCGGTGCCGTTCCTGTTCGCGTTTGTCATCAAGGTTTGGCCCTACACCCCGATCGGGCAGCGGCTGACGCTAAGAACCCCTGGTGCGCTAGACGGATCCAAGGGCGGCCCAGCCGATACGGCCGGTGCGACACAGAACCTGATCGGTACCCAGGGGCAGGCGTTAACCGATCTGCGGCCGGTTGGCACGTGCCTGATCAACGGCCAGCGCCACCAATGCCTGGCGGAGACCGGGTTGATCCCAGCGGGCACCACGGTGCGCGTGGTTGACGCCGACGGCATGGGCATCAAGGTCCGGGCTGAACCCCAATCGGCGCCCAACGCATCGGCATAGCGCCGTGTGTCTTGGTCTAGATCCCGGGTTGTGTGGGGTGTGTCGCTGATCAGCGGTGTGTTGCTTATCTTCATGAAACCGATCAAGCCGGCATTGATATACCCATTGGGTATGAGTTTACCGCGTCAGAAACACAAAAAAGATCGAAGATTGACCTGCCACGGGCAGACGTCCCCCTGTCAACGCGATCGGGGATTGGTATATAAAATCATACGGTGGTGAGGCGGCGCGACCGGCTCGACAGCGCCAATACGCTGCTTAGCCCTAAGATCGCCAGAGTTGAAGGCTCAGGCACATCCCCGCCGATCCCCAGCGATGCGGCAGCCGCGGCCAATGCTCTAAAGTCCCCGTTAAAGTTCTCTGCCAACAAACCAAAGTCGAAGATATCCACGACCCCGTTCCCGTCGAAATCACCCGATTCCCACGTGCCGGGTTGGTTGAAGTTGCCCGCCAACAGGCCGAAGTCGGCGATATTGACGATCAGGTCGCCGTTGGCATCGCCCGGGGCGGTGGCCACCAGGGTCAGCGTGTTGGCGTGGCCGAAGGGGTCGTAGAACAGACCCAGCGCCAGCTGGGGTGAGATGATATGCGAGGCGTCTTTGATCGTGACAAACCGCCCTTCACGGGAACCGTATCTAATGATCTCAAACTCATCGCCGTAGTCGGGCACAAACCCGTCCAAGAAGGCCAGGTCGAGCGCCGGGCCTTCTTCGACGAAGGGGGAGGGCATCTCAACCTCGAGCGTGAGGTCTTGGGTGATGTTGACCTGATCGTGTTCGCTGCGGGCTTCGAGCCCACCTAGGGCGATTTGGACCGTGGCGTCGACGCCTAGCGTGAGGTTCTCGGTGAAGTCGATGTTCCCGCTGATCAGCCCGGTGCTGTTGGTGTTGACCTCGACACTAAGGACGTTGTGGAATGGATCGTCTGGGTCTTCTGGGTTTTCGATGCGGTTGGGGCCAGGGGCGATCAGGGTGCCCCTGTTGTCAAATGTCCCACCCACTTCGCTGGTGATCACCCGGCCCGATACGCGGCCCGAGGCATCGTTGGTCGCCTCGATGATGCCTTCGTTGATTAGCTTCCCAGACAGATTTAAGGCAGCGCCGCCGATCCGGTCGGCTGGCGTGTTTGGGTTCAGATCGCCCGAGGTCAGCAGGATCTTGCCTTGGTGGGTCGTGTCCACAAGGAAGAACAGCACGGAGTTGAAAAACGCGTCGGCCGTATCCAGGGCCGGTGGTTCAATAATGTCCGTGCCTTGGAGCACCAGGGTAAACTGGTCTGAGATGACCTCGGTGTCGGGATCCAGCTGGTTATCAAAGCCAACCAGCTGGACGGTCGAGCCCGAAGCGGCGGCGTTATCCAGCCTGATCCGTGAATGGGTCAGGTACGCATCGCCTTCAATCGTGCCGCCGTCAGCAATATAAGTGATGGGGTTGAAGACCGCGTCTTCGGAGCTTTCATCGTACTTGATACCCGAGATGATCATGTACGTACCGGGGTCGACGATGATCTGCCCCTGGTTGCGTAGCTCGCCGGTGCCACGGATCTCACGCAGCTCTAGGTCGCCGCCTTCCCCAGCCGTGGCGTGGATCCGGCCGCCAGTGGCGTTGACAAGGTTGCCGACCCGAACCAGGTCCGGCAATTGGCCGCCATCGGGGGAACTTAGATCCTGGTGGTCCAGGACGAGGTTGGCGCTGGCGATCTCAAAATCATTCTCCTCAGAGACCAGCTTGTCCAGACGGTCGTTGAGGTCACGCGAATCCAGGACGATCCGGCCTTCGTTGGTCAGGGTTTGGGCAGAGGTGCCGGGGGTTTCCGATTGGAACATCAGCATCGCATGGAAAAACGCATCGGGTGTTGGGATGTCTGAAGCCAACCCATCGGGCCGTGCGTCGGTGCCCAGGATCACCACCTCGTTCCCACTGGCGACGGTGTCGCTGACGATCCGGTTGTCGAACCCGACGATGTGCAGGCGGGACTTGATGTCGTCGGGGTCGGCCGACAGCGTTTCGCCCACGTCGATATTCGCGTGCTGGGTAAGCACCACGCCGTCGCCGGTGGTCTGGCCGGTGCTTCCGGCTTCGAAGGTAATCCGGTGCCAATCCGGAGCGCCTGTGCTGCCGAAGTTTACACCCGAGATCGACAGGAACGTGTTGTCTTCGACATCGATCGTGCCGTCGTTGGTGAACGTGCCCGATCCGCGGATCTCGCGCAGCTCGAGGGGGTCGCCTAGCCCGCCTTGGCCTTGGGGGTTCTCGACCTGGATCTGCCCCTGGTTGTCGAGGTTGCCTGAGAGGAACGCGGGGCCGCCCCCGGTGTTGGGGAAGTCCAACACCAGGTTGGCGCTGGCTAGCTCAAAGTCGTTGCTGGGGTCGGGCGAATTGATCGGGAAAAACGCATCGCTATCGGGGTTCACGTCTTCCGATTTGAGCACAAGGGTGCCGTTATTCGTCAGGGTGTTGCTGCCGGCTTCGGTCTGGTTAAGCGTCAGCACCGCGTGGAAGAATGCGTCTGAGGCGGCTTGCTCGGGGTCGATGTCCGCGCCTTGGATGATGATGGTGTTGCCGGCGCCGATCACATCGCTGATCAGTTGGTTGTCAAACCCGACGACCGCCAGCGAGGACCCGCTCGTGGCTGCTTCTACGTCCAGCTTGGCGTGGGCAAAGAAGACCGAGCCGTCGATCGTCCCGCCTTCGGATTTGAACGTGATCTGGTTCCAATCGGGGTTTGCCGAATTGGGGCCGTAGTTGACGCCCGTGATCGTGAGGTATGTCCCGTTTTCGACGCTGATGCTGCCTTGATTGGTGATCGTGCCCGAGCCGCGGATCTCGCGCAGCTCCAGGGGGTCGCCGCGGCCGGCCTCGACCTGGATCTGGCCGGTGTTGACCAGGTTGCCGATCCGCAGGCGATCGGGCAGGTCTGGGTTGCTGGAATTCACCAGGTCTTGCATATCCAGCACCAGATTCGCGCTGGCCAGCTCGAAGTCATTGCTGGGGTCGGGTGAAGTCTTGGGGAACAACGTATCGTTGTCGGGGTTGAGATCCTCGGACCGCAGCACGATCGTGCCGTTGTTGGTGAGCGTCTGAGCGGCGGCGGGGTCATCGGGGTTACCTGAAAAATTTTCATCGTCGACGAACATCAGGCTGGCGTGGAAGAACGCATCGGGGGCGGCTTGGTCGGGGTCGATGTCCGTGCCTTGGATGGCCAGGGTGTTGCCGGCGCCGATCGTGTCGCTGATCAACCGGTTATCAAACCCCACCAGGATGATGCGTGCGCCGCCAGCGCCGGCGGTGCCCGAGGCGTCGATATCGGCGTGCTGGAGGAATACCGGCCCGGCGATGGTGCCCCCGTTATCCATCTTGAAGGTCATCGGGTGCCAAACGTCGTCGTAATTGACCCCCGAGATCGAGAGCAGCGCGCCTTCTTCTGCGGTGATGTCGCCGCGGTTGGTGAACATGCCCGAGCCTCGGATCTCGCGCTGCTCTTGCTCACGCTGTTCCGGGGTCGACCCGGTGGGGGCGAGGATTTCGATTTCACCTTCATTGATCAGGTTGCCCGATTTGATCAGTTCCGGGGGCTCGTTGGCGAGGTCTTGTAGGTCCAAGACGAGGTTGGCGCTGGCTAGGTTCTGCGGTGTGCTGGGGTCGATGTCCTCTGACTTGAGGACGATCTTGCCTTGGTTGGTGAAGGTGTCGTTTCCTTCTTGGGCGTTGAGCATCAGCAAGGCGTGGAAGAACGCATCGGCCCCCGCCACGCCGGTGGGGAGGATGTCCGTGCCTTGGATGACCACGGTGGTGTTGGGCAGGATGTCGGTTGATAGCTTGTTGTCGAACCCGACCACGCCGATCGTAGCCTCGCCCGAGGCTGGCGACGCGGTGATCGAGAGTTCCGAGTGGGCCAAGAAGACCGGGCCTTCGACGTTCCCGCCGGCCGACTCAAACCGGATCGGGCTATAAGGCCCCCCCGTGAGTCGGCGTTTGCGGGCTACGGAGTAGTTGCTGCCTTGGATCAAAAGAAAATTCCCATCGCCGGCTTCGGCTTTGATGGTCCCACCCGGGTTGTTGGTCAGCGTGCCCTTGCCCTGGATCTCGCGGATAATGCTGGCGCCTTGCTTGGCTTCGATCGTGCCGTTGTTGGTCAGGTGCAACCCCAGCAGCTCCAAATCGGTCTGGATCGGGTCGTCGTCGGGGGTGGTCTTGCCGTCTTCTACACCCAGCCGGAGGATGGCCCCTTTTTCAGAAGGGCTTTCGTTTGTGTTCGACAGCAGGATCGTGCCGTTGTTCTCCATAGCAGAGTTCCCCCCGGCCCCGCCTAGCCATTCGACGACCGAGAAGCTGAATTCGGATGACTGCCGGCCGATCAGGGTCAGCTCATGGTCGGCCGCCAAATCGCCGGTCAGGTCGGTGAACACGCCCCGGACATCGGCTTTGAACGGTCCGTTATAGGCTGGCCCAATCACGATCGGGGCGCTTTCGATTTTGAGCAGGGTCTCTGTGCCTAGCTGCCCGCCTAGCAGATTCAAACCGCCGGTGCTGACCCGCATGTCGTTGGTTACGGCGATGGTCCCGTTGTTGAGTGTTACCCCCCTGGTAAACCATGCTTCATCGGTAATGGTGAGTGAGCCGCCGTTGAAGATCAGTTCTTCATGCATTGCGGCGATCTTCTCGATGGTGTGATCGCCGCTGGCGTGTTCGATGATGGGATCGGTGGCGGTGAGGTTGATGATCAGGCGGTCATCATTATCGGGGATGACGTCGGGGCTCCAATTTTGGGCATCGGTCCATGAAGTGCCGTCTCCACCACCATCCCAAAGCACGGTAGCGCCTTGGACCCATGATGAGGATCCGTTGAGTAGGGTGACCGCAACGATGAGCCGGGTAAGGGCTTTGCGTCCCCAAAGGCGTCTTAACATGGGTGGGGTTGGCTTGACCGCTGCGTTGTGTTGACGCAGATTGCTTGCGATCCACCCGGATGTTGTAATCGGCGTTTCAACTTTGTCGGTGATTTGCGCTGTGATATCCATGTACATCACCCGTAATCTCCATTTTAAGTCTTGTCATTAACAAGACTTGGTACTAATTGGTACGAATTACGCCGCTCCACTTATTTTGCCAAACTGCCCCAATCTACCTTAATCTCCGGATAAAATACTCCTCGCCTATGCTAGACAGGGGAAAGTATTTTCGTTGAAGGGGTGATTAATTCATGTATCTTATGCAATTATGCGATGAATTGCTAACCTTTTCTTTCTCCTCGTAATCTAGCAAGAAAATCACTTGTATTTGGGTATTCCCTATCCAATTTTTGTGTAGTGGAATCCTGAAACAATCCTGAAACATCTTTACCGAACGATATAGTTGGTCTAGTTTATCACACTGTCTTAATAAAAAAAAGACTAAAGTGATGACTTTTTTCTATGGTGTGCCAGATGATTTGAATCACCCTATATCTGTGCGGTTTCAATTGTTATGCCTTTGAGCAAGGATTTTTCCAAATTGGAGATACAAAAAGAGCCAATTTTTTTTCTTCTGCGACGTTTGCGTTTGGCGGAGCAGCTGGCCACACCCAGAGGCCATGGTTTTATGGATTACAGTCCGGCCTGTGGATTTGAGGAAAATAGGTAGTGTGCGTTCGGTAAGAAAATTTTAAAAATAAAGAGAATTAACTTTCAATAGAAAGACTATCGGTGTATATTAAAATATAGGAATGTATTAGAAGGATATTGGGGATCTTTTTGTGCATGCAAAAAACATGAGGGTGTAGAGTACAGAGCTTCCATGGAGAAGGAGAATAATTTCCATTGATTTTATAATCCATGACTAGCAGCGTTTTAACGGCTATGGATTTTTGTGTAACCAAACTGAAGCTGGATTGAGGGTTATTCCCCCCCTAGCAAAGCGCTGGGACGTTGGAATTAACCGTAGCATACTACAGCATAGAGATCCAAGACAGACGCTGCGTATCACAACGTTCGACCTTGTTAGGGCCTTTTTAGTCAGGGTAGAAGGACAAAAGCGGAAATCAACGTGTGTTGCATAGAAATAGGTTCAACGAGCATGTGTGCTATACAGGAATGGCATAAATAATACAGCCAATGCTTGGCTTTCCGGCATGGGATCCCTTTTATTTAGATCAAGGAGTATGAATTATGGGATTATCCTCTATGTTGAATGAGCTGTCTGGTTACTATTCAAACCGTCGTGCACGCCGCCGTGCTAAGGCGCTAGCGAAGAAACACAGCAACATCCAGAGGAACATCCCTCGGCGATTTGAAACCCCATCCTTTTTGGAGCCGTTAGAGCCACGCGTGCTGCTATCGGCATCAATCGCAACGGATCAATTCGATTATGCGCCAGGGGAAACCGCCATCATCACCGGCACGGGTTTTGACGTGGGTGAAGCGGTTATGCTTCAGGTCTTACACAACGATGGCACGCCCAACACCGGCAAAGACCACGGCCAAGGCCACCAGCCCTGGGTTGTCAAAGACGGCAGCCGTTTGGACCTAGATGGCCAAAGAGACGGCAACATCACCACCACCTGGTTCGTCAACCCCGACGATTCGCTTGATTCTTCGTTTGAATTAACCGCTCGTGGCCTGCGATCCGGCGAGACCGCCAACGCGTTCTTCACCGACGGGGGCGGGGATTTTTCCATTGTCCACCGTGCGGCCGACGTGCGTGACTATCCCGTGCGCTTGCCCGGTAGCGTTACGCCTCCCACCGGCAGCGGTGTGACACCGGCAACGATCGATCTTGCGGAGTTCGGGGATGAGTCCGGTGACTCTTTGACGTCCATCGCGCCGGATGACGTCACGCTTGGGCAGATCGTCATTTTTGAATACCTGATCACGGTCGATGGCGGCGCGACCAGCCCGGAAGATACCATCCAGTTCACCTATGAATGGCGGTCTGAGACGACCAACAATGGCGATATTGGGTTCGACGATACGTTTGGCGTGATCGGCGCATTTGTCGACACCAGCGATGATGCGAACGCCAACCTCGACGGCGACGAAACGGTATCCAATTTTTCCTGGACCCCTATCAATGATGACGGCGACCCCGACGCCGATGCTTTCCACGGCACATTCGACGTTTCGGGCTTAGATGCCGGTGATGCCGTGGTGGTCGAAGTGTGGGTGGTTCTTGACGATGCTCTGCCCGAGGGAGGTGCCTCCGGCAACGTCCAAACTCGGATGATCGATGCGGTCACCGTACCCGATGTGGGGGATGGCGAAGCGATCAACTTCGGGGCCAACACCGTCCCGCTGCTTAAAGTCCAAGACATCCCCGATGACCCGCAGCTGCTGGTCGATAAGGTCGCCGACGTCGCAACGGTAGACTCAGCCGGCGATGTCATCACCTACACCTACACCCTCAACAACACCGGCAACATCGCCCTGACCAACGTTGTCCTCACCGACGATCACTTTACCCCAGGTGACTCTGGCGACGACTTTAATCCAACCTTTGTTGGCGGTGACACCGATGGTGACGGCGAGCTGGATGTGGATGAGACGTGGACCTACACCGCACAATACGTGGTGACCCAGGCCGACATGGATAACGGCACGGACTTGGTGAATATCGTCACCGCTGACAGCGACCAGACCGACCCCGATCTGACCGTGCCGGTATCCGAAGACCCCGCCAGGGACGACGCCACGGTCGGCATCACCCAGGACGCGGGCATCCAGATCGTCAAGACCGGCGCGTTTGACGCAGGCGGCGACGGGATCGCCGACCCCGGTGAGCTGATCACGTACACGTTCACGGTGACGAACACGGGCAACATCAGCCTGACCAACGTGGTGGTGAGCGACCCGCTGGTGGGAGTGATCACGTTTGACGGTGGCGACACGGACATGGACGGCGAGCTGGATGTGGATGAGACGTGGACCTACAGCGGGACCTACGCGGTGACGCAGGGTGATATCGATGCGGGTTCGGTCGTTAACCTCGCGACGGCCGACTCGGATGAGTCGGACCCCGACGACGACGACCACACCGAGCCGCTGCCTCAGGACGCGGGCATCCAGATCGTCAAGACCGGTGCGTTTGACGCAGGCGGCGACGGGATCGCCGACCCCGGTGAGCTGATCACGTACGCGTTCACGGTGACCAACACGGGCAACATCAGCCTGACCAACGTGGTGGTGAGCGACCCGCTGGTGGGAGTGATCACGTTTGACGGTGGCGACACGGACATGGACGGTGAGCTGGATGTGGATGAGACGTGGACCTACAGCGGGACCTACGCGGTGACGCAGGGTGATATCGACGCGGGTTCGGTCTTCAACCTCGCGACGGCCGACTCGGATGAGTCGGACCCCGACGACGACGACCACACCGAAGACCTGCCTCAGGACGCGGGTATCCAGATCGTCAAGACCGGCGCGTTTGACGCAGGCGGCGACGGGATCGCCGACCCCGGTGAGCTGATCACGTACACGTTCACGGTGACGAACACGGGCAACATCAGCCTGACCAACGTGGTGGTGAGCGACCCGCTGGTGGGAGTGATCACGTTTGACGGTGGCGACACGGACATGGACGGCGAGCTGGATGTGGATGAGACGTGGACCTACAGCGGGACCTACGCGGTGACGCAGGGTGATATCGACGCGGGTTCGGTCTTCAACCTCGCGACGGCCGACTCGGATGAGTCGGACCCCGACGACGACGACCACACCGAGCCGCTGCCTCAGGACGCGGGCATCCAGATCGTCAAGACCGGCGCGTTTGACGCAGGCGGCGACGGGATCGCCGACCCCGGTGAGCTGATCACGTACACGTTCACGGTGACGAACACGGGCAACATCAGCCTGACCAACGTGGTGGTGAGCGACCCGCTGGTGGGAGTGATCACGTTTGACGGTGGCGACACGGACATGGACGGCGAGCTGGATGTGGATGAGACGTGGACCTACAGCGGGACCTACGCGGTGACGCAGGGTGATATCGATGCGGGTTCGGTCGTTAACCTCGCGACGGCCGACTCGGATGAGTCGGACCCCGACGACGACGACCACACCGAGCCGCTGCCTCAGGACGCGGGCATCCAGATCGTCAAGACCGGTGCGTTTGACGCAGGCGGCGACGGGATCGCCGACCCCGGTGAGCTGATCACGTACGCGTTCACGGTGACCAACACGGGCAACATCAGCCTGACCAACGTGGTGGTGAGCGACCCGCTGGTGGGAGTGATCACGTTTGACGGTGGCGACACGGACATGGACGGTGAGCTGGATGTGGATGAGACGTGGACCTACAGCGGGACCTACGCGGTGACGCAGGGTGATATCGACGCGGGTTCGGTCTTCAACCTCGCGACGGCCGACTCGGATGAGTCGGACCCCGACGACGACGACCACACCGAAGACCTGCCTCAGGACGCGGGTATCCAGATCGTCAAGACCGGCGCGTTTGACGCAGGCGGCGACGGGATCGCCGACCCCGGTGAGCTGATCACGTACACGTTCACGGTGACGAACACGGGCAACATCAGCCTGACCAACGTGGTGGTGAGCGACCCGCTGGTGGGAGTGATCACGTTTGACGGTGGCGACACGGACATGGACGGCGAGCTGGATGTGGATGAGACGTGGACCTACAGCGGGACCTACGCGGTGACGCAGGGTGATATCGATGCGGGTTCGGTCGTTAACCTCGCGACGGCCGACTCGGATGAGTCAGACCCCGACGACGACGACCACACCGAGCCGCTGCCTCAGGACGCGGCGCTTCTGATCGTCAAGGTTGCTGATGTGGATGTCGTGGAAAACGCTGGTGATGAAATTACTTACACCTATACGCTGACGAACACGGGCAACATCACCCTGACCAACATTATGCTCGTTGATGACAACGCGACGCCCGGTGACCCCAGCGATGACTTCCCGGTGAACAATCTGGTTAGCGGTGACACCGATGACGACGGCGAACTTGATGTCAACGAGACATGGGTTTACGAAGAAACGGTTACAGTCACGCAGGATCAGATAGACAGCGGGAGCAGCCTACGCAACGTGGTGATTGCCGACAGCGATCAGACCGATCCTATTCCGACGCTGCCGCCAGATGAAGACCCCGCCAAGGACGATGAGGTGGTTGGCGTAATCCATTCGCCGGCGATCAAGATCGTCAAGTCCCTCGAGTCGAACGCCGACGAGGATGGATCGGGCGATCCGAGTGTGGGCGATACGCTTACCTACCGGTTTATCGTGACCAATGAAGGCAATGTGACGCTATCCAGTATCGAGTTGACCGATGACAATGCGACACCGGGCAATCTGGCGGACGATATCGTACTCGACACCAACGATCTGATTAGCGGTGACGACGATAACGACGGGCAGCTCGACATTGACGAGACCTGGGTCTTTGAAATCGACCGGACGGTCACGGTGGACGACCTGATCGCCGGCGAGATTCTCAACACCGCTGTGGTCGAAGGCACTGCGCCGGGGGATGAAGTGGTTAACGATACCGATGACGAGTTCGTCGACGTCCCGTACCGTGCGGAGATCCAGCTAGATAAATTCCTGCAGGACAACGCCGACGAAGACGGCTCGGGCACGATCAGCATCGGTGATACGCTCACGATCGGGTTCAAGGTTGAGAATACCGGTAACGTGCCGTTGTCGAACATTGATCTAACCGACGACAACGCCACGCCAGACGACCCGACCGACGATTTCACACCCGTTTTTGTTGGCGGGGATACCGACGGTGACAACCTGCTGGATCCTGATGAGACCTGGCTGTACGAGCACACGTTTGTGGTGAGTTCGGATCACTTCTATGTGTACCCCGACGGGACGGTGAGTGATCAGATCTTCATCAAGAACACCGCTGTGGTGACCGGCGAAGGGCTTCGTGACGACACGGTGGAGGATACCGACATGCTTATCCTCGCCGGCGGCCTGGGCGTTGGGACACCGGGCTACTGGAAGAACCACGAAGAGGTCTGGATGGACACCAATGGCGACGGTGTGATCGACGATAACGATGTGATCCTGATCGGCGATTGGAATGAAAACGGCGTCTGTGACAACGGCGAGACGTGCATCGAGCTGACCACGACCGAGGCGTTGAACGTGCTTAGCGCTCAGCGGACCCAACGCCACGGCGGGAAGATTTTCACCATGGGCCGTGCTCTGGTGGCGGCTTGGCTCAACGTGACCGTGGCGGACAACAACTTCTTCTGTATCGAAGATGAGATCAATGCCGGCATCGATTGGTTGCATAGCGTTGACCGAAACCGAGACGGCGACGATAACCCGTTGACCGGCTTCCCCAGGGGCCGAGACCGGTGGACCATCCGTCAGGCCTGGAGCAGCTCCGGTGCATCCATCGCCAGCGCATTGGACGATTACAACAACACCGGTGGCGGCTGCGCATTTGATCGCGACAACCCAACGGGCGTGATTTCGTAAAAAAAAGATGCTTGCAGGGTTGTTGAATGGCCGCCAGGTCAAAATCGGCTGTGGCGCAACAGAAAAACACGTGGCGGAAGCCGCGAAGGATATTTTTAGGGAAATTTCAATCCATTATCATACCGATCCTTTGGCCTGCATGAGGCTGTGAGCCGCTGATTGAGCTGTGCCAACGTGTTCCGTATCGATGATCACTTGGGAGGAATGACCATGAAAGGTGCACCATCTGCTGATCAGCCTGCGGCCGGCCGCTTGCTGATGGAGGAGAAATCGTCTGCGGTTTTGTTTGCCCGGCGTGATACTTTCATGCCTGATTTTTCTGTATTAAGCCATTATTTGGGTTGGTATTTTTATGTTATGGTGGCGTTATTGGCAGCGGTTGTTCATGGCCCTAAGCCTGCGGCCGCCGAAATGATCACTGCCGATATACAGATCCTCGGGGCAGTGAATTTTGTGACCGATATCAGCGACAATACGCTTGGCGCGATCACCCCCATTTCAGCCACACAGACCGGTGGGATTGGGCTGCGATCGGGCGGCGTCCTATCGACCTCAACGCTCAATGGCCGGCCGATCACGGGGCCTGCCACGCGATCTGGGCCTATCACCGATATCGGTGATGGGTTGTCGATGGATTTTGATATCTCGACGAACTCCACGAACAACACTGATGGGTTAGGCGGTATTTTTGGTGCCTATGAATTTGTGGTCACGAATCACTCCGACGAGGATGCCTACTTTGTGACTTTCCAGGTCCAGTACACCCAACACTCTGAAGCGAATGGTGCCGATTCTTATGTCGACAATTGGTTCTATTTCTACGAAGGGACCAGCTTGCCGGGCATCGCGTTGGTTGAATCAGAACCCAATGCCGATACACTCAATGACCCACCCGGGCCAGGCCCATTTGATGTGGCCGATACCGAAATGGTCCAGGTGACCATCGAACCCCAGCAGATACTGACATTCTCGGGTATACAAGAAATTTTTACAGAAGCGTTCAAATCCGGCCCTTCACAAAGCGATTCCGATGCCTCATCAGCCTCAAGCATTACAATCGCGGAAGTCGTCATCACGCCCGAGCCAACCACCGCATTGATTTTCTTGCCTTGCCTGCTTCTGTTGGCGGCTCGCCGCAAAACCGCGATGGATCGTCGATGAAATACAAGGTGAGTCTGTAATCCTCCCCGTTGTCTGGGCGTTTACAAGTAGAGGCTTTGGGTTTCCATATCACGGACCACATTTTGTTGGCTGCAGGTTTTTCTGATGCGGGGCTTGCTCACAGACACCGGTGAGGATCGCAGCGAGAGGGCGTCACCTCGTGGTGGCGTAACGAATACAATCACCGGCGGCCACACTCGGCGTTGGGGTACGTACCCCCCGCCGGATTCGCCGCGTCGCTGGCCGACCCTCCGGACCGGCCAGCGACCCAATACCAACCGACTCTCATCACAACGGGTACATAAAAACGGGGCAGGGCAGGGAGAGGCTTCATCATTCAGATCCGTCTTATTCAAGAACGATCTGTGCCAGGATAGACAGGTGCACGAACAAGTTGACCCTCGCCAGCGTGTCGGCTGTGCCGGGTCCGCCTAATGCCAGCACCGGCTCAAATGCGTAACATTCGTCGTGTCTGGGTCGGCCGAGGCGGGGCAGCGCTTCTCTAAACAGCTTACGCTTGACGACGTTGTCGAGGTGATCATCGTCGCAAAGGAAAGAATAGAAGAACACATCGATATCTTTGGTTAGGCTCGCGACCAAGCCGTGCTGCACATCGATGTATTGGACTTCGTTGTTGTCCCATAGGATCAGGTCCGCGAAAGCGGTTCTTCCAAATACGATTGCTGTATCCGGTGATTTTTGCCAATTTTCAAGCAGATCAACAAAGTCGTCTGGGTTGACGAGCCAGATCAGCCCGTCGGCGTAGGCGCACCAGCCAGACTGGCGCCACACGTCGATCAAAGGATCGGGCAGGCGGTTTTGGTAGGCGTCCAGGTCGGCTTGCGTGGGCCGCCTGCAATCGAATGGGGGGCCGTGTTGCTCGTTGAATTCTGGGAAGGGCGGCATGGTGGTCAGCGACATTTAGAACCTTTGCCTGATTGCTTTCTCTGTAATTCTGCATCATAGCATAAGTACAATACTTGCTTTAATTCTTACAGGCTTACGGTTATGTAACCGTGAGCTTAACATTCATCTTAGCCTTCTTATTGACTCTTAAATAGTTCATTTAACGTTCTATAGATTGAGCCTAGCGTGTCTAAAGAATGATCGTAGCAGGTGTTGTTGGTTGCGTGTGCGTTTGAGTGAATCGTTGACGCTTCGGCCCAGGTGCGACACGTCGTCGGGGACAAAGTTGGCTAGGTCGGTGTGTTTGGCGCGGTTCCAGACCTGTTCGACGGGGTTGAGCTGCGGGGCGTAAGCCGGTAGCCATTCGATAGTGATCCGTTTGTGGCGTTGTTGTTGCCATCGACGCGCTGCGCTGCGGTGCACCGAGTAGCGATCCATCACCAAGAGGATGGGGCGGCTTAACTTTGCGACGACCCGTTCGATCAACGCTACGAAGTCATCGGTCTTGACGTTGCGATCTTGGATGTCGAAGTACAGCCCCAGTCGTTTGCGTTTGGGCGACACGGTGATCGCGGAGATCGCAGACAATCGGTCGTGTCGATCGTAACATTTGAGCGTTGGGGTTTGGCCCCGCGGCGCCCACGTGCGGCGGACGGTGGGTTGCAACATGAAGCCGGATTCATCGGTAAACACAATGCTTTGACCGCTTCGCCGCGCTTTTTTTGAGGCGCGGCCAGTCTTGCTTGCGCCACGTGGCGACCGCTTGATCGTCGCGTTCACGCGCCAAGCGTTCGGGCTTCTGGGCCGACCAGCCTAGGCCACGCATGACGTGCCAAAGCCCCGGGCAGCTGTAGCTGACGCCAAAATGTTTCTCGACCACCTGGGCCACCCGCGTCAGCGTCCACAGCTCGGTGGTGTAACCGTGCTTGCGTGGGCCCTGCCGCAATAACTTTTCGAGCTTGGTGCGCTGCTTAGCGGTGAGCTTGGGTTGGGGGCCGGGGTGGGGCTTGGCTTGCAGGGCGGCGTCGCCGCCTTGGCGTCGCCACTTGGCCCACTGCGACACCGCCGCGGGTGTCACCCCCAGCTTGCGCGCCACTTGTGACTGAGACTGACCTTGATCCAGCAACGCCATCGCTCGCCAACGACGTCGCTGGGCTGCCTTGCGTGATCCGGTGTAGGGCATACACTATCAGATCGGCTAGATCGACTGCATTAAATGAACTATTTAAAAGTCAATAGACACCCCTTTAGTCTTACTTTGAACTTTACCTACTCTGCTTTGCCATTGAGCCCCGATATGACTATTGACTGCACTACTGCCCAATACATCTGCCACATTCTTACTGCTTTTCACCTTGATCTCTGTACCACCCCCGGCCACCTGATCGGGTTCGTGTAATGCCGCCTGCTTGTTCACCCATCTCTCAACCTGGCCGCGGGTCTTAACGCTTGCCGGCAGACGCTCAACAGGCTTGCCCTCCTGTAGCCTTTTCCATATGACCTCGATAGCCTCTTTTTTTGCATTTTTTTGGTGTGTACCGGATGTTGGGTCACGGCCTGAGGGCTTGCTCTTGCCCGCGGCTTTTGCCGCCTCAAGTCTTCCTACAAACGCATTACGGTTTTTGAGCCAATTGCTCACCGTCATTGCATTAATACCGCTCTGTTGTCCTTTTAATTGACGCTCATACTCGGCTTTCATGTGTTGTAAGTTAGGCTTGCGGAAAAATTCCACTGATGCCACAGGCATCTTCTTTTTAACCCCTCGTTCACCTGTTTTCTTGCCTTTGGGAGAAGCCGTATAACTGTAATCCCAGGTATCACCACCATCGACTACAGTGATGGACTTAAAGACGGTGTGACTACCTTTCACACTCGACGCGACTTTCTGGGCGTTTGCTTCGGTGATCAAGCCATCTTCAAGGTACTGCTGTTCTTGAGTATCGATCGCCGCCAGCCCCGCTTCGACCTTTGCGTCGTGCTCGGGGTCGTTCGTCTCGGGTGGTGGTTTCTCCTCTGGTTTCTTCTCTTTCTTCTTCCCGCCCACAAGCCCTTTGAGGAAGCTGCCGGCTTTCTTGGCGAGCTTGACGGCTTTTCCGATGAGCCAGTCCATGGCCGCGTCGACCTTGGCGCGTGCTTTCTGGATGAGTTCGCGCACGGCGTTGGCGATGTCGGGCAGGCCTAGGAGGGATGCGAGGAAGCCCAGGGTGACGGGGATGGCTCGGGCCAGGGCGCTTTCGATCGCCCCGGCCATCGCGCCCACCGCGCCGCTGGCGATCGCGGCCAACGAATCAACGATCGCGCTGACTAGCCCGGCGATCTGCGCGCCGCGGGTCATGAAGAAATCCACAATCTTGATGATGGCGTTGCCGATCTTAAGCAGGCCCGCGGCGGGGTTGAGCAGGCCGATGATCCAGGTGATGCCCGCGATGACGATCTTTTCACGCACCCAGCCGATGATCCCCTCCATGAACATGGACTTGAGGTCGCTAAGCCGGTCTTGGATAAACCGCACGACCCCGGCCACGCCCTGCGTGGCGAGTGTGATGAAGATCTCGGCGGTGGTCTCGAGGCCTTTAACGATCGGCTCTCCCACGATGCGCACGGCGCGCGATCGGAAGTTGGCGTAGGTGACGCCCAGGATCGTCAGCACCAGCGAGATAATGCCTTTGAGGTCGAAGCTGGTGGGCAGCTGCACACCGGCCTGTGCCACGGCGCCGGTGAGCCAGGCCATCAGCCCGGCCTTGAGGTGGGTGGCGATGTTCCCGATGAACTGCGATAGCCCGGCTTTGATGCCCGTGATCAGGTTGCCTAAAAACCCGCCTGGGTCGTCGAGGATCTGTTCTATGATGCTGGCAAACCGTGCGAGCAAAGCCCGGATCTTTTTGTAGAGTTCGATCACACTCTTGGCTTTGTCGATAGCGCGTCCGACCCAGCCGCGGTCGGCCTCTTCCATGGCCTGGCGGTGCTTCTCGAGTTCGTCGATGCGCTTGTTGAAATTTGCTTCCAGGGCGCTGGTGATCTGTTTCTCGCGTTCTTTGACGGTGGTCTCTAAGCTGGTGAAGTTGCCTTCGACCTCTGCCAGAGCGGTCTCATCGATCTGTTTGCCCTTGGATTTGAAGTCGTCTACGACTTTTTGGACGTCGCTGCGCGCGGTCTTGATCTTGTCGCGCACGCTGGTAAGCCCCGTATCAACGGTGGTTGCCACGCGGTCGATGACGAGGGTCATCTCCGCGATGTACTCGTTCATGGCCGCGTCGTAGAGGGCCTTGAGATTGTTGGGCAATCCGAGCCAGGCTTTAAGCCTAGCGAAGGGATGATCGTCGAAATAGTCATTTTTCTTACGGCGAACCGATTCATCAAAATTCTTACGTGCGGTGTCGGCGCCGGTGTCGAACTGCGTGGTGACATCGGTGTCGAGCTTGTCGAGTTGGGTTTCGACCTGGGTCTGGGTATCGGTGTAGATCTTCTTGACCTTGTCGGCGAACTCGATACGGCTGGTTTCGTCGGTGGTGCGGGCGGTGTCTTGGTTGCCTGAGATGCCGGTGAACTTTTCGGTGCGGGTGCTGTACATCCCGCCTGTTCCGGCCACGGCGGTGGCGTTTGCGTCGCCCTTGGCTTGGCTGAGGATGCCTTGTTCTTGTTGGCGGTAGGCCTGCGGTGCTTTGATGGCGTTTTCGGCAGCGCCCCTCTTGGTGTCGATGGCTTCTTGGGCGCTTGGTTCTGTGGATTTGGCAAGCCTCTCTTCGGTGAGCTTGTTGTCTTTCCAGAGCTGGTCGACTTCTTTGGTGCCCTCATCGAGTGAGATTTCGGAATCGGACAGCGGCTTGGGCGCGGCTTGGGCGCCGCCGATGTCGGGCGGTGGCGGGCCGGGCTCGGTAGGGGGCTGTGGCGTCTCAGTCCTGGTAGGGCCGGGGGCGGGGGCTTCCTTGGCGGTGGTTTCGATGGGGGATTGGGCGGCTTTTTTGTCGGCGGCGACTTGCGAGGTTACCCCGCTCTTGAGTTGGGCGGTTTTGCCGCTGCTCTTGAAGTTGTCGATCTCATCGACCGTCTTGGGGGCAATTCTCTGAAGTATCTTCAACAGCGCGTTCTTAAATTCGTCCTTTTTGAACGCGTTTTGGTTCTTGGGCGGCCATCTTGTCGACCTGGCTGCCCGAGGCGATGGCGTCGGCCTCGTTGGCGGGGCTTTTGGCTGCGGCGCGCGCCTCGGCGACTTTGCGCTGAGCGGGGTTGTTGTGGCCCTGCTGATTTGCTACCGCGTTGGTGCGTGCGATGACGCGGCGGAAGCCGGGGTCTTGACCGGGTGTGCGGGGTGTTTTCTTTTTAGTTTTTTCTTCTCCGCCTTTGCCTTGGGGTGATTCATCGGCGGCTGTATCTTTTTTGGCTTCGTCGCCGGCTTTGTCTTTTTCTTCGGCGGCTTTGGCTTCGTCTTTGGCGTCGGCGAGGTCTTCGGTTTCGGGGGGCTTGATTTGAGACGCCCCGGCTTTTGCTTGGCCCGGTTCGCCGGCGGCGGTATCAGCCACTTGAGCGGTCTCGACGGGGGCTGGCTTTGCCTCGGGGGCGGCCTCGACGGTTTTCTCGGCTTCGCGTTGGGCTTGGGCTTGCTCGCGTGATTCCTGCACAGACGGTGATTCGCCTGGGCGCTCCGGCTGCGGGCTTGCTTGTTCTCGGTGTTGGTTGGGTGGCCCCGGGCGCGCGGTGGTAGCGAGTCTGTAGGTGTTTGCCGTGGCAAAGGGCGTCGTGCGTTGCGCCGCGGCCGTGGCGGGGGGCCGCTTGCCGACCGCAGGGGCGAGGGGTTTGGCGCCGGTCGCACCCCACGCAGCGCCTGGCGCATGATACGGTTTCGTGTGGAATAAGCGGACCCGCTCAAGGGCACGCCGGCGGGCTGGCCACGTGCCACGCGGCTGGCGGCGGCATCGGCGGCAAGCTCGGACGGTTCCCCGGGCGATGAGTGGGGCAGTGATTTTGCTTGTACCGCCTGCCCACCACCGGCGGCGGACTGCTGGGTGACGTGAGCCAATTCATGGGGCGATCAGGTGCGTGCCCGTGTCTGAATTCGGCTGAAACCGGCCGGGGGCAAAGGCGATCCGGTTGCCAACGGTCAGCGCTTGGGCCGAATGCTGGCGTGTGAGCGAAGCGGCTGCGTCATCGGTGTGCACGCGTACCTGTGTAAATGGTCTGCCGAAGGATTGCTCCATGCGCTGGCGTGTGGTGGGCGGCAGGGGTTGGCCACCGGTCAGTCGGCTCGCCGTCGCCCCGGGCGGGGTGTGTATGCGAGTAGGAGGTTGGGCGACTCGCGGCGCAGAAGAAGTGTGGGTCAAGTCGGCCTTGGCGGTTTTGACGGCGGTAGGCGCGGATCGGTTCAAGCTATGACCATTCAGCGATTTTTTTTGCCTATGTTGCTCTTGTGATCGGCCGTTTGAAACGCGTTGACGGCTTGTTCGAGGCTTTCTAGCAGCCTCTCGAAAGGAGCCACGTAATGCTCCCGGGCGGTTTCGAGTTGGGCTTGCGCTTTTTCTAGCTCTTTTTCCTTGGCCTGTCGGGCCTGGTACCACTCATCGAGGGGGCGGTTGGTTTGTCCAAGGTCTTCGTTCTCGAGCGTTTGGATCTCTTCTTCTATTTGGGCGACCTTCGACTCTTCTGGCTGGGTGTGTAACGCCAAGATGCTCAACCCTTCGAAGAGACAATCCGCGGCTTCGGCTGCATTTTCGGCTTCTTTGATTTTGGCCTCTGTGAAACTCCAGAGCTGGTTGTAAGCGTCGCGTTGTTTTGCAAGCACTTGGGTGATGAATTGGAGTTGGCTGTAGAGGTCGGTGTACCGGCGGACACCCGCCGGGCTATGAACGGCAGGACGCGCCGCGCCAAGGCTACTTCTTCAAGTGTGGGGGTGGTGTTGTCGGGCGTGTCTAGGCATAGGCTCCCGGAGGCTAGCCCTTGGGCAAACTCGCGTGTCGCCAATTCAGATAGCGATAGGTCTTTGTCCTGCTTAGGGGGTATCACCAGCGGCTCTTGATCGCCGCTGCGTTGGATTTCAAAAGGGTTGTCGCTTTCGTTTCGTACCTTTAGTACTGCCGGCATGGTTTACTCCCTGTTTTCTAAAGAGGGTTTTGTGGGCCTCGTCCTTCGCTTTTGTGGGTCATTGGGGTCATTTGGCGATACCCGCCGAGTCTGCGTGGTGGTCGTGGGCTTGTGAGACGCTGGGGCGCTGATCTTATTGATCCTTTTGTCGAGAGTTTTGAGGGCTTGGGACAGCACCGATTCCTGTTTGGCCAACCCTTTGTCGATGACTTTCTTGAGCAGCTCGGCGTGTTCGGTGGCGGCTTGGACGGCTTTTGTCCAGAGCTCTGCGCGGCGAATTGCGGCTGCAGCGGTCCGGACGGCGCTAGTTCTACAAGATGGGCGGCGCTGTACACGTCGGTTTTTAATGGCCCGCTGTCCGCTCCGACCACCGTGCCATCGGTCGCGAGCACCTCGATTTTGTATTTACCCCAGGCCTCTTCAGGGATATCAAAGCGCGCATGGCCCAACAGGTCGGTTTTTTGTTCTAGCGTTCTTCGCTGGTTTGGAGACGCACCGCTAACCCTTCAAGCGGGATTCGTACGGGGCGTTGGCCATCACTTTTTCCTATGCCCACCACGCGGACGATGACCGTGCCGTCTTCCCCCGTTGGTGAGGGGGGATCGGCGAATTTGGCCAGGGCCTTGACCCGTCGATCGATTGCCTTGGGGAACCGTTTGCTGGCGCGGGCTTTTTTTGTCCGGGCCAAGCCCTCTTCAATCCGCGTTTTCTCTGACGCCAGACCAGAGACAGCGTCGGCTTTGCTTGAACGGTGAGCACGGCGTTACTTTCGGCGCGGGCCGTCGCGGCCGTGAGCGAGCGTGGGGCAAGTATTTTGGCTGTTGGTTTCATGATGGCCTCGGGTTGTTTATTGGGTATTCAAATTTGGGTGCAGCAGTTGGCTGGGTTGCCCCGACAAGCCCCCGGTGATTACGTCGGCCGCGTTGTGGGCCACGAGCCTTTGTTGGTAATACCCCACGCGCAGCTCGGTGTCCGCTCGGTTGGCCACCACCAGCACCACCGACCGTTGATCCCACAATTGAGTAGGGATATGTATCATCCCAACAGAAAATCATAGAGCCTACCTGAATCTGAGTGGCCCAATTGCCGACCACTTGTGTGTGGTAGGGTCTTTCTATTTTGGAGGTTGAAGAGATATCCACCAAGACTTCCGGCCCGGTGTCTACGGGCACGGCCACGCTGACACGATCAGCAAACACAGCGTCGATCATGCTGACCGAGGCTTCTTCCAAGCGGTCTTCCCACTGGGGGTCGTCTAGGTTGATCGAGACGTTTGGGTCTTCCAGAGACCGCGTGACAATCGGGCTGTCAAAGACGGGGGCATCGCTGCCTGTGCCCGCCGCCAAGCCGATGCTCATCGCTTCGGGCCCGGGGTCTCCTGGGATCGGCAGTTCGATTTCCGCTAGGTCGGCGAAGCGTTCTAGCATGGCCCGGCGGCCCGCCGACAGGTTGGTCGCCACATCGATGCTCATGTTCGTAGCGGCTGCCACGATGATGTCATCGATCACCGATACACCGGGCCTTCTCGAATTAAAGCCGGGAAGGATCCCGATCGTGCCGTCGACGCGGTTGTTTGAGATCTGCCACTTACCGGCCGCGTTGGTGATGCCAATGCCTTGTAGGTTTTTGATCCCGCTGTCCGTTAACCGGTTATCGGTGACCACGCCTGAGTCGGTATCGACAACCTGTAGTTGGCCCGCTAAGCGGTTGGCGTGGAACCGCACGCCTGGTGTTTTTTCAAAGGAGCATTCACTAATACCGAAATCATTGCCCACAACCTCTATGCCGGCGTGATCCGTGGCTTGGATCCCTTTGGTGGACACGGCGGATTGGACGGTATTGTCGCTGACCCTGGCGCCGCTGCCGGAATCGATAAAAAACGCGGTGATGTTTGGGATGTTAGAAGGGTTCTCGAGAAAGTTGTTTTCAATGACCAGCCCGTAGTAGGGTTGGTAGGACCTGATGCCGATAGCGGTTTTTGGCGGCTTGAGCATCCTTAGCCGGTTGCCTCGGATCCGGATCGCCGCGTAGTAGGTTTGAATGGGTATCACCGCGGCAACCAGGTTGTCGGACACGCAAAACACCCTGCCGTCTTCCGCTGACGTGTGGGGGTTGATGTTGAGCTTGCCGTAAAGCAGTAATCCCAATGCCCCGGATCGGATCGCGTTGTTTTTAATAGCGACGTAGCTGACGCCGTCGCGTGTTCGCGAGGCCTGTATGCCGATACTTGTCACTTCGATATGGTTGCCGGCGATGTGCACCGAGCGGGCTTGCGGCAGCGCATCGCCGGGGCCTTCAAAGTCCAGGTCTTCCAAGTTGATGCCATACTGGAAATCGGTGATGACACACCCCGTCAAGCTCACATGCCATGCTTCGTAAAAGATGGCGATCGCGGTGCTGTTGTCGCTGCTGCTTTCGAGTCGTGTGATGTGTTCTGTATGGATCGTGACCGAATGGGCCTGGCTCAGGTACAAACCGAAGATGTTAACAAGGTAACGGTTGGCTTCGAACCGGAGATCGGCCACGCGGATCGCGACGACACCGTAGTCCCCTACAAAAGTGCACCCTTCAACCCGGCCACGCTGTAGCACCAGCGACCGGATACCCGCATTGTTGGGCGCGAAGCCCGTGGGCAGCTGCGGCAATTGGTCTAGCAATACCTCCTCCTGGTCAAGCAACTGCTGGGGTGACCAGTTCGCCAGCGCCGCCAGGTTCACGCCGGTGACGAAGGTGGTCCCGGCGATATCGGTGTTTTGGGTGCTGGCTACCGAGAGCCCGCCTTTGACGCAATAGCAGGCGCAGCCGTGTACAGCCAGCGTTTGTATCCTTGGGGCGAGCAGCACCCACCCGCCTACAACGACGCATTCATCTAAGCGGACATCAACGGTTAGGACAGCAAGATCATTCAGTTGCGAAAACGTGTCGCCCGGGTCTTGCTTATCAAAAATAGGCACGGGGTCGGCGTCGTTTATGCGCACCGCCGCTCGGTCTTGCCCGGCTGAAATCTGAGCGGTAATCAGCCCGACGGCCTTGCCCTCAAAGCCCTGGGCATCGCCCGCAACTTCCACCAGCGCCGGTGGGCCCTGGGGTTGCGGGTCAAACACGGTCAAGCTTTCAAGCACGAGCCGCCCGCTTGAGCCGACCTGAAACGGTGGGGCCGTTTCGTCAGCCACCACGATGACCGCCCGGGGGCAGCCGTGGATCGTGACCTTCCTGTCGGTCACCATGACGGTAGACTCGAAGCGGTAGACCCCCGGCTTGAGGCAGATCACCACGTCTGCGGTTTGGTTCTGGTCCAAGAGGGCCATCACGCGCGCCGCATCGTTTGTCTGGTCTGAGGCGCTGGGCTCAAGCACGTGGTCGCAACAACCGCCTTGGCTGCGCTCAAGCAGCTTGTCGATCACTTCCTGAACGGTGTCGCAGTCTTCATCGAGCTTGTCGTCGTCAAAGGCGATGTCGTCGGCGGTCAGTTCACAGAGAGGCGAGAACCGGTGGTCGAGCCAGGCGAGCAGTTCGATTGGGTTGGCCGGCCCGTTGAATCCCAGCCAAACCAGCGGGCAGAAGTACCGCCGGGGGCCGTGCGGGGGTTCGTTGGTCAGCCCGCTGCTTTGGGCGGGTTTGACACGGGCTTCGTACTGCCACCAGTCCCCCGCGGCGTATGTGCCCGTAAGGGAAACTTCGATCCCGTCTTCGATCTCTTCGGTGTAGGGGTCGGCTGCGCCGTCGGGCTCGATCAGCCCGTGCCAGCGGCGGAGCTTGACCGCGAAGCTTGGGTCGTTTGTGTCTCCAAAGCTGTCCAGGACCAAGGTGACCACGACGGTGTCGTCATCGGGTTCGGTGAATGTGAATCGCTTATCGGCGCCGGACTGACCGGGGGCTTCTTGGAGGCGGGCCAACCGTCCCACCGCTTTTTCGGGGGCGGTGAACGCGGTGCCGGCTGCGTCGATCGTGCCGGGGGCTTGGTCGGCAAGGTCCACGGCTTCACTGAGTATTTCCACAAGATCGCCCGAGCGTAGGGGGCTATCGGCGCGCACGACCACCTCGCTAGCGGTGGCCTGCAACACCGGGAACAGCTCGGCGCCGTTATCGCGGGACCACTTGATGACCGTCTGAGCGAGCGGGCCGCCGGTGTGAACTTCAAACCGGTACAGCCGGTTGTCTTGGCCGGTGTACCCGCCCGCCACCGGCAGCGCGCATGGGTCGTTAGACGGTGGCGCCGGTGGTTGTGAGATCGTCAGCGTGCCGGTGGGTGATGCGCGGTTGGCGAACGCGTTTAAGATATCTTGTTCGTTCAGCGCCGCGTCGACCGCCACGAGCTTGACCTGCCCGACGGCTTGCGTGCGCGTGGTGGTATCGAGTTGTCCGCCCAGCGCGGGCTCGCGTAAGCCCGGGTCTTCCACGGCGGTGATGTGTCGCTCCCAGCCTTCTAGGTAGGCCACCAGCCGGTCGTTGTTTTGTAAGCCGGGGAAATCGGGCGGAACCGGCTGGGCCGGGGGATCGATCATCTGCATATAAGGCATGCCAAACGGGAAGCTCACACCGGGGTACAAGCCGTCTGTGGGGTTTTCCACGACCAAGCCTTCGAGGTGGTAGCGCCCTTGCGTCACCGAAAATTGGGGGCTGTTGCCGGCGTCTTGGAGCTGTTCGATCATCCCGATCCAGATGCGCTGCCCGGCGGTAAGGTCGATCTGTAGCGTGTCGGTGGCATTGGGCAGGGTGACCATTACGGCTTGGAGGGTGTTGGACTGCGGGGCGTTCAACGCCACACCGCCCGGATTGACCGTTATCGGGGTGGCGTTGTCCGAGCGGGTCCAGAACACCACGTCCCCGCTGATTTGGGCGCGTAGCGTGACGGTGACGGTAGTGTTGTTGGTGGCACCAATGAATAGCGAGGGGTATCGGTCCAGGTATTTCAGTTGGTAGTCGCGGTACACCTGGGCGTCGCTGCTGTTGAATTCAACGCCCCGTAGCGTGTCGAACAGCGCCAGCAGCCTGCCGGGGGTGATGAGGTAGCCCCAGTCGGGGCTGCCGTGGGGACAGCCCAAGTCTCGCGTCGCGCCTCGCAGCCGCTCGTGCAGGGCGTCCGACAGGGCGTTGACGTCGCTGTCAAGTAACAGCCGCCGTTGCTGCATCAGGACCCTGCAGTATTCTTTCCCCCGCCTGTGATCGGGCTGATGGCCCCGTGAAAAATCACCCTTCATATCATCGTCCTTTCAATCCATCCGGATGATCCCCGACTGCAAGCCCGCCGGGGTCGATTCCTCTAACCGTCGTCGGTACGCCACGTACCGCTGGTCCAACCGGACCCTGTGAAAAGCGCCCATCTCACCACCGTCTTCTGCGCCGCGTAATATCCGTGTGTCTGCTTCTTGAGCCAGCCGCGCGTGGGCGGGTGTGTGTCGTTGTCTTGTCACGTAAGCCACGGGGACGTCTCGGACGACCCGGTGTGTGCGTGGCAGGACCGATGCACCCGTGACACGCGAATACCGCACGCAGCCTTGGAACCGGTCGGTCACGGTCGCGTCGTTATTGAAGATCACCTCTGACGCATCCAAGGCCAGTGACGCAACCGTCCCGAACACCGTGACTCGGTCGAGCTGTACGCTGCCCAGCGTCGCCGTGATCGCCGGTTGTACCGGGCCCGCTGCGGTGTCGCTGTCGATCACGCTGTCGCTGACGATCAACCGCCCGGCGGTTTGAAGGCTCAACCCGGCGGTGATACTCCGCAGCACGCGGGCTTCTTGGTTCTGTTGATTGGGGGCCAGATCGAATACCAGATTATTGTCAGCGTGCCAGACCGTGCAGAACTGGATCGCCACCCGTCCCGTCGGTGGGAACTGAAGCGTTGTGACGGTGTCACTGCCAAAGCAAAGCCCTCGTAAGATCACTTCGTCGTATTGCGCCCCAGGGTCCGAGGACCAGTTAGCGATACGGATGACGGGTCGTTGTGTCTCGGCGGCTTGGATGATCAGCTGATCGCAGCCCGCCGGCCAGACCCACGATTGGGCGTCGTAGGTGGCGCTGTCTTCGAATTGCACGACCTCGACGGGGGCCGGGCCCGCGGCGATGGCGGCCAATGCGTCTGCGAGGCTGGAAAACCGCGGGATGGCGTGCCAGTTTGCCGGGGCGTTGCGGTGCAGGTGTCCGCTGGCGGTCACGATGCGCGTCGGGGTCTCCAAGCGCTGGTCCAGCTCCGGCTCGCGTGCATTGGGCCTGGCGCCGGTGTGATCGCTGTAGCCTTCTTGGTACGAAACCGTCACACTAGGTGGCGGCGGTGGTCCAATCTGGGGGTCGGGGGGTAACGGCTGAGGCGGCTCGGATAGCGCCATGGCAAATAACCCGTGCGGCACATCAATGTCTAGCCACCCCGGCGCGGTCGCTTCGTGCATCAGCCCCGGCGGGTTTTCGTTTTGCCATTGACAGAGGCTACGGTGTCGAACCTTGCGCCGCCGCAGGGGCGTGTAAGGGGCCAACGGGGCGATCTGCCCCAGCGACCGCCTGGCGAGAAACCCTGTGGCTTGTTCCCATGTCGATCCGTCTTGGGCAACGGTCACAGCGTCGCTGACCGCGACAAACGCGGGGTCGGTGGACCAACCGGCGATCACCGCGCCCGGTGCGGTAGCCAGCGAGGGCAGGTGGATCAGCACAACGCGTCCGTCTTCGCTCATCCAGGACACTTCCGCCGGGGCTAAGCGGGCGTTGGGCTGCTGACACTCGAACCGTGCTACCAATCGGAACGCGTCGGGGTTCCCATCGCGTAGCTGAGCGATCTGCAAAAACCGCGGGGCGATGTTTGTGGTTTGGCCGTTGTCTGCGATCGCTTCCCACGTCGCCCCCGCCGGGTCCGGGCCGTCCCAAGCCAGCCGTACAAACGGGTGGTACGAAGCGTTGATCATCCCGATACGCAGCGCAAACACCAGCGAATTTGTGACGGTTGCCCCTGCGGGCACAAGGCCGCCTGCTTGTTCTTCGAGCATCGCGCCGCCGTGCATGACAGTGGGGCCTCGCCCCGGCGCGCCGGGCACACCAGTGAATAGCAGGGGGTCGGCCACGGCGGGTAGCGGCGGCCAAGCGGCGCCGGGCCCCGACGCTAGAAGCCGGTCCGTAGGCAGCAGCCGCGCGCCCGTGGCGTCTTCACCAATCGAGACATCCGCGGGTCCCGAGCCGGTGCTCTGGGCATCGTAGATGCTGCCGTCGGCTGCCAAGTACCACCAGCGATCGCCGTTGAGTTGTGTCGGCGGAAGTTGCACGAACAACCCCCCGCGTAGGAATCCCTCTTGAGCCAATTGCCCGTCGTGGCTTTCCAAGACGGACGTGGGGCTGTCGTTGGTAATCTCAATCACCGCACCGGGGAATGATCGCCCGAGTGCGCCGACGGCTTGGAGGCGGATCATCACGACCCGGTCAAGACCGATCGCCCCGCCGTTGATCACCGCCCCGCCGCTGGCGCCGGCACGGTCGATCTGGAGTTGTGCGCGGGCTTCGATGGCTGGTGCGCCGGTGTCGGCTGGGCTGGGCACGGGGCCCAACAACGGGGCTGAAACAACCTGGACCAACATCGGCCCGTGGAAGTGTCGGCCGTCGTGTTCGAGCAGTGTGATGGTGACATTGCCGTCCATGAGTTGCGGTGATGCGGCGCGCTGGGTTGGGCGGCGTGTGTGGTCGGCCGTGGGCGTGATCGCGGCGGGCAGCCCGCAGATCTGCACCGAGAACCGCCCCGGCTTGTCAAACCAATTGCCCGGTTGCTGGGCGAAGTGCATCGCCGGTACACGGTCGGTCTTAATGAGTCGGTCACCCGAGTGCTCGCGTCGCGCTCGCAGGGGCAGCAACACCCCCAGCGGGTGGAACGCGTAGCGAAAATCGGGGTCGGTCGCAGGGTCGCGCAGGTCGGTGGCGGTGGCGTGCTCAACGGGGGATAGCTGTGTGGGGTGCACCCAGTGTGTGGCGTGCCGGGGGTGGAACTGACCGGTGTGTGTGGCGATTGCGCGGATGTCTACAAAGTGGTGCGAATCCACCAGCGGTCCCTCGGCGATTTCAGCAAGAATCGCCGGGCGGGTATCGGTCACCACGCGGTCGGGCCGAAGCAGGTTTGGGTCTTTGATGTCTTGGGTCATCTGCACGAGCTGCCACCCTTCGCGCGTGACCACCATCTGGCCCGTGAGTGTCTGCCCCAAGTCTTGGAGCATGGATGGCGTGCCCTTGCGGCGGCGGAAAGACACGGTCGATCGCACGTCGCTGCGGTTGGAGTCGGCGTCGGGGAAGATCAGCGTCGTGCCCACCATGCGCGCCAGGTACGGCAAGGTCCAGTCGTTGGCGGAATCGATGAACAGGTCCGCGTGCAGCTCTTCGATGTTCTGTCTCAACACGGCGAGCGGCGCGGCGAGCACTTTGATCAATTGTTCGAGCTCGCCCCTGCCTTTGGGCGGCATGTCCTGGACCCGGTAGAGGCTGGGCAGCGCCTCGTATAGCAGCCCGCTGACGTGTTTGCGCGTGTCTGGGTCGTACGGGTAATTCATAACACACCCCCGCTCTGGAAGAGCACCTCGCAGTTTTGTGGCTGGAGCCGCAGCCACTGTGTGGAGGTGACGCGCAAGGCGTCATGGACAGCGGGCCCGGCAGACAACGCGAACCGAGCGACATCAATAAAATGGACGCCGTCGGCGTTGTTGACCACGCGGTACACCTCGCTGAGGTGGGCTGTTTGGCCGAATTGTCGGCTTGCGAATGTCAACAAGCCCGGCGATTCTTCCGCGGTGCCATACAGGCTGTTTTGGATCGTTTCCCTAACAGTTTGTTCCAAGAAGGCTGGGTCTTTCTCTATTTTGATCGTGAGGTAGACGTCCACCGGCTGAGGTGGGCAAAGCTGCATGGGGATCTGTGTATCGCGTCGTTCGTCTAGGAAAGCGCGCAGCTCTTTCTGGGCTTCGATGGCATGTCCCTGGGCGGTGGCGGCGACGAGCTGGACGCCTTCAAGGTCGTCCCACCGCGCCGAGGCCCGCGCTACGCCGGGGAACAGCAGGGCCAGATCGGCGTGGTCCGCGACGGACACCGCGCGGTCGAACGTACGGATATAGCGTGTGGCCTGGTGGCGGACGTCTTGGGCGCCGGCGGGGTCGGCGCCGCCGCTGATCGGCGTGAGGTTGACCGCGGTATCAACCAGGGGGTGAGACTTTTTGATCCTGGCGACCTGACCGGGTTGGGCGTTGCCGACGGTGCCTAGGCCCACGCGGTAACTGGCACGGATATGTTTCTTGCCCGATGGCGGGATCGCGCCTTGCGTCTGGGCTCCGAACACTTCCTGAGCGCTGTCGGGGCCACTGCCAAGGGCCTTGCCTTGATGCCCGCCGCCGAACATGACCGTTGTTTTCTGTTCTTCGTCGAGTTGGAGCAGGTAGTGGCGGTCGTGTGTGCCGCTGTTTTCGAAGTCTCCGACGCGGTCCCATGCAACGTCGTTCACGCGCACCTCGACCTCGGGGTTGCCCCCATGGGCAGAGGGGACCCTCGTGACGGGGGATTTTTTGAGTTTGAATGTTTGGAACAGGCTGGTGCCGTCCGAGTCACCCAGCACTTCTTCGGTGCCGCTGCCGTGGGAGATGCGCCCGACGTTTCCGAATATTTTCAGGTTGCCCAGCGTCCAGGGTATGTGCGTGGGCGTCCACCAGATTTTCGTCGTGCTGTGGTTGGTCGATTCGTATTTGTAGATTTCAACGTCTTGATTTTTTGTTTCGTCGAGCGAAGAGAAGACCACGCGGCGGCCCGGGCGCCACCCGCTTAAGTCACCGTCGAGTTCGAGCGGGGCGGTGGCGGCGGTGGGGTTTGGCTGGGTTGCAAGGACCGGCAGGTCGATTTGCCAACCGCCAAGGAGGGCCGACTGGACCGGCAAGTCGCTGCGTTTGATAGGCAACCCCCCGGCCCGCCGAAGCCTCAGAACCGTAACCGTGCCCGACAGGTGGGTTTCGATGAGTTGCTGCGTGGTGTTGGTGGACGGCACGCCGCCTTCATCGAACTCGGTTACCGGGATATCGATCAGCCCGCCTTTAAAAAACGCGACGGTGGCCTCTTGCTGCGCGGTGACCTCGAACACGGTTGGCCCCGTGTCGTCGACGCCTAAGACAAACTGGCCTTGGCGTGGATCCGGTATTGAGCTAGACAGGTAGATATCTTGGTCGTGGTACCCACC
This sequence comes from Phycisphaeraceae bacterium, assembly GCA_965223655.1. Taxonomy (GTDB): domain Bacteria; phylum Planctomycetota; class Phycisphaerae; order Phycisphaerales; family Phycisphaeraceae; genus CBDCXC01. The sequence continues at coordinate 352,132 of CBDCXC010000014.1, forward strand.
GCCCGACTCGGTTTGCACTCGGTAGCCGTACTTGACGTCCTTTAAGGTCGAGGCCCCGCCTTGTCCTATTATGCTGTCTATCAGATCGGCGTTATCAAGGTGGTCTGGCAGGGGGATGGTTTCGGTGGGGCGAGACGAGGGTGCGTTCGATACCAAGAATTGTGGTTCGGCCTCTACGATTGACGCCATTTCAATATGATCCCCCCCCTCGGTATTGTTGACGATGGGGGATGCGGCGGAGGCGATCATTGTGAAAGGATTGCTTACGGGGATTTGCGGGGCAACATAGACGCCGCTGTCGCGCAGCTTGTCGGGCGGGAACGCCTGCATGTCCGCGTCCCACCCGAACAGGTGCAGTTCGGTGGCGGGGTTGGCTAAGAAGCGGAAGACGGTCGATTCATGGGTAGGGTTGATATCGAACTGCGCGTTTGTGTGCGGGCTGGCGGGGTTGGCGAGCCGGGCGGTCACTTCGGTAACCGTTGTGTCGCCCTGGATGGTTTGCTCTTGTGTCTCTTGGGCTGTTTCGATGATCAGCCCTAGCCACGGGCCGTTGGGGCGCCACAGCACGATTGAATGACCCGGTTGTAGGTCGAGTCCTTCCATGCCCAGCCGGAATGTTGTTTGTCCGTTGATGAATGTGATTTTCACAGCATGCCTGCGGTGCGTAGGCGGTATCTGGTTCCAGTCGCTGTTGACGTCGACCGCTTCAAGGGTTTCATAGTCTTGAGCTTTGACCTCGCCCTTGGGTGAGCTTGACAGCGCAAACCCTTTGGGCAGCTGCCCCTGTAACCCCTGGCCGATGGTGAACACGGCGTACCCGGTCGCGGCCATGCCCGCGTCGGGTTCGTAGGCCAGGCGGCGGGCGTGGCGGATCAAGCTCTGGGGCAGTTGCGCGGTGCCAAGGTATACCTCCCTGGCGTAGAGGTTCTGGTACGCCCCCAGGGCGTAACCCAGCAGTGCCGACATCTCCATGAGCGATCGAGCAAAGTCGCCCTCGCTGGCGGGCACGCCCAGCGCGGCTTCCTGGTCGGCCAGCGAAACCTGTAGATCAACAAGGTCCTTAAAACCGAGCGGCTGATAGCGGATGTGTTCGGCCTGGGCCGGGGGGGTGCCGGTGGTGCTGTTGCGGAAATGCGGGCGTGGGGGGCGGCTCATGAGACACCTCCGGCTTCAGGGTGGGTGGGTTCCGCCGGCGGGCCAGCCATGGCGAAAGCGCTTTCATCTACCACATCCAGACCCACGGCGGCGACTTTTAGTTGCCCGTTTTCAGGGAAGTCTTCGTCGGCGTCCAAGCGGGCGACCTCGGTGCTTGAAAGGTTGATCTGGTCTACAACGGCGGGGGGTGTGTCGGCATCGAGGCGGCGGAAGTCCATGAGCTTGACCGATCGCACACCCGCAATGCCCTGGACAAATGCCAAGAGGTCGCCCGCTTCGATTTGTTGTCCGAAGCTTAGCCGGTCGGGGTGGAAGTACCCCGGGCGGTCGCTTGTCCCGGGGCGGAGCTCTGTCAGGACCCGGTCGCGCACCTGGTGGTGTAAAAAACCCGGCTCGACACAGACCACCAACCTCACTTGCAGAGGCACGTAAACGGGCGGGGCGATGAAGTGCTCCCGGCCAGCCATACGCAGGTGTTCGATTCTGTCCCACACCGCTTGCTTGAGCGAATCTGTCAGGCGGGTCTGTCCTTCCGGATCGACCAGTACCAAGATGGTATTGAAAACCCCATCGAGCGCTCGGACGGTAGCGCGGACCACGCCGGGTACCGTTTGAGCGGCGGCGGCGTAGTCCGACAACGCAACCGCTCGCTCCATGGGGCCGTGGCGCAGCGACGCGGGGATGCGCAGGCGTACCGCGTCTAACGAGTCGGGCTCTCGTCCACCCACACCCGCCACGACGTTGGTCACCTCGGCCGGCTCAAGGTTCACAAACTCCTGAGGGGCCGGGCGGATGATTTCGGTCAGCGTGTCACGGGCGCAGTTCCCGTCCAGCGGGGCGCCCACGCGGTATTCGATCCGGATATCGTCGAGGGTCTGTTGCGTGTTGAGCGGGTTTATCGGCACGTCGCGGCCGTGTACGCCGTCCCCGAATTGCAGCCAGAGACGACCGTCTTCATCGGCCTGGGCGACGTAGTGGGTGTCGTACGATTTTGAGTTGTGTAAAAAGGGTTCCCGGCTCCAGCGTTGATCGCTCACCAATACCTCCAATACCGGGGCGGTGTTGCCGTCCGAGTCTGTTTCAAACACGACAGGCCCTTCGGGGACTTGCAAGGCGCGCAGCTGGGGGATCAGGTCGCTTCCCCGCTTGAATGACACCACCACGCTGTTGCCGGGGTTTAGCGAGATGGCGACGTCTTCGCGTGCCGGGGTGGCGGTCTGTCCTAGCCAAGCGGTCTTCTGCTGGCCGTGGCTGGCGTCGACAAGGTTCCCGTGAATCCGCATGGGTGTGTGGGTGTCCCACGGGCGCAGGGTTTCTTGTAAAGATGGCTGCCAAGCCAAGCGGGTCAGTGGGGTGTCATTGGTGTGTGGCGGGTCGGTTGGGTCGGCCACCCACCCGGGCAGATCCACGGGTGTGACCTGGGTGAGTGTGAGGATTTGTGAGAACGACCCTTGCGTGAAACAGATCCGTTGGCCGGGGGTCAACGCGTGTGATTGGTCCCACAGCAACAGGCCCGTGGCCCCGCGTGGGATCGTGGCCGAATCCGCCCCCGGCCACGCGGCGGGTATCAGCTGGGAAGCGTTGTTCCGCGGGTCTACCGCGGTGCGCTTGGTGGGGTAATAAACCACCGGCGCGTCGCCGCTGATCCGGTTCATCTGCACCGAAAGCCCCGCGGGGACGAACCCCGCGTTGGTAACCTCGAACGCCAGCACGGTTTTTCCGGCCTGCCCGTCGAACAGGCGGTATCCCAGGAGCGTGGCGTGTTGGCGGAGCGAGTGCCGCTGCGTGGCGGTGCTGATAAAAGCCTCGTTGGCGACACGGTCTTGGTAGTAGCTGAGCATGTCCGCGTGGTGACACAACAGTTCGAGGCACACGCGCTCGAAGCTGGCTGGCGACAGGTCTGCCCAGTGCGGGTTATGGGCCTTGACCCACTCTGACAACACCCGCATGAACCCTTTGAAGTCTTTGTTGCGCAGGTCCACCGACGGGGACCGCCCCGGGTTGGGGGTTGGGAGCGTGACGCTGGGCCGGCAGTCCCCCAGCGGGCAGTCGATGTAGAAATTGAAAGGCGCTTGACAGAAAAACGGGTGCAGCGGGTCGTTGCCCCCGTCGCGCAGCCGTATGTAATAATCCGAGTGGTCCCCCCGGTCATGGAACCGCACCGTTAGCGTGCTGCTGCCGTTGGTGACGTCAGCTTCGTAAGCCAAGTCAGTGATACTGCGTCCACCAACGACCTCCACGCTATCGGGTGTCATCCCGTTGGCGGGTCGTGCCAGGCGCGCGGTCACCACGGCCGCGAAGCCCGGGGCGGTGAGGTCGATCTCCAGGAACCGCAGGCCTTGCCACTGCGCCCCGTCGAGTTGCCCGTCGTTCCAGACCAGGTAAGCCTCGCTCACAGTTTCACCTCCAGGTTCCGTGGCACGAGGTCTTCGCGTCGTTTGTAATCAATGCTCAGGGTCAGCGTCCCGTCGGCTGGGGCGCTTTCCAGGTTCACCCGCTCAAGCACAAATTCCGAGCCGATATCGCGGCGTAGCCCCTCTGCGACGCGGAACTCCATCGCGGCCAGCGTCAGCTCGTCGAGGTTTTCAAACACCGCGCGATTGAGCCCCACCCCGAACCGCGGGCGATTCACCCGCTCGCCGGGTGCGGTGAACAGCACCGCGATGATCTTGTCATGCAGGTGGCGGTCCACGTCTTGGGTGACGGCAAGCCCGTTACGGAACTGGCGATCGCTTCCGGGTGGGGATGCCTTCTCGGCGCCGTACCGTAAGGGGTAGATTAAATAGCGGCCATCCATATCAATACCTCATGGCGTCAAACCACTGGCGCCGGTGGTGTCGGCGGGGGGAACGTTACGATTACGGATAACGCCATCGCGTGGCAGCCGGCTGCGATCTGGTCAGCCCTTGCCTGGTTGGGCATCGCAAGATTTGTCAGCGCCGCGGTAAAAATCCCCATGCCCGCCGATAGAGCGACCGGGAACGCCGACACGCCCAAACCGAACGCGTGTCCGGCCATGTACGCCCCCACCGCTAAAGCCAACAGTTGCCCGACCGTTGGACCCAGGCCTACTTCCAACGCGGCGGCGGCCTGTGCTGCGAGCTGCGGACGCCGCACCAAAGCCGTCGTACACGGAAACGCCCCCGCGAGGGCATTGGCGAACCACGCCGTCACGGCGCCCGCGAATCGGTCGCCCGACTCCAGCGCATTACCCGGGAACTGTCCGCCCTGAGGCACAAGCCACTGGTTGGCTAGGCTGTTCGATAGTTCGGATACGGTTAACGGCATGGCTATGTAGCCCCTCAAGCCTCGGTTCACTGCGTGGTGTTTTGGGTTGATAATTGCGACGGGGTCATCGGCTGTGCCGGCGGCCCCGATGGCCCTACGCCCGTGGGGTGCGTGTGGGTATTGAACAGCTGCATCAACGCGTTGCCTAAGACCAGCGGCTGGGTGGCGGTATCACCGAGCTTGATCTTGTCTGCTTTGATGATCACTTCTCCCTGCTTGGTTAGGCGCAGCTCCGCCCGGTCGTTGCCGTGGGCAACAATGACCACTTCCCCGTCGTCTTCGAACGCGATGCGGTGGCCCGCTCGAGTGCGCAGCACCAGCCGCCCGGGCCCGGCTTCTTGGCCTTGGGAGGTGGGGATTTCCGTGCCCGTGGCTTGGGCTAGGTCGTCCTGGCCTCCGGCGCTGTCCGGGGCGCCCCAGAACGCACCGGACCAGATCGGCCGGGTTAGGTCGCCTGCGGCGAACTCGATCCACACCGTGTCGCCGACCTCGGGCAAGAAGAGCATCCCGCGGTCTTTACCCCCGCCAAACGGCGCGCACGGCAGCGCCCAGCCGGTCTGGACGTCTTCCCCTAAGACGCTGGGGACTTTCGCTCGCAACCGCCCGATCTTCAAAGGGTCTTGGACGTCGACGACCACGCCTTCATGCTTCCCGTAGCACCGCTGATGGGGCTGTTGCCTATCTGAGTTGTGACCGTTCACGCTCATTGCGGGGGCACCTCCTCGGCGACTTGGCCAAAAGATTCCTGCCCGCTTTGCCCTGTGGCGTTCCGCAAGGCGATGAAAGTCTGAGTCAACCGCCCGTCTTCCAAAGCCGTGCGCACGGTGGTCACGTAGTAAATACCCGAGAGTGTGCGGCCTACGCCTTTGAGGATCACGCCCCGTCTGCTACGCAGCATGCCGCGGTATAGGCTCGGGTCCAGTTCGCCGCGTGCCTCGATCGCGAAGCGGTCGTGGTCGGTCTGTGCTGACCCTTGGGCGCTGATCGCGGCGTCGGTCGTTTCGGGGTATCGCAACAAAGCCGTAGCCGATTCAGCCCCGTGGTCCATCAGGCCTTGCTCAATCACACCGTCTAGCCCGTCTTCACCCAGCGGTTCGATTTGGGGTTGGCCTTCCGAGCGGATGATCCGTTTACGGATCGGGTCGATCGACGCGCCCGCGTGACGCACCGGACCGGTCATCACCCACTGAAGGTCCACCCACCGCAGGTTGCTGTCCTTTTGCAAGATGGTCAGGTCCGCTTGGGGCGGTTCTTCCAACGCCGGCTTTCGGAAGTAGCCCACGGTTTGGGCACGGTCGGGGTCGTACTCGAAGTAGCAGCAGTACCCGTTGCGGGCAGCCAACATCTTGAGAAACGCCCAGTCGCTGGCGCGCTGGACGAGCAGTTGGTGGTCGGCTTTGTGTCTGGCCGCGGTGTCTTCCACGATGGCGGGGATCTGGTAGCGGTCGAAGATTTCCTGAGCCGCTTCGCTGTCTGATGCGTCGGGGTAAGAAGCGGTACGGTCCGACGCGTCTAAAATCACCGCGGGGTCCATCCCCAGCACCTCGAGGTAGCAGTTCGACTCGATCTGTTCGAAGTGCGGGCGCAGGTGTGTGACGACCCCCTCAAACAGCCGCTGGGTCAGCCCCCCGGGCGCAGCGACCTCGATCGCCAGCTTGCTTCCGGCGACGAAAAGGTCGTCATCGACCGGGGAGAACGCCCCCGTCGGCTGCTGGGTGAGCTTTAAGCGAAGGGCCGCGACGGTTGTATCGCCGTCGCTCTCGCGCACCTCCAGCCTCGTGATCAGATCGATCACTCCCGCGTTGACGCGCGTGTCGTTGATCAGCAGGTTGATATTGGCGGACGGCATGGTTGAAAAGGCCCGGTTTTAGGCTTACTTGTTGGGCGGTATCGGTAGGGGTTGGCCCGGCGTCACGGCGTCGAATGGGTCTAAATGATCGGATGCGTCGCAGATCTTCCAAAACAACAGCGGGTCGCGGTAATACTTGGCAGCCAGCAAATCCAGCCGATCACCCTGGGTGGGGTGGGCGGTGAAGACAGCCTCCACGCGTGGGATCAGACGCAGTTGACGCAACTCGGACTGGCTGGCGTCGGGCTCGGTCACGACGGTCAAGGGCGTCTTGGCGTAGCGGCTTTTCTTGTCGGTCTCCATGGTGGTTATCCCCTTTGGATCAAAGCGGCAGGATGTTGGCGCCCTGGCTGGAGGTGTTGTCCAGGAACATCTGGGTCATCTCACGCCGGTTGCTGCCTGTGAACTGCAACGCCGTGCTCACGGCGACATTGTCTTTGGCGTCCGAATCGCTTAGCACCTCAAGGCTGACCTCAACCTCTGCACGGACGGGGTTGAGCTGGGCGTTGTACACCGATTCGTTAATGGTCATCCCGGTGATGCGCACCGGGTCGACGCGTTTGCGGCCCCACACGAACAGCACGGTGGGTCGCCGGGGGCGGGCGTCGACCGGCTCGGCCCCGTCGGAGTTGTCGTCGCTCTCAGACGGGGCTGGGTGCAGCAGGTCTTCGAGCGCCGCGATCTCCGGGGCCACGCCCAACTCCGCGGGCAGTGAGCTGACAGACTCAAGACGGTCCATGAAATCGAACCGGATCGTGACACTCAACGATTGCTTCAACGACCCGCTGGACGCGTCGGCGCTTTGTTCGGTGGCGCCGTCGGCGGATCCCTCTGGTGCGCTGGCGGCGCCGTTGCCGCCGCCGCCTTGTTCCAGGGACAACTGTCGTGATAGCGACTCGGGGTTGAACCGGAAGGGTATCGCCCGTTTGCGGTCGGGGTACCCGTCAGGTTCGTAGGCGATAAACGCGCCTCGTAGGTAATTCATCTCGGCCATCAGCGTCGGCTCCGGATCAACTGGTTATACATCTGTTGCGCCAAACGGTCGGCCCCGCGGGGCCCCATCAATTCGTCGAGAGGCATCGGCGCCACGCGCAGGGTTTCGAACAATCGCTCACGCGCCTGGCCCCATTGGTCGAACGGGGTTTGCTTGAGCCGCTGGGCCAGCAGGCGGAACGCCTCGCGGACCGTCGGCTCGGCGGCGCGTATATCCGACTGCTCTTCATGCGTCTCTACGACCACGCGATCGATCTGTAGCTTCAAGTCGCTCACGGCTCGTCCTCCGGCAGGTACCGCGCCAGCGGTCCGAACTCGGCGCGGCTGCGTGTTTGGCCCATTTTTTCTAGTTCGCGGTAGGTGGCTCGCACCAGGTGGCTGGTCGTGAGACGGCAGTCGGGCTCGGCGGCGGCCATGTGGGCGGCGGCCAGGCCGATGTTGTGGATGTTGCCGCCCGAGATCCTGTACCGCTGGACGAACCAGGCCAGGTCCAGGTCTTCGCTGCGACAATGACCGCTGGGCAGGGCCTGCTCCCAGAGCCGGCGGCGCATCGGTTCGTCGGGGATCGGGAACTCTAGGATAAACCGCAGCCGCCGCACAAACGCCGGGTCCATGTTGCTGCGGAGGTTGCTCGCTAAAACGGTAACGCCGTCGAACGCCTCAAGCCGCTGAAGCAGGTACCCCACCTCGATGTTGGCGTAGCGGTCGTGGGCGTCTTTGACTTCCGACCGCTTGCCAAACAGGGCGTCGGCTTCGTCGAAAAACAGGATGCCGTGCCCTGTTTCGGCTTCATCGAACACGGCTGACAGGGCCTTCTCGGTTTCGCCGATGTATTTGGACACCACTTGGCTCAGGTCGATGCGGTAAAGGTTCAGCCCCAGCGTGTTGGCTAGACACAGCGCCGCAAAGGTCTTGCCCGTACCGGGCGGCCCGGAGAACAAGCACGACAGCCCACGGCCCAGTGGGCTGCGCCCGTTGAGGTTCATCTGCGTATACACGCGGTCCGTGTAGCGGTGCCAAGCAACAATGTCTTCGAGTTGTTGCCTGACACGTTGGGGGACCACGAGGTCTTCCAGCTGTGCGTTGCCCCGCAGGTATGTGACAAGCCTGCCGATCCGGTGCGCCCCTTGGGCAAGCACCTGCTGGGCCAGGTCTGACGCGGTGGCTCTAGTCGGCTGTCCGTTTTTCGCGACGAGCAGTTCATGGGTGCGTTGTGCGGCGCAGCGGGCTTCAAGCAGGTTGACCCGGAAGCGTTTGGCCAGTGAATCGGCGGTGTCGCCGTCGTGGACGACCATTTTCCAGACCCTTCGGCCGTGGGCGTACCCTAAACGGGGCGCCGATACCGAAGCGATGTCTGCCAGCCAGGTGTGGCGGTTGACCATCACGATGACCCGTTGCCCTAGTTGCCGCAGGTCTGCCAGGAGCGTTGTTAACAGCGTGAGCTTGCCTTGGTATTCGGTCAGGTCCAGCACGGCAAGCCCGTCACGGACGCGCGTGAGTGTCGCCACGGTGGGCAGTTGTTCCTGGGCGCGGACGAAAACAGCCTGGGTCTTCCAGTGCGACGCCAAGTCCATGGCCAGTTGCTGCCCGGCTCGATTGGAATCGCTGCGTATGCATACCACGCCGTGTTGTTGGGCCAACCCCGCCGCTAGACGCACCAGTGTTTCATCGTGGACGGGTTGATCGGCCGATGGGTGGCGTTCGATCATCGAGCCACTTGCCGCGGGGTGGGACACTCGGTTTTCCAGGAGCGGTTGGATTTCGTTTGGCGCTAGCTTCAGGGGTTGCTGGCTGGTGGGCCTGCCCGGGACCACGTCGGCGGGCACGACCAGGCCGGATCGCCTGGCCCAGCCTGCTTCGAGGGCTTCGGGCATGGTTTCAAATAAATCCGTGCCACGAGCGGCGGCCATCAATTTTGTGAACGCGGCGGGGGTGATCAGGTAGACCTGGTCGTTTTCAGCCACGATGCTCACCGCCGCCGCCGCTTCCGGGTAGACTTCCACGGCGGTGCAGAGCATGACCAGCCAATACCCCAAGGGGGAAAGGTGAAACGATTCTTGTAAGCGCTGGTACAGCGGGTCGGGTTTGAGTTCATGGTCATGGACGCGCTGGGCTAGTTCTTGCCAGCGGTCTTGGTGGACCGCCCAGCCTTCCTCGGCGCAGCCGATCTCTTGGGTGGCGGTAGCCACCATACTCTGTGCCCCCAACAGGGCGATCTCTCTGGCTAGGCGCAGCCCGGTCATGGCGTGAACTCCAGCAAGACGTAGGGGGTGAACCCGTGTGTGTCGAAGTGGAGGCTGATCCGGTAGGTGGTCTGCCCCAGTGTGGCGAGGTCAGCGGCGTTGACGGTGATGGTTGTGCCTCCGCCAGCGGCCACGCCCGGAATCGTTCGGACATCACTGGGCATGCTGACGCCCTGATCGGGCCATAGGATCAGTTCCACAGGGCCGTTGCCCAAGGCCCGGCCGGTGAGCGTGAGGTTGTTGGCAAGCGGGTGGCGGATATCTGCGGGTGCGTCGATGGATGGGGTATTGGGCGACACAACGGTAAGGGTGCTGGAGGCGGAAGTTGATCCCCCGGCGGTGAGTGTGACGTCGTGAGCGGTCTCTTGGATGGCGTTGGTGAGAGTGGCAAGCACCGGCCCCTCCGGGACGGGCACGGCTAGGCCGCCGCCTTCAACCCGTGTGGTGCCTATCACGACGCGCGTCACCGGGCTGGTATAGGAACCGTCCAAGCGGACCCGCCCGCCTGCGCCAACGGGGTTGGGCGTGATGCGTTCGATCGTCGGGCGCGCGATGACTTGGATCGGGGGCATGCGCACGCCACCGGGGTGGACAATCGGCTGGTCGGTAGCCACGGCTGTGCGTTGGAGTTGGATCGGGCCTACATCGTAAAGCACCCAGGGGCGGTTCCGCACATGCAGCGAGGTGTAAATCTTTTCGGTCAGGTCCGCATCGACCGGTACTTGTACAAGGTTTAAACGCCCATCGCCTAGCCCGCTCAAAGGCAGCGTCAGCGTTGGCTGAGTGTGGAACCCGTGCATGATCTCTCCGAGCAGGCCGTAGGCCTGAACCAAGTTGCCTTGGTCCGTAGATCCGTAAGTCGTAATCAGGAACGCGGCTGATACCGTGACCATGGGCTGGAGGACGGTCCCGTCGGGGTTGCGTTCGGCGGGGTCGCTGCGGTGTGTGGACTGTGGTGTCGTCCACAGGAGCGTGATCCGTACCGCTTCGGTAGTGGAATCGGGGTTTTCAAGCGGAGAGGCCACACGGATTTCGGGGGTGGTCGAAACAGCCGTGTCGATCACGTCGGCCAGTACCTGCGCGACTTGGAAGAGGTTTGCGAAACGAGCCACCTACCACCTCCCCAAACGCAGGCCCAGCCCGGGATCGATCCGGTGGGAGCGCGGCCTGATGCGTGGGCCCGCCACGGCTTTAGGCTTGGATTGAGCCATGATTTCAACACGCCCGATGTGTATGGACACCGCTTCGGGCGGAACAGGCTGGGGTTTGGGGTTTGGCGGGGCGGGGGCGGACGTGGGCGGCGCGTGTGTTGGTGTGCTTGTTGCCATGCGGCTAGTTTGATCCTGCGGTATGGGTTGATGTGGCAGAACCACGCCCGGGGAAGCGGGTTTTTCACGGGCGGCTTTAGGCGGCGGCTTGGGTTGGTCGGGTGGTTGGGATCGACCTGCGGTGGGCGGTGTCTGCGGGCTTGATGCCTGGTCTTGTGCAGCGGCCGGCCGGCGATCCGAGAGAAAAGGTTGATCCGGTTTTGAGCTCTCTTTCGCGGGCTTGGTGTGTTTGATTTGCCCGGTGGGTGTGTGCTTGCTGACGGCACGCGCGATCATGGCGTCGAGGGGGAGCGATTTAAAAAGCGGTGTTGCGGTGGTCTCTCGCGGGGGCCTTGTAGGGCTGACAGGGGGGTGGGCCTGCGTCGCTGTTGCACCGTGTCCAGGAGGCGTTTGGGGCTTCGGTAAAAGAGGCAGTGGCCGCTGCGTGAGGGTGTGGTCATCCGCGGTTTGTTGTCTTCTGGTGCGTTCAAGTTTTGCGTCTCGCGCCGCGGGGTTTTCTGGTGAAACAGATTGGCTGGGTTTGAGCGGCGAGGAGTGCCCCGCCGCGGCGTCGCGTTGCGCCGCGGATCGTCTTGAAGAGCGTTCATGTAAATCCACGCGTCGAGAAGGCGTGTGCGATTTTGGTGCCGCGTCATCCGGTGCGGCCGCTCGTCCACCCGGTAGAGAGGACGGCTGCACATGAGATGCCAGATCGCTTGCTCGCGGGCCTGTTGTTTGATGTGGATCAGGATTCAAGGGTATCGCTTCTGTGGTGTTGAGGTCGGAAGGGCCTTGGGGTGAGGCGCTGGATGGACGCGGCCGTTTGAGCCGCGTGTCGGCGTCTTGGTTTAGTGGATCGGGATTTCCCGCAGGCGCTAACGGGCCGTGGCCAAGCGCCCACTGGGCTTGGACGGCTTGTGTGTCAGCACCGGTGGTCAGTGGGTTTTGAAAAGCGCTGCTCTTGTTTTTGTTCGCGCTAGCCACCATCGGGCTCAAGACGTTCGATCGGGTGAACGCCCCTTTTGAGTGCGTCGCGGTTGGCGCGCGGCTTGATTGACGCAGCGGGTTGGTGAACAAACGAGAGATGTCTGAGCCGTCAGGCATTTAAAGCTCCTGTTGAGTGCGAGCCAGCAGGGCGGCGTCTTCCTGTGATTCGATCAGCGCCAGGTACGCGATGCGCCGCCACAGCGGCAGTTGCAGGGTGTCCCGTTCGTTCCAGTGATACACCTGGGCCAGGCGGTGCACATGTTCCAACAGGCTCCGTGCGTGCGATGTCAACTCGGTAAAAAAAAAACCTCTACATCAAACGGGGTGGAAAATTCTTTGCCGCAGTGCGGGCAGCTCATGCCCATGGATAAGTCCAGTTCAGGGGTGGCCGACACGATCGCTGCCTCCATCCGCCGCCTGACGCGCACGGGCAGTGCGCGGACCTCGTGCTCGTCAAATGGCCCTTGACGCGTTCCCAGCCGGACAAGCACCCTTGTTAGCAACTCGGTTAGCCGCTGGCTGTCGGTCTCGGGCGGGTTGTCGGTGAGGTTTTCTTGGTCGCCGGCGGTTGGCAGGCGCAGCACCGCGGTTTGCCCGTTGTCGAGGCCACACTCAACGCTTGACGGCGGGGTTTCGAAATCCAGCGGCAGGTCGCTGACACGGAAGCTGGCCTCATTGGGTTGGCCACAATGCGGGCAGTCCGCGCTTGAGTGGAGTTCTTCGCCCAGCGACATCTTCCGCAGATGGATCAGCAGCCGGTCACGCTGGGCGACGGCCAACGCCCGGACTTGTTGTAGCGCTTCGTCGATCAGATCCTGGTCGGCGCCCGGCGGAACCAGGCAGCGTGCCAACACCGCGTTGCACAACCGGGCGGTGTTGGCCTGGCTCTTGTGACGCTCGACGAATTGCTCTTCATAACCGGTCATCTCGCGCAGGCCAGCGGCCAGATCGCTGTCGCCGTTGTGCGTGTGATCCGGTTGCGGAAGGTGGGTGGCAGCTTGCTTGCTGCTGATCGGTTGACGGAACGGGCTGTCCACGGAAGCGTGTGTTTGACTTTTAGGCTTTCGCACCACCATACCCCAGATCTCTTAGGCCATTTGTATACAAGGGCTTAGCTCTCGGCCGGTTCGGCGACCGATTCATCAAGTGTGAAATTCTCAAACTCGAATTTGATGGCCTGGACGGCCACGGCGTTGGCGTTGGCGTCCATCTCCGGCAGGGCCTGGAACTCGCTGGCCCACGCGCGCGAAAGCCGGAACGCCATCGCCGGGTTGCCTTGGAGATTCAGTACCTCGATCGTGATCTCTTTGCGGTAGTTCACCAGCGACACATCGGCGTCGCCTTGGGGGTTATTGATTAAGTTGGCCCAGTCCATGAACTGGCGATCGTGGGTGAGGCCGCCTTCGAGGGTGATGGGCTCGAACTTGGTCCGGCCCGGCAGCTTGCGCACGATCGACGGGCCGCCGGCTTCACGCCACTCAACCACCTCGGTCGTCTTTTTCAGCGCTGACATCTTGGATAGACCGGCCACGGCTTGATTATCCCAGCGTACCCGGAATTTGAAGTTCTTGTACGGGTCGAGCCGGTGTGTGTTGACGTTGAATTGCGGCATGGGGGGTGCTCCTCTTGCTGGAAGGTCTGGGGCATGGGTTCTTGGGGTGCTGCTGATGCGGGCTTATTGAAGATTGAATATTTCAGTCAACACCGTCTGCCTTGAAAATTCCTAGGGTTCCGCTTCTTCACGGCCGCGGCTCGTTGAGCGAATGATTCAAGCTTTCAATCAGGATGCGGCCGTTCTTTTTATGCGCTCTGCTGGCCGGCCATCTGCTGGAGCGTGACAACCACGAACTCCGCGGGCCGCAGGGGCGCAAACCCGACTTGGATGTTGACAATCCCGGCGGCTTGGTCGTCGGGTGTTGTGGTTTCTGCATCGACTTTCACGAAGTACGCTTCATTGGAGGTTGCGCCGGCGAACGCGCCGTTGCGGAACTGCGTTTCCATAAACGCCCGGATCGTGTTGCGAAGCGACTGCCACAGCGGCTCGTCATTGGGCTCGAACACGGCCCACTGGATGCCGTTGAAGATGCTCTTGCGTAAGAACATGGCTGTGCGGCGGACGCTCACGTACCGGTACTCAGAGTTCACAAGTCGGGTGCGCGCTCCCCACACGACCATCCCCGACCCGGGGATGGTGCGCAGCGCGTTGATGCCTTGGGGGTTGAGGTTGTCTTGGTCTCTGTCGAGCACGTTGAAGTCCAACCCGCGTATCTCGCCGATCTGCACCTCGGTTCCGGCGGGGGCTTTCCATACCCCCCGGCGTGCGTCGGTACGCGCGTACAAGCCCGCCACGTAACCCGATGGTGGGATTGTGATCGTGGGGTTCTGACCCGCGCCTACCGGGTCGGACCGCTCGATCCACGGCCAATAGACCGCGTTGTAGTCGCTGGGCGCGGTGCCGGTCACGGTGTTGGCGCGGGCGTGATTCACCGCGGCGGTAACCGCCACCGTCGGGTCGGCGGTGAGTCGGGGCAGGTTGCCCACGAAGAACAAGTCATTTTTCTCGGGGCGGCCGTTGCGGACGTAATTAATAAAATCGTTTTCAAACAAGACGAAATCATTGTCTGACGTATTGAAATCGGGCGGCAGCATCCGGTCGGACGCGGCCACGAGCAGCGCCGCGTCGTCTATTTCGGCTAGGCGGTTGGTCAGCAGGTCCGTGTAGCCGGGGTTTGCGCTAAGCACGCCGCCGCCACCCACGCCGTTGGCCATTGGGGTGGCTGCTGTCAACAAATTCGCTTCGGTAGGGTCAGCGACGGCTGTCAGAGTCGGGATCGCAGCGGGTTGCCCGTTCCAGCGGATGAACCGGCTACGCCGAAGCACGTCTACGACGTAGCTTGTATCATTGCTGGCGATCGATAGCCGGTCCCAGTCTTCTTCAAGTGTCGCGCCCGGCGTACCCGGCGCGGTATAGAAAACCACGATGCGGAAACGATTGGCATCCCCGTCTGAAGAGTCTGTTAGTGTCAGTTGCACAGCCCCGTTGGCCCAGATCCCAGGCGAACTCGCTTGGATGATGGCATTGCCGCCATCCTGGAAATCCGCCGCTGTGGGCACCCCGTCCATCGCCCGCAGGACGTAAGCGCTGGTCCCGCCGTTGCTGAAGTAGCCGTCCATGGCATAAGGCATCAGCAAACGGGTTGTTGTTGGTGGTGGGCCGCCGTCGCGAACCCGCAGGTAGCCTCCAAAAATGCGTTTATATTGTGACCGCCCGTTAATTTTTGTCGGGCCGATGGGGCCACGCTCGGTCTCGCCGACAAAGATGGCTGTCCCGGTGGGCACGCCTTCGATCGAACGCGCCCCGCCTGGGATCTCTCGGACATAAACGCCTGGATGTAAAAGTGATGTCATAACTTAAGTCTCCGGTGCAATCAGTGTGGATTGATACCAGTCCCGATCCGGTTGACGGGGTCGTGTTTGCCCGCGGCGGGGAAATCTTGGGCGTGTTTGTGATCCCGGCGCGGCAAACGCATGCCCGGCGGGTATATACGACCCGGGTTTGCATTTATCATTATGAGGGAGCCAAAAAGTTGCTTTCCCAAGGCATGCCTCAATGCGGCTTGCACGATCAATTTCAGTGACAACCGCCAATGAATTTGTAACGGCAAGGACAACACGCGCTAATCACGGAGCAAATTATGAATCGCCTACCCGGAACACGCATTGAAATGGTGTTTGGTTTGGCGTTCTGCTCGATTGCATTTTAAGCCATCATGAGAATACTTCAATGCTCACATTTCTGCATCGAGGAGTGCATTGTAATAAAATAGTCTTAAGTAGACAATAAAAATCTAAGAGCCCCTAATAAAATTTTAAGATGCTGAGGTTAAGTGAAGCGTGCCTCAGTCGAATCGGATACCCAACACAAAAAAGTTTGAGTATCCCCAAGATTTCAATTTGTTAGGGGCTCTAACCAGCCCTCGGCTCACTACGAGCTTGGGGGGGTATTATGTGGTGCCGGGCATGGCCCGATGACTTTGAGGTGCAAGTCCTCTACGGGTCTCTTGATCGAAACCGTTAGCCAAACAGCACCTGAAGGCCTCATGTGCCCACGCATCATGGGGTGTTCGTGATCTGAACGGGGTGACCTGTTCCCTTACAGTCGCGGCTGGCGGCGATCGGTTTAGGAGGCGGTGCTTTAGGGCAGGTGGCTGATCAGCTGGCCTTGGGCGTCGAAGATGACCAGGCTGGGGCTGTGGGTGGTGGCGTCCATCTTGATGGCGGGGCGGTCGTTGGCCGGCTCGATCTGGACACGTGAGAGCCCGTCGTGGCTGCGCAGCAAGAGGTGTGATCCGATTTTGCTCGTCTGTAGCCGCACGTGCGAGCCGCTGTTTTGATCCCCAAGAGAGATCAGGCTCGAGCCGTCCTGGCGTGTGTCCATGTAGAGGCTAGAGTTATTTCCGTTGGCGGATAGGCCGGCCAGGTGCCTGCCGAATTCATCGCTGGGGCCTAGCCCAAGGCTGCTGCGGTCGCCTTCGAGCGCTAGGCGCAGTTTCTCTTGTTTCTCAGAATCGTACAGGCTCAGGCCGACGTGGTAGGGGTTGAGGCTGAGGCTGGCCCGTTCCCGGTTATTGGGGCCGTATAAAGAAAACCCGCCGTGACCTGGCTTCACATAGACCGCGGCGCTGCGCTGGCCCAGTTGGTCGTAGAGGTAGAGGCCCACGCGTCCGTCGCGTTCTTTGTCGGCCCCGATAAAGACCCGTAGCTTGCCGTCTTGATCAAATAAGACGATGCGGCGGGCTTGGAGGGTCTGGTCTTTGTTGTCACGGGCCGCACCCATCGCCCAGGGCAGCATCAAGCCAGCCAGCGCGACGATTACCAGTATTTGGGTCCGGCGGTTGCGCCGCTCAAGACCTGCGATCTGCTGGACCAGGGCCTGGGTTTGGCTGTCGGATTGGTATTGTGGGCTTGGCATGGTGGGTTCCTATTATGGTATTGGGGTTCACACCGCCTTTAGCTGTTTGGGCCGGGTAGGGAGGGGGACACAGGGTTTTCTGAAGTGGCATCGTCTTGGTGGATTTGGTGCCTCCAAATTAAAGGTGCGTGATTCCTATAAGCAGGGTATTCCTGCTGGGGTGGCCCCAAAACCGTGTTATTGGATAGGGAAAAGATTGTTTATTAGGGGGCGCTACCGGGCATCCCGGCCAGCTGCGATAGGCCCGGGATGTTGAGCCCGCCGGTGAACTTGAGCATCTCTTGCTCAAGCATCTGCCTGGCTTTGGTCAGGGCGGCGTTGGTGGCGGCCACGATGAGTTCTTGGACCATGCGGTGGTCGGCCTGGTCTGCGTCGCCGACCAGGGTGGTCAGCAAAGGGCGGTCGAGGTGGACCGCGACGATCTCAAGGCGTCCGTTGGCTACGACACGCACGGCCCCGGCGCCGGCGTCGGCTTCGACCGTCCGCTGCCCCAGTTCGTCTTGGAGCTGCTGGAACTTTTCTTTCATCTGCTTGGCCTGCCCGATCATGGCGGCCATGTTTTTGGCATTCTCAAACATCTGGTGGGCCTTTCCCCGGGGGGGCGGTGCCTTCACGCGATGGGGGAGAGTCTACCCCCATGGGGTATGGGTTGTCACACGGTTGGTGCACCGTGAAGTTTTTTTATCCTTCGTGGTGGTGGGCGGACCGTTAGCCAAGGCGTTGGGTGCGTCTGATTGGCGAGGGTTAGCCGTGAAGCGAGACGCGGGTCTTGCGTAAATAAGTGCTGGATCAAGCTGGGATGATTGCACTGGCGGCTGGGGTGCAGCAGCACGATGTGGCCCGGGCCGCCGCGAGGGCAGGTGTCCATGACCCGCTGGACCGCCTCAAAGGCTTGTTGATTAGACAGGTGGCCTGCGGGCCCCATGATCCGCCGCTTGAGCATGGCTGGCCGGTTGCTGTCGACTTGCATCTGTTGGTCGTAGTTGGATTCAAGACCAAGCAGATCAAGCCCAGCAAACCGGTGGATCAATTGATCGGGTACGTGCCCCAGGTCAGTGGCGTATCCGATGCAGCCCGCGGGGGTGTCGAAGCGATACCCCACGGTTCCTGTTCGGTCGTGGGGCAGGTCGATGGTTTGTCCCCGCAGGCCAGGCAGCGGCTCAAAGCCATAGCCATCTAACATGTTTAATAATCCAGCGCGGTGCAGCTGGTCGCCCAGGCCGTGGCGGTAGAGATTGGGGAGATGCCGGCTGTGGGCGTAAACCTTTATCTGGTAACGCAGCAGCGTGGCCAGCCAGGTGGGGTTGAAGTGGTCTCGATCCAGATGGGTGAGGCAGACCGCGCGGATATCGCCCAACCCCACACCGGTCTGTGCAAGCCGGCGCGTGGTCGTGCGTGGCCCGAAGCCGGCATCGATCAGTAATACCGATTCACCGTGCTGGACCACCGTGGCATTGCCGGCTGAGCCGCTGCCCAGCACACACACCCGCAGGATAGAAGCACCCAAACCCCTTGGAGGACGATCCTTAAACCGGCAGCGCGTGGGTTCTTCAAACAACAGCAGCTGGGTGGTTGGTGGCGGTGACATCCGTGTCTCCAGAGAGGGTTTAGTCGCACCCAAGTTGGAATTTTTGCCACCCTGGGGGGGGTATATCTCAGTAGAGGATTATGATATACTATTTAACAAATCTAAGTGAGGACGTTATCACCTTTGAAATAGCGATCAAATAGAGGGGAGTGTTAGGGTTTTCCATCTCTGGTTCATCTTTGTGGATAGTCTCAAGGAGGATATCGTTTATGAAACTGCGGTTTCGTAGGTATCAGAGCATTGCCTTTGTGGCGCTATGGGTTGTTGGGGGCCTGGCGCCAACCAGCCAAGCTGCATTGATCTTTTTCTCACGGGCTGGGTTGGGGCAAGGCGCGATACTGGACAACCCTGAACTGACCCTGATAGTCGGCGAAGAAGCGACGCTCAACATCTGGGCCAGCCTTGAACCCGACGAGGTATTGGTTTCGGTCGGCCTGGACCTCGAAACCGACACACCGGGTGTTGTTTCTTACCAGAACAGCGAGATGATCAACCCCGCCGTGGTGGTGGGCGGGTCACAGGCCAAGATCAGCGACCGGTGGAGCACGGTGAGCAATGGCGATCCGGGCGCGGGTTCGTTGCTGGCTCAAGACCTGTGGGGACAAGCCATAGGCCTGCCAAATGGTGCGTTAGATCAGGGTCACACCGGCACGCCATTCCTCGATCAAGGGTACGACCAAGACATGGATACCTTCCTGCTAGGCAGCGTCACGCTCCAAGCCGACCGGGTCGGTACCACCAGCTTGCATTTCTTGGTGGATGAGATCTTGATTCTGCGTGACGTTGATGGCACCACGTTGGGGGCACGGGTTACGTTTGGCGTCGATGATGTCGAGGTTGACGGCGCCACCGAAGGGGCCAAAGGCGACAACCCCGATGCGATCATCAATGTCGTCCCCGAGCCGTCCTCCTTGCTCACGCTGGCCATCGGTTTTGCGGCCATCAGGCGGCCAAAAGCCAGCCAGCGGTAGAGCGATACCCATCTCTTGCGGCCAATTCATCCTCAACGCGGATCTTCGGGTATGCTACGCTCTGCATGAAAGCGTCTGATCTATTCGTCAAGTGCTTGGAGAACGAAGGGATCACGCACATCTTCGGCGTGCCGGGCGAGGAGAACGCCGACTTCATGATGTCGCTGGAGGGCTCCTCCATTGAATTTGTGCTGACGCGTCATGAGCAGGGCGCGGCATTTATGGCGGAGGTATACGGCCGGCTGACGGGCAACCCCGCGGGCTGCCTGGGCACGCTGGGGCCGGGCGCAACCAACCTGATCACCGGGGTGGCCGACGCCAACATGGACCGCTCACCCATGCTGGTGCTTACCGGCCAGGGCGCTACGACCCGACAGCACAAGGAAAGCCACCAGGTCATGGACGTGGTGGAGATGTACAAGCCGGTCACCAAGTGGGCCCACACGATCCGTCACCCCGACAACATCCCCGAGGTGGTGCGCAAGGCGGTCCGGTTGGCGCGGGGTGAGAAGCCGGGTGCGGTGATGCTAGAGCTGGCCGAAGACCTAGCCAAGATGGACGCCCAGACCCAGCCGCTGACCGTCCGCCGCTTCCGCCGACCCGGGCCCGATGACAAAATCGTCGACCGTGCGTTTGACCTGATCCGCAACGCCAAGCGCCCGATTATCCTTGCGGGCAACGGCACGGTCAGGAAACGCGCCAGCAAGCAGCTGCGGTTGTTCTGCGAGGCTACCGGGATCGGCGTGGTGAGCACCTTCATGGCCAAGGGGTGTGTCGACATGGACGCGGATTACTGCCTGTTTACCATCGGCCTACAGTCCAAGGACCTGGTAACCTGCGCGATCGACGCGTCGGATCTGATCATCACCATCGGCTACGACATGGTCGAGTACCACCCGCGTCTGTGGAACCCCCAAAGCAACAAGCAGGTGATCCACATCGACTTTTTACCCGCGGAGATCGACGCCAACTACCACCCCCAGGTCGAGCTGGTAGGTGACTTGGCTCACACGCTGTGGATGCTCAACCAGCGGGTAGACGCGTTGGGCGGTAACAAGTTCGATTTATCCCATCAGCGCAGCGCTCGGCAACTGATGGCCCAGGACTTAGCCCAGCACAAGGACGACGACACCGAGGGCTCGATCCGGCCACAGAAAGCGCTGTGGGATCTACGCCAAGCGTTAGGCCCACATGACCTGCTGCTGTCGGATGTAGGCGCCCACAAGATGTGGATCGCGCGTTACTACCAGTGCCACGAGCCCAACACCTGCCTGATCCCCAACGGGTTTTGCTCGATGGGGTTTGCCCTGCCCGGAGCGATCGGGGCGTGGATCGTCCAGCCACAGCACAAGGTGATGGCGGTCTGTGGTGATGGCGGCTTCCTCATGAATGTTCAGGAGATGGAGACCGCTAAGCGCCTCGGGGCGGACATCAATGTGATGGTTTGGGAAGACGGCGGCTACGGCCTGATCGCGTGGAAGCAGGACAACGAATTCGGTCGGCACACCGCGTTAAGCTTTGGCAACCCCGATTGGATTGGGCTGGCCAAGGCGTTCGGCTGGCAGGGGCAATACGTCAACCGATCGTGCGAGTTGCGCGGTGCGATCGATGCGGCTTTAGCGCATCGGGGCCCGTCGCTGATCGTGTTGCCGATTGATTACCGGGAAAACACCCTCTTAACTCAACGCTTGGGTAATATTGCCTGCCCAATCTGACTTGGGGGCAAGGATTTCTGTTGGCGTTATTTGGTGGGGTTTGCCCCACAACGAGCCGCGACCGTGAGGGTGCGGAGTTGGACACCAAGCGACGAGCCCCGTTCCCTCACGGTCGCGGCTCGTTGCAGACGACACCTAGAAGTGTTGAGTGTGATGGGTATTCGGCTTTGTTTGGAACCATCATCGATCCCTGGATCAAACCAAGATGCTCGCAGAAACCTACCCCTATTACTTAGCCAACCAACCTGCGGCCCCGAACACCGATCTGGCGGTGAAGGACAAGTTTACCGGTGAGGTTGCGACACGCGTGGCTTTGGCCGACGCCGCGGCGATCGACCAGGCAATTGAGAAAGCCGTCCAGGCTACGGGTCCGATGGCGCAGCTGCCCGCGTACCAGCGGCAGGCGGTGCTGGATCACTGCGTGCAGCGGTTCACCCAGCGGGCTGACGAGCTGGCCATGGCGCTGTGCATCGAAGCAGGCAAGCCGATCAAGGATGCACGCGGCGAGGTGGCGCGCCTGATCGATACGTTCCGCATCGCGTCGGAAGAGTCGGTGCGCATCGGCGGGGAGGTGATGCCCTTAGAGATCACGCCACGAGCGAAGGGGTACACCGGGATGTGGAAGCGGGTGCCGATCGGGCCTTGCTCGTTTATCAGCCCGTTTAACTTCCCGTTGAACTTAGCCGCCCACAAGGTCGCCCCGGCGTTGGCCGCGGGTTGCCCGTTTGTGCTCAAGCCCGCCAGCCTCACGCCGATCGGGGCGCTGATCATCGGCGAGACACTAGCTGAGACCGACCTGCCCCAGGGAGCGTTTTCAATCCTGCCTTGTCGACGCGACGGCGCCGACCTATTCACGACCGATCCCCGGCTGAAGCTGCTGAGCTTCACCGGCTCGCCCGGGGTGGGCTGGGCGCTCAAGGCCAAGGCGGGCAAGAAAAAAGTCGTGCTCGAGCTAGGCGGGAACGCTGCGGTGATCATTGACCACGACACCGACTTGGATGACGCGGTGAGTCGGCTGATCGTGGGCGCGTTTTACCAGTCGGGCCAGAGCTGCATCAGTGTCCAGCGGATCCTGATTCACGAATCGATCTACGACACGCTGCGCGACAAGCTGGTCGCCGCCACCCAAGCGCTGAAGATGGGCGACCCCAAACAGGAAGAGACGTTCATCGGCCCGATGATCTCCAAAGCCGAGGCCACGCGGTTGCACGGGTGGGTCGAATCCGCAGTCAGCGGCGGCGCTAAACTGCTGTGTGGCGGCAGCCGGGAGGGCAGCATGCTCCAAGCCACGCTGCTAGAAAATGTACCGCAAGACCAGCCGGTGTCTTGTCAGGAAGCGTTTGGGCCGGTGGCGATCCTATCGCGGTTCAGCGATTTCGATGCAGCACTTGAACAAATCAATGACAGTGATTTTGGTCTACAAGCGGGCGTGTTTACGCGTGATATCTACAAGGCCCACCGGGCGTGGGACTGGCTAGAGGTCGGTGGGGTGGTCATCGGGGACGTGCCGTCGTGGCGGGTCGACCACATGCCCTACGGTGGGGTCAAGGACAGCGGGCTGGGGCGAGAAGGCGTCCGCTTCGCGATCGAAGACATGACCGAGATCCGGATGATGGTGCTGCGGGGGCGGTGAGCAGCTGATCGGGCAGGGGGGGCGACTTTTTTCTCCGAGTAGGCCAATGTAAAGTGGTGGTGTGATCAAATGATCACCACCGCCCGGGTGGTGGAATTGGCAGACACGCCAGCTTGAGGTGCTGGTGCGGGTTACACCGCTTGCAGGTTCGAATCCTGTCCCGGGCATTGTGTGGGGCGCACTAGCCAACCGAAAGGGTCGGCCCGTTAGGGCGTTGGGGGGATTGGATGATACCGGTTGCGAGCAAGGCGATAGGTCTGAAGGTTGGTTTAGCCGATCCCTGACTCGGCCAGCCAGCGCTCGGCGTCGATCGCGGCTTTGCAGCCCATGCCCGCGGCGGTGACGGCCTGGCGGTAGACCGAGTCAGACACATCGCCTGCGGCGAACACACCCTCGATGTTCGTGACCGTGCGGAAGCCATCGGTGACCTGGAGGTAGCCCTTGTCATCCATCGCCAAGCCTGAGTCGGCTAAGAACTGAGTGTTGGGCGTATGCCCGATCGCCACGAATAAGCCTTTGACCGGGATCTCTGATGTCTCTTGGGTCTTAACGTTTTGGACGCGTACCGCGGTAATTTTGTCTTCGCCCAAGACATCGACAACAACCGAGTCCCAGACCATCTCAACCTTGGGGCTATCCAAGACGCGTTTCTGCATCACCTTGCTAGCGCGCAGCTCATGGCGGCGGTGGATGACATACACCTTCGAAGCGAACTTAGTCAAATAGCTGGTCTCTTCCATAGCGGTATCGCCCCCGCCGACGACCGCCAACGGCTGGTCCCGGAAGATCGGCAGCGCCCCGTCGCACACCGCGCAGGCGCTGACGCCCCCGCCCGACTGCGCCAGGCGGCGTTCATTGTCCAACCCCAGCCAATTCGCGCTGGCGCCTGTTGCAACAATGACCGCGTGCGACCGCACAACGCCCCCGCCAGAGGTGTGCAGCTCAAACGGGCGCTTAGAAAAATCGCAGCGGAGGATGTCTTGGGTTTCGATCCGGGTCTGGAACCGCTGGGCCTGCTTCTTGAACTGAGCCATCATCTGCGGGCCCGTCACGCCGTCGGGGAAGCCGGGGTAGTTTTCTACTTCGGTGGTGAGCATCAGCTGCCCGCCGGGCAGCTGGATGCTGGGCGTTTGCTTGGGCAGGCCTTCGTAGACGATCGGGTCGAGGTTGGCGCGAGCGGCATAGATGGCCGCGGTCCACCCCGCGGGGCCTGAGCCGATGATCGTGACGTTTTCGACAGTATTGGCAGGTTCATTCATAGCCGGGGATTGTAGCACAGCTCAAACCGGTGGCCATGGCTAATCGGTGGGTCGGTCTTGGTCTTCTAAGGAGGCTTCGAGCTGGGCCAGGCGTTTTTGCATCTTGCGGAACTCGGCGACCATCTCGGGCAGCTTGGCCACGGCGACGAATGAGCGTTTGGTCTGCCCGAACGGCTGTGCGGGCGACCCGCCGTATTGCCCGTTGGCGGGCAGGTCGTCTGCCACGCCGGCCTTGGCCGCGATCTGCGCCATATCGCCGATCTTGAGGTGTCCGGCGACCCCGGCCTGCCCACCCATGACCACGTAATCCCCGGTCTGGGTCGAGCCGCCGATGCCGACCTGGGCGACGAATAGGTTGTGCTGTCCGACGGTCGCGCCGTGCCCGATCGCGACCAGGTCGCTGAATTTTGAGCCGCGCCCGATCCGGGTGGCACCGACGGTGGCGCGGTCAACGACACAACCGGCGCCCATCTCGACGTCGTCTTCGACGATCACATGGCCGGCCTGTGGGATCTTGTGGTGCTGGCCGTCGTGTGTGGCGTAGCCGAACCCGTCTTGCCCGATCACGCAGCCCGCATGCAACACCACCCGGTGGCCCAGGATGCAGCTGTCATAGATGGTGACATTCGGGTACAGCACGCACTGGTCGCCCAGCACCGTGTTGGGGCCGACGAAGCAGTAGGGGTAGATCACGCATCGGTTGCCGATCTTGGCGCCTGCGGCGATGTAGGCCATGGGGTAGATCGTGCAATCCTGCCCGATCTTGGCGGTGGGGTCGATGATCGGTGGGTTGGAGGTGTTTGGGATCGGGGCGGGGTGTTCGCGGAACCCGTGCAGGGCGACCAGGGCCTGCTGGAAGGCGAAATAAGGGTCCTTGGTGACCAGCAGGGTGTGCTGGGTGGTGTGCTCCACGTCGCCGGGTGAGACGATGATCGCCCCGGCTTTGCTATCGCATAAGCATTTGATGTATTTGCGATTAGCCAGGAAGCTGACGTCGTGGGGGCCGGCTTCTTCCAGGCCTGCACACCGTTTAACCACGGCTGATCCGTCGCCGCTGATGACCTTAGCGCCGATCCGGGTGGCCAGTTGTTGAACCGTCATGCTCATCGATCGGACCTGATTGAAATGGCAAACCAGTGGTTATACGCAACCGGTGCTGATTGGGTTGGGTTCGCGACGTGGCGTGAAGTCATTTAACCTTTTCGGGACCCTTGGTGGCCAAGATACATCTTAGGCTCACCGGCCGGCTGGGACCTACTGGTAGCTTTATAATTCGACATATGCCATATCGGGCTGGGCCTGGTGTTCGTAGGTGGGTTGCTGGACCTGGTTGCTAAAGACGCCTTCCATCTGCTGGCGGGTTTGGGCAGGGTCATACAAGGCGTGTTCCCCAAGCGAGCAGTGGGCGATCAGGTCCAAGGCGATCTGGCCCTCTGGTTTGGCGCGCTCGGGGACGGGGGCGATGGCTTGGTCCAAGGCCTGCAACCGGCCTTGCACATCTTCAAACGTGCCCGATTTTTCCGCCCAGGTTACCCCGGGCAGCAGCACATTGGCCTTCTGTGCCAACGGGCTTGGCAGGGTGTCGATTAGCACGACGGCTTTGCCCTTAACCGCCGCGACCAGCTCTTTGGGGGCCCAATCGCTGGGGTAGTTGCCGGTGAGCAAGACGCCGGCGATAGACGATGGCTTGGCGGTTAATCGCTCTAGAAGCGTTTCAAAATCAAGCACGGCTGTGTCGTCTTGGCCTTGGTTGAGCAGCTCCAGTGCCCGGCGGACACCGCGGCTGTTGGGGCACTTTTCGGCGTAGATCGTGTACCCGCTTGGGAAGGTCTTGTCTTGGCCGACGGTTGGCACGGGCCCGACAGCCAGGGTGGCTTGGGGGTCTAGCCCCCGCACAAGCTGGCCCAGCAGGTAAGCTTCTTCGCAGGTAAGCATGGGGCTGACCATCACGGCCAAGCTGCCCGGGCCGTGTTGCTTGACCGCTCCGGTCAAGGCCTTGCGCACATCCTGATAGGCGCGTGGCCAATCGGTTTCGACTTGGGTGCCATACTGAGTGCGCATCGGCACAGCCAGCCGGTCCTCGCGGTGGACAAACTTCCAGCCGTAACGGATCTCATCGCTGATCCACCACCGGTCGCTGTCGATCTGTGTGCGTGGCTTGACGCGGTAGATCTGGCCTTGGTTGTGCTCGATCCAGATGTTGTTGCCCGATGCGGTGATCCCATCGATGCTGGGTGTTTGGGTGAGGAACCAGACGCGTTGCTCAAAGAGGAAGTCTTTGTCCAGCAGCGCTCCGACCGGGCAGATGTCCACGACGTTGCCGGACAGCTCGTTATCGAGTGGTTGGCCTGGGAAGATATCGATCTGTTCTTTGTGGCCCCGGCTGATGATCCCCAGCTCCGCGGTCCCGGTGACCTCACGCGTGAACCGGACGCACCGCGTGCACATGATGCAGCGGTCGCTGTAAAGGTAGACGTTGGGGCCGATGTCTTTTTTGGGCTGCTTGACCTTGGCCTCTTCGAAGCGAGACTGGGCGTGGCCGTAGCGGTAGCTGTAGTCCTGGAGATGGCATTCGCCGGCCTGGTCGCACACGGGGCAGTCTAGGGGGTGGTTGACCAGGAGGTACTCCATGACGGCTTTTTGGTTGGCGATGGCCTTGGGGCTGGTCGTGGTGACCTCCATCCCATCGGCGGCTAGGGTTTGGCAGGTGGGCATGAGCTTGGGGATCAGCTCGACTTTGTTGTCGTGGCGGGGGTTGGGCTGGGCGATTTCGGCTAGGCAGATCCGGCAGCTGGCCACGACCGACAGACCCGGGTGATAGCAGTAATGGGGGATCTCCACGCCATTTTCTAACGCGACCTGGAGGATCATCTTCTTGCCGTCGAATGTGATCGGTTTACCGTTGATGGTGATGGTGGGCATTATTTTTAGATCCTCATGCTACGCTTCTCCCTCATGCCTATGCGTAGGCTGCTTTAACCTTTGACTCTTGTCTTCAAATCGGTTAGCAGCCAGAGCGTTGCAATTGTAGGTAAACATCGTAACAACAGAAGCCAGGCACCGAAACAGTGGCCGTGTGGGTGTATTGTTGCAAACCCCCAACAGGATGCGTATCCTGCGGTCGAATTGGGTGTTGGAAGCGGCTGTGTTCAAGGGATCTGATTAGGATTCGTGCTCACCGAGGGAGGGCAAGCCGTCGGGGCATGCATTACGCGTTCTACATTGCGTCGGCTATCGGGGGGATTGGGCTATTCATGGCCATGCCCCGGCGGGGCTATACCCCGCTGCGCCTGGGCGGGTTGCTGGGCGGCTGTGCCCTGGGGGCGTTGTGGCTGTACCTGGCGGGTGGGCTGCCCGAGGCGATCGGTCTGACGTGGGGGGCGTTTGCTTATTACTACGTGTTTAGCGCGTTGGCGATCGGTGCGGCGGTGCGGGTGATCACGCACACCCAGCCGGTGTATGCGGCGCTGTGGTTTGTGATGGTGGTGCTGGCATCATCGGGCCTGTTTTTGGTGCTTTCGGCTGAGTTTATGGCGTTTGCCATGGTGATCATCTATGGCGGTGCGATCTTGGTGACCTATTTGTTTGTGATGATGCTGGCCTCGCAGGATCAGGAGCCGGCTGGTTGGGGCGGGTCCTATGACCGCGTGTCGTATGAGCCGGCGGCAGCGGTCGCGGTGGGGTTTCTGCTGTTGGCGACGCTGCTGACCGTGTTCTTTAAGCCGATGACGCCCAACCCCGCGGCCCGGGGGCTGACGGATGAACAGATTTTGGCCACGGTCTTGACCGATCGGCCTGCCCAGCGGCTGGCCCGGCACGTCGGGGCAGATGAATCGACCCCGCTGCCAGCGGCGCTGGCCGACCCCGATCACCTCTCCAACTCTGAGCGTATCGGGTTGGACCTTTTCCACAGCCACCCCTTGGGTCTGGAGCTGGCAGGGGTGATCCTGCTGGTTTCGCTGGTGGGGGCGGTGGTGATCGCGCGTAAGCGGATCGAGCCTGACGGGGCCGAACCGGCTGGGGTGTAGACATGGTGGACTTAGAATCCCTAACCCATTGAGTGGTGTTATGCTCAAGCCTTATCTGGGAACATGATTCGCTGGGGCACGCTGCGCTTAGCCCCAGGCACCCTCGATTGGTATCACCGCCCGCTGCCTCACGGTCGCGGCTCGTTAAGATAGCCATTCAATCATCCGGCTTACTGAATTATGATCGAACCGCTGAACAGCCTAGCACTCTCACACTTCCTGCTCACCGGGGCGGTGTTGTTTGTGTTGGGGCTGATCGGGTTTGTCACGCGGCGGAATATGATTGTGATTTTTCTGTGTACGGAGATGATGTTCCAGGGCGTGGGGTTGTCGCTGGTAGCGTTTAGCGGTTCCACCTCAACGACACGGGCCAGACGTTTGTCATCTTTGTGCTGACCATCGCCGCCGCGGAGGCTGCCTTGGCGTTGGGCTTGGTGGTCTTGTTGTTCCGTCGGAAGCGCACCCTCGACGTGTTATCCTGGTCAACCCTGCATGGATGATATCCGCCCGATCGATATGGCGCGTTGGATCCCCTGGCTGTCGGCGTTGGCGGCGGTGGTGTGTGGGTTGTGCTGCACGCGTCGGAGGCTGCGTGTGTTGGCGGCACCGGTGTGTATCGGTGGGATCTTGGCGTCGTTTGCCTTGACCTGCTGGGTCTACCCCGAGGTATTCGATGCCCACGGGCACGGGGTTTCGCATACCACCTGGCTGTTTAACTGGATCCATATCGGCGGGTTTGCTGTGGACATGCAGTATTACTTCGACCCGCTGACGATGGTCATGCTGCTGGTGGTCACCGGGGTGGGGACGCTGGTGGCGATCTACGCCGCGGGGTATATGGCTGGCGATCGGGGGTATGGGCGGTTTTTTACCGCGGTAAGCCTATTCATATTCGCGATGACCACGCTGGTGACAGCGGACAACCTGGTGCTGCTGTACCTGGGGTGGGAGGGCGTGGGTTTGTGCTCGTACCTGTTGATCGGGTTTTATTACAAGAAGCCCTCGGCGGTGGCGGCGGCGAAGAAGGCGTTTATCGTCAACCGGATCGGCGACCTGGGTTTTGCGCTGGGTATTTTCCTGACGTATCACCAGTTCCGGGACGGTGCAGTTTACCGATACGATGGTTAACGGGGTGGTCTACCCCGGGTTGTTTACGCAGTGGGGCAACCTGGCGACCGGCGGTGTGGAGCTGCCGGTGATGGTGATCCCGTTCCTGCTGATGCTCGGGGCGTTTGGTAAGAGCGCTCAGCTGCCGCTGTACGTCTGGCTGCCCGACGCGATGGAGGGTCCTACGCCGGTGTCGGCGTTGATTCACGCTGCAACGATGGTGACCGCGGGCGTGTACATGATCGCCCGGCTGCTGCCGCTGTTTGAGCTTTCACCTTATGCCTTGCCCACGGTGGCTACGGTCGGGGGTGCCACGGCGTTGTTTGCCGCGACGATCGCGCTGTGCCAGTACGACATCAAGCGGATCTACGCCTACTCGACGATCTCCCAATTGGGCTACATGTTTATGGGGTTAGGCGCGTTGTCGACCGCGGGCGCGGTGTTTCATTTGTTTACGCACGCGTTTTTTAAGGCGTTGCTGTTCCTGACCGCGGGGTCGGTGATGCACGCGTTGGCGGGCCAGCTGGACCTGCGGCAGATGTCGGGGCTGAGGCGCAAGATGCCCGTGACGTGCGGGCTGATGTTCGTGGGTTGTTTGGCGCTGGCGGGGTTTCCGTTTTTGTCGGGCTTTTATAGCAAGGACATGATCCTGGCCGACACGCTCCAGAAGGGATTAACCCAGCACAGCCGGCTGTATACCGGGTTGGCGGTGGTGGGGCTGGTCACGGCGTTGCTGACCGCGTTTTACACGTTCCGGCTGTGGTTCCGCGTGTTCATGGGTCCCACGCAATACGAGATGGGGGATGATCATGGCCACGGCGATGATCATGACCCTGGCGACCCGGCGTCGGGGCACGGGGCGGTCCAGGTCGAGCATCACCATGATGCGCACGAGATGGGCCCGCTGATGAACGGGCCGCTGGTGGTGCTGGCGGTTGGGGCGATCGCGGCGGGTTATTTTTGTCATGATTGGATGGTGGAGATGGTGATGGGCTCTAGCGCCCGGCCGACCCGGTTGGCCCACGCAGGTGGCCACGGCCATGCGCTGCTGTTTGGGTACGACCTGCACGCGGCGATGATGGTGATCAGCGGGGTGATCGCAATGGTGGGGATCGGTACTGCCGCGTATTACCACTGGCTGAACCGGCTCGCAGCCGACCGTGTGGCGGCGCAGTGTTGCGGGCTGGTGCGGCTGCTGGCGAAGAAGTATTACGTGGACGAGCTCAACGATCGGTTGATCGTGGGTCCGTTGCGGCTGATCGGCCAGCTGTGTTTTGTGGTTGACCGGTTGTTGATCGACGGGCTGGTGCTGGCGGTGGGGTGGCTGCCGCGGATGCTGGGTCTGGCGATCCGCCCCACGCAGCGTGGGGCGTTGCAGGGGTACGGTATTGGCATGGCGGCGGGTGTGGCAGTGGTGGTTGTGCTTGTGTTTATGGCGTCGATGGCTTGATGGGTATTAGTCCGCGGCAAGATGTCGCGGCTATATAAATAAGGTCAAGATTGATTTGTTGTCTGTTGGCGGGTATCTGCCGTTTTGATTGGGATTGACCCCGCATGGTGACGGGGCAGGGTTGAACACACCGAGGCGTTTATGGACGCGGCATCGTTGCTCCCGTTGATGGTGGTCTTGCCCCTTTTAGGGGGGTTGGGTGTCGCGTTGATGCCCAAGCGCAACGCGGCGGCGATCCGCTTGGCGGGGCTGTTCTGGTCGCTGCTGACACTTGTGCTGTCGATCAAGGTGGCGCACCTGGCGTACCAGCCAATCCACCCAGGGGCGGGTGCCACACCGCTAACCAGCGGCGGGCTGTTTTTTGAGTCGTGGATCCCGTGGATCGAGAGCTTCGGCCTACGATTCGCTTTTGGGATCGACGCGATCTCAATGTGGCTGGTGTTGCTGACCACGGCCCTGGTGCCGCTGGTGATCCTGGGGTCGTTCTCCGCGGTGAATGACCGGCTTAAGGAATACCACTTCTGGTTGCTGCTGCTTGAGTCGGCGATGATCGGAAGCTTTGTGGCCACGGATGTGATCTTTTTTTACATCTGCTTCGAGTTTACGTTGGTGCCGCTGTTCTTCTTGATCGGTATCTTTGGGTCGACCCAGCGGCTGCGTGCGGCCAAGGTGTTCTTTCTTTATACGTTTACCGGGTCGATGCTGACCTTCGCGGGCGTCTTGTATGTTGCGTGGTTCAATGCCAGCCAAACCGGGCAGTGGAGCTTTGCGATCCCGCAGCTGGTTGAAGCGTCCCAGGCATTGAGCCCGGCGCAGCAGATGTGGCTGCTGGGGGCGTTGTTGGCGGGGTTCGCGGTCAAGGTGCCGCTGTTCCCGTTCCATACCTGGCTGCCGCTAGCACACACCGAAGCGCCCACCGCTGGGTCGGTGCTGCTGGCTGGTGTGCTGCTGAAGCTGGGTACGTACGGCCTGCTGCGGTTTGCGCTGCCGATGACGCCCGTGGCCACGGTGGTGATGGCGCCCTACATCGGGGCGTTCGCGGTGATCGGGATCCTCTACACCGCGTTGATCTGCTGGGTGCAGAAGGACATGAAGAAGCTGATCGCGTACTCCTCGGTCTCGCACCTGGGGTTCTGCGTGCTGGGGATGTTTGCGCTGAACCGGATCGGCACGGGGGGGTCGGTAATGTACATGATCAATCATGGCTTGTCGACGGGTGCGGTGTTTCTGTGCATCGGGATGATCTACGAACGCTTCCACACACGCGAGATGGCGCAGCTGGGCGGGTTGGCGCGGGTCATGCCGGTGTGGGCGTTTTTTATGGTGTTTTTCTGCTTTGCCAGCGTGGGTTTGCCGGGGCTGAACGGTTTTGTGGGCGAGTTCTTGACGCTGCTGGGGGCGTTCCAGGCCAAGGGTGTGTATGGCTACGGCGTCACGCCGGCTTGTTACGCAGCATTGGCAGGGTTGGGGATGATCCTGGGCGCGATCTATATTTTGTATTTGGTTGGGAAGGTGGTGTTTGGCCCGGTTCGGGTGCCTTCTCATGACACACCGGGGTTGCCCAGTGCCGCTCAATCCCCTGAGTCAGGCGATCCTGATGGCGGCCACCACCATGTGAAGGACCTGAACCTGCGTGAGATTATCACGCTGGTGCCGCTTGCGGTGGGGTGCTTGGTTTTGGGTCTTTATCCTATGCCGGTGCTGCGGACTTTGGAGGCACCGGTGGCGGGTTTGATTGAGCCGGCGCAGTTGGTGCTGGCCGGTCACAGCACGCCGCTGGATCAAAGCGGTGACGGGACGACGTTTATTGTCATCGACCCATTTGATGCGGTCCCTTCTTGGGACGGCTTGGTGCCTAACGCCTTGGAGCTGCCTAATCTGGCTCCGCTGGAGCCGCTGCCATGACTTCGATCACGGACAAGTTGGTGACGCTTTGGCCCGCGATCGCGCTGCTGATCGGGGCCTGTGTGTCGATGCTCATTGGGTTGTCGCCGACGCGGTCGACCCGGAAGCTGCCGGCGCAGGTGGCGGCGTTGTCGCTGCTAGTGGCTGGCTGGCTGGTGTGGCGTCAAGGGTTTGATGCAAGTGTTGATGAGGCAGCTGTTGCGATGCAGCCGGCGATCGCTTGGTTTGTGAGCCTATCGATCGTGGGCGTGGGGTTGCTGCTGCTATTGGTCGCTGCTGGGGTTCCCGATCATCTAAGTCAAACCCAAGACGCCGAGGCACGATGCGACCGGGGCGGGTCGTTTGAGCCCGGTGATGTGATGCGGGGCGAGTTCTTTGCGTTCTTCTTGTTTAGTCTGGCTGGGGCGATGCTTTGCGCCCAAGCCGATGACTTGGTGTGGTTGTTTTTGGCCCTTGAACTGACCAGCCTGCCAACCTATGTCATGGTCGCGACCGCGCGCGACCGGGCCGACGCTCAGGAGTCGGCAGTCAAGTATTTCTTTTTGGGTGCGATGGCGGCGGGGGTGTTCCTCTACGGGTTCACCCTGATCTACGGCGCTACAGGGTTCACACAATACGACCAGATCCTGGGGTACATCCACACCCAAGCCGCTCAAGGCCAAGGGGTCTCGCCGCTGCTGTCGCTGGGGCTGGTGTTGGCGGTGGTGGGTGTGTCGTTCAAGATCGCCGCGGTGCCGATGCATTTTTATACCGCTGACGTGTACCAAGGCGCCGCCACGCCGGTGACCGCATTCCTGGCGTTTGTGCCCAAGACAGCCGGCTTTGTCTCGCTGATCGGTCTGCTTGGGTTGGCGGTGCCCCTGGGGACGGACCAGCTGCAGCCGCTGGTTGGGTTGCTGTGGTGCATGGCGGTGGCGTCGATGACGGCGGGCAATGTGCTGGGTCTGTTGCAAGACAATGTGAAGCGTGTGTTGGCGTACAGCTCAATCGCCCATAGCGGGTATATGTTGGTTGGGTTGCTGGTGTTTTTGTCTGCTGGGGGCGCCCGCATGGCTGGTGGTGATGGGGCGCTTGGCGGGGGGTTGGCCGCGTTATTGTTCTATTTGATTGCGTACGGCTTGGCGACACTGGGCGCGTTTGCGGTATTGGGCTGCGTGACCCGTGACGGGCAAGAGGCTCAGACCTTTGACGACATCGCCGGCTTGGGCCGCCGCCACCCCACGCTAGGGGCGGTCTTGATTGTCAGTGTCTTGTCCCTGCTTGGCCTGCCCCCGATGGTTGGGTTTTTGGGCAAGATCTACCTGTTCGGCGGGGCGTTCGAGCATGGGTATGTTTGGCTGGTGATCATCGCGGTGCTCAACAGCGCGGTTTCCGCGGTGTATTACCTGCGGATCATCGGTGCGTGTTACTTTGCCGGTGACGCGTCACCCCTACACCCCGTTGCGGTGCCGGCCCGTCGGGTGGGAGCGGCGGTCGCGGCGATCGGTGCGGTGGTGCTGGGCATTGGAGGCGATGCGTTGGTACAAGCGGCCAAGGACGCTACCACCCCGCCCCAGCGCTTGGCACAGCGGGGCTCTATTCCATCGGTACCGGATCGGGGTGTTGTCGGCCTGTTTTCGGGTGACGCCCGATCATCGGTGTCACGTCAACGCATCGATTAATGCAAAAAGCGGTGTTGGGTCGTCTAGGTTTTCGACCGCGGTGTGTGCCCCGGCTTGGTGCAGGTCGTCGACACGGAACCGGCCGGTGGCGACTCCAAACGAGACACACCCGTGTGCGGCGGCGCAGGCGACGTCTCGTGGCGTGTCGCCAATGACCACCACGCGGTGGGGGGCGATCGGCTGGCCCTTGAGTGTTTCGTAGCGTTGCATCGCCACGGGGACCAGATCGGCCCGGCTGGGTGCTTCGTCGCCAAACGCGGTGACCTCGAACCAGCCCGGGTCGATGCCCACGGCTTTGAGTTTGATCGGCCCGGCTTGGCGGTAGTTGCCGGTGAGAAGCCCCAGAACGACATCTCCTTGCTGATCGGCCCGCTGGCGCAGGGTATCGAGTATGGCGTGGACGCCGCGCTCGGCCCGCACCCGATCGCGGTTGGCTTGAAGCTCCTCCTGGAGCTGGAGGATGTACTGGTCCCGGAACGCTTCGTGGTGGGTATCAACATCGTCTAGCCCATTGATGGCTGCGGCCTCGGCGAAGATCAGCGGGTCGAGGTGGCCCGAGACCTGGATCCCTTCCCAGTGGAAGCCGGGTCCGAACAACCGGCGGGCTACCACGTCCATCGCCCGCATCCCTGCCCCGTGTGTGCGCAGGAGCGTGCCATCGATATCAAACAGCAGCAGCGTGTTCGCCATGGTTTTTCTTTCAAGCCATCGTACCGCTGTTTGACCAACACGCATACGCGATACGGAGCCTTTGAAGCCCGCAGCGGGTCATCCGCGGGCCTGCCGATTTATACACCCATCGGGTATGAGTTTGCCGCGTCGGAATCACAAACACGCTGAGGATTTCCTTGCCGCGGACGAACGGGACCCCGTAAACCTGATCGGGGCAGGTCTATCGCAGGGTCAATCCTCGGGCAGTTCCAGCAAGATGAATCGCTCGAGGTTTCCGTCGCGTACGCTGATCCGGATGCCTTGGGTGAGGTTGTGCGATTGCAGCTGCTCGACCAGTTCTTCGACGGTTGACACGGGTACCCCCATGACCGCGGTGATGAGGTGGCCCCGCTGGATGCCTGCGGCGTGAGCGGCTGAGCTTAATCGTACCGATCGGACATAGACCCCTGGGGTGAACTTTTTGTTCAGCTGCTTGGCGGTCTGTTGGGTGAAGTCGATCACCGAGTTTAGGCCCAGCTTGCGTAACAATTGCCGGCCCTGCTTGTCGGGGCTGTCGCTTTGAGCCTGAGCATCATGGGTGGGGCTGCGCGAGGCGATTTCTTCGGGTAGTTCCCCGATGGTGATCTTGGCTTCAGAGGCTTCACCGTTTCGGAAGATGCTAAGCTTGAGTTTGGTTCCCGGCGCATGTAAGGCGACGGTGTGGCGTAGCTCATCGGCCGAGTGCACCGGCTTGCCGTCGAGCTTGGTGATGATATCCCCGCGTTGGATGCCCGCTTCGGCTGCGGGCCCGCCTTCGATGGGTTCCTGGACCAGCACGCCCGTGCCTTCATAGCCGAAGGTCTTGCCCAGCTTGGGGTCCAGGTCGCCGATGTAGATCCCCAGGTAGCCCCGGCTGACCCGGCCCTGATCGATCAGCTGGTCCACCACGTGTTGGACCATGTCAACGGGTATGGCAAACCCCAATCCCTGGAACCCGCTAGACCGGGTGGCGATAGCGGTATTCATCCCAACCACCTGCCCGTAGATATTGGTCATGGGACCGCCGGAGTTGCCCTTGTTGATCGCGGCGTCGGTTTGGATGAAATTCTCATACCCCGCCGTGTGCGAAAGGATACCCAGCTGCCTGCCCTTGGCCGAGACGATCCCCTGGCTCATGGAGAACTCAAAACCAAACGGCGAGCCAAAGGCAAACACGATATTGCCCTGCTCTACGGGTTGATCGGCCAGTGTCGCGGGGTGCAGCCTGCCGTGATCGACACGGAGGACCGCGATATCGGTTTTGGGGTCGGTCCCGACAATGGTGGCCTTGCTCTCGGTGCCGTCATGGAACCGCACGGTCACGGTGTGGGCGTCTTTGACCACGTGGTAGTTGGTGATGATGTGCCCCTCGCCGCTGTAGACCCAGCCCGAGCCGCTGCCGATCACTCGTGGCACGTTATAGTCTTCAAAGGATTCCTGGTCGGAAGGGTCATCCTCGTGCTCGGAATCATCCTCATCGGGCCATCTAAAACGGCGGATGTCACCTCGGCCGGGTCCGAAAAATCGGCGCAGCAGTTCTTCTTCGGGGTTCCTGCGGTGTGCCTGGCCACGCGGCTTAACCGAAACCTGGATATGCACCACGCTTGGGCCGACCGCCTCGGATACCTTGCGGAACGCGTCGCTGAGTTCTGCCAGCGAGGGGTTCTGTGTCAGGCTGTCTCGTGCCAGGGTGATATTGGCATTAGCCTGTGCCCATGCAATGCGTTGGGCCACACGTGGCCCAGCGATCATGACCAGCAACATCGCCCCCACCAAGACGAAAGTCGGGCCATACCAGCGGATGCGATTCATCAAACAACTCCTTAAGTTGGTCTTTATACCCATCGGGTATGAGTTTGCCGCGTCGGGATCACAAAAATGCCGAAGATTTTCCTGCCGCGGGCCAACGGGACCCCGTAAACCTGATCGGGATTGGTATATCTTGGGTGCGTCAGCCGTCGTTCTTTCATCGTCAATCCACTCGACGAAAATCTATACGCACCCCATGCTTTGCAGTTCGTCATCTGGATCGGTACTCACCACATCTTTGTCAGGGCTTGGCGTCTGATGGTTTGGGGTATTGTCCGGATTGTACCTGGTTGGCCCATTGGCTGGCGGTAGCGGAGATCCGATCGCCTAGTTGGTCGATCGGTGAAGCGAACGGCGGCTGCCAGGGCGTCATCCCAAGCAGGTCGTGGAGGACAACGACCTGCCCGTGGCAGGCCGGCCCAGCCCCGCAGCCGATCACGGGCACCGGATCGCACCCCACATCCGCCACCGTGTCGGCCACCGCCGACACAATCGCCGCTCCGACCTGGTTGGGCACCGCTTCGACCAGCAGCATCACCGCGCCGCAGCCTACCATCTCTCGGGCCAACGCCACGAGCCGGTCGGCTTCCTGTTGCGTACGGCCCACCGCGCCGTAACCGCCTCGCAGACGCACCTGCTGGGGGCGCGAACCGATGTGCGCCACCACCGGCACGCCGGCTCCACTTAGACGGGTTACCAGCGGGGCGTGCGCGGCGCTGACTTCCAGCTTTACCGTGTCGGCTAAGCCTTGCATTAGAAACTGGATCGCGTGTTGAACCGCTTGGTCCTCGCCGCACTGGTAGCTGCCAAACGGCATATCGGCCATCACAAATGCGTCGGGCGCGCCGCGTCGGACCGCGGCGGTGATCTCAAGCATAAACGGCATGGTGGCCGGGAGCGTCGTGTCGTGGCCCAGGATTACCTGTGCCGCGGTATCACCCACCAGCAAGCACCCCACACCGCCGCGCCACAGCCACGATGCCGTCGTCGCGTCGTAGCAGGTGAGCATCGGGAACCGCTGGTTCTGCTGCACCCAGCGGCGGATGGTTCGTAGCGTCACACGGGATTGGGGCGGGCTTGGTCTCATCGGGTCAACACCGATTCTATCGCAATCATGGATCCATTGGCTCAAAGCCGATCTCTGATCGTTGAATTACTGTTGGTAAAGCAGGCATCGGTAGTAAATAATTGCTGTCTACCCCCTTGGTGCTAGGCTCTGTCCGAAAAGCCTAAAGATCATCTTATCGCCAGGCGTAGGTAGCTCTGGATGAAAGCCAGGCGGATCATGCCGGCGCAGTTCTTGGCCGTCTTCTCAAACCCAGAGAACACGCGGCGACATTCCTTAAGCCAACCGATCAACCGCTCGACGATGTTGCAGTTGCGGTAAGCCTGCTTGTCAAACGCTACCGGCATGGTGTCGCGGTCATCGTGGGCTTTCGACGGGATCACCGGCTGGATGCCCAGCGTTAAAAGATATTCATCGATCCACGCCGCGCGGCACCCCTTGTCGCCAGCCAGCACCACCGGCCACGCGATCGGATCACCCGACGCGTCAAACAAATGTTCATCGGCACCGATCCTCACCGTGTCGAACACAGCCGCTTCATGCGTCTGACCTGCGGTCAACTCGAAGTGCAACGGGTGGCCGGCACCATCGCCATCGCACAACACGTGGATTTTGCAGCTCAAACCGACGCGCACTTGGCCGCACGCACGGCTGTCCCATCGACACACCACAACGCGGCGTCGATCTCAACCTGATCTTGCAGCCGTCCCAACACCGCCGTCAGCGTGCCGTCGGTGTTCTACTGATCAAAGTAACCCCACCCCGTCGACTTGGGGCCAAATTCCTGGAGCAGGTTACGCCACGGCGAACCGGTGTTGAGGATCCATAACGCCCTGACCCTCAACGCCGACCCCGGCATTGGCCTGGCTGCACGGCTAGGGTTCGTGATGTTGGTTGGGTTGGGCTTCGAGCGAACGGATCAGCGGGTCTGTGGCGTCATCGGGGGTTGACCCAAACGCGACCAGCCCCGCACGGTGCCCGGCCATCGCCAACACACGCGTCGTGGGCAGGTCGGTGGTGCGGTATAACGCGATTACCGCGTGCGCCATCGCCGGCGTGCCGTAGGGGATTTGTCTTGGGGTTGTGGGCACGCGGTACAGCAGCCGCTGCCACAGCCCCAGGTGGTGGACGTGTGCAACCGCTTGGATCTGAGGATCAGCCTCGTACAACGCCGCGTGTGTGAGGGATTCAGACGACGCGCGGATCGGCCCCCTGCAGGACAGCCGGTTCGTGTCTAAGTCATAGCCCGTGACGCGTGTGTAATGGTCGGGCGTCAGAGTCGGGGTCCCCCCGGTGCCGGTGCCCGTGATGACAAACACCGTATCACCATACGCATCGCCCTGGGTAGCACGCGCGCTGAGGTTCCCAAACCCGATGCCGTGGTCATCCTCACCGATCAGGCCATGGCGACACAGCTGCTGCCGGCTGGGGTTGATCTGATCGAACACCGCCGCATCGATTGGCGGGCCCGGCTGCCAATCGCAGCGGAACTTGATGACACCCTCATCCATCATAGGCGGATGATATACCCATCGGGTATGCGTTTGCCGCGTCGGGATCATCAAAACGCCCAAGATTGCCCTGCCGCGGGCGAACCGGACCCCGTTAACCTGATCGGGACAGGTCTATACGCAATAGGTCTGTGATTGCCGCGATAGACGACCTCAAAATACCATCGGCTTTATCGCCGCCGGCGGGTCAACATCATCAGCCCCCCAATACCCGCAACGACCAACGAGGCCGGCTCTGGAACGATGGATGCGAAGTCACCAACTGCATTTTCAAAGACGGGTTCGGTTAACCCAAAATTGAATACGATGTAGAACGGATCGGAATCGGCCACACCCGAAGCGTCGGTGGTGAGCTGCATCAGCAAGCCATACGCACCAAACTCAGGCGTATCGAGCGTCTCGGGGTCGAGCGTGAAGTCGATGTGGGCGTGCACCGCCCCACCACCGTCTGCTACAGCGATAACGCCCGGGCCCGTGATCGGGCCGGTGGTTGTTTCAGAAACAGCGAGCGTGCCTCCTGGGTTATCTTCTATCAGGACCGCTGCACCCGTTGGGGCGGTGGCGAACCCCGTGCCGTCGTGAAATCCCAATGGCCCCAGGATGTTGTAGTCAATCGTATCACCAGGGTTGACGCTCAAGCCCTCCGCAGCACCGGAAAAAAAACCGGGGTCATCGGTGTTTTGTTCAAAAAGCCCAGAGGTATCAAAAGCACTCTCAAAGACCCTGCCTTGGTCCCCGGATACGATTTGGATCTGGTTGTTGGCATAACCAAACTCAACATCGCCGCTGTGCTGAGCCAGCGCGGGTGGGTTAAGCGTGATCAGTGTCAGCGTAGTAACGGCAAGGGCTTTGATGGTTGTCGTTGGGGATGGGATCGGCTGAAACATGGTTAAGCTTCCTTTCTGTTGTGCGATTGGTGTGTTGTGAGAGACGGTTTCCGGTTGTTTGGTTTCAATGCGTATAAGGCAGTGTTTGTATTTGTGCATCAGGTGGCCTGTGCTTGGTATTTGAAAAAACGGTGGGCTATGGCGTGGCTGCGGGGTTGAATTTGTTGTCCTCTAGACCCGTGCCCAGGGTTGAGAACGGCACCTGTTCGACATGCCCGTCGAGGAAGCCCCAATTGCTCACGGCGTTAGGCGTGCCGGGGTCACCGCTGACGGCGTTGATCTGGACCTGTGCCGAAGCACGGGCGTAGGCCGCAGGGCCGGTGGCTTTGAACCAGCCGGTGGGGTGGGCGTGATCGGCCCCGGCATACTCCCCCTCAAAGGCCATGATGTACACATGCACCGTGTTGGCTGGGTTGGGGATCACATCGAGGCTCCGGTAGCGTTGCGAGCCCAGTGGCGCGGATGTCGTCAGGTAATCGTTAAGCCCGTAGCTGGTCCGCCGCCTCATCTGCGCTGGAGAACCAGGGATCGGATCGCCCGCCGGTGCCGGCCCCCAGTGTGGGCTGGTGTCTAACGGCGAACGGGCTTGGACTTCGGTGCCCAGGCCCGAATCTTGGTGGGCGGTCCAGTAGCCCTGCAGGGTTTTGACCCAAGTCGTGTTCTCATCGGCGTGGGTCCCGCCGTGGCTGATCCCCACGTCGATCATAGTGCCATTGTGTGTGAGCGTGTAAGCGTAATGGGCGGTTTCGAGTTGGCGGATATTGCTCATGCACTCCACCGCTCTAGCCGATTGACGCGCTGCGCTTAGCGCAGGCAGAAGGATGCTGATCAGAACGGCGATGATGCTGATCACGATCAGTAATTCCATCAGTGTAAACGCGCCGCGTCGGTACAAGGCATACCTCTGGCTTAACAGCGAGACCAGATAACAAAACGGTCTCACTGCATCGATACAGGGGTCTTGGTGATGAGAAACGACGATGCGATGCCGTGTCAGGTGTGATGATCAGGCGGGCCGCGGCCGGCGTGGATCTGGAGAGGGGATGGTTGGGCCTTGTGGAGCCTTTGTTGGCTGCATTGGCGTGCGATGGGTTTCAAGCTGGGCCCGGGTGTGTCGGGGTTTAGCACAAAAGTCGCTGTGCTTACGAATACGGTGCACTGGGGGCAATCGCGGTGCTCATTGGATGGAGGTGTCTGTGGGGTACCCCCATCATCAGGAACGTCGTGACTGTGTCGCTCTGTGTCAGCGGGGTGATGAGCGTGCGCCTGGATGGCGTGGGTGTACCGCAAGGCGCCGCTGAATTGGATCAGCAACAGCAGCAATAGCAACCGCACGAAGCTGGATTGGCATCTCACGCAGCCTCCTCCTCTTCCTTGCAGCATTTGCATAGGCCATAGAGCACCACATCGTACGAGCGCAGGTTGAAGCCAGCAGGCGCTATCTTCTGCCCAACGACGGGTGGACAATCCTTGACACAATAAACATGCTGACACCGGTCGCACGCGAAATGGGGGTGGTGTGTGTGGCCAGCCGGCTCGTAGCGTGCCGGCCCATCATGGAGGTGGACCGTTTGTAGCAGCCCCTCTCTGACACCCCGGCTGAGGGCCCGGTATACCGTGGTTAGGCCGATTTTTGTGTTGCGTAACTGACTTCTAACCTCATCC
The DNA here is from genome assembly GCA_965223655.1 of Phycisphaeraceae bacterium. GTDB lineage: Bacteria > Planctomycetota > Phycisphaerae > Phycisphaerales > Phycisphaeraceae > CBDCXC01. Next base: position 393,871 of record CBDCXC010000014.1, read on the forward strand.
GCCGACAACGGGCGTCCAGCCCGCTGGATCGCGTCGATCACTTGGCCTTGCTGTCCGCGTCGGATATCCATAGAGAAATGATAATCGGTTTTCGTTTTTCGTCAACCCTCTGTTTCCAGTCCCGCTTAGGTTTACAGGGGCCTACACGAGGTTTGGCCGCGTTTCTCGAGGTATTGCTGGTGGTACGCTTCGGCGGGGTAGAAGCGGGTGGCGGGGACGATCTGGGTGACGATCGGGTTGGGGTATCGGCCCGAGGCGTCTTGGTGTTCTTTTGAGGCTTGGGCGGCGATCTGCTGGTCGGGGCCGTGGTAGAAGATGACCGACCGATACTGCGAGCCCACGTCGGGCCCTTGGCGGTTGCGTGTGGTGGGGTTGTGGCAAGACCAGAAGACGTCTAGCAGCTGTGGGTATGAAACTTCGTCGGGGTCGAACGTGACGTGGACGACCTCGGCGTGCCCGGTCTGGCCGGTGCAGACGTCTTGGTAGGTGGGGTTGTCGAGCGTGCCGCCGGCGTAGCCGACCGTGGTCGCGGTGACGCCAGCGGTCTTACGGAACGCAGCCTCCACGCCCCAGAAGCAGCCGGCTCCAAAGGTGGCTTGTGGCATGATGGGTGTACCCTGTGCCCGATTAGGTGGTGGGGTTATTGCTTGCGGCGCAACTCCAAGCGCGTGCTGCCAGCGGGCTGGCCGTTGGTGTGCATGGTCCAGGTGGTTTGGATGTGGTCTTTGTCGACGAATTGGAACGACACGTGGTGCATGTGGGGCTCATCCTCGGATTGGATGCTGGTGCCATTGACATACGTAAAAGAGTATAACCCCGGCTTTCGCGTGGGGATGCCGTTCATCCTGGGCTGGTTGCCCAAGGCGCAGTAGTGGGTCATCATCAGTTTTTCACCGTCAAGGTGATAGATGCTGACCATCTCGTGGTCGGTGCCCCCGAAGAGGGTCTCGACCACCGCGCTACCCGCCGCGGTGGTGTGGTAGGTCACCTCGATGTTTTCCATGTGCCCTTCGTGGTCGGAATCGGCCGAGCCGACCCAGGTACCCTCCAGCTCGGTGAAGGGCGTGAGCAGGGTATGCGGCTTGGGCTGGGTTTGGGGCGGGGCTGCAAGGCTCATCGGTGCAACCGATACTGCAGAGAGGCACAGCACGCAGATGGGCCATCCGAGGGATTGTTTGATCATGGTCTTGGTCCTTTGTGATACGGGTAAATAAACAGTTATTTTATGATTATACCCCCGCTAGACAGATCTCAAAGGATTATTTTACGGGTTGGTCGGTTGTGAAGCGGGGCGCTGGGTCAGCGGCCCCCACCAGGCGGGGTGATCGGTGTACCACCGGACGGTGTCTTGGAGCGCTTGGGGCCAGGCTGACCGGGTGGGTCGCCACCCCAGCTCACGTTGGATTTTGGCCGCGTCGATGGCGTATCGGCGGTCGTGCCCGGGGCGGTCGGGCACGGGCTGGATCATGTCATGGGGGTGGCCCATGATCTCAAGCAGCGTGTGGGTCAGCTCCAAGTTTGATCGCTCGTTGTTGGCGCCGATGTTGTAGGTTTGGCCCGGGGGGGCTTTTTCCAAGACGACCAGCAACGCCTGGCAGTGGTCATCGACGTGGATCCAGTCGCGTACGTTTTTCCCGTCGCCGTAGAGCGGCACCGGTTTGCCCTGCAGCAGGTTGGTCACGAATAACGGGATGATCTTCTCGGGGAATTGGTATGGCCCAAAGTTGTTGGGGCAGCGGGTGATGACGGTGTCGAGCCCGAAGGTGTGGTGGTAGGCCCGCGCCATCAGGTCGCCGGCGGCTTTGCTGGCTGCGTAGGGGCTGTTGGGCGCTAGCGGCGTGTCTTCGGTAAACCGCTGGCCGGGTTGGTCCAGCGGCAGCGAGCCGTAGACCTCGTCGGTGCTGATGTACACAAAACGGGCTTGGGGCGCGTGGCAGCGGACCGACTCTAGCAGGGTTTGCGTGCCCAGGGTGTTGGTGGTGACAAACGGGTGGGGGTCTTGGATCGATCGATCCACGTGGCTTTGGGCGGCAAAATGGATCACCGCGTCGCAGCGCGCGACCCATGTATCGACGCAATCACGATCGTTGATGTCGGCGTGGATCAAGCGGTAGCGTGTGTCGTCCTGGACATCGGCCAGGTTATTGGGGTTCCCGGCGTAGGCCAGGCTGTCGATGTTGACCACCGACCACCCCGGGCGGCCGCGGAGGACGAAGCGGATGAAGTTCGACCCGATGAACCCGCAGCCGCCGGTGACCAAGAGTGTTCGGTTGGTGCCCATGGTGTGAAACGCGAGGGTGTGTGGGTTCACACCTTGGCGCTTGCCTGAGATGGTATCACAGCGGGGTTGTTTTGCAGAGCGGTGAGTGTCTGGTGCAGCGTTGTTTGCCAATGGGGCAGCGGCCCTAGCAGCTGCTGGGACTGGGTGAGGTCTAGGACACTAAACCCGGGCCGGGGCGCGGGCAACGGGTATTGATCGGTGCTGCAGGGCTCGACGCGGCAGGGGCATCGCAGCCACCCGATGATCTGGCACGCCAGCTGGTACCAGGAGCACTGGCCGGCGTCGGCCAGGTGGTAGATGCCTGTCGCCTGGTGGGTCAGCAGCGCCAGGCTATTGGCGGCGAGGGTCGGGGCGTGGGTGGGGCGGCCCACCTGATCGTCGACCACGCGTAGCATTGAGCGTGTGGGGGCCAGCTTTGCGATCGTGCGGACAAAGTTCTGGCCCCAGCCCGCGTGTAGCCAGCTGGAGCGCACAATCAGTGACCGGCAGCTGGTCTGTTGGATGGCGCGTTCGCCATCGGCTTTGGTGCGGCCGTAAACACTTAGGGGGTTGGTCGGGTGGTGTGGGGCGTAGGGGGTGTGGGTGCGGCCGTCGAAGACGTAGTCGGTGCTGTAGTGCAGCAGGGTTGCGCCGGTCTTGGCGCAGCGTTGGGCCAGCTGGGCGGGTGCGTGGTGGTTGAGTTGGTCAGCTAACTGGGGGTTGTCTTGGGCGGCGTCGACATCGGTGTAGGCGGCGCAGTTGATCACCGTGCGGTAGCGATTGGTCAACCACGTGTCGAGGGTACGAGGGGCGGTGAGGTCCAGCTGTTTGGGTGATGGCCAGGCGTTGTCGGGGTGGGCCAGCTGGGGGTGGCGTAGCAGCAGGTCCAGCCATGCCCGGCCCAGCAAGCCGTCGGCGCCGATCAGCAAGGCCGGCGTGAGAACGGGGAGGCGTACGGGTTGGATGGTCTTGGGTGTGGTGGTGCGGGCTTGGGTGGCGGTCGGTTTCATCGCGGGATGGTGCCCCAATGGAAACCCGGGATGCTGTCATGGGCGCGTCGTTGCTCATCGGGTTCTTGTGGATTGTAGGTGCGTGAGGCGTAGTAGAGCAGCCCTGCGGTGTCGGGCCCGAGGGTGGCCGCGCCGTGCCACAGCCCGGGTGGCAGCACCAGCACGCCGGGGTTCTTCTCGCCGATCACCATGCGCCAGGTGCGGTCGTCGTACTCCCGGTGCACACCGACCACGAGGTGCCCCGTCAGGCCAAGCCAGAAATCGGTCTGCCGCTCGTGGCGGTGCCAGGCTTTGATGACCGAAGGGTACATGGCGGAAAAATTAATCTGGCCCTTAGCCGACATCACACCCTGGAGCTGGTTCATCACCGACCAGCCGCGGTCGTCGGTATAGAGCCGGGTGGGGATCCATAGCGGCTGGCTGTTGCGCATGGCTTTCTGGAGCGCGGCGGTGGGCTCGCCGTCGAAGGTCGATGGGGTTAGGGGTGTCAATGGGTGGCCTCTCAATGGATCGTGGTGTTGATGCGCTAAAGAGTTTAACGGATTTGGCGGGTGTTGTGCGGTCTTGATTGGGCGGTCAGCGCTGCGTGCGCTACGGCATGTGCGACCATGGGAACGACTCGAGGTGCTGGCGGAGGTCGCTGATCCGAGCGAAGCGCTGGAGGATCAGCTGACGCCGCATGCCGCAACAGATGTACTTCACATTCGGGGGTAGGTTTTTGTAATGGGCCTTGCCCCCGAGGCACTCGTAGAAGACCCGGACGGTATCGACGATATCTTGCCTGCGCTTGTAGGCGGTGGGCTTGCCCCAGTCGTAGAAGTCGATCAGCTTCAGCTCGAACCCGATGCCGACGGGTTTGATGAGGATGTTCTGGCTGTGCACGTCGGCGTGGTACTCGCCCAGGGCGTGGATCGCTTCTAGCCCACGGGTCAGGTGGTACAGCACGTGCAGCGCCATGTAGGGCGGCAGGCGTCGGCCGCGGTGCTTGGCGACCCAGAGGTCCAGCGGCTCGCCGTCGCACAGGTCGGAGATCAGCACCACGAACTTATGCCTGCGGATCGTAACGATCTCCGAGTGGTGGTACTGCAAGACGATCGCGCAGCGGCGTAGGGTGTTGAGTTTGCGCGCGTGGCGGATCGAGAGGTGGTGCTTGGGGTCGCGGTGGGGGTAGTAGAACTTGGCGGCCCGGACGATCCCGGTGTCGCGCTCGCGGATCTGGTAGACCTCGCCCTCGGACCCACCGCCGAGCAAGAACTCGACCACGTAGCGGGAGCCCACTCTGCGACCGGGCTGTAGCCCAAAGCTTTCAAAGTTCCCTGGCATGGGGTTCGATACCAATCCCAGATGACATTACGGTAACCCTTTGAATCCCGGCAAGCCCAACGTCTGGGTCTTGTGCTTCCCACGCGGTAGTGCGATACGCTCAGCGCATTGCGCAAGTATGTTTTGATCCCGGTGCCGGTGACCACAGGGATCGATCCAGGGGTACCTAATATACCTATTGGGTATGAGTTTGCCGCGCCGGGATCACAAACACGCCCAAGATTTCCCTGCCGCAGGCGAACGGGGCCCCGTCAGCCTGATCGTGGCTGGTCTATACACCACGCGGGTCGGCGCGGCGGGTCAAGCCGAAGGCTATTGGGGGTGGGGGTATCAGGCGGCTAACCCACCGGTGTTTGACGTGCTGCTGGGTCAGAGGCCGGGTTTGGGCTTGCCGCGGTTTCAGTGGGAGGGTCGTTAGCCGCGCCGGCCCGGGCGGCAGGCGGTGTAGCGCTGCTGGGGGGATGTACGGGCTGGGGTTGGGTGGTCCCGGAAGTGTTTGGTGAGCGAGGCGGTTGAGGCGTTGACGGGGCCGGGGTCTTGGCCGCGGGTTTGGGTGGCACGGGCTTGGTGGTGCGCTGATCGGGCACAAGGACCATGGTCATGCGCCGACCCGCGGCCATGCGGGGGTTGATCTCCACGCGGCTTAGATCGGCCAGTGTCTCACTGATCTGGATCAGCGTGTTATACCCCAGGTTTTTGTGGGCCATCTCCCGGCCACGGAACTGCATCGTAAACTGAACCTTGTTGCCCTCTTCAAGGAACTGCCTAGCTTTTTCGGTTTTGATCAGCAGGTCGTGGTCATCGATCTTGGGGCGTAAGCGGACTTCTTTGAGTTCGCTGTGCTTGCTGTGGCTGCGGGCCTTCTGTTCTTTCTTCTTCTGCTGGTACTTCCACTTGCCGTAGTCCATGATCCGGCAGACCGGCGGGCGGGAGGCAGACGATACTTCGACCAAGTCCAGGCCCGCGGCGCGGGCACGGCGCTTGGCGTCGTCGACCTCGATGATGCCCACTTGTTCGTTGTTTTCGTCGATCAGGCGGATTGGCGAAATGCGGATCTGGTCGTTGATACGCAGCTGCTTGCCCTTGTCTCGCTGCTGCGTTTGGAATCGTCCTCTAGCGATGGCCTGCACCTCTCAAAAACAGGGAGCGTTCCCTAATGTTCTGCGGGCAACCAGAATGATTGGGTGGGTTTGTGATAGCCACAACCCCCTATCCCCGGGGTGCCCAGTTTCTAAACCCTTGAACAGCTCATGGGTTTTCTACTTCTATCCTATCCATCGACCGTTTGCGATTATCAAATTACCTATCGGGCGTTGGTGACGCAAGATGGGGGGTAGAGAAGTTTCTTAAACATGGAGGCCCCCATGGATCACGGGGCTTGAAAATATAACGGAATAGCTTTGATAATAAGCATTTAGGTCAAAATTCATGGTTTGCGACCCAAGGGTAAGACGCAATCTCGACGCTTGACCAGTCGGACGTGGTTACCTGCTTTGTTGAATTCGACGTGGGTCATGTAGGCCTTTATCAGCATCAAGCCCCGGCCACTGGGGCGCTCCAGGTTGGCGTCTTCCGTTGGGTCGGGGACGCTGTCGGGTCGGAACCCACCGCCCTCATCCGAGACCGTGACTTCAAAGGCTTGGTCTGTGATGGTGTAATCCACCGTCACTTTTTTAGTGGGGTCGCCGCGGTTGCCGTGGCGCACGGCGTTACTCAAGGCTTCGTCTAATGCCAAGTGGATCGCAAAGACCGCATCCTTGCGGAAACCGTTGGCCGCCACATCGGCTAAGACGGTTTGCAGCGCCTTGGCGGTTTCGTCCAGCGTGCTTGGGAAGACCAGCCTTGTGTCAGACGGTGGCCCCATGGTTGCGCTCACAATTCACGCTTCTCCAAATCGCGGTGATCAGCGGAAGCTTTGAAGTGCCTGCTGGGCGTTGGGGTGGATCTGGAAGAGGGTATCGAGCTTGGTAATCAGGAAGATCTCGTGGACCTGTGGGTTGATATCCGATAGCCGCAGCTGCCCTTCTTTCTCACGGACTTGGTTGTTGATCGTGATTAGCGCCCCCAACGCAGCCGAGGAAAGGTGCTGCACATTCTTAAAACACAGCAGCAGCTTTGGGTTCGACGAGGCCTCGATCAGCTGGGTGATCTGGGCACTGATCGCTTGGATGCTGGCCTCTTCCAAGATGTTGCGGTCAATAAAATCAACGCAGACAATGTCACCCTCATGCTTGATCGCTAGGCGTGAATCCTCTGAGGTCAACGGTCGATCTCCTATGTCGATGTTGGGGTGTCCAATCGGTGGAATGTAGGGTTGGCCCCGGGCAGTGTCAAGGAAATAGATCCATCCCGGATGAGTTTGCTGCAAGCCGATCGGCCGCGGCAGGGGAATGGCTGAGGTTTTTGTATTCCTGGCGCGGCCATTTCATGCGGGATGCGTCATCATCCGGTTATCAGGCCCTGTCTCAAGACCTGCCTTGCCGATCCACTTGGGTGGCCCCCAACGCCGTGAACGAAGGCTGATCCGATCCGGGTCTGGCTGCCAATCAAAAAACCGCCTTGCGGACAAAGCCGAATCCAATCCTTCCCGACAAGGAGGCCCGATGTTCTGCAAGGATGCTTCTATTATTATCGGCGCGCCGTGTGGTTCGGGTTCAATTTTGGCTGCGATCTGACCCCCTCTTATTAACTCATAAAACCACGGCCTCTGGCCGTGCGACCCGAATAGCTTCGAGCGATTCGGGGTGATGTTAGTCCTGTGGATGCGTAGGTTCTCCTTTCGGGAAGACCCGTTGGGGCAGAAAGGAGAACCTGATGAGTCATCAATGGTCTAGCCAATCCCATGTGCGTTGGGATTGCATCTATCACATCGTGATCGTACCGAAGTACCGCCGGGAAGTCTTCTTCGGCAGGAAGCGGGAGAAGGTCGGTCTGATCCTGCGACGTCTGTGTCGTCAGAAGGGGATCGAACTGATCGAGGGCCATGCGATGCCCGACCACATCCATCTGTGTCTTCGGATCCCCCCGAAGTTCAGCGTGGCGTCGACGATCGGTTTTCTCAAAGGTAAGAGCGCGGTGCGGATCCACCGAGAACTGATGCGGGAAACCCGGATGACCGGCTTGCATTTCTGGTCCACCGGTTACTGCGTGAGCACCGTGGGCCTCGACGAACAGAAGGTCCGTGCTTACATCCGAGATCAAGAAAAACTGGAAACAGGCCAAAACCACCTCGAACTTCATTAACCGTTGCTAACGGCCCCAGCGGGGCCTTCCCTACGTCCAACGGCCCCTTCGAGGGGCCTTCCCCAATACCACGGCCTCTGGCCGTGGTCGATTATTGAACATTGAATCTTCCAATCAACCTCATCGGCCTTGAAAATCCCTATGGCTCCGCTCCCTGACAGTCGCGGCTCGTTCAATGGATGATTGATGATTCAATCTTCAACCGTTTTGGCTTTGAGCCGCTGGGTGCCCTTCAATCTCACCTTGTACCTGCCTGATCGAGGCCTCCATCTGCGCCATGAGTTGATCGACTTTTTTGGGTGATACGATGCCCTTGATCACATATTCTTTCCCCCGCCGCGAGATGATGATCGTGGTTTTTCCCCGGTAGAAATAAAAGGTCAAGATAAACGCGGCAACCCCGATCAGGATGGCGCCAATGCTTGCCAGGACGTCTTCGTTGGCCATCAGAAGCCCGAGCCCACCCCCCCCAATCGTTAGCAGGACAAGCACGATCCGTACCCACGGGCGTGTGCGCCATCGCAAGATGCTCTCAACGCCATCGAAATTTACCCGGCGCATGCGGTCCTGCATCGAGTGGTGCTCAAGCAGCACAAGATGGTTGTTTTGAAGAACAACGCTGCTGCGGCGGAACATTTGGGCGGTGGTCAGGTCTGCGGGCATTGGCCTATAAACCAGCAATGATTGCAACAATCAAAAATCCAAACATGGTGACACAAATAACCGTGAAAAGAGTAAGCAGGATGCCGATCGTGATCAGCCGACGCCTGCTAACCAGCTTGCCGAAAAGCGGGTCTTGGTGTCGGAGCTTATTGGCCTTGATCAGTTTGAGATAACCCAGGGGTGCCCATACGGGCATACCCATCATCCAAAAAAAATTCACATAGGGCACAAAACAAAGCCCCATATATAAAACCGCAGCCCTGTCTGGTCGCGCCAGATATCGGTCAAACGCTTTGCTTGCTTTATCTTTGCCGACGGTATCGAGGTACTGGGTGCTAAATGTATCTCCTTCGATTTCGATCGCACACAGGGCACAGATATAATCACCCGTGCCAGCACAAATATGAACAGCACGCTTGGTAGGATGGTGGACACATGCCGCGTCGTCCTGCAACGCTTGCTGAGCAGATTCTGCTTCGAGGGCAATCGGGTGGAACAACAATGCCTGGCCTTTCCACCCACAGTTGAAGCAGCTGCACCGCGAGTCCACAATGCCGCCGCTGTCAATTTGTGTCCTACATCTAGGGCAACCGATGCCGAAATTTTCAGTCGCGATGGCCATAAGTCTCCGTGCCCGCTCATTAGCCCAATGCGATGACACGGGTCTTGGCCAATCGGTCGTGGATAGCCCTTTGTTGGTCACGGTCAAGCAGCGCGGCGATGACACCGGCTAGCATATAAAAACTACCGATCCCACCAATCACAGTGCCTGTTGCTATCACACTTTCTAAACCAAGGCTAGTCCCTCCCATGACCACCACGCTCCCCAGGAAAGATGGGAGGTAGAGATAAATGATCCTAAGAAAGGCTGTCTGCATCGTGATTTGTGTCCCGTCGCCGTTCACCACCTTCACCTTGCCGGCCATCTTGCCAAGCGTTTGCCCTCGTGTCCCGTGCATGTATGTGTAATAGGCCAAGATGAATGCGATCAAAATAAGCTGATACAGAGAATATCCTGTTGTGCCCAAAGCCCCGCTATTCGAAGCAACGATGCTGCCGAAGAAAACCAGCATGAGAAGAATATTAATCCCACCCAAAATGAGCCCATCAACAAACATGCAAGCGAACCGCCTTAACGCCGTGGGCTTCTCGAATTCGCCTGGCATCTTTTCGCCGCTTTTCAGCCGTTCAAGCAGCTCCGCTTTGCCCTGCGCGCACACCCGGCGGCCCTGGAAGACGACAATCTCATCTTCGGCAACCCATGCCCCGGTTACCTCACACTGAACTTGGCCCTGCTGGTCGGTTGGTTTGTTGTGATCTTCCATTAATCGGCCCCTAATCGCCAGATTCAGACTACCCTTAAAGCTCTCGCCAAAACAGCTATTTTATAGCAAAAAAATCCGGCCGTCATACCAACAATCATGGGCGGGGATGTCGGGCGTGCTACCCGGTGAAGTTGGTGTTTTGGATCACCATCGCCAGGTTGAGCACGGTTTGTTCGTCGCTTAGAAAATCGGTTTTGTCGGGCAGATTGTACCGCTTCCTAAAATAATCCGCGGTGTCGTGGAAGATCGCCTCACGCGTGCTGGGCTCTAGTTCGTCACGGCGAACCATCAGATCAAGCATCAGGTCTCGTTCTTGGCGATCGACACGCGAGAGGATCCGATTGCAAACCGCAGGATCGGTTTGAAAGGTGTTGATCCGGGATTGTTGATCGATCACAGCCTTGGGAAGGGTTGGGCGTACATCCCGCACCACGATCGTATCGGCGGCCAAGTCGCCCAGCCGACGACGCAACGGATCAATCAGAGCCGCTGTCGCACCAACCAGTCCAACGAAGGGGATCAGCGCCGGGTTGTCGATCGTCCGAAGCAGGGTCCGGGCCAGCACATCGGCGAACGATAGCTTCCCGCCATGCGAGGAGATCACACGGATCCCCATCACCCACTTGCCCGGCGACTGGCCGTTCCACCGCAACTCAAAATACGTGTAGTAACCGAAGTCCAAGGCGAATTTCACGGTCAGGAGCACGGCTGTGCCGTAGTGCATGCCCAGTTTCCCCGCCGTCATCGCGGCGGCGATCACCACTGCCAGCAAGATCAGTTGATCGAGCGACCACGCTATCGCCCGGGTCACCAAGCCCGCAACCTGGTAACGGAAATGGACCTGCTCGGGTGTGGTGATACGGTGTAGAAGCATCAAGTCATCGGCGACAGCTTTGCCAGGCAAGACATCTCCACGGTATTAAAGCGGTTCGTGGATCACGCGATCTTGCTAGAGCCCCACCGGTTTGTCAAAATCCAAGCCATGGATTTCAACCAGTTCCTCCACAGCCGCAAGCCCCGATGGGAACGGCTAAGCCGCCTTCTGGATAAGATCGACCGCCATGGGGTCGCGGGCCTGGGGCAGGATGAGGTGGATGAATTTTTTTCTCTCTACCGTTTGGCCTCAAGCGATCTAAACCTGGTGCAAACCCGAACGGGCAACGCCGCTATCCTTGAATCGCTGGAGCACCTTGTCGCCCGTGCATACGCCAACCTGGTGGTCCCACGCCACGGCAACTTTTTTGTGTCGTGGTGGAAGATCGTTAGGCACTACTTCCCCGCCGCGATACGAGGCGAAGCCAAGATGCTGGGCTGGGCCACATCCACAATGATCTGTGGATTTTTGTTCGGTTTTTTTGTGACACAAACCGCCCCGGGCTACGCCGACGTTTTGGTTGGCCCGTTCCCACACCTGCTCGAATCGCCCGCTAAGCGGGTGGCCCAGCTAGAAGCCCAAGAGCGTGACGGGCACAATACCGCAACCCACACCGGGCACCACGCGTCGTTTTCCACACAGCTGGCTTACAACAACATCCGAGTCTCGGTGCTGGCGTTTGCTTTGGGGCTAACGTTCGGGGTCCTGACAGCCGTGGTCCTTTTTTTCAACTCGGCGATCCTCGGCTGCGCAACGGCGTTATACCTGGCAGGGGGCGAAATCGTCTTCTTGGCCGCTTGGTTGGGGCCACACGGATCGATCGAGATCCCCTGCATCGCGTTTGCCGGAACAGCCGGGCTGATGATGGCCCGGGCCCAGTTCCAACGCGATCAGGGGCCGGTGATGGCGCAGATCCGGGCCATCCGCCCCAAGCTGATCGATATCCTGATAGGCACCGCTACACTCCTGGTCATCGCGGGTTTGATCGAGGGCGGCTTTAGCCAGATCCACGAACCTACGCTGGCTTACCCCTTTAAGATTGCTGTCGCCGCGGCGCTATTTGCCGCGCTGCTGGCCTATCTTTCCTTGATGCCGGCTAAGCCCCGACCTGCACACAACACAATCGAATCGGGTATGGAAATCTAGAACATCTCACGTCATAGCCGGTCAGGGTGATTTCAAATAACGGCCTAAACAAGCTGACGCATCTTGATTGCCAGATACGCGTTGATCGCACTGACTGTGATGGAATCCGCGTCGATCTCCAAGACTTGTACGCCCGCCTTCGCTAGCTGGCTCACACGGGTTGCTCGCTCATTGGCAAGATGCCTCGCCGCCAATACCCGACCAACCTGCCGGTGGTTAGACGCAGGGCCCGAGGCAACCCGCTCCAGCAGCGGGTCACGCAGATTAATAACCACCACCACATGCCGCCGGCTGATCAGCGGCAGGGCTTCTGTCAGATTCGTGGCCAGTTGGGGGTCGTTGAGATCGGTGAAGATAAAAACCATCCCACGCCGTTTTTGGTTGGCTCGCAGGGACGACACGAGTTCCGTGTAAGACGTAAAGACGCCTTGCGGTGCGGCGCCGACCAACGCCTCGATCACCCGGTTTGTCGACCGGGTCGCCGCTGTAGGTTTGATGTATTGGGTCACGGTATCCCCAAACAGCACCAGCCCGATACGGTCACCCGCGCGGACACACACGTGGGCGAGAACACTCGACGCTTCAACCGCATGGTCCAACGCCGTGACGCCACCCACCGGGGTCCCCATCATCCTCCCGCAGTCCAGGCACAGCACCACGTCTTGATTCCGTTCAGCCCGGTAGACATTGGTCACCAGTTTCCGCCGCCGCGCGGTTGCCTTCCAGTTAATCGAACCAAAGTGATCGTCGGGCAGATAATCGCGAAGCTGGTCGAACTCCCTGCCCGACCCAACCATCCGTCGTCTGTGGATGCCCAATTGTGTCAGCGCATGGTGGCGTTTGAGCGCGTCGTAGTGCGCCACCGATCGGAGGTTGGGATAAACCGTCAAGACGGCGCCGTCGTCCTGGTTCCAGCGCCGACACGCCACGCCGGTTGCGAAGCGGACACCGACCTCCACACGCGGGATCGCGACACGCCCCCGTTCGGTAGCCGTTACAGCAAACGCTGCCCGCATCAATTCCCCAGGCTGAATACCGATTTCAAGCGTGTTCGAGTCGGCCTCGAAAGACGGCGGCCACAGCTGGCGGATGACTACCACCATCTTACGCCGTGTCTGATTGTGGACGCGATAAACCAGGTCTGCCCGATGGCCGATTTCCAAACGCGACCAGTCTTCCCGCTCAATACGAACACCGGACCGCGACAGCGCCCAGCCGTCCAGAAGACACGCCGCGATGAGCAACCCGTTGCCCCCGACCGCCATAACCCCAAACACAGGATCGACCGCTGCGCCAAGCGCAACAGCGGTCATGGCCGAAGCAATCAATAAAACCGGGCGGCCGGGAACAATCATCGTGGCACGTCGATCTGATCGAGGATAGATTGAAGCACGTCTTGGCACCGTGTGCCACTGATTTCCGCGTCGGCAGCCAGGGTGATGCGGTGGGCCAGCACGGGGTTCACCATCGCCACCACATCATCGGGTGTCACATAATCGCGCCCGTTGATGACCGCGTGGGCCTTGCTGCTAACGAGCAAATAGATCGAGCCACGCGGGCCCGCCCCAACCAGCACCGCGTCGTGCTCACGCGTCGCCCTGACGATCGCCAGGATATACGCCAACACGCCCGGCTCCACACGCACCTCCGCCAGCGCCGCCCGGGCCGCAAGGACCGTGCTAGGATCAAATACCCGACCGATCGTGCCCGGCGCAAGGCGGTCGGGGGGATTGCCCCCGTCTACCGCGGTGAGCACCGCCAGCTCAGCTTCTTGGTCGGGGTAATCAATGATGACTTTCAATAAAAAACGGTCCTGCTGGGCTTCGGGAAGGGGGTAGGTCCCCTCAAACTCGATCGGGTTCTGGGTTGCAAAAACAGTAAACATCGGCGACAGCTCGTGGCGGACGCCGTCGATCGTGGCGTGCCCTTCGCTCATCGCCTCCAGCAACGCCGATTGGGTCTTGGCCGGCGCGCGGTTGATCTCATCGGCCAACAGCAGGTCGGTAAAGATCGGGCCCCGGTACAGCTCAAACTGGTTCGTTGCCATACTAAACACCTGGGTGCCGGTGATGTCCGACGGCATCAGGTCGGGCGTAAACTGGATCCGTTTGAACGTGCATGCCAGCGTCTGTGCCAGCGCTCGCACCGCAAGGGTCTTGGCTGTGCCGGGCACGCCTTCCAGCAACGCGTGGCCGCCGCACAACATCGTGATGATGATGTGGTCGATCAGGCGGCCCTGGCCAAGAATCACCTTGCCTATCTCGTCACGCAGTTGGGCTATCCGCTGCTGTATCTTTGATCGATCCGATACGTTTGTTTCGCTCACGATTGAACTCTCCAACAAGTCGGTGTGAAATCTCTAACTGCTTAATAACACTAATCCCTGTCGATTGTTTATCGGTGATCTGGGCGGCGTGTGGCCCACCCGCAGCTAACCGCCGTTGCTGATCAACCGGAACGGCAGCACCACACTCAGGGCAAGTACCGTCTCGAGTACCCGTGAGGTTGTACCCACATCGCGTACAAAACGGGTCAAAGGGTCGGGCAGGCCGCGGGATCGACGATAGCAACGCCCGAGCATCACGCGCCAAATCGGTGTCCCCGTGCAACGCCAGCCGCTCCTCAATATCAAACGCCGGGCACCGCAGCGCCGCCGCAATACGCCGGCGCACCTCGATCCCCACACGCCGAGCGGTTTCAGCCGGTGGCATCGATTGATCGTACAGGTGCCCCAAGGTAACAACCTGCTCGATGCTCGATCGTTTGCGAACAACACGCTGCACGTCCGGTCGGCGGTGGCCAAGCGTGCTCCAAACATATAAGACCATAACAAATGCGATCTGAAACAACACAGGCAGCATACCCATCGATTTGATGATCCCGATGATTGTCCCGCTGTGGCCGATACCGTGTGACCACTCATCAAACCAAACCGGCCCATCGCCAATCAACGCGAGGATCACATCCAGATTCGCCCTTTGCTCGATCATCCCGTTTAACACCGGTGTCGGGCTGGCAACAATCACCAACCGCCCCCGCCCCACGCGCTGGACACCGATCAGAACCGAATCAGGCCAACGCCCCGCCAGCGGCTGCCACACAGTGGTCGCCTCCGTTTTAAGCAGCTGTGGGTGATGAATCACGAGAGACACTGGTCGGGTAAGCGGGTACCCCAATTTCGCCGCCGCGTCTGGAAACCATCGGCCCCGTACACGACGCCTAAAAACCTCGTCGGGCGGGTCCCCTTGGTTCATCTCCTTTTCAGCCGCATCCCAAGCACCCCACCCATTAGCCTCCGTTTCTTCGGCCACCGGCACACCGCACGCTTCCATTAAATCCGTCCGCTTTGCCGCGAATTGAATCACGGTATTCCCACCAGCGATCCAATCTTTCAAGCGTTCGGTCTGGAGCGGAGGGTGTTGGCGAAAGGCATTTGAACCATGTGAATTTACAGTCAGCACCTGAACGATTACACCCCGGTCCGCTTGGTTCGGACGCGATCGTTCCAAGGTACGAACCTCAACACCGCGATATTTGAGCAACTCAAACAGCGCCGCAGTGCCATACGGGTCGTACCGGCGAACAGAATACAGCGGCGCGGTCTGCCCGCCGCGGCTCGCCCAAAAAGACAGTGTGTAAAAAACCCAAACGCCCACCGCAACGACACCGATACACGCCGCTAAGACGAAGTATTTAACCTTCATGATCGACCACCCCAATCAGGCTAGCCGCTTCTGTACGGATAGACCCGATGTCATCATGACTCGCCGGCTTCAGGCCATACCACACATCATCAAACAACGTCGTCAAATGGTCGAACCGGTGACGCTCACCCTCGGGCCCACGGTAATGTGTCACGTAGGTCCAGTTGGTCCGGTTCGGGCGGAAGTCGATCTTGTCTTCCGAGTGCAGGCCCGACAGCAACCCCAGATACAACGCACGGTAGACCGCCCGGAGATCACCCTCTTCCATGAGCCGCTTCGCCTGGCCAAACCACTCCGGCCCCGCCATCGTCAACGCCTCACCTTTTTCCATCGCTTCTTGAACCACCGCACGGCTCAGCACCCGCCCCCCACGGCTCGCCGACCCGCCCCGGGTCAACACCCGGTACAACACCACCGCCAAGAACAGGATCACCCCTCCCAATACAAACCATGCAAGGATCTTCAGAAATGAAAGCACCGCCACCGCACCGCCACTAAATGATGAGATCCGCTTTTGATTCGAATCACCCAGCAGCCACTTAAAAAAATCCCCGATCAGCTCCCCGGCTGATTCAAACCAATCCTCGATATAGCCCGCCAGCCACGATTCGTTTGGCGAGGTCGGCGCGACCGCCTTGCGTTCTTGCCTCAACGCCCACCGGTGATAGATCGGTTGCTCTAAGATCGCTTGCAGCTGCCGGCGTGGATCGGCTTCTGCCACACCGGGTGCAGCCTCGGGAGCGGCGCTAACCGCCCCCGCTAACCAGAGAGAACACAACCCAAAAAATAACAAGAAGACCCAGGGCTGCTTCATGGCCTAGCATCCTGCAACAGACGGAGCCTGGCGCGGAGGTCGACACCATGGCGACGGGATTCTAGCGTGTACATCAGGATCACAGCCAGAACACCCCAGTACAGATCAAACACCACAAACAAAAAATAGCACACACACAAAAACCAGCCCCAGCTGCCCATCGTCAAACTCAGGTCTGCTGTATCAAAACCCAACAGGCTCGGCAGGATCGTATTCACCATCAGCAGCTGAAAGAATAGCGCGCAAACCGCCGCCAGCAGAAGCACCGCCGTCAACGCCGAGGAAATCTTGATCAACTGCCTCGAGGCCTTGTGGGTCCAAGCAAGCCGATTTTTGGTTTGAAGCCAAGCATGCCCACCCCGCCCTAGAAGCATCGGCGCTGCAAAACCTGACAGGAAAAATCCGTAGTAAGCCGGGAAGACGATCAGCCCGCCCCAGACCAATGCGGCGTTCGAAAACAGACGAATAATCAACAACGCCGGCAGCCGACGCCATACCGACAGCGGTGTATGACCACACACGTCTTCTTGCACGCGCCGCTGCATCACACCCAGCCAAGACCAACGCCAAAGCGTTGCCGCCGTCAGCAGCCCCGCGGTGACAGCCGCGCCTCGACGGTGCTGGCTGGTCACCACATCGATCGCCATCAAGACCACCGCCGAGTAAAGCGACATCCCGACCAGGTAAGGCGGCAGGACACGCCACAGCCGCCCGCGCAGATAATCTACCGCTAGGTCCATCGGGGCCAGCGCCGAACTATCGGCAAGATCTAATGAAATAAGTTCTGTATCCGCCACCACCGGCTGCCCCTATTTATTCACTAAAAAAATCCATCTGCTGGATATCGATTAACGAGATGATGGTGACTCGGTAGAACAGATAAACCAGATACAGAAGAGCCGGCGACACGAGCAGCGATAAGGCCACCGCCCACCCGCTACCTTTTTGTGCCCGCGTCGCTGCCGCAGCACGCCGCTGCTTGAGGATACGCAACCCCTCTATGCTGTAGTTGATGCCTTCGTATCGTGTCGAACACTCGGCGCAGATCGGTTTCTGGGTAATGACACAAACGCCGATCGCGTCCCGGTCACGGTGGAACGCGCATGCCTGTCTTTTAATCGCCGTCGCGATGGGCTGTACTCCTCATTGGGGGCTACAAAAAAACAAGGGAGCCTCAGTGAGGCAGCAGGCATTGAAATCATGTGACGATCCCAAACCTGTTGACTCCAAAATTGTGTGGTCCATTTCAATGAGCGGCCGGCACAGAGGTTTCAGATCGATCAGATTCAGAACCTTGCGATACGCGTGATCCTCGGTAATCAGCTGATTGAGCGTTGCCATTTTGATCTGGTTCACCTCGTGCATCGGTCCTAAAGAGGATAGACAAACAGCCTGAAAACAGCTTGGCGCAACGCCCGCAAACCCAAACTCATTCTCACGATCCACCCCAATGATTCAACAGGGCCGAAGCGGTCTTTTTTAGGCAACGCCGATATGCCACAAGTCTGTATATTAATTGAACTTAACAGATGTAAACGGCGGAGCAAAAGTGCGGCGGGTGGCGGGGCGGAGCAAAAGTGCGGCACCCCATGAGAGGTCTTCTGAGAATGTGGGTCTTACGGCGGCCACGGTGGCGGCCGAGACCACCATTAGGCAGGAGGCCCAGGAGTGTACCGCGACATGGACCAGTGGATAGAGATCCGCCGCCGGGTATTGGTGGAAGGGGTGAGCAAGCGTCAGATCCTTCGTGAGACGGGGATGCACTGGAAGACGCTTGAGAAGATTCTGAATCACAGCCAACCACCGGGGTATCGGCGTAGCCAGCCGCCCAAGAAGCCGACGATTGGCCCCCACCTCTCGAAGATCAAGACGATCTTGAAATCGGATACGTCATTGCCCAAGAAGCAGCGTCACACGGCGAAGCGGATCTGGCAGCGGCTGGTGGCTGAAGACAGCTTCGAAGGCGGTTACACGACGGTCAAGGATGCGGTGCGTGAACATCGAGCCCGTCACCGGGAGGTGTTCATGCCGTTGGTGCACCGTCCGGGTGAAGCGCAGGTGGACTTCGGGTTCGCGTTGGCCAACGTCAACGGGGTGCTGCGGAAGGTGGCATTCTTCGCGATGGCCTTGCCGTATTCGGACGCGATGTTCGTGATGGCATTCGAGCGGGAGTGCACGGAGACGTTCTGGGAAGGCCACGTGCGGGCGTTCGAGTTCTTCGGGGGCGTGCCCACGCGGATCAGCTACGACAACTCTAAGGTGGCGGTGAGCAAAATCGTAGGCTGCCGCCAGCGACAGATCACCCAGGGGTTTGCTCAGCTGGTGAGCCACTACCTGTTCGAGCATCATTTCTGCCTGGTGCGACGGGCTAATGAGAAGGGCGTGGTCGAGGGGGTGGTCAAGTTCGCGCGTCTCAACTTCTTCGTGCCGGTTCCACAGGTGCGAGACCTGGATGAACTCAACGCCTATCTGTTGGAAGCGTGCCGGTCAGATCTGACGCGTCGACTGCGGGGTCAATCCGTGAGCAAGGGGCAGTTGCTAGCCGAGGAACGGGCATTGTTTCGGCCGCTGCCGGCTGCCCCGTTCGCCGCGTGCCGGGTGCGGCCCGGCCGGGCCAACAGCGAGTCGTTGGTGCGTTTCGACGACAACGATTACTCGGTCCCGGTGGAGTATGCCCATCACCCGGTGACGGTGCGGGGTTACTACGACCGGGTCGAGATCGGCTACCAGCAAAAGGTGATCGCCACGCACCGTCGCTGCTGGGATCGCCAGCAGGTGCGTTTCGAGCCGAAGCACTACCTGCCGCTGTTGGAACGCAAGCCCGGGGCATTGGATCACGCCCGGCCGCTAGAGGGCTGGGTCTTGCCTTCGTGCTTTGGGGTGTTGCGTCGTCGCCTTGAAGACGAGCAAGATCATGAAGGTACACGTGAGTACATCCGTGTGCTGCGTCTTCTGGAACTTCACCCGATGAGGGAACTGGAACGGGCGGTCCGCCAAGGCTTGGCCATGCGCACTCACAGCCGCGACTGCATCGCCCAGTACATCCCACCCCCGGAACCCTGGGGCCGCACCACCTTCCGCCTCGATGGCCGCGATCACCTGCGTCACGTCCACGTCGCGTCCACGGATGTCCATGATTACCGCAGCCTGTTGGGCGTGGGAGGTGATCGATGAGCCAGGCCAAGAAACCCACGGTGCTGCTGGAGCATCACCTCAAGACATTGAAGCTGCCGACCATGCTGCGGGAGTACGCCTCAGTCGCCGCGTCGTGCTCGAAGGAGCGTTGCGACTACCCGACCTACCTGCTGAGGCTAGCCGAACGAGAACTGATTGACCGCGACAAGCGAGCCGCCGAGCGACGCATCAAGGCCGCGAAGTTCCCCGTGATCAAGACGCTGGACACCTTCGACTTCAAAGCTCAGCCATCGCTCAACGAACCGCTGATCCGTGAGCTGACCACCGGCCAATACATCGATCATCATGAGAACGTGCTGTTGGTAGGCAAGAGCGGCACCGGCAAAACCCACATCGCTACGGCGTTGGGTTTTATCGCCGCTACCCAGGGTCGGCGGGTACGGTTCGGGGCCGTCACCGCGTTGGCGACCCAGCTGACCGAAGCCCGTGACGACCGCCAGCTCCAACGCGCCCTGCGTCAGCTGGAGCGTCAGGACCTGTTGATCCTTGATGAGCTGGGCTACGTGCCGTTTAAGAAGGTCGGCGCCGAGCTGCTGTTCGAGGTGATCAGCCGAGCCTACGAGCGGGTGAGCGTCATCGTGACCACCAACCTCCCGTTCGAGCAGTGGACCGAGGTCTGTGGCAACCAACGCCTCACCGGGGCCATCCTGGATCGGCTCACGCACCGCGTGCACATCCTCGAAGCCAACGGTGAGAGCTACCGGCTACGCGAATCCAAGCAACGACAAAGACGACGCCGATCCAAGCGGCCATAAAAGGAACTTGACGTCCCGCCACGAGCGGGTGACATTACGCACCGGGCGCTGCATTTTTACCCCGCCACCCGCCGCACTTTTACTCCGCCGTTTACAACAGAATTTCATCGGAAATATGAAGGGGATTTGGATCGGAGGAACGATATCGGGATCGCTGTGTCTAAACTGGCAATCGGCTTCGTAGCGTGCAAACACTGCAATCGAGGTCTTCGATGACAGTGTTTAAGGAACCCGGGGCTGATCCATGACGCTTCCGCCGCTTCATTAGCGCCGCGGCATGGCCCTCAATTGGCCCTCAGAATATATCGCGAGATGGTCAAAAACCGTGGAGATAAAGGGCCTCAACGAGACGCGCCAAATCACGCCTTTCCCATGATTTGAATTGTATACCCATCGGGTATGGGTTTGCCGCGTGGGAATCACCAAAACGCCCAAGATTGCCCTGCCGCGGGCGAACCGGACCCCGTCAACCTGATCGGGACGGGTATAATCGAAGCTTTTTCAAAAGCTTAGTGAAACGCGACCGATCCAATCCCACCCTCTTGCTTAACCAGCTTATTTCAACGCAAGCATTTGTATGAAATGAGTTTACAACAAACAGGCGGTCTGAAAGCAAGAGCAGTGGGACAGAAGAAACTGCTCCATTGCCACCCAAACAACAGGGCTGGGCAAGGCGCTACACTTCTATGAATGACGGCTCTGTGTCAAGGGCGGGTTGCGTGGCCGCGGGTCCTCCCAATCTTCTATCCGAGCATCCTCACTGTGGTGAGTAGCCCAAGGGGGTGGTCCGAAGAAGACGGCGGCTGCCCTATCTTTTGTCGAGCCCCGTGGCTCAAGTGTAGCCCGAGCTCACCGCCGTCACACCGACACCGCGGCCAACGTAGGTAACGCCGGCGTGGCGGGGTCGTCACGGGTCATCCGGTAGTACAATCCCCGCACCCAACGGTTAGCCACCGCGGCGGCGGCGACTGACCCGGGCTTGCCTCGATCACGCAGGTGCTGGTTCATCACACGCCAATGCGGTTCGCAGCGTCCCAACCGGTGCGCCAGCTCGATCAGTGTCGCCCGCAGCAATGGAGAACAGGCCTTGATCAAACCCGCATCGGCCTGGCGTGCCCCGCTCGAAGCGTTACGTGGACTAAGCCCGCAGAACCGCGCCAGGGCTTTACCGTTCACGAACCGATCGAAGCGGCCCACTTCCGACCGCAACACCCACGCCGTGACCCATCCCACACCCGGCTCGGCCAGCAGACGTGAGGTGAGGCGGTCGTCTTTCGTATATTCCCTCAAATACGACTCCGTCTGCTGAATATCCGCCGTGAGCCGATCGATCTGCTCGATATGACGCCCCAGCACCCAGGCCGAAGCCGACGGCACCTGATCAACAACATGGGTCCTCAGCCACGTCAGCCACAGCCCGGTCCACGATCGATGCTTGCACGCCGTAGCCACACGGTGATCACGCAGCAGCGCACGGATCCGCAGCTTAGCGCTACGACGCTGGTCCACCAACTGCTGGCGGTAACGCACGAGCCGACGCAGCTCGCGGACCCACTGCGGGGCTCGCCAGACACGCGGCAAATAACCCACCCGTGTCAGGTCTGCCAGCACCTGTGCATCGGTGAAGTCACTCTTGTCGGGCGATCCCTTGAGCTTGGCCACATACCCCGCGTGAGCCAGGTGCACCGACCAGCCGGCCAGCTCGACCAGTTGATCCGCCAAGTCAGCGGCACCCCCACACGCTTCGATCGCCACCGCCGACACGCGGCCATGAGCTTGGGCGAGTTGCTCAACCTCACGCCAGTCGTTGCCACAGGCTCGGTTCGTGAGCACCACACCGCGTGAATCCAGAACACACACCTGAATGGTGGACTGGTGATAATCGATGCCGACAAAAACGTTCCTGGTAGGCGATTCGGCCGACGACATAGGGGTAGAATCCAACATGCTCGTTGCTCCTTGCTATGGATGGGCAGGCCACACGGCCAAGCTCGAACCACCATACAGAGCAACGGGCTTTATCATTCATACCCATCTTTTGCACCGAACGTCAGCCTCCAGACCGGCGCCGCATTTTTGGTGCGGCGTTTACACATAGAAGTTTCTCCTGTAAAATATTTTAACGATTGGTAGAGCGCCGTCCGTTGTGCGTATTGCTTATAGATAGAACGATGCGTTTCGTAGCCCGGACCTACATCCTTCCGGGAGCACTCCGAAGGGACGGGGCTTCGTTCCGGGCTCAAGAACCTATTTGCCGTTTTTTTAAGGACATAAGGGGTTTTCTCATGGCTAACCAAGAAGCTTTGACAGACATCGATCATGCAACCCAGCGACGCGATAGGCAGGGATCGTCGGCGCCCGTCCGCAAGGGGTATCTCACCGCAGGGCGGTGGGGTGCCATCATGGCCCTGGCGCTGGTGGTTCTGCTTAGCCATCGGCCGGCGATGGGGGATCCCCCGGCGGCCCCGCCGACTCCCCCGGCGGCCCCGCCGGACGGTCCTCCCCAACAGCCCTATCAGTGCCGGGCCCAACGCGAGAGGGACCTTATTTTTAATGTCAAAGACTTCGGAGCCTTGGGCAACGGGGAAGATGATGACACGCAGGCTTTCCAGGAAGCGATCAAAGCTTTGCCGATGGAGGGCGGCAGGCTCGAGATCCCCCCGGGGGTGTACGTGATTAAGGAAACCCTCGAGCTCAAAGGCCGACGCAGCACCCAGATCGTCGGGTTCGGTTTTGGGCATCCTACCGAGAAAACCGGCAGCATCCTCAAATGGGGCTGCAAGGCAGGGGGAACCATCCTCCACCTCAACGGGTTCTCTCAGTCTTCGGTCGAGCGTCTGGCTCTCGACGGCAATGGGAAGACAGCGGCGGTGGGGATCCATCTCGAGGGAGACGAGACCTCGAACGTCGTGTCGCAGAAGAACGAGTTCAGGCAGGTGCTGTTCGGGAACCTCAAGATCGGGCTCAAGATCGGCGAGACCCTTGAAGACCAGGGCAACAACGATCAGAGCGATCTGTATTCGTGTTGGTTTAGGGACAACGACGTCGGGATCCTGTTCCAGGGCGACCAGGCCGTCCAGTGGATCTTATATAACTGCCAGTTCTTGTGCCACGCTGACGCCGCAATCCGCACCGGTGCCGAACGCGGCAACAGCGGAGGGTTCCAGATGTATGGCGGGGCGTTTCTAAACAACGAGATCGACCTGGACCTGCCCAGGATTACCGCCCCGATCGTGATCTCAGGGGTGTCCACCGAGAAGGCGCGGATCTTCCTGCGCAACGTGACCCCGCTGGGGGCGCCCCACTCCGGAGATCACGGGCGCAGCGTCATCCTCCAGGGGGTGTGGCAGAACTCGGCCAAGAGCGACAGGACCGCCATCGACTTGGAGGAATGCAAGGTGCCACCGATGGAACCCGGCGAAGAGGAATACGCGATCCGGTTCACGACGAGCAACAACCTGCTGGTCATGGGCTGCCAATTTGTTCGGCCGGTCATCGTGGATCACTTCGGCGGTGGGGGGACTGAGTCCGTGGCCAGGACGTTCATTAATACCCAGATCGATTTTGGGGACGGGACGGTGACGCAGGAGGACAATGGACCCGGGGAGTATGAGGTGATCGAAATCGGCAAACCCGGTAGGCCCGGTCCCAGTAGTCCCTAACTCGTCGCGGCGGGTGCCTGGGGCACGCTCCACTTAGTCCCAGCCACCCGCCGACTCTCATTGAGGCTGGTACATAGTTTTCAGGCAGGCCAGTAGTGCCCGTCAGTTTGGCAGTCCATATCGTTCTATTGACCTTTGAATATTCATCTAAACCCATGAATATCGCCGATCACTTGATGCATGGGAACTCTAAGGCAATCAGCGAAGCGATTGGAGCAGCGTCGGTTGAAAGCGATCGACCTGCTGGCGTCGGGGCTGGGTACGGTGGCTGTGGCGCGGAAGTTGGGTGTATCGGCGGGGGCGGTGTCGCAGTGGCATAAGAAATACCAACAAGGCGGACGCGAATCGCTGCAAGCCAAGCCCCACCCCGGCTGTACTCCCAAGCTGACTGCCAAACAACTGGCCAAGCTCGAAAAACAATTGCGGCGCGGCCCGCACAAGCACGGCTACCCCACCGAGCTGTGGACGCTGCAACGCGTGAGCGAACTGATTCACAAGCAGTTCAAGGTCCGCTACGATCCCTCGGGCGTTTGGCATGTGTTGCGTCGCATGGGGTGGAGTTGTCAGAAGCCCGAACGCGTGGCGCGTGAGCACACGCCGGCCGCCTTGCCGAATCTTTTGCACCGAACGTCAGCCTCCCGACCGGCGCCGCATTTTTGATGCGGATAACGTTCTGAATGATGCGGCGTTTACACACGCTGTGCGCGGGCAATTGGCGCTTCATTCACAAAACAGCTTCACCAGCTGTGGGCTTACCTGGACGCGATTTCGGAAATCACACCGGCCTTGTCTGACCACTGCCCCTTGAACCAATCGCGCCAGCCCGATAGGTTGCTCAACGCCGTCGGTTTGATGCCGCCCAATGGCTGGCCAAGCTCACGGACACGTTTCAGATAGGCCTGATGGGCGTTTCCTTCGACCAGGAATAGACGAGCCGGATTGAGTTGGGCCAAGGCAACGCAGTAAGCATAGTGAGGGTTCTTGCGAAGCCCCTGCTGGATCCGCGGAATCAAGTCTGGTGCGGGGCGATGGGTGGACTGCAAGAATAGCGTGTAGCCGATCGTGCCATCATTGTGATGGTCTGGTGCAAGCATGGCGAATTGGATCGCGGAACGCTCCGATGCGAGGGTTTCATTGAACACGTTGGCCACAAAACCCTCGCTGAGTTTTTCGCCACGCAGATCGCTGATGCGGTCTTCTTTGCCTACAAACCTGAGGGTTGGCACCCCGCCCAGCCACCCATCGACAACCACGCGGTCCTGCAAGTCATAGCGATACAAGCCGCCCGCCGTGGTAATGACCACACGATAGGTTTGCCCTTGCACCGCCTGGTCCATTGTGTTGGCGTGGCCGTGGCCATCGATCAATTCGAAGAAATGCGAGCAAACCGCCATCGGCCTGGCCCCCTGGAACGGCAGCGTCACGATCGCCTCGGTTGCGATCAATCCCTTAGGCTCAATCGCGACGCCGGGTAAAGCGATCGCCAGCTCCCGGGCGGCGTGACCGGCGCCGGCGTCGGCCCAGCAGCTAACGGCCTTCAGCTTAGGCCAGATCGCGGTATAGTCCGCCGGATTGATATGACGAAGATAGCCCGCCCTGACCGGATCGGCCGATGGTGGTGGGACGATGCCATGCCTAATTGTATCGCCCCCGGCGTTCGTAGGATTGAGGGTTCCTTTTTCAATGTCGTAAACCAATCGGTCCCACCACGCCTGCATCGGCTCTAGCAGAAGGCTTAGGAATGTCGGGTGCCACACGGAGATCAGCCGCAGTTTTGCGGCCCGCAGCAGGTGCACCAGTGTCACGTATCGAAAATGATCGATCTCTTGAATATGCCGTACCGACGGGGGGACGGCCATGCAGTGAGCCACCAGGCGTTTGGCCACCCCCCCCAGGTAAGCGCTATCGTCATCAAACCCGATCGGCACGGAAGAGCGGGGGGGCTTAGGCTGTGAAAAATTCGGAGAGATTGACCAGTAGGCAGGCCCGCGGCGGACTTGCGGGTGCCTGGCAAACAGGTCCACGATCCAGGGACCGATGCCGCGGTTGAATTGCGCCTGCAATCGACGCGTGTATGGGATCAGTTTATATGCAGAAGCCGAGCCGCTGCTGGGAACCAGGCACCCCACCGGATCGCGCGTGAGCACACGCTGGCCGCCTTGCCGAATCTGATCGATGAACGATGAATAGTCATCGTAGGTCGTGATCGGGACGCGTTGTTGGTATTGCTGGATGCTTCGGATTGATGCGAAGCCGTATCGCCGGCCGTAGACGGTCTGGGCGTTGTGCCCCAGGAGTTGCCCAAGCAGGGCGGCCTGCGTCTGTCTCGGGCGTTTCAGAGCCTGGTCAAAACGCCACCACCGGCCGGTGTTGGCCAGCCGCCACAACTGATTCGCCAAACAGACCAGGGCCATTACGTGGACGCCTGCACGTATAGCCGATCGCTGCCGGCATGCACCATGCGCCAGCCAGCGGGCGTGAGGTTATCTTCGCTCAGCTCGGTGAGGCACACCAACTCGTCGCCTTGGATAAACCCGGGATTGGCTTTCGCGAAGAACGCCACATGCGGGTCATCCTTTTTCGAATCCGGGATGCCTTGAAGGTGCTTACGCAGGATCTGCGGGCGCTCAAACCGAACGATCCGTGACGCGGGGTCGTATCGCGTGGGGAAAAGGCGGCTGGCCAGCCGATCGGCCAAAGGGGCCAGGCCAGCCACGGCCCCCTGATCGTGGCGCGGGTGGAATCGCTTCCAGAACAGCGGCAGAAAGCGGTATGTGCGATACCCGGAGGTGATCAACAGCCAATACAGCCGGCCCCGGCCGTATTGGCTGTTGAGCCACATCACCGAGGTGATCCAGGTGCGTGACAAGGCGGCACTACGCCACGCCGACGGGTCCATGATCGTATCACCGGAGTACACGACCGTCACCGGCTGGCCGGCCTCTTGGTCATACAGCAGAAGCAAGGTAGAGAAGCCCACCAAACGGCCGTTACAATCCTCGATGAGGATGACCCAGTTTTTCTGGCTCAGATCCGCGGTGAATTGACACCAATCGACACCGGCAAAATGGGTATGCAACAGCTCAAACATCTGCTGCTGCAGAGCCGGGTCTAGCTGGCTTTGGGGTATCAGCCTACCGTTCAAAGGATCGCCACCTCTGGGTGAAAGACGCCGGTCGCGGCCCAGCGAGACCGGCCTGTATTGGGCCAGTGAACCCGGTATAGCGTACTGTGGTATGCCCTGGCGTTCCACGCCTTTTGAACGGCTCTGGTTAGCGGGTGATCGTCGGCCAAGCCAAGCAAGACGTAATCGATGGATCGGTCCACCGCCGCGGCTTGCGCGGCTTGAACCAACCCGAAAAAGACATCCGGCCGATCGGCGTCGATCGCCACGTGTGACAGATATGCCGTGTTGAGCTGCCGAACCGGTCGAGGCAGCCGGGGGCGCCCCGTCAACCGCATCCATGCGTTGATCGCCGGCCGTGTATACCGCAACGGCGAGCCATAACCCCGCACGACGACCTGTTTGAACGGCCGTTGGTCCCACAGCGCCAAGCACCCGATGACCCGATCCCTGCTGTAGGCCAAGAAAAAATCAGACAGAGCCAGCCCGCGACAGCGAAGGGGGTCCCGCAGGTGCTGCGTGGTCCACAGCGGCGCTCCTTCGTACCGCCGAAGGTTGCGCTGCAAGCAGGCGATGATCGACGGCACTAGCCCTTCTTGCCCACGGACAATGGGCAGAGACCGGGGGATCCGATGCCGTCGATGCGCGGGAACGACGAAGGTCACGAATCCCCCCGCGGGTTCGTATCGCGGCAGGCCCGGCAGGCCGCGTTCCAACAGCCGACGGGCTGGCGCGTTGTCCGAAACAATGCTGGTAAAGTTGTAAGGCAATTCATCAGGCAGGTGCGTCCGCTGTAAGCAGTCAAATCCACTCGACAGCAACGCCCAACGCCGACCCACGGCCGGGTCACGCCGCAGCAGGCCCAGGTAACCCAGTTTGGTCACCCGACCATCGACCCAGACCTCGCGCACCGACCGGCTGCCCATGCCCACGACCCGGCCTGTCAATCGATCGCGGACCACCGCGAGGTGATACCGATCCCCTTCAATCCCGGCGGCGTGGTACAGGCACGGTTCGCGTTCAAGGGTCAGCTGGACCTGGCCACCGATCGGCTGGTCCCGCAGGAGTTGTCGCAGCTCTGGCTCATCGGCGTCGGTAGCCAAACCGATATCAAACGCCCCCCCGCCCCAGCGGCGTGGGGGGGCGTGGCGGCCCGTTATCGAGGCGGTCAGTTCACGTGAATCAGCGGCCCTGGCCACGTCTCATCTCCTAAAGGCAGGCCGTTGCGGCCATCCACATCCCACTGGTGCATCGCATTGATCGTCAGGAAATGGACCAGCATGTAGAGGTTGGACCAGTGCACGCGGTGAGTAGCGCGGCGGAAGATGCTGGGCCAAGAATAGAACCGCCGGCGGGCTTGGACGCAAAGCTGGGAAAGCTCCTGGGGCGTCATCCCGCTGGGTTGAAATGGCACCATGTTGTAGCGATACCGGGGGTCACGCCACCAAGCCTCGTAGAGCAGCCGACCCTGCTGCCCGAGCCGCGCATACAGCGGGGTCCCGGGGAAGGGCGTGATGTGGTTGAATGCCCCGATGAACAACCCCTGCTGCTGGGCAAACTGGACGGTGCTTTGGACCGTCTGGGCGGTGTCGCCGTCGTAACCGAATATGAACGTCCCGTAGACCCGAAGCCCGTGGCGGCGGAAGTTGGCCATCGCCTGGGCCGGGCCCCCACGCATCAGGTTAAACCCCTTGTTCATCGCGTGTAGGCCCTGCGGGCTGAGGCTCTCAAACCCCACCAGCAAGCCCTGGCAGCCGCTGCGGCGCATCAGCGACAGGGCTTCTTCGTCGAAGGCCACATTGATCGCGGATTGGCTGACCCAACGGATACGCAGCGGCGTCAGCGCCCGCATCAACTCCTTCGCGGCGTTCAGGTCCGAGGTGATGTTGTCATCGATGAAGAAGACCAGCTGGCCGGGCCGGCGCACCCGGCGCAGCTCTTGCACCACCGCGTCGATCGGCCGGTGATGATGCGACGCGGTGTAGTAGGACGTAATGGCGCAAAAGTCGCATTTAAACCGGCAGCCACGGGCGAATTCCACCAAGCGGATGGGGAGGTACTTCTTACGGCGATAAATCGTGCGGTCTGGGGTGACGGCCGGTGCGGCTTGGCCGGTGCTTTGATACATCTTTTTGAGCCGGCCGTGGCGGAAGTCGTCGATCAACTCCGGAAAGACACCCTCGGCCGGGCCGACTACGATCGATTCACTATACCGCATCACTTCCTCGGGGCAGAGGGTGGCGTGGAAGCCGCCCATCGCCACCGGCACGCCACGCTTGCGGTACTCGCTGGCGATCTGATACGCGCGGTTGGCGGTATAGGTCTCTACGCTGATCGCCACCAGGTCCGTCGGTTCGTCGTAAGGGATGGGTTCGAGCCGATCATCGTAGAAACGCCTGTCAACATCCGCCGGCAGGAGCGCCGCGATCGACGCGATGGGGACCGGCTCCATCAGCCACGTACGGATATACTTCTTCATCCCCACACGGCGACCGATACATGGGTAGATGAGGGTGACCTTCACGACAGGACCTTCAACGCCACGGCGGCGGAACCGACGCCGGGTTTGGCACGGCCAGGCAGAGGCCTCGGTGGCACAGGATCCAATGGCTCGCGGGAGCCTAGTTGTCGGCCGACTTTGCGGGATAGTGCCTTGCGGGCGACCCAATTCGCCCCCATATAAAGACCCAAGCGTGCCGGGCCACGGGTATTGACCCGTCGATGCATCGCCCGACGGAAGATCGAGGAATACGAATAGAACAACTGCCTGGCGCGGTTGCAGCCCCGAGCCAGCTCGTCACAAGACATCTGTTGAGGCTCGAACACGGCATCGCCGTACCGGAAGCGGCTATCTAGCCACCACCGCTCATACCGGAGCCGGCCCTGGGTTTTGAGCCGCTGATACAGCGGGCTGCCGGGTGTGGGTGTGAGGGTGTTGAAATTCGCCAACGCCAACCGGGCATTGATCGCGAAGCCCGCGGCCCGCTCAAACGTCTCGGGCGTGTCGTGATCGTACCCAAACACAAATGAGCCATAGACCATGATGCCCCGCTGATAGAACCCGGCGATGGCCTGCGCGTAGTCCCCGTCACGCAGGTTCCAAGCCTTGCGCATCTGTGACAGGTTGGCGCTGTCTAAAGACTCGAACCCGATCAGGGCCACAAAACACCCGCTGGCGGACATCAGGTCCAACATGCCCGGGCGCCACGCCACATCGATGCTCACCTGACAACCCCAGCGGATTTTTAAGGGTTTTAGAGCGATGAAAAGTTCTTCAGCCTTGGCCGGGTCCGCAAAAAGATTGTCGTCCACAATCAAGATGGACCGGCGCCCAAGGGCGCGTATCTCGTCAACGATTTCAGCCACGGGCCGGAAACGGATGCGGTGCCCATAGAACGCATGGATCGAGCAGAAATCGCAGGCAAACCGGCAACCCCGGCCAAATTGCACCGGGGCAATGGGTGTGTAGCGTTTGCCCTTGAAAATACAGCGGTCGTATCTGACACCGGCCAGAGGAGGCTGATCTTGTTGCTGATAGACGCGCTGAAGCCGGCCGCGGCGAGCGTCTTCCACCAGCCCCTCCCAAAGGCCCTCGGCATCGCCCAGCACGACCGCGTCGGCGTATGCCAACGCTTCCTCTGGCTGAAAAGTCACATGGTACCCGCCCATAACCACCGGGACCCGCCGCCTGCGAAACATCGAAGCGATTTGGTAAGCGCGTTTTGCGGTGAACGTCTCGACGGTGATCGCAACTAAATCCGTAGGGTGATCCGCAGGGATGGGGCCCAACCGTTCATCGAGCAGGTCCACGTCGATATCCTTGGGTGTCAAGCCTGACAAAATAGCAAAAACCAGCGGCTCCATGGCGTCGGCTGACCGGCGGTCGCTTAGGTGCGGTCGGATGAAAGTAATACGCATCACTACCCCCACATCGGTTCACGGTAATTAGCCGGTTGCCAGGGAATCAACCATCTGGGCAAACCGCTGCAGCGGCGCATCGGCCTCAGTGAATCCCGGTCTGAATGCCAGGCCATGCAGCACTTGATGGTCTTCGTAGAGCAGCTTATACACCAAGCACATGGCTCTTAGATAGCCCAGCCGTACCCGCTTGGGTACGAACAACACAACTTGAGTCTCACAACCACGATCGACCCAAGGCCTGGCGGTAAACAGCACGTGGAACCGCACCGGTGTTTCCAGGCTCACCCAAGCGATGCTCGCCCCGACATTGATAAACCGTGCGACCACGTCCACACGCCGCGTACCCGTTAGCCAACGCAAGGCCCGTGACTTGGGGCGGCCCTGGATGGTCAGCGTCAGCTCATAGGCGCCGGTTTGCTCAATCGTAGGTTCCGCGGTGCTGACCATGTTGTGAAGCGACTGGAAGTGCGCCACGTCTAGCCCATTGGCGATCACCAGGTGCGGGTGGCAGGCGATACGCCGGCTGGGCGGAGCGATCAACCAGTAGCGGCGTGGGTCATCCCCGCCGGGCAAGGGTGGCAGATCAATCACGGGCCTGGCCCCATGAAATAGCCATATCAGCCCGTACCGCTCCGCGACCTTGTAGACTCGCCCGCACCGCCGGGGCGTGGCTCTTAGCCCCGGGGCCTCGACACACTGCCCCGATGCGTCATACGCCCAATGATGAAACGCGCACCGGATCCGGTCATCCACGACGGCCCCCTGCCCCAGGTCGGCCCCCAAGTGCGGGCATCGGGCGTCCATCGCATGGACGCCCCCTCGGCTGTCTCGCCACAACGCCCACCCGTTGGCCAAACAGGTCGATGGATCTGACCCGCCCTCGATGCAGCCGCTTGGACTTCAAGGCCACGTACCACGACGGGGCGATGACATCGAAATTCGCAAACAATCTCACCGGCTTGACTGGCGGCGTAGCGGGGGGGCGATCTGGCAGCGGGCGTAGCCTGATCTGGGGCTTGGTGCTGTTCACGGCGACACCCCTTCCATGGTTAGCGACACCGGCAGGGGCGTCTGGGCCACAGGCTGGGTTGGGGTTGGGCCTGATCGGTATCCCGGCCATGATGGCGCCACCATGGCGTCACAGGTGTAGAACCGATGCAGGTTATACGCGTAATGGCGGTAGCCCAGGTTGGTCAGCCATGCCACGTACCACGGCGCGGCGGTCCCACGCAGCCTGCCGGCCATCGATCGCCAGCCATAGGTGTATTTCCATGCCCGCTCGGTACCCCGTTGCAGCTGCGTGGCGGTCATCTGCGCGGGCTGGAACACCACGTGCTGGCCGTCGTAGAGTTCCCAGTTCTTCGTGAGGATACGCCCCTGGGCTTCGAGCCGATGGTAGAGAGCGGTTCCAGGGAAAGGCGTGA
This sequence comes from Phycisphaeraceae bacterium, assembly GCA_965223655.1. Lineage (GTDB taxonomy): Bacteria > Planctomycetota > Phycisphaerae > Phycisphaerales > Phycisphaeraceae > CBDCXC01. Next base: position 426,314 of record CBDCXC010000014.1, read on the forward strand.
CAATCGCAAACCGGGGAAGATCGATCTTGGCTTCAACGGCAAACCGGGCGGTCTTTAAGAAGATGTCTGGGTCATCATCGTCGAGCCCGAAGACAAAGCAACCTTGCAGCGCGATACGGTGTTGATGCAACCGATCCACAAGCTGTCGGTATCTTTGTGGATGATTGAATCCCTTTCGGGAACGGCGCAGGTTGTTTGAAGAAATGGATTCTAACCCCATCAGAAGGCCTCGGCACCCACTGCGAGCGGCCAGCGCCAGCAGCGGGGCATCATCAGCCAACAAGACCGTGGCCAGGCCGTACCACTGAATCTTTAGCGGGATCAAGGCTTCAAACAGCCCAAACGCATACGCGGGGTCCGCAATCAGATTCAGATCCACAAAAATCGCCCGCCGGGTGCGCTGGCGACGGATATCCTCCACAACCAACTCAACGGGTTTCTGATATGGCCTGCGTCCCCAGGCAGCGGGCGCCACGCAGAAATCGCAGTTGTGCACACAACTCCTCGTGGCTTCAAACACATGGTGTGTCAGATACTTCCCACGGGGAAGGACACGCCGATCGGGCAGCACAGCATCAGACAGATCCAGATCGGGCTGCTGGACGTAACGAGGTTTGATCCGGCCTTGAGCGAAGTCGCGCAGCAACCGGGGCCACGCCTGCTCGGCGTAGCCCACCACGATGCTGTCGGCATGAGGCTGCGCATCGTCGGGGACCAGCGTCACATGCGGCCCGCCCAAGACAACCGTGATCTCACGACGGCGATAATGGGCGGATAGCTCATAGGCCCGCGGCGCGGTCCCCGTGATCACGGTCATGCCGACCAGGTCCGCCTCCAAGTTGGGGTCGACTTGGGCAACGCCCTCGTCGATGCACGTGACCCGGATGTTTAAGTCCTTGGGCACCAAGGCCGCCAGCGTCGGTAGGGTCAAGGGCATGTACCGGAGGTTTCTTCCGAATATCCCGCCGCGGTGCCGATACAACGGCCCCTTGGGGCTAATCAGCGCAATCCGCAAAGGTTGATCGTGGCGAACACGGCCCATCAAAAATCCCCTTGAAATACACCCATCCCGATCGCGTTTACGGGGTCCGGTTTGTCCGCGGCACCCGTCAACTCGATTGGGACTGGTATATCATAAATACCGTCGTTAGGGTTGCGGGTTCCTGATACAGTACCGAGGGTGCCGCGACGCACGAACGTGAAGATCTGATCATCGCGTGGGTGGCAACCTTTAGATCGCTTCCGGTTTATATCGGGTAGCCCCCAACGCTTGGTATCGGGTATGCAGCCCAACAACACATTCACCGAGTCTTTGACCGCCCCCGCCGCATTACCCACGGGGGCTCGCCGGGCTTGCCGCCCCCACGCGCCCCAGCCGCCTGATCACTTGCGGTTCAGATCCGAAGCCACCGATGCCGACACCTGGGCCGCAGGCATCGATTGGTCGGCCCCGATCGATCGTCGACGATGGTTCATCTGCCCCACGCAAACGCCGCTATACTACACCTCGGTTTACCACGGCCTAGATGAACATCAACAGAAGCGATACAACCACCTGACAGCCCTGTTTGCCAATGAGCTAATCACATTCATGGAACAGACGTTCGTGGTCGCGTTGGAATCCGCCGCGAGATACCTCCACCAGCGCAAGCAGGACCGTGACCTGGTTGAGTGTATCCACTGGTTCGTTTCGGAAGAGCGTCGGCACATCCTCTGGTGGCATCAGCTCAACCGCCTAACGGAGCCGGCATGGTACGGGCGTTCAGGCCGTCGGGTGATGGCCGTCCCCGTGGCGGTGCAAGCGGCGCTGGATTTCATCGCCCGTCACCCCCGTGTTTTTCCGGCGATTTTTTTCTTCATCCTGATGATGGAAGAACACTCGATCGAAATGTCCAAACAGACGCTGCGCCTGCCGGATGATCAGGTCGAGCCGCGGTACCGCGCGGTCTACGCCCGCCACTTGGAAGACGAGGTGCGGCACGTCCAGGTCGATTGGCACCTGATCCTTCGGCTTTATGCACCAAGCCCCAAAGCCGTGCGTTGGCTCAACGCGTTCTGGCTGCGCCGGATGATCGGCCGTTACTTCGTCAAGCCGGGGCGTCAGACCATGCGCGTGGTGCGCCTGCTGGCCAGCGAGGACCCCGGCCTTCAGCCGCTGGTGCCACAGATCCAGCAGCAGCTGCAACAGCCCCAGTGTGCCGGCGACTTTCAGCGGGTCATGTTTTCCCGACGCACCAGCCCGATCAGCTTTGCCTTGTTCGACCGGTTCGAGGAGATGCGCGCTATCTCCGGGGTGCTGCCCACCTACCGACCGGAAGGGGGTTAGGCCGTGTTTGATGAGCCTTCTACCCAATACCCCATCCCGACCCGGCTCAACCTATTGATTATCGCGGCGCAATTGATGGCCACCGCCGCGGTCTTTTATGCCGCCAGCCGGGCCCAGGCCTGGTGGCAGCTGGGGCTGCTGTCTCTTGCGTTTGCGATCGTGGGCAATTCGATCTACGCGGTCATCCACGAAGCCCATCACCGAATCCTTCACCCCAATCCCCGTGTGAACGACGCGATGGGGGTTTTGATGTCGCTGCTGTTTCCCGCGGCGTTTCACCTGATCCGCCAAGGCCACCTGGGCCACCACATCCGCAACCGCTCGGATGACGAGGCATTTGATTATTACTTTGAGACCGAGATCCCGCTGCTGAAATGGGTCCAGCTCTACGGCACGATCACCGGTTTGTTCTGGTGCACGGTCGCTCTATCCAACCCCGTGGTGCTGCTGTGTCCTTGGGTTCTCAAGCGGCGGTATTTTGAGTTGGACCGCCCCTCCGCCGCGTTCATGCAATCCCTGAACCCGGTCTATTGGCGTGCCATCAAGCTCGAAGCCCTCGCCGCGATCGCCCTGCACGGGCTCATCATCTGGGCCTTGGCGATGCCGCTGTGGAATTACTTCATCGTGTATTTCGGGTTTGGCTTTAGCTGGTCGGCGATGCAGTACGTCCACCATTTCGATACACCACGCCACGTCACGGACGGGGCCCGGAACCTCCGCTTTGTGCCCCTGATCGATGCCATCTGGCTGAACCACAACTGGCATCTCACGCACCACCAGCGGCCGACGGTGCCTTGGCTATACTTGCCGGTCCTTGCGGGGGGGCGTTCCGCCCGCCGCGAGTCGATGCTGTGGCATTACCTGCGCATGTGGCGTGGGCCGCGGCGCGCCACGGAACATGTGGAGAACAAGTATGCCGGACACGTTATCCGATAGTCAGAACCCCCGTGGGCGTGGTTTACCGGTATTCGACCTAAAGCCCGCCTACCGGCTGGCCATGGTCTGCCTGGGATACACCCCGTTAATCCACATCACGCTGATGGGCGCGTGCGTGGTTTTGCCGGTATCGGCGGTGTGTCCGAAATGGCTGCTTGGGTTGGCCCCGCTGGTCTTGTATCTGATCCCGCCTCTGGTTGTCCGTGCAACACTGCGGTTGGCCCCGATCGGTGCGGGAGAATTCCCCATGGGGTCTAGGGCGTTCCTGATCTGGTGGTTCACAGCCCAGTGGCAGATCATTTTTAATCGGCTGCCGTTTCTGGAAGAGATCTTACGCCTGGTCCCTGGTCTGTATTCCTTTTGGCTTCGTCTTTGGGGCGCTAGCGTGGGGCGGCTGGTGTATTGGTCGCCCGGGTGCGTGGTGCTGGACCGCCCGCTGACCAGGATCGGCCACCGGGTGGTCTTGGGCGTTGGTGCGCGGCTGCATGCGCATGTGATCAGCCAGGCGGGTCAGCAGGCCACGAGGCTGAGCATTGCACCGCTTCAGATCGATGACGACGCCCTGATCGGGGGCTTTAGCCTGCTGACCTCAGGCGTCCACGTCCACGCAAGGCAGATGGTCCCCGTCGCCACCGCCCTGCCGCCGTTTGCTCAGTGGGTCAATGGTCGCCGGCCGCGGCATACCCGGCCCCTGGTGGTGTAACCGCGATGCACGACGTCCGCCCCACGCCCATGAAGCTGATGGACGCGATCCTTTCGCAGCTGCCGCTAAAGCTGGTGCTGCTGATCGTCTTGCCGATCGCGTTCCTGGTGCCTTATGGCCTGCTGCAAAGGTTTGTGGTCTTCCCGGTCCGCACGGTACCCGTGACCGCATTGGACCGTTGGATACCGTTCAACCCCGGCTGGGTGTTGGTCTACGAATCCCTGTGGTTGTGGCTGCCGATCGCTCCCTTTTTATCGACAGGCCGTGATCAATTGATGCGGTATACCCGCGGCGTGTTGCTCTTATCGGGGGGGTGCTTTGTTATTTTTTTCTTTTGGCCCGTGGCGGCCCCCAGGCCCGCGTCATGGCCCGACCACACCGCCTACGACTTGCTGGTCCGGTACGACGGCCTCGTCAACTCGATCCCTTCGCTGCACGCGGGCCTGGTCGTCTACACCGGTCTGTATGGCGGCAAAATGCTAAGGCCTCTAACGACCAAGAGGTGGCATCGGTTTCTTGGCGCTGATCGCCTTGGCGTGGGGCGCCCTGATTTTCTATTCTACGTTAGCCACCAAACAGCACTGGGCCATCGACCTTCCACCGGGTGCGATCGCCGGGTGGTGGGTGCACCGTTGGGCTTGGCGGACGCCCTGTCGCGGCCTAAAGCATCACGCCGTTCATCCGACCCACACCAAACCTGAACAAGGAGAATCAGCTTCATGTTTCATCCACGGCCTCTGACCCTGACGATTCTGTTGATCACGTTGTGCCTCATCCCCGATGCCCCAGCAATGGGAGAGAATGCCTCGGCCACCGAGGCGATCACCCACCACCCTCCCAGCGACGCCGACCGCGCGGCCTTGGAACAGCTGTGTCAAATTTACGAACGCGCGGCGCGTGAAGGCGATGTCGCTGCCCTCAAACCACACCTAGCCCCGCACTTCAGCGCCGTTATGGTCACCCACGACGCGATCCATTCCTATGAAGACATGGAGAGTTACTTAGCCAAAATACGAGGCCTGATGGGCCCCGAGGGCCACTACACCATGAGTGTGCATGTTGAAGAGCCGGTGATCGTGGCCGACCAATTCGCCTTTGCGCATGGCTCAACTGACTACGTCGTCACCACCAGCGAAAAAAAGGAATACGCCTTTACCAGCCTGTGGACAGCGGTAACCCACAAAGCCGACGACCGCTGGAAGATCTTGCGTGTCCACGCGTCCATGGACCCGATCTTCAATCCCTTCGTCAAATCAGCGGTCGTCGAATCCACCAAATACGCGGCCCTCGTGGCCGCGGCCGCGGGCCTGATTGTAGGCCTGCTCGCTTACTACCTATGGGGCAGGTGGTGCCGCCGGAAGACCGCCTAACCAGCGTCGAGCGCATCACCAAGCGGTTTTATTGATCGATCGCCCGGCCGCTTGGGGCGGGGTGATCGATTGCCGTGTTGGGGACACCCAAACACCGAGGGTTTCCCTGCCGCGACTAGACGATTGGCCGCCAATTGACCCGGGATTGGTGTATCATATTTGCAGAGAAGCTGAGGACTCAAGGCCCGGAGATTTTCATGCCCTGTATCGAGCGAGCAAGCCGGTGGCGTGGTGGGCTGGGGCTGTTCTGGCTGGGGGCGATCGGGTTGCTGATCCTGCTGGGCCATGGCGGGGTGGCCTGTGCGTTGGACATCGCCGGGTCAGGTCTTTCTGCGCAAACACGCAGCGGGATTTCTTCATTGATGGTGGACTACGCGCTGGCCAAGGCCCAGTCCGATCCCGGTTTTGTGCGCGACCGTCGGCTTCAGAAATTCGCGAAGGTCGCTTACCTGCTGGCACCGGACAACCGGCCTGCGGTGCTGCTGCACGCTAAGCTCAAGCGGCAGCAGAAGATTTCCTCTACGGACACGGTGGTGGACGACAAAACGCTTCTGGATGCGTTGCTCAAGGTGGCTGGCGAATCCAAAACCCTGGGCCAGAAGCAAGACAACACCGACGCCCAGATCGCCCGATACCTGTACGCCCTGGGGCTGTTGGTTGACCCTCATCATGAAGACTGTTTGTTTGAATCGGAGCTGCTAGCCGCTCGGTTCGGGGCGATCGACTGGGACCCGCTACTGGCCGACTACACCCACAAGCTGGTCGTCGAGGACGGTTACCAGCAGGCCATCAACGGGCTGGTGGTCATGGAGGTCAATAACGTCAAGGTCGGGGAGGTCTCCAAGATCTTGCTGACCTACCGAGCACGAGAAAGCTCGAACTCCAACGAGAAACTGGAGGTGACATTCGCACGCGGCGTGGGAGAGCAGATGGCCGTCTCATTGGAAGAGGCTGTTCGGTACTGCCGCAAATACACCGCGGGGATGGAGTATAAGTCGGGGCTCATCGAGATCAGCTTCGAGGACAAGTACTCGTCGAAGGACGGTGGATCGGCGGGGGCGGCGTATGCGGTGTTGGTCCATGCATTTATGGAGCAGTTCGACATCGACGAGAAGTTCGCGATGACAGGCGACATCTCGGTCGAGGGGAAGGTGCTCAAGATCGGCGGGGTCTACGCGAAGATCCGAGGCGCCCACCTCGACGGGTGCACGCGTGTGAGCATCCCGCAAGACAACGTGGAAGACCTGATCGATCAGATCATCCTCCACGGGGACAAGCTGCTGGGGCAGATCGAGATCTTCTCAGTCGTCGATATCGACCAGGCCGTCGGGGTAGCCCGCAAAGATCAATCCGACCGCTACCTGGATGCAACCCGGCTCTGGGAGCAGCTTACCCCGCTGCTTGAAGACGACGGGTGGAAAAGCTCCCAGCAAGCCACACAGCTGCTGGATCAGATCCTAGGGCTGTGTCCGAATCACGTCTCCGCTCGGCTGTTGGGGGAGATCCAGAACGACACGATGCGCCAACACCTCTCCCTGACCCAGTCGATCGATCACATCAACGACATCTTTACCCGGTACATGACCGCCATCCGTCGGGGCGAGGAACTCACGTTCGAGGACATCACCTCGGAGAATTCTTTGACCCATATCAAAGAAGCCATCGAAGGCCTCAAAACCGCCGAATCGCTGCTGGACCCGAAAGCGAAAAAGCCCCACACGGGGTTGCTCAAGACCTGCCAGGCCATCACCAGGTTTATCCGAGTAGGCATGAATATCCAGAATCAAGAAAAGATCCTGGATCGCAAGGTTAAAGCCATCGAGCGGTCCAAAGCCGTCCTAGACCGGTATGAGTCGACGCTGGACCCAAGCTCTAGGAGCGGTGTCGCGAAATACAACAACCAGGTGAACCGGGTCAACAAGTCTGTGCGGAGCTATCAGAAGGAACGCGACCAGCTCAACGCCAGGATCGACGCTCAGCGCAAACAACTCAAGGAAATCGAGCGGTACTATAATAACTACACCGACGCGGTTAAAGACCTGGTCCAAGACGAAGCGATCCTCGAAAAGCTGATCCGGGGCCAGTGAGCACGCCGGCGGTGTTCCACGCAGCGGCGTTGTCAATGCCGTTCTCAATGTATACCAAACCCGATCGAGTTTACGGGGGGACGTCTGCCCGTGGCAGGTTAATCTTCGATCTTTTTGTGTGTCTGACGCGGTCAACTCATACCCAATGGGTATACAGCGCCGGTCGGTTAAAAAATGCCCTGCTCACGGTCGACTGTAGCGTGGCCTGGAAGCTTGATCGATCCGCGGCGATCTGTTGCTGATGGGCCATCACAACATGCCTCCTATCACAACCTGGGCCTACACCCCTGTATGACCAAACCCGCCCGCACCGCGATCGGTCGGTGGCAGCTGGTCGACCTCTTCCCAGACGGTGCGTGGCACCGGCTTGATGATCAGCTGGGCGATCCGCATCCCACGGGTGACCTCAAACGTGCCTGGCCCGTGGTTGATCAGCGGCACCTTGACCTCGCCGCGGTAATCGGCGTCGATCGTGCCGGGGGTGTTGGGCATCGAGATCCCGTGCTTGGCCGCCAAACCCGAACGCGGCCGGATCTGAGCCTCGTACCCCACCGGGACCGCCATCGCCAACCCACAGGGCACCAACGCGATCGCTCCAGGCTCGAGCACGATCGGTTTGTCACCAGGCGGTGCGGCGTACAGGTCCATCCCCGCAGCGTGCTGCGACTGATACGCCGGCAGCGGCAGGTCCCGGTTGCCCGATAGCCGTTGGATCGGCACGGCAATCGAATCAACCGTCTGGGTGGCATCGTCTAAGTGATCCATCTCCAAGATCATACCAAACCACGCATCACCCAGCGGCCTATTTCATTAAACCATTTGAACCATGGTATCCGACATAAGCATTAGCGGGAAAGACACGACAAGGAGACACCCCATGGGGGTTAAACCAATCATGACCATGGTGGCGATCTGGATTGCCGTAACCATGACCGGCTGCAACACCATCCGAGGTATTGGCAAGGACATCCACGACAGTGCCCAAGCCGTTCAAGACGCGCTGGAGTACGAAACCGGCGTGCGCACCGCCCAAGATTGGTAGCCACATCAGGTCAACTGCAATCATCCGTCTTCGATCCATCGGGCGCGGTCAGGGGCCATCACAGCCACCTCGTTGCGGGGGGTTGATGGAGAAAAAAGCCGCCCCGATCTGTCCCAGACGCACCTGACCAATCCAGCCGTTTACACTCCGAATCCAGGCAGCCTGTACAGGTTGCCCTTGTTGATGTGCCCAGAGGCGGGTTCTGGACACTTGCCTAGCGACCGCAATTCGCGCACAATTTAGCGTTGCTTGTAACCTGATACTGAACACAATATTTCGGGTATTGAGCGTAGAAGGTTCAAGCCGCAACATCGAACCGTGTCGCCTGCGACACAGGCGCCTCCGTAGCTCAATTGGCAGAGCAGCTGGCTCTTAACCAGCGGGTTCTAGGTTCAAGTCCTAGCGGGGGCATGGGTTGGGGGATGAGGGAGAGGCGGCGATCCCTCATTTCGTAGATGGTGCTATTCCCGTTTGATCGAGCAGCCGATGCTTTGGGTTTGGCTGATCGGGGCTTCGCCGCCAGCGGCTAGCGCCTGGAGCACAGGCTCAAGGTATTGCTCTTGGCTTTCCCCGCAGCCATCGGGGCTTAAGGGGGCCTTTTCGATCCCGCCTTTGTAGACCAGTGTTTGCTGATCGTCGCGGCCGATGACGTAAATGTGAGGCGTGGTGCGGGCGGCGTACAGATCGGCCACGCGGTTGCCCGGGTCTTTCAGGACCGGGTAGGGGATCTGGGCTTGGGGGATGTAGGCTTGGATCTGGGCGATGTCTTCGGCTCGGTTGGCATTCATCCCCAAGAAGCGCACGGGGATCGTTTGACCTGTGGGAGGGGGATCGCTTTGAAACCGATTCGCCAAACGGTTGAGGATCGGCTGATAGGCCACGTCCCACGGGCAGCGGCAGCTTTGAAAGTGCACGACCACCACCGTGCCCTTGTAGTCCGACAGCCGATGGGTGTTGCCTTGGCTGTCTTGGAGTTCGAAGCCCGGTGCGGGTTGCCCCACTTGGGCCACATCGGCCCAAGCCAAGCCGGGCCAAGCCACCATAAACACCGCCAACACCACCCATGCCATAACAGAGTCTCTGCGTGCAAAGAATCTAATTATACCCGTCCCGGATGAATTTGCGACAAGCCAACCGTCCGCGTCAGGGAAATACTTGAGGTTTTTGTGTTTCCGATGCGGCATTTTCATACGCGATGCGTATACAGCCTTCCATCGACCTCTCATAGAAAAAAATTGTGTGGGATTGAATCCCCGGTGTAGCACATCTTTACACGAGAATGGCGTTTTTTGATTCATATCATTTTTCTTTCTTGCTTTAATTTCTATCGCCCGCGGTTGTCGTGACAGGCGCATTTCCTGTTGGCATGATACTCAATCCTTGGCACGGCAGTCGGGGGAGGTTAAACTAGGGGGTGGGAAAAAAGCCTCCTACCCAAGCTGTCTACTGTGAACCAGCCCCCAACCAATCCGTTGATCCCCATGAAGGGATTTACCTCTGCGTTGTTATTAACCATCGGGCTGTTTGTCGGTTTGGGTTGGCATGGATGGCGTTCGGCCCAAGTCATCAAAGCGGTATGCGATCAAAGCAACCAGCTGGCCGTGGTAAGCAGCCTGTTGGTCCACCTGCATGACGATATGGCCATGTGCACCCAGTTGGCCGCGACCAGCGGGGATGTCCAGTGGGAGCTGCGATACCATCGACTCAAGCAACGCCTCGAAGCGGCGTATCAACAAGCCAAGCGGATCGCCCCCAGCCTGGAGACATCCCGCGATTTCCGTCAGACGCTAGACGCCCGTCAACAACTGGCAAAGATGGAAGCCGTCGCCTTTAGCATGATCCGCGGGCAAGAACTCTCCGCCGCCACCGACTTGCTGACAAGTTATGGATACACCCAACAGAACCGGATCTATACCGACCGGGTCGATGCGGTCGTGGACGAGATGGAACGGTTCAGCCAGGCCATCCGCCAGCATCAACGGATCCAATCCTACTGGGCGGTTGGCGCTGCGGTTGGGGCGGTTTTGGTGGTGGTGTATGCTTGGTGGTATGCCCTGCGTTTGCTGCGGTCGCACCTGACCAAGCGTAAGCAAGCCGAGCAGGCATTGCAAGAAAGCAAAAAACAACTGCGCGAGCAGTTTGCCCAGTTCAAGCTGCTCTACAACACCGCCCCCGTTGGGCTTTGCCTGCTGGATCGGCAGCTGCAATATGTCCGGATTAACGACCGCATGGCGGCTTGGAACGGCCGACCCGCCGATGAGCTGATCGGATCACGGTTTTACGAGGCCGCACCCCAGATCGCCAAACACGTCGCGCCGGTCTTCCAGCGGGTGATCCATACGGGCCGGCCCTCCCTAAACGTTGAGTTCCACAGCCCCACACCCGCCCAACCCGACGAAGCCCGCCACTGGCTAGCGTGCTGCCGGCCGCTAAAAGACCGCAGCGGTGCGGTGATCGGTATCAGCGCGGTGGTGCAAGACATCACCGAACACAGCCAAGCCAAAGAAGCGCTGCAACGCCGTGAAGCGATCCTCTGCGCGGTTGCAGACGCCTCGGAACACTTCTTGCGTCACGCCTCTTGGGAGGATTACGCCCAAACAACGCTTCAGCAGATCGGGCAAGCCAGCCAGGTCAGCCGTGTCTACCTCTTCGAAAACCAGATACAACAAGGCCAGCTGATCACACGGCATCGCTTCGAGTGGGCCGCACCAGGTGTCTTGCCCCAGATCGATAACCCGCAATTACAGTACCTGCCCTACGACTCGGGTGGATTCAAGCGGTGGCAGGAAATGTTAAGCCAAGGGCAGGTGGTGTGCGGCCATGTCAAAGACTTCCCCGGCTGTGAACAAGCGGTGTTGGGCCCGCAAGATATCGCATCGATCGTCGTGGTGCCGATCTTCGCCGGCCAGCGGTGGTGGGGGTTCATCGGGTTCGACGAATGCCAGCAAGAACGCCAATGGCTAGCCTCAGAGCTCGATACCCTCAAGGCGATGGCCGGGGCATTCGGCGCCGCGATCCAGCGTGAACAGGCAGAGGCCGCGCTCCAGCAAGCCCACGAAGAGCTCGAAAGGCACGTCCGGGAGCGGACCGAGCAGCTCACCGCCGCCAACGCCCAGCTCCAACAGGAGATCACCGAGCGCCGCCAGGCCGAGCAGGCCCTGCGCCGAAATGAACACCGTTACCGGGCGCTGTATGAAAACAACCCTTCGATGTATTTCACGGTGGATAGCCAGGCCACTGTCACCTCGGTCAACCGATTCGGGGCTCAGCAGCTGGGGTACAACGTAGATCAGCTCGTGGGCCGTTCCGTGTTAGATATCGTCGCACAAGCCGATCGGCCGATCGTCAGCGAACACCTGGCCAAATGCCTGTCCCACCCCGGCCAGATCTACCGGTGGGAATTCCGCAAGGTATGCAAGGACGGCAGCATCATCTGGGTCCGCGAGACCGCCAAGTCTGTCCCCGATGACAGCGGCCACATGGTCGCACTGATCGTCTGTGAGAACATCACCGACCGCAAGCGTGCCGAAGAGCGCTTGGAGCTTCAAAGAGCGGTGCTGGGGATGATCGCGGTGGGCACCGATCAAAACAACGTGCTCGATACCCTGTGCTGGCTGGTCGAGCAGATTATGCCCCAATCAACCTGTTCGGTGCTGCGGCTCAATGAAGCCACCGGCCGGCTGAAGATTGTCGCCGGCCCCAGCCTATCGCAAGACATGATCAACGCCCACGGCGACGGGATCACGCCCGGCGAGTTTATGACCTCCTGTGGTGCGGCTGTGCACCACGGCAAAGCCATTATCGTCGAAGACACCGCCACCGACCCGCGTTGGACGCAGTTCCAAGAGTTTACGAGGCGGTTTGGCATCCAGGCCTGCTGGTCGGTCCCGATCTTTTCACCCGGGAAAAAAATCATGGGGACCTTTGCTATCTCTCACCCCCACACCGCCCGACCCGCCGCGTTCCACATCCAGCTGCTAGAGACCGCGTCCCACCTGGCGGGGATCGCCATCCAACGCAAGCAGGACGAAGACGCCCTGCGGGAAAGCGAAGCCCGGCTTCGTGCAATCGTGAACACCGCCCAAGACGGGATCGTTACGACCGATGAGCACGGCGTGATCGAGTCGTTCAATCCAGCCGCCCAGCAGATGTTTGGTTATCTCGAAAACGATGCGATCGGCCAGAAACTCGAAGCATTGATCCCCTTGTGTAGCGCTAACGGTGATGGCGGATCTCCTGCCGTACACCTCTCAGAGCAGGAGCCCGGTGCTTGGTTCGGCATCGGGCGCGAGGCCACCGGGCAACGCAAAGACCACACACGCTTCCCCATCGAGGGCACGGTAGGCCGGGTTCGGCTGGGTGACCGGTACCTTTATACCAACATCCTCCGCGATATCACGCAGCGCAAGCAAGTGGAGCAGGACCTGCGAGAAAAAAACTCGTTGCTGAAGCTGCTGCAAGCCGTCACCGTCGCGGCCAACGAGGCTTCGAATATCGACGATGCGATGCTCACAGCGCTAAGGGAAGTGTGTGCTTACACCGGCTGGCCGGTGGGGCATGTTTATCTACCAAGCCAAACCATACCAGGCGTGCTGATCCCAACCAAACTCTGGCACCTCAAAGACCCCGATCACTTCAACACGTTCCGGCAGATCACCGAAACCACCACGTTTGGTTCAGGGGAAGGGTTGCCGGGGCGCGTGTTTGCCAGCAAGAAGCCGGCATGGATCACCGATGTGATGGAAGACCCCAACTTCCCCCGCGCCAAGCTTGCCCAGGATATCGGTGTGCGCGGCGGGTTTGGCTTCCCGGTCTTGATTGGCAGCGAGGTCGGGGCGGTTTTGGAATTCTTCTCGACACAAGCTGAACAGCCCAACCACGACCTGCTCGAAGTGATGGCTCACGTCGGGACCGAGCTGGGCCGGGTGATCGAACGCACACAATCGATGGAAGAAGTGATCCGCAGCGAGTCTCGACTGGCCGAGGCCCAGCGGATCGCCCAGATCGGCAGCTGGGAGTGGGACCTCAATACCAACGGGCTGTGGTGGTCGAATGAGCTGACCCGGATCTTCGGCCATACCCCCGGGCAGTTCGTACCCAGCTACCAGCAGTTTTTGGATCAGCTGCCCGCCCAAGACCGCAAATTCTTGGACCAGACAGTCCAGAAGACCCTCCATCACGGCCAACCGTATGTCCTGGATCACCGGATCATGCTGCCCGATGGTTCGACACGCATCCTCCATACCGAAGCCAAACTCAAATGTAATCCCGATGGAGAACCCGCCCTGCTGGTAGGTACATCCCAAGACATCACCGAGCGTCAACACGCCGAGAATGCGCTACGCGAAAGCGAGCAGCGCTTCCGAGCAATTTTCGATCACGCCGCGATCGGGATCGCGCATGTTGACCTCGAGAGCCGATTCCTCCGGGTCAACCGCAAGCTGTGCCAGATCCTGGGGTACACCCAGGAACAGCTGATCCAACGCACGTTCTTTGATGTGACCCACCCGGAAGACCACGGGATAAGCCAAGACTGTTTCAATAAACTGATGAACGGTGAAACCGATGCCTTCACGGTTGAAAAACGCTACCTCCACAAAGATGGGACGCCTGTATGGGCGAGGGTCACCGCGGCGGCGGTCCGCCCTTCATCCAGCGAGCCGCCCTATTTTGTTTCGGTGATCGAAGACATCACCGAGCACAAGCGTGCCCAAGAGCAGGCCCAACGCCACCAAGCCGAGCTGGCGCATGTGGCGCGGCTCAACACCGTGGGTGAGCTGGCCTCGGGCTTGGCCCACGAGATCAACCAACCCCTGACCGCGATCTCGAACTACGTCCAGGCCTGCGCCGCCCAGCTACGCCGGGGTCAGTGGGACAACCACGAGCTGATCGATACCATGAACAAAGCCTCCTCGCAGTGCCACCGCGCCAGCGAGATCATCCGCCGCCTGCGCCACTTTATCAGCAAGCGCGAACCCCGGCGTGCCCGGGTCGACCTCAACCACGTGGTGCGTGAAGCCATCGATCTGGTCCAAGCCGAAGCACGATCCAACCGCGTCAAGATCCATACCCGCTTCCACAGCGCGCCGCTGCTCGTTGAGGCCGACCACATCCAGATCGAACAGGTGATCCTCAACCTGGCCAAGAACAGCCTCGAGGCCATGGAAGAAAGCCAATCGCCAGACCGTGAGCTGACCATCATGACCCACCCCCTGCCCGACGGGGCGGTTCGGATCACCTTAAAAGACACCGGCCACGGCTTGCCTAAGGACCGCCCAGACAAGCTATTCGAGCCGTTCTATACCACCAAAACCTATGGCATGGGGATGGGTCTGTCGATCAGCCGTTCGATTATCGAGGCCCACGGCGGGCGCATGTCCGCCACCGATAACCCTGACCGTGGCGCTACCTTTTTGTTCACGCTGCCCGCCACACCGGAGGAAATACCATGAACCCCACCGATCCCGTTGTTTTTATTGTCGATGACGACCCCGCTGTGCGGGATTCATTATGCATGCTGGTTAAAGGGCTGGGGGTTCAGATCCAAACCTACCCCGCAGCCGAAGCGTTTATCAACGACTTTGACGCCGGCACACCAGGGTGCCTGGTGCTAGACATCCGCATGGGTGGGATGAATGGGCTGGAGCTTCAAGAACAGCTTGCCCAGCGGCAGGTCGACCTACCGATTATCTTTATCACTGGCTACGGTGATATCCCCACCGCCGTGCGAGCTACCAGGAAGGGCGCTGTCGACTTTATCGAAAAACCCTTTAACCACGAAGTCCTGCTCGAACGCATCCAACAAGCGATCAAACTAAACGCCCGCAGCCGCCAAGCCAAAGCCCAACACGCGGAGGTTGCTACTCGGATCGAAAACCTCTCGCCCCGTGAACGGGAGGTGATGGAGCTGGTGATCTCGGGTATGACCAGCAAGCAGATCGCCCGTCAACTCTGCCGCAGCGAGAAGACCATCAAAGCCCACCGCTTGCATCTGATGAAAAAACTGCGGGCACACACATCGACCGAGCTGGTCCGTATGGCCCTGACCGCCCGATCCGCAACCTAAATTGAAGCGCGTTGGGGTATCTCACAGACAGGCCTTGGAGAAAATGAATCGATCCGCGGATATCGACTGCAATCTATTGTAGAAAAAGATTTTAGATAGCGTGCGGTTGGCTGAAAAAATATTCCTTCAAGCAAATGACATGGAATTGGCGATATTGTTGATGTGATCGGCACGTGTTTGTGTCACGGTTAGCAAGATCGAGAGAGGCTCCAACGGATTGAGGCCTAAGGCGACACGGAACCCCGCCAGCTGGGAAGCAAAAGGCACGGTCCGCGATAACTCTAGGGAGTGCTTACGATGAGTGAGATCTCTCCAATCAACCAACCCAACTCACCGTTGCCCACCCCAGCGATGCGATCCGGCAGGCACAACCCCATCACCATGCGCCCCATACGCGGGCACGACCGGGTTGAGCTGTCTCAATCGGCGCAGTTTCTTAGCCGGATCGCCCAGCTGCCAGATGTGCGCCAAGGATTAATCGATCGGGTCCGGGGGCAGATCGACAAAGGCACCTACGACACCCCCGACAAGGTCGATGCGCTGATCGATCAGCTATACCGAGACCTCGTCTAATACACCTCTCAATGAATCCATGGCCGCCCGCAGCGAGCCGCGACCGTGAGCCAGCGGTTTTTTCCCCTCACATAGACCCGACCGGATGGGTTTGCCACAAGCCGTCCGTCCCCGGCAGGAAAAAGGCCGCTGTTTGGGTGTCCCCGGCACGGGGTTTTACACGATGCGTATACGCATCATCTCGATGACGTGTGGATTGCTGTAAAACCCACCCCTGGCCCGTTAGAGCAAGCCCTTGGTGCTGGGGATCTGCTGGCCCGTGACGGCCACCGCTTGACGCAGCGCCAACCCCAGAGCCTTAAAGATCGCCTCGGCGATGTGGTGGTGGTTCGTCCCGTAAGGCACCTCCACATGCGCGTTTAACAGGCCGTTGATGGTCAACGCAGACAGGAACTCCCGGATCAGCTGGATGTCGAAGGACCCGATCTTACCCGCGCCCTGCCGGAACTGGTCGGGCTGGACCTCAAACCCCAGCGCCGCGCGCCCCGACAGATCGACGCTCACCCGCGCCAAGGCGTCTTCCATCGGCACCGAGGCAAACCCGAACCGCTCGATCCCCCACTTATCGCCCAGCGCCTGATTCAGCGCCTGGCCCAGCACGATCCCCACGTCTTCGACGGTGTGGTGGTCGTCGACGTGGGTATCGCCCTGCGCGGTCAGCTCCAGCCCCAGCCGGCCGTGGCGCGCCACATGATCCAGCATGTGATCGAAGAACCCCACCCCCGTCTGAACCTGGTAGACCCCACCGTCCAGCGACAACGACAGGGCGATGTCAGTCTCGTTGGTCTTGCGGTGGATCGTCGCGGTGCGTGGTGGCCTGCTGGTCATGATTTGCTTTCGTCTTGAGAGAGCGCGTGTCGCTTGAGTCGTGTGTGTTGAGCCGTTAAGCCGATCCGGGGCCGGTTGCGAGTTGGTCGATGGCCACCAGCAGGGCATCGTTTTCTTCCGGGGTGCCCACGGTGATACGCAGCTTATCGCGCAACGGCTGCTGATCAAAGTATCGCACCAAGACCCCGTTGGCCTTCAAGGATTCATACGCGCCCCGGGCGTCATAGGGTGGTTGTGTCAGCAAAAAATTTGATGCGCTGGGGTAGACGCGGTACCCCCGTTGGCTAAGCTCATTGGCCAGCCGGCCACGCTGATCGATCACCGCCCGCCACGTCGCGGCTGCGTGGTCGCGGTGCTGAAGCGCCGCGATGGCGGCGGCCTGCGACAGGGCGTTGAGGTTGTAGCTGTCGCGGGCCTTGTCCAAGGCTTGGATTAAGCCCGGGTGACCCAGCCCGTAGCCCAGCCTCAGGCCCGCCAACGAATAACCCTTGCTAAGCGTGCGTAAGATCAGCACGTTGTCCAGCGCCTCACCGGTGGCCAGCAGCCCCAGCGCATCGTGTTGGGCAAAATCCACATAGGCCTCGTCGATCAGCAGCACGCCTTTGAACCGGTGGGCCAACGCTCGGAGCCGCTCTAACGGCTCGAGCCGCCCTGAGGGGGCATGCGGGTTGACGACCATCGCCAAGCGGCAGCCCGCGGTGTTGAGCCGATCCGCAAAATCGGGGGGCAACGCAAAATCATCGCCCAGCGCAATCTCAGTCAGCGGCGTGTCGTGGATCCCCGCTAGCACCGGGTACAGCGAGTAGCTGGGGTGGCCCACGCCGACGCCACCGTTGGCAGTGGGCGGTGCTTGCCCACTGCGTGGGTGGCAGAAAACCGTCACCGCTAACCGAAGCAGCTCGTCACCGCCGTTGGTCACAATCACCTGATCGGGCGACAACCCGTGGGCTTGAGCGATCGCCTCGCGGCACGGCATGGCTTGAGGCTGCGGGTATCGGCGAAGCGAATCGGCGCCGACCCCGCGGATCGCCTCGAGCACCTCGGGTGCTGGCGGGTAAGGGTTCTCGTTCGTGTTGAGTTTAATGATCGTCTGGTTCTGGCCAGGCTGGGGTTGCTCGCCGGGGGTGTAGGCCTCTAAGTGGCGGATGTTGTCGCGTTCGTAAGCCATGAAGAGCAGGTTATACCAGGCCCGGGTGCGTTGACGGCAAGCCGACCGTTCGCGGCGTGGCGATTCCCGGTGTGTGGGTGTTCCCGACACGGGGTTTTCATACGCGGTGCGTCTATTTTCTAGCCACTGGCAGGCTACAGCAAATGGGTCTGTCAGACGGTCCCTTGGCCACAGGATCAACGGCTGATGGTTGGCATCGGCCCATGCAACCCCCCACCCAGCGCATGAGCAGGACCTGCGTCGGGGTTTGTCGATCGCCCGGTGTGTTTACACCATGATCGACGCCAGCGGCACGATCCACTGAGGCAGGCCGTCACGTGTATAGGATTCCGACAGGTCGATCCGCAGCGCCACGCCGTGGTCATGGTCGGAGGCCAAGATCAGCATCGTATCGCCCTGGAGTTCGAATCCCATCTCCGCGGGCTGGTGGCCTAGGACGAACAGCTTGGCTTCCCAGGCTTGCGCCAGTGTGTCGGCTAGCGATTGGGGGTGGCGTCGGCCCCAGACCATGGCGTGGGCGTGCCCGCCTATGGCCAGGTCGGCTTGGGTGGGCACGCGGCCGATCACATCGGGGTCAAATTTTTTGATCGCGCGCGACGATGGCAGGCTGTGGCAGCAGAACACGCCGTTGGGGCAACGCACCGCCAGCGGGAGGCTTTGGATAAAAATACCCAACGCCTCGCGTACCGACCCCGCTTGGTTGGCGTAGATAAAATCGAGGCCCTGGTCGAATGACGCCACAACGTTGAGGCTGTCTTTGAGGATGCCTTCGTTGCCACGCTGAGCCAGCTCGTGGTTGGATTGCAGCAGGTGCAGCTGATCGGGGAACCGCGACTTCAACCACGCGACAAACGCCAACGTCCGGATCGACAGATCGCAGCCGTTGACCCGGTTGGGCCCGTGGAGGATCTCCTGAAGGATCAGGTACCGGTGCGGGGATTCATGCAGGGCAGCGAGCTTGAGGATCCGCCTGAGGTTGAACACGTGGTCGTGCAGGTCGCCGGCGATCACAAGCGACCCGGTCGCAGGCAGGTCCACGGTTGCGCCCTTCCGTAGCGCGCAGCGGAGGTTGGCCTGGGCGGCTTGGGTTAGCAGCTGGGTCACCGTTTTGGCATCGCGGAAGTCCAGGCCCGCCACGGTGGGCCAGCTGGCGTCATAAGAGAAGACACGGATCATCATTGATTGTAGGATAAAGTGGATGTCAATGCGGGTTTCTGGGTTGGGTTAGGAGGCGTTGTGGTGTAGACGGTACCCATGCTAAGAAAGGTCTGCTGAAGATGAAAGTCGGTGTGATCAGCGACACCCACGATCGGCTGCCTACGTTCCGCCGAGCGATCGCGTTTTTTGAACGGCTCAAGGTTGAAGCGATCTTCCATGCGGGCGATTACGTGGCCCCATTCGCGGCTAAACTGATCGGGCCAGATGTGCTAAACACGCCTATACATTGTGTCTATGGCAACAACGACGGCGAACGGGCCGGACTCAAAACCATCTTACCCAACATCCAAGACGGCCCGCTCAGCGTCACGCTGGGCGGGAAAACCATTGTGATGCACCATTTCATCGACTGGCTCAAACCCGAAGACATCGCACCCGCGCATGTGGTGATCTCCGGCCACACCCACGAAGCGGTCAACACCCAGAAAGACGCGAAGCTATTCTTGAACCCCGGCGAGTGCTGCGGCTGGGTCAACGACAAACCCACCATCGCGCTGCTAGACCTCGATACCCTCAAGGCAGACATCATCGAGGTCCATGAGTAAAGGGGCCTGCCGTCTTTATCTGGGTCTTGACGATTCGCTGCGTGCACCGCTACCGCGCGGATCGTGCCCATTGTGTCCGCGACGCTATACGCATCGGGTGAATTCGCCGCGACGGAGGCATAACAACACCGATCATTCCCCTGCCGCAGGACCGCTACAGGCCCTACAGACGGACTCTGTTTGAGGGTTCTGTATCGTGGTGAGTGCCTGGGGGTTGTCCTAGGGATCGGTCAGCGATAGGCTTGCTGTGATACGCATTGGTTATGGATTGACCGCGTCGGGGATACCAAACGGCTGTGTTTTAGTATGTCCCTGCCGCCAGCGGGCTTGACCAGCGTCAACGCGATATAGGGATTAGGGATAGGGCAGATGGCATTGGGGCGGAACCTCGTGGTGGTGCTGGGGCATGGGTTGCGGTCCGACGCATTGGGCGATGGGCGCGCCTGGCCGCTGCAGACGCCCAACTTCCTACGGATGATCAAGCGCGGGATCCGCTTATCAGCGGTGAGCAGCTGCCCGGCTGACCACGGCGGGCTGGTGAGCCTGCTCACGGGCCTGCACGCCAGGCAGCACGGGTATGTAGACCAGGAAGCGCTCGCCGGTGCGACCGCGGTGTGCACGGGCTGGCCGGTGCTGCTAGCCGATGCGGGTTACCACGTGGCGGGTGTGGGGTGTGTGGGGCCGATCGAGCCGTGGCTCAAAGACGCGGTCCTGGTCGACTCGGTCGATCGGGTCAAAACTACCCGATGCGCCTACATGTCTGCGATGCGGACCAAAGGGATGGAGCCGGCCCTGCAGCAGCAGCGTGATCGGCGTCACCGCCTGGGGCCGTTCGAGCCCGACCGGCTGCTGATCGACTGTGAAGACGACGTGGATGGGTTTATCGCGGCCAAGGCCCGCACCATGATCCAGCAGATGCCTACCGACCAGCCCTGGGCGCTGGTGGTGATCTTCAGCGGACCGGCCAACGACCTGCCGCCCCCCACCCTGTTTGAATATATCGTTGATCCCCAACACCTGGAGCACGGGTTTGTGCCCGCGGACCTGAAACACGTGGACCTGCTGGCGGAGCTGGACTACCCGCGTGTGCTGCTGCAGCGGTTAGAGCCACACGGGCTGGGACGGATCCGAGCGGATTACCTGGGGCGCGTGAGCCTGCTGGACTACAGCGTGGGGCGGCTGATGGCTGCGGTGTCCGACCGGATCGATGCGCACCGGACGTGGTCGGTGGTCACTTCGGACCGCGGGCACCTGCTAGGCGAGCACGGGCTAGTAGGACACCGCTCGTTCCTGTCGGGCGCGGTCGATGTGCCGGTGCTGGTCGTCCCGCCCAAGCCGGTGACGCAGCGCGTGTCGCCGGGCCTGTTAAGCACCGTGGATATTGCAGCCACGATTGCCACGATCGGCGGCTGCGACCTGCCCAAAGCCGCGACGGGCCGATCGCTGGTTCCGATGGTTAATGGCGAGCGGTTGGCGCCGCGGTGCTGGCCGGGGTGCTTAAGCGAGTTCGGCAAACGCCTCATGCTGTGTACCGAGCGGTACAAGGTCATCTTCGACACCGAAGTCAACGAGGTGGTGGCCTTGTACGACCGGATCAAAGACCCCGATGAGCGCAGCAACCTAGCGCCGTCTGCGATAGGGATGCAGATGCTGGATTCGCTGCGCTGCCGGCTGGCGGACATGCTGCTGGGGATGCGCGCCATGCCGGGCACAGGGGTGTAATCTGCGCCCAAACGCATTCGTGATCGATCGATATAAATCCTTGACGGATTCCGCTTCCTTACGGGCGCGGCTCGCTGTGAGCGCATAGGGAGTCACTGTGTTGTGTTACGGCTGGGACGGGTTTTGGGCGCGGTGTCTTAGGAAGTGGTCGGCCAGCGTGATGGCCATCATCGCTTCGGCCATCGGGACGAACCGGGGTAGCAGGCAGGGGTCGTGGCGGCCCTTGGTGGCGATCGTGGTGGGTTGGCCCTGGGTTGAGACGGTCGGCTGTTCGCGCGGCAGGGAGCTGGTGGGTTTGACCGCACACCGCATCACGATCGGCAGGCCCGAGGAGATCCCCCCTAGCATCCCGCCGTGACGGTTGGTCGTGGTGGTGATCTCATCACCTTCAACCACAAACAGGTCGTTGTTCTCGCTGCCGCGCGCAGTGGCGACGCCGAACCCGTGCCCGTATTCAACGCCCAGCACCGCGGGCAGGCTGAGCATGGCTTTGCCCAGGTCGGCTTTGAGCTTATCGAAGACCGGCTCGCCCCAGCCCGCGGGGACACCGGTGGCGACGATCTCAGCGACACCACCGATCGAATCCTGCTCGGCTCGGACCTGCTCGATCAGCTGGATCATCTGGGTGGCTGTGGCTGCGTCGGGGCAGCGCACGATATTGGCTTCGACCTGCTGGAGCGTGACCGCGGCGGGGTCGGGGATTTCTGCGACCAGCGAGCCGATCTGCTTGACATAACCGACGATCCGGATCCCCTCGCCGGCTAGCAATTTTTTTGCGACCGCACCCGCGGCTACCCGGGCCGTGGTCTCACGCGCGCTGGACCGCCCACCGCCTCTGTAATCGCGGAAGCCGTACTTGGCGTCGAAGGTGTAGTCGGCGTGGCCGGGTCGGTACTTGTCTTGGATATCGCTGTAGTCATGGGATCGCTGGTCTTGATTGGGGATCAGGATCGCCATCGACGTGCCGGTCGTCCGCCCCTGAAAGACGCCCGAGAGGATCTGGGGGACATCGGGCTCTTTGCGTTGCGTGGTGATCTTGGATTGGCCGGGTCGGCGGCGGTCTAGGTCGGGCTGGAGGTCGGATTCGGTCAGCGGGATGCCCGGCGGGACACCGTCGAGGATAACCACGTTCGCCGGGCCGTGGCTTTCGCCCGCGGTCGTGATGCGGAAAAGCTGTCCGTAGCTATTGCCAGCCATAGTCGTGTCGAGCGGTTGGGTAGTAGTACAGGGTCGTTGGTGCGTCTAGACCCAAGAGATATATCTTACGGGATGGCTGGCGACCAGTCGCCTTGGGCCAGCGCCAATTGGTTGGCCAGCAGCTGGGTCTTGAGCACCAGCAGCGCCGCAGACAGCTGCGGGTCTAGCCCGTTCGTGAGGATCTGGTCCGCGGTGGGCAGCGGCTGATCCAACTCTGCGAGTTCTTCGTCGGTGTGGAGCACATCGACTTTCTGACGGAACTCCAGCGCGTCGGCCATCTGCTGGACCGACATCTTGACGACCAGGTCTGGCTCGATGCCCCAGGAGGATGAATTGGGCTTGCGGTGGATGATCCGCCCGCGTGGGAGCATGTAGTACTGCGTGGTGAGCTTGAGGTACGCCCGGTCCCCGCTGAGCGGGAACAGGTCCTGAACCGATCCTTTGCCAAAGCTGCGTGTACCCAGGATGGTTGCGCGTTGGTAGTCTTGCAGCGCTCCGGAGAGGATCTCCGATGCGCTGGCTGAGCCCTCGTTGATCAGCACGACCAGGGGGACTTGGCCGTGGGTGTGGTCGGGTCGTGCGTTGAACTGGCTGGGTTGGCGCCCATCGGGGCCGACCGTTGAGACGATTGATCCCGTTGGAGATAAACCGGTCCGAGACCTCGACCGCGGCGCTAAGCAGGCCGCCGGGGTTGAGCCGCAGGTCCAGGATCAGCCCCTTGAGCGGGCCGTCTTGTTCCATCGTGTTGATCGCCTGGTCCAGGTCGCGGGCGGTCTGTGGGATGAACTGCGATAGGCGGATATACCCGAAGCGTTGATCGGGGTCGATGAAGTAGTCCCACCCCCCCGCTGGCTTACGCTGCCAGCCTCGGACCGATTCGATCGCGATCTCGGCTCGGGTGACCTCGAACTCGAGCAGCTGGTTTTCTCCACGCCGCTCGATGCCGAGCGTTACTTTGGTTCCTTTGGGCCCGGTGATCTCCCGCACCGCACGGTCAAGCGACCAGGTGGAGGTATCGCGGTGGTCGACCTGGGCGATGATATCGCTGGCCTTGATCCCCGCGCGCCTGGGGCGGGGGTGCCTTCCAGCGGGCTGACCACGATCAGCCGGTCGTCCCGCAGGGAGATCTGGATGCCGACGCCCGAGAATTTGCCCTGGGTGTTGCGGCTAAACGTCTCTTTGTCGCTTGGCCAGATCACCGATGAGAAGTCGTCGAGGGTATCGGTGGTGCCCTCGGTGAGTTCGAAGATCAAGACCGGGTCGGGCAGCTGGATGGTTTTGTCATTCAGCGCTGTGATGCGGTCGATGAAGGTCGCTGCGTCCAAGAAGTTCAGCGGCCGCTTGCGCCCCTCGAGGCCGGTGGCGCAGTTTTTTCAAGCCATGCTCAAATCGTGTGCGTTTCTTGGGTTCGCTAAAGGCATCAAAGGTGGCCTGCAGGTCGGGGGTCTGGGCCATGATGATCAGGTGGTCCAACGCGCCGCGCAGCAGCGGGCCGTAGCCCTGGTTATCGACGTGCCGGCGTGCGGCGTGCGCCAGTGTTTGGCGGAGCATCGAGCGGCGGATGCCCTTGAGCTTGTCTTTCCAGGATTCTTCCTCGGTGGGTGGGGCGGGGGGCGGTGTGTTATCCTTGCCCAGGCGTTTGGCGCGGTTGGCGTAGAGCTGCCTGAGGCGATCTGGGGCGTACAGGCGTAGGAATCGCAGGTGCTTGCTGATTTGCTTGACCCGGTCGCGGTAGGCCACCTGGTCATCGAACAGCAGCTCCAACGCGCGGTAGAGGGCTCAGTGCCTGGACCCAGTCGTTGTCGGCCTGGGCTTGGGCCGCGGTCGATTCGGCTTGCTGGACCAGCCGCTGGATCATGGGGTCCTGGAGCATGGCCTGTGGATTGGCCGCGAAGCTGTGCGCGGCTACCGCGCTGGTTAATGCTTCTTCCAGGCTTTGGTTTTGAAGGTGTTGGTCGACTTCTTCCAGCGAGGCGTTGTAGGAGTCGAGTTGCTTGGTTTGGCGCTGCGCTTCGTTTTGGTGGTACCGCTGGAGGTCTTGGATCAAGCCCGAGGCGTGCGGGTCGGCGATGCCCGCGGCCCCGGATTGGAGCAGGTCCAGCAGGCGTTGGAAGCGGCCGCTCTGGGCCAGCTTCGGCAGCTCAAGGGCGATATTTTCGCTTAGGGCATCGTCGGCCCGGGCCGGCGGGGCGACCGCTGCCACGATCAGGAGCGTGGCAATCCAAGCCAAGCCGGTTTGCTTCAATCGGATCAACCGTTTCATGCCATCACCATCCATGGCCTGGTTTGTTTAGGCCTGTGGTTCGCTTTTGACAAGGCCGCTAAATGGCGAGACAGGCTAGCTTCCTTCTCACCGGTTTCACCGCGATCGGCGGGCGGTGGTCGGTCAATTAAGCCGATTCTTTTTGCGGTTCCTTCAGATCTGCCAGGGGTTTGCTTTTCTCGATCGCCTCGGCGTCGATCAGGTAGCGGACACCGTCGTTGGGCAGCTCCGGCAGGTCGTACATCAGGTCGAGCATGACCTCTTCCATGATCGATCGCAGCGCCCGGCCGCCGGTGTCTCGCTTCATCGCGCGCGAGGCCAGGATCTCCAACGCCGAGGGTGTAAATTCCAGCTGGGCGTCTTCCATGGAGAAGAAGTGCTGGTATTGGCGCACCAATGCGTTCTTGGGTTCGGTGAGGATCTGCACCAGCATGTCGACGGTCAGCGGCATCAGCGGGGTGATGATCGGCAGGCGGCCGATGAGTTCGGGGATCATCCCAAACTCGAGGATGTCGTCTGCGGTGACCTGCGACAGCAGGAATGATTTGTCGTCGGTGCGGTCATCGACCGATTGCTCGGAGGCAAACCCGATCGACTTGCGGCCCAGCCGCTTGCGGATGATGTCCTCTAAGCCCGACGAATGTCCCGGCGCAGACGAACAGGATGTTCGACGTGTCGATCTGGATGTACTGCTGCTCCGGGTGCTTCCTCCCGCCCTGCGGCGGGATATTGGCGACCGTCCCCTCGAGCATCTTCAGCAGCGGCTTGCTGGACCCCCTCACCCGACACGTCACGCGTGATCGACACGTTCTGGCTGGTCTTGCCGATCTTGTCGATCTCGTCGATGTAGATGATCCCGCGCTGTGCCGCTTCGAGGTCGTAGTCCGCGGACTGCAGCAGTTTCAGCAGGAGGTTTTCAACGTCTTCGCCGACGTAGCCGGCTTCGGTAAGTGTAGTGGCGTCGCCGATGGCAAACGGGACATGCAGGGTCTTGGCCAGCGTGCGTGCCAGCAGCGTCTTGCCCGACCCGGTGGGGCCGATCAACAAGACGTTGGATTTATCCAGCTCGACGCTGCGGTCTTTTTCCGCCGAGGCCAAGCGTTTGTAGTGGTTGTGGACGCTGACCGACAGCGCTCGTTTGGCTTGTTCCTGGCCGATGACGTATTGGTCGAGGTATTCCTTGAGCTGGCGTGGTGTTGGGGTTGAGCCGATCGCGGGGCGTCCGGCTTGCACCCGCCGGCGCTCCTGCTTGAAGATATTCTGGCACAGGTCGGTGCAGTTGGCGCAGATATAGACATCGCCGGGGCCTTCGACCATGGGCCCTACTTCGCGGGAGCTCTTGCCGCAGAAGGAACAGGTGGTGACGCGTCGGCCCTTGAAGCCGCCCGAGTCATCGAATTGCCCACCGCCGCCGCCCTTGGAGCCTCCCTTGTTGCCCCCTCGTCCACCGGTTCGTTCATTTGACATAACAGCAGTTCTCGTCAGGGACCGATACCTGAGATAGCATTCAGCCAATCATGTGGGGAACAACCGAGAGCTGGTATGGCTTCAAAAGCTTGATCGTCTATCTGCAGGAATGGCTTAATCGTGCTTTTTGGCCCCATCCACTGAGGCATCGCCAGCTCACGTATGATTGGTTGATTATAGCACTGTTTTTGGTGTTGGCGGGTCAATCTGAACGAATTGATTGGAATTTAGTTTCGATTTGGCGTGGGGTGGGGTGGATCGGCTTGGGTGG
>CBDCXC010000015.1:0-65762 GCA_965223655.1 Phycisphaeraceae bacterium
TGGAAGTAGGCTAAGAGCAAGATTTCCTTTAAATGATCGGGCAATCTTCCCACGGCTTGACGCACCAGCTGGTGGGTTTCTTTCCGCTGGGCGTCTTCTTCCGGTAAGGCGACATCGGCCTCCATCAGGTCGATAAACGCGGGTTTTTGTTCGTCGGATTCTTCCACAGACCCCGATAACGAGATTGCCTCTTGTCTGCTGTTTCTACGTAAGAAGTCCCGTGCTTTGTTCGTGGCAATCGTAAAAAGCCAGGGGCGAAACCGACGGGTGATGTCGAATTTATCGATCGATAGGTGGACCTGGAGAAACGTGTCTTGGAAAACATCGTCGGCGGTGCTCTGATTATTGGTAAACCGCGCTAAGAAATAGAATAATTCTTTCCGGTACCGGTTGACCAAGACCTCAAACGCCCGAGGCTGACCCTCGCGGTAGAGGCGCAAAAGCTCCTCGTCGGAGAAGCTTGAGAAATCATATGTTCGCCCTAAATCCATTTGGAATAATTACTAAAAAATATACAGATCGCCCAGATGACGATAGAAGCCGGCTGGCTAAGTTTACCAAGCCGCGGGCCTATGCATTGTCATGGAGGGGGTTGGTACTTGTTCCCCTCTATAATTAAGTTCATTTATCCCAATGGGTTCATGACCAGGCCGGTCGCGAGTTTGGGGTAAAAAAACGTGCTTTTTTGGGGCATGAGCTCCCCAGACTCGCTTATTTTTCTAACTGACTCAAGAGGAGTAGGTTGCATCACGACGCCTGCCTGAAAACCATCGCTATCCGCGATCGATTTGAGTTCGGGTAGGGTATGGGGGAATTTCCATATGACTTGGCTGCCCGCGGGATAAAACGCGGCTTGACAGATCTGCTCTACAATCAGGTGCTGGAGGATCGCGACATCCAGCTGCCGCCACGCAGGGGACGCGTTGGGGTGCGTCTGTGCCAGCGGGTCAGACTCAACCGGTGTCATGATGGCCAACGGGGCTTGAGGGTTTGCGGGGTCATAAAGCCCCATGGCGTGAACGCCCGCGGTGGGCAGGGCGTTTTCTATGGATTCTAAGTCGCTGCCAGCAAAGAGATTAACCTGTATCTTGCCTTGGCCAGCCAGGATCAATCGGTCCAGCGAGAACCCCGCCATCCCGCCCAGCACCCGGTGGGTGGGCAGGACGATCATCCCGGGGTCCTGCATCGCCACAAGCACAAACAGGCACTGGTTGGCCGGGTGCTGATCGGTGCCATTGGGGTTGAGCTGGCCGGCATCGACCAGCCGCTGGCGGTAGTTTAGGGCGGTGTTGTACCGGTGGTGGCCGTCGGCGATGAAGGTGTCCAGACCCGCGATCGCTTCGCATAGCTGCTGGATCTGCTCTGCCTGGCGGACCTCCCACACCTCATGTCGGACTTGATCGTTTTCGGTCACGCCAAAGAAGCTAGGCGGGCCGGTGTTGACATGTTTTTCCAGCAACGGCTGGACGCGGGCGGTGGGGTCGGAATAGAGCCCGAAGATCGGTGACAGCTGGGCCCGTGTCGCACACATCAGCTTCATCCGATCCTCTTTGGGCCCACTAAACGTCTGCTCATGGGGGTGGATCGCGCCCTGTCCGTCGGTGTTCTGGCCAAACGGCTGGACACGGACATTGGCGATCAAGCCCCGCCTCTTAAAAACATAATGCCCACCACCACCTGGCCCATGGGGGGCGGTGTAGGTCTGCTGATACACATACACCGTGGGTTGAGCCTGCTGGACCAGCACACCGGCATCGAGCCATTGGCGGAAGGTGTGACCGGCTTGTTCGTAGACGGGATCGGGGCCGACCGTCTTGGCCGGGAGGTGGGGCAGGTCGATCGCCACAATGTTGTGGGGCGACCCATCCAGCAACCGCTCTTTGCCAGCCTCATCGAGCACATCGTAAGGCGGCGCGATCACGTGGGATAGATCACGATCGGCTGGGGTGGCGTAACGGATCGCATGGATCGGTTGAACCTGTGGCATGGGGTATTTTCGCCTTTTTATAGCGGGGTTACACGGTTTGTTGTTTCCTATTCAGCCGTTCCATACCCAATAGATAGACCAATACGCGAAGTGTCTATTTATACCAGCCGTGAATGAGTTTGCGGTCAGCCGTCCGTCAGTGGCAGCGCAGGGCTAGATATTTTTGTATTTTCACCGCAGGAACACCATCTCCAATAATGTTGATATTTTTGACATAATCCGTTGACACACAGCATTTAATGAGGTACGCTTGTAGCAGTTAAGCCTTTCTTATTGGTTTTGAATCGGCACATTTCTTAGGCAAAAAGGGAGTACGACCATGAAGATCCGTAGCGTGATTGCCGCCTTTACCGCATCCGCGGCGCTTGCTTCATCCGCCAGTGCGCTCGTTACTTATGACAGCGATGCGACGTCCACTTTTACACTCGACACTACCGGTGGGATGATTATTACCTATGAAATCTTCCCCGACATGTCTAGCACCGCCACAACCGGAACCGGGCTTGCCAGCATCGATGTCGATACCCCAACGCCACCCCCTCCCGGTGTATATTCATTCTCCCCTGGAGAATTTGTCACACAAACTTCAAATGTTTCCGGCTCGGCAGACGCACCGGGCGGCTCCAGCGCAGCGAGTGTCTTGAACGGCATATTGATCACGCTCGTTAATCCGGACACCACCGCACCCGCCGTGGCCTCGTTTACCTTTGAGTACACCTGGGCCGCGTCATACACCAAGACCGACATGGAGCTTGAAGCCGTCGACGCTTCTCCATTCTTCCACCTCAGCGGCTTTGCGCCCTCTGGTATGGAAACCTTGAAAATTGATGGTATGGATGAGCCCGATTGGCTGTTCCACCCAGCCATCGGCAGCCCGTTTGGCGGCCCTGTGGCATTAGGGGTGGCAGGCACCACCACGGTAGACGTCGAGGTCACGGTACCCGCAGGCAGCACCGAAGCCTTTTCGGTCATCACCGACTCATTCGGCAGTGCGATCCGTCTTTCTACCGTTCCCGAGCCGGTTTCCGCGACGCTTGGCCTCATGGGCTTAGCCGCGCTGGGCTACACCACCAAGCGGCGACGCGTGGCGTAACACCTAAACAACACAACACTACAGTGACTTATCAGCCCCCGGTTAACCCCGGGGGTTTTTCTTTTTGGTCACCCCTTTTGCTACAGCGGATGAAGCAAACGGCTGTGCCTGGCAAAAATTTCAAAATAAGTCTTCGCGCAGATGGCTGTTGACCATACAATGGCAAGCGAGTGGTGGCCTGTGTCGGTGTAGGCATCTCACATATGGACGATCCATCAAGTTGTATGCAGCAAGACAGACCCCACGAGTTGATTCAAAACAAAGGAGTGATCGATGAGGCAACAAGCTTCTTGTATCGGGTGTGTGTTGATCGTGCTAACGGCGGCGGCCCAGGCGGATGCCGGCATTATCGTGACTGACGAAGACTTCGAAAACGGCGCGACCGGCTGGAGCAATAACAGAACCAAAAAAACCGCCAAGGACAACCCGGTGTTTACGGAATTCTTGGGCGATTTTTTCGGCCCCGATGAAGAGAACCGGACGGTATCTAAAACATTTCCACTCTCAGGTACCCAGACCGACGTGAAGATCCGGTTTGATTTTTACGAGATTGATTCATGGGATAACGAGGTGCTGAGCCTATTCATTGATGGCAGTACTGTGCCGGTGATCAGCGATCCATTCCACGTGCTTATCTTTGAAGACCCTGAATTGGCGACCCCGCTTCAGGACCCACCGCTGGCAGATTATGGGTTCTTTGGATGGTCAGATCAGACCTACCGCTATGAACTAACCGTCCCAACCACCGCAACCAGCCTGGAGCTGATGTTCGATTTCGGGCTTAATTCTGGCCCCGATGAGTCGGCAGGCCTCGACAATGTGTATATTGAAGAAATCCCCGAGCCAACGGCCGCGACCTTGTTAGGGATGGGCCTAGCACTAAGCTACACCACCAAGCGCCGCTGCGTGTGGTAACGCAACCCAATCTTGTACGAACAGCCAGCCCCGGTAACACATACCGGGGGTTGTTGCTTTGGGGCGACACCACGATGCCCTCTCAAAATGGGATCGACCGATCACAACATGAAATGGCGGTACACTGCCTGCTCTTAGTAGGAAGACAGACGTGTTGTTTTTCTAGCGTGGTAAACACACCTCCGTAGACGCATGCCGGTGGGTGTGATTGGTTGACGCTTAAACACCCACCGGTTCGAACGATAGGTACGAACGAATGTTTCGATCGCGCGATCTCAAAAACCGGGTCATCGTGATCACCGGCGCCAGCTCGGGGATCGGCGCCGCCACCGCCATCGCCTGCGCCCAAGCCGGCATGGATGTGGTGCTCGCAGCCAGGCGCACCGATCGGCTCACCGGCGTGGCCCAACAGATCCAACGCCTGGGCCGCACCGGGTTGCCCGTCACCTGCGACGTGGACCGCGACCAAGATGTAGCCCAACTCATCGAGCAAACCATGGATCGGTTTGGCCGACTCGACGCGCTGTTCGCTAACGCCGGGGTGGGGTGGGACGCCCCGATACTGGAGACCACTGAGGCACAGACCCGGGCGTTGTTTGAGACAAATTTCTATGGCACGCTCCGCTGCATCCGCGCCGCAGCACCGATCATGGGGCAAAAGACGGGCAAGACCGACAAAGGCCACATCCTGATCTGTTCGAGCTGCCTCAGCGAGATCGCTCTGCCCTTCAACGGCGTGTACAGCGCTACGAAAGCCGCTCAAGACGCGGTCGGCGGGGCGCTGCGAGCCGAGCTGGCCCCACAAGGCATTGGCGTGACCACGGTCCACCCGGTCACCACCCAAACAGAGTTCTTCGATCACCTTCACGCACACGCCCACCGCAGCCCAAGGCCACAGCGGATCTACAACACCTTTGCGCAATCACCACAGCATGTCGCGCGCCAGATCGTGCGCTGCCTGCGTCGCCCGCGGCCGGAGGTTTGGCCGTTCCCACCGGTCCGGTTCGCGATGGCGCTGACCACCGCGTTTCCCCGGTTGAGCGCTTTGGCGATGAAGCGGATCGCCAAACAATAGACTCATCGCGATGTGGCTATGGCGGGGCCACGTGCTTCAGGCGCGTGTCCGTTGTGGGTTCGGCTTGGTCGGGACAGCCCCAGCCATCAGCGCAACCGCCGCCAGCAGGCATGTCAAGACGATCGGGGTTTGGTGCAGCTGCCCGTTGGCTAAAACCATCGCGACCCACACCGCCGCCACCGCGTACCGGGCGGTGGCCAGCCGGTGGCGTATCGGCGGGCTCACCCACGCCTCGACCGCCATCACCATCACCAGCGCCAACACCCACGATGCGGCCGTGCCCCAGAGCCGGGCCCGCTGCTGATGCCGCTCCAGCTGAACCTCTAGCTCAAGCGCCCGGCGCTGATGGCGGTGCCGCCGATCGAACTCCTCCAACGCCGCCTGGGTTGCCCCCGTTTGGGCTAGCCGCTGGTGTTGCGTCTGAACCTGAGCCTCGAATCGGTCTAGCTGGTCTTGGGCTTCGTGGGGGTAGCGGTCAAAGACCTTCTGGTACACCTTAGGCACCAACCGCCCCAACACATCCGGGCCAGCGGCCACCCCAACCACCACCCCAGCCAGAAGCAAGAACAAGTTGTACCCACAGCTGCGGTCCATCGGGTTGTATCTCTGGCAGGCCTAATACGCATGGCGTATCGTTTGTGCGCGGCGAAACGCCTGTCACTGTTCGAAGATCAGCACGCGCGTTCGAAAGCGATGTATACAATTGGATCCTGATTGGTACGCGTTGGACGCGTCGAACACCAAAACGCCGAAGATTTTCCTGCCACGGGCAAACGTGACCCCGCACACTCATCGGGGGTTGGTCTATGTCGAATGGGCGATACAGGGCTCGAACCTGTGACCTCACGGGTGTGATCCGTGCGCTCTAGCCAACTGAGCTAATCGCCCCGATTCGGGCATCGATTCTTCTGGTTTTGATTGGCTCTATGGTAAACATATCCGAGGCGGATGTATACCAATCCCGATCGCGTTGACGGGGGGACGCCTGCCCGTGGCAGGCAAACGACCGGTGTTTTTGTGTGTCTGACGCGGTAAACTTATACCCAAGGGGTATATACACCCCGCGTATGAAATGGCCGCGTCCAAGACACAACAACACCGCTTATCCCCCTGCCGCGGACGGCCGGGACCCCATAAACCTGATCGGGGCTGGTATACAATCCCTTGAGATGACCGCGTCGTCCTTCCAAGTCGTCAGCGACTTCCAGCCGCGGGGCGATCAGCCCCAAGCGATCGATGCGCTTGCCCAAACCCTATCCGGCGGCCAAAAATACCAAACGCTCATGGGCGTGACCGGCTCGGGCAAGACCTTCACCATGGCCCATACGATCGCGCGCCTGGGCATGCCCACGCTGGTGATCAGCCACAACAAGACACTAGCCGCCCAACTCTACGAAGAGTTCAAAGAGCTGTTCCCTCACAACGCGGTCAACTATTTTGTCAGCTACTACGACTACTACCAGCCCGAGGCCTACATCCCCCAGCGGGACATCTACATCGAAAAAGACTCTTCGCGTAACGACGACCTGGACCGCCTGCGACTAGCGGCCACGAGCAACCTGATCAGCCGGCGGGACGCTGTGGTGGTCGCCAGCGTGTCGTGCATCTTCGGCTTGGGATCGCCCGAGGCATACAAGAAATCAGTCATCAGCCTCAGCCGGGGCCAGACCATCGCGCGCAAAGACCTGCTGATCGCCCTAAGCGACCTGCAATACACGCGCAACGATATCGAATTCGCCCGCGGCCACTTCCGCGTCCGGGGCGACGTGATCGAGCTCTACCCCGCCACCGAAGAGCACGCCTACCGGATCGAGCTGTTCGGCGATGAGATCGAGGCCTTGCAGATCATCCACCCCACCACCGGCCAGGTGCTCACCGAACACAACCACCTGTTCATCTACCCCGCGGTGCACTACCTGGTGCCCGAAGGGCAGCTCGAAGACGCCGTCGGCTCAATCAGCCGCGAATTGGACGAACGCGTCGACTACCTCCGCGCCCAGGGCAAGCTGCTCGAAGCCCAGCGCCTCGCCGCCCGCACCAAGTACGACATGGAGATGATCCAAGAGGTCGGCTACTGCTCGGGCATCGAGAACTACAGCCGCCACCTCGACGGCCGCACCCCGGGCAGCAAACCTTATACACTCCTCGATTACTTCCCAAGCGACGATTGGCTGCTGCTGATCGATGAAAGCCACGTCACCATCCCCCAGCTGCGCGCGATGTACCACAGCGATCAGCACCGCAAGCAGGTGTTGGTCGACCACGGCTTTCGGCTGCCCAGCGCGCTCGATAACCGCCCGCTGCGGTTTGAAGAGATCGAATCCATATGGCCACGCACTGTCTTTGTCAGCGCCACGCCCGGCCCGTACGAGCTCGAACAGTGTGGCGGCGCCGTGGTTGAGCAGATCATCCGACCCACCGGGTTGATCGACCCCGAGGTCATCGTCCGGCCGGCCCAGAACCAGGTACAGGACCTGTTCGAGATGGCCCAGCAACGCACACAAGCCGGGCAACGCACACTGGTCACCACGCTCACCAAGCGGCTGGCCGAAGACCTCTCAGCCTACCTCGCCCAGCAGGGCATACGCTGCCGATACCTCCACAGCGAGATCGAGACGCTCGACCGCGTGACGATCCTACGCGACCTGCGCAAGGGTGAGTACGACGTGCTGGTCGGGGTCAACCTGTTGCGCGAGGGCCTGGATCTGCCCGAGGTGTCGCTGGTGGGGATCATGGATGCTGATAAGACCGGCTTCTTACGCAGCGCCACAAGCCTGATCCAGCAGATCGGACGCGCCGCGCGTAATGTCGACGCCACCGTCATCCTCTACGCCGACACCATCACCCCCGCCATGCAGCAGGCGATCGACGAAACCCGCCGCCGCCGTGACAAACAATTGGCTTACAACCAAGAACACGGGATCACCCCCAAGACGATCCACAAGGCGATCCGAGACGGCATCGAGCAAGAGATACGCGCCCACGAAACCGTGCGCCAAGCCGTCGCCAAAGAAGAGCCCGAGTTCGACCGCGTCGAGCTGATCGCCCACCTCCAGAAGCAGATGCTCAAAGCGGCCGACGCCCTGGCCTTCGAGAAAGCCGCCCAGCTACGCGACCGGATCAAAGAACTGGAAGACGCCCCCGTGATCGGCCGCATCCGGTCAAGCCAGGCCCAGCCCAAGAAACCCAAGCCCGGCACGCCGGGGATCAAAAAACACAAGCAACACCCCCGCTACCGGGTGAAGTAGCGGTCGGGCCCGGCATTTTATTGTGATAGACCAGCCCCGATCAGGTTGACGGGGCCCGGTTTGCCCGCGGCAGGGCAATCTTGGGCGTTTTGGTGATCCCGACGCGGCAAACGCATACCCGATGGGTATACACCAATGTGGATCAATCATAAACCATGAAGATCGATGAACTGACCGCTTACTATTTATTGGTCATCGCGCTTGTTTGTTATTCCATGTTTAAAACATACCGGGCCATCAAGCAGAGGGTTTTGATTGACCGGTATGAAGGAGAAGAAATGTATCGCCTTGAGGCCAAGCGCAAACCCATTACTTTTTGGGCAACGATGGTTGTTCATCTTGCGTTTGAAATCTCTCTTTTCATCCTGCTGTTAACCCTATTTTTAACGGTATTATATTTTAAGAAGCCGTAAGACTGTGAAAATTTTAAGTGCCTTAGGGGCTCTAAGAGGTTCTTCGCATCATAAAAAACAGCCCCTCGCTAAAGGGGCTGCTTGAATTTGATTGATAGTATGTAATGTAGTTTACCTATTTCTTCACCTTATCGCCGCCGGGTCGCCAAATTTACAGCAGCCAAGCTCATCACCCCGAGGGTAACAGTGAGTGGTTCGGGCACGGTGTTGTCTGGCGGGACCACCGCATTGACGACCACATTGTCCAATGCAGGGCCATAATCTCGAACGTTACCGATCCCTGCATTTCGAGGATCATCAGGAGCAAAAGGATCGGTGGTGCTAAGAAATGTCAGTGTCGTCATGGTATCCTCAGCAATAAAACTCCATTGCCGTCGGCCACCATTAGAATCCCAGAACGCATTCCAAAAGAAATTACCATTCGCATCTGGTTCAAAGGGAGGAATCACGATCCCACTTTCCGTTCGATCGAATTGGAAATTCGCTTGATCAAAAAATTGACTGTCTCCGGGGGTACTGACTCCGACTAACATTGTCAAGTTTTCTACAAAAATTGGAGCAAACGGATCACTTGGGTCTACTAAAGCATCTCTGGCGCCAAAAGGATTAAATGCCATATCGAAGGACACGTCATACCGAGTCCCGGGTATAGTATCGAACGTTTGCCTAACTCCCCCTTTCCCGGGCGTTCCATTCAAGTCCAGGCTGAACTCCCCATCCGAAGCTTCGAATAGGCTACGATGTACCCAGTCAACACCTGCTACGTCGAGGCGCGGATCGTTTGAAGCTTTCATACCGATCACTTCCCAGCCTGTAATTCTGGAAGTGCCTTCTGGTACAACAACAAACAGTTGCCGAACACCGGGCATGTCCGTTGGAGGGTCGACGCCCAGTTCAAAGCTGCCGTTTTGGATTAGGTTAGCGGTTGCGGTGGTGTGCATAATACAAACACCCGCGACCACGCACGACGCGTTCAAAATTTGATTAACTTTGCACCTCATCAAAATACTCCTTTCTATTTAAACCTAAAAAAACCTGCCTGATGTTTTCTATTTGGCCCAATCGCATCAAATTACTCATTTTGTTCATTTTATCCCCCCCCCCCCCCAAGATTCAAGCTATTTTTTGTCAGAGTTATGTTAGGGAACATGGGTCTTATACACATTGCGTATCTATCGTGCGCGACGCGGATGAATGAATCCCATACCCGCCCCGGATGGGGCTACGGCAAGCCGACCGTCCGCTTGCGGCGGGGCGATTGATTGCACAACTACCAAGCCGTTCCGTAGCGCGCATTGGCCCAGGGTTGGTGTCTATACCAGCCCCGATCAGGTTGACGGGGTCCCGTTCGCCCGCGGCAGGGAAATCTTCTGTGTTTTGGTGTCTGCGACGCGACAAACTCATACCCGACAGGTATATACGCATCGCGTTTGAAAATCCCGTGGCGGGGATAAAAAACCCTCGAGTCTTTCTTTGCCGCGGACTGTCGGCTTGTCGCAAACCCATCTGGGACGGGTATACTCGTAGGTCCCATGGCCCCACCGACCGAAGACTACACCTCTGGCACAGACCCACCGTCAGCGGTGGGGCGGATCGATATCCACTGCCACCTGCTGCCCGCGGTCGACGACGGGTGTGAAAATTTTGAGCAGACCTGGTCCTGCATCACCGCGCTTCAGCGGGCGGGCTACACCGGCTCGATCTGCACGCCCCACGTGTACCCCCAAGACCCCAAGATGGGGTATGAGATGGACTTCATCCAAGCCCAGACCGCCCAGCTCCAGCAGCGGCTGCGCAACGCAGGGTCGAGCTACCGCCTTTGGCCCGGTGGCGAGCTGCGGCTGTATGACGGCGTGATCGATTGGCTCAAGCACCACCGCGTGCCGACGCTGGCCGGGTCACGCTGCGTGCTGGTCGACTTCTGGTCCCACAAGTGGCCCAAGTGGGTCAACGCTGCGTTTGAATGGATGCTCGAGCAAGGCTACCGGCCGATCCTCGCGCACCCCGAACGGCTAGCGTGTACCAAGATTTTGGATCAGCGGCTGGCGGAGATCGCGCAGATGGGGGTGTGGCTGCAGGGCAATTTCCGGTGTATCTCGGGCGAAGAAGGGTTTGAGGCCAGCCAGTGGGTGCGCCGGCTGCTGGGCGAGGACCGGTACCAGTTCTTGGCGCTCGACGCCCACAAGCCCGATAGCCTCGGCAACCGGCTCGACGGGCTGCAGCTGGTCGCCGCGGAATTCGGTGAGCCGATGATCGATCAACTCACCAGCGAAGCGCCACGCAAGCTGATCCTCGCCAACGCCGTCTAACGCCCACACGGCAGGGTGACCCCGACACCCCACGCGGACGCAGGCCTCAACCCGAACCGGCCGATAGGCTTGAAGGAAACCACCAACTCACCCGAGGCCGGTTGATGCCTTATTACATCGGACTAGATCTAGGCGGGACGTCGATCAAAGCGGGCGTGGTGGACCAGCGTGGTCAGATCCTTGCCCAGCAGTCCGCGGCTACGCACGGCGCCCAAGGCCCCGAGCCGGTGATCCAGACCATGGCCGGGTTGGCCCGCGCGGTGGCCAGCCAGGCCAAGCTCGACATCGACCAGATCCAGGCTGTGGGGATCGGGTCGCCCGGGCCGATCGATTTTGACCGGGGCGTGCTGGTCTCGGCACCGAACCTGCCTGCGTTTAAGCAGGTGCCGATCCGCGGCCGGATCGCCCAAGCCACGGGGCGGCCTACGGTCTTGGAGAACGACGCCAACGCCGCGGCGCTGGCGGTCTATTGGGTCGGGGTTGGGAAAGACCCCGCGGTCCGTGACTTGGTGGTGCTCACGCTGGGTACCGGTGTCGGGGGCGGGGTGATTGTAGATGGTCGGGTCGTCCACGGCGGGTTTCATTTAGCCGGTGAGGTGGGGCACATGATCGTGGACCCCAACGGCCGGCGGTGCGGCTGCGGGCAGCGTGGCTGCTTGGAGACGTACGCCTCAGCCTCGCACATGGTCGGGCGTGCGATGGATGCGATCCATGCAGGCCAACCCTCGACCCTAAACGCGAGCACCACCTCGGGTCGATCCATCACCGCCAAAGACATCTTCCAAGCCGCCAAAGCAGGCGACAGCCTGGCTAGCCAAATCGTCGACCAAGCCGCCCAGTATCTGGGGATCGCCTGCGTCAATCTTTGCCGCTTATTGGACCCTCAGATGGTGGTGCTCGCCGGTGGGATGGTGCTTGCGGGCGATTACCTGACCGATCGGGTTCGGTCGGCGTTTGAGGCTCACGATTGGGCGATGGCTGGGAGGCGTGTACGGATTATGCCGGCTCAGCTGGGGTCGGATGCCGGCCTGATCGGAGCCGCCGCGGTGGCTTGGGACGCCCATCACACCGGCAAATTCACTTAACCCAGCCGACCCGACGCAGAACCTTAAGCCTACCGGGTAATCCGCCGACGATACCCACAGCAGTGATGGGGCGGTGTCCGCGCCTTTTACCGATCCCCGGTGCGCTGGCCGACAGCCGCCAATCGGCGGCAACACAGCGATCGGTGTGTCTTGTGTGCTGGGTGCGGGCAATCTAAACCCTACGGGGGAAGGGCATTTCTCCGAAGGTTGATCGGCTCATCTCGGCTTCAGGCAGCGTGGGTGACGAGAGACGGTGGGTGAGCAGTCAGTGAAAGATGGCTTAGAAATATATCTCAAGCAGATCGACGAAGCCGACCTGCTTACCGCTGAGCAGGAGCGGGATCTGTGCTGGCGGATCATCCATGAAAACTGCCCCCGTGCACGCGAGCAGATGGTGCGCGCCAACCTGAGGCTGGTGGTGAGTGTGGCCAAGCGGTTTGGCAACCGCGGGCTGCCGCTGACCGATCTGATCGAGGAAGGCAACCTCGGGCTGATGCGTGCCGTCGAGGCGTTCGACCCCGACCAGGGCGCGCGTTTTAGCACCTACGCCTCTTGGTGGATCAAGCAGGCGATCAAGCGTGCCCTGATCAACGCGGTCCAGCCGATCCACATCCCCGCGTATATGGTGGAGCTGATCACCAAATGGAAAAAAGCGTACAAAGCGTTAGAGGAAAAACTGGGGCGTTCACCCTCCACGCAAGAGCTGGCCCAGGCCATGGATCTGCCGGTGAAAAAGGTACGCATCATCCGTAAAGCGGTCAGCGCGTTTCAACGCCCCGCGCACAACGCTTCGTCCGACGAAGGCCACATCAATATCTTAGAGATGCTCAG
Source organism: Phycisphaeraceae bacterium (assembly GCA_965223655.1). Classification (GTDB taxonomy): domain Bacteria; phylum Planctomycetota; class Phycisphaerae; order Phycisphaerales; family Phycisphaeraceae; genus CBDCXC01. Next base: position 12,957 of record CBDCXC010000015.1, read on the forward strand.
CGATCGGAGGATACCCGACCCCCAGCAGCAGGTATCAGAATGGGACGACCTCAACACCGTCCGCCACCTGCTAGAGGCCATCGACGAACGCGAGTCGACTATCCTCCGTTTGCGGTACGGGTTAGACGGCGGCGAGCCGCTGACGCTCAAACAGATCGGCCAAGAGGTGGGGCTCACGCGTGAGCGCGTGCGTCAGATCGAAATCGAAGCGCTGCGTAAGCTGCACCTGCAGCTCACCAGTGACCGGCCGCTTTCCGATCGCCCAAGCAGCGGTAAAAAATCGACCCGGAAGCGCCGCAATAAAACCAAGCCCGCCCCCATCCCAACGCCTCCACCCACGCAGCAAGACAGCGAAACCCCGACCCACCGCCGCTCGGCGTAGCGATGGCGGCCCGCCGCGTCTGGACGCCGAATCTCTGCGGCGACACGCCCGGCGTGTTGCCGCAGCTTGGTGGCAGGCGAAGAGAGAAGCCCCGGCCGCAGCGCACCGGTGCCTACGGCTGATCCAGGTGATCGGTGAATCCGATCTGGTTGCGCTCCAGCAGCGTGCCCATCACGCGGTAGAACCCAGCGATGGCGGTGTTGTAATCGGTCATGGCTTGGACCTCTTGGATCTCGGCGTTGGCCAGCCGCTGCTGGGTGGAGAGCTTGAGGTCCAGCAAGAATTCGGGCGTCAGCGCGACGCCGGCTTCTTCTTGTTCTTCGATGGCCCGGAGGTTGTCCGACGCCGCGCGCCGCGCCGCGCGCGCCGCATCGATCAGCTGATAATTCTGCTGTAGTTCTCGCAACGCTTCTTTGACCTCCAGCACGACTTGCTCGGCGGTGCGCTGGTAGGCGATTACCGCTTGTCGGCGTTGCAGCTGCCGCTGGAGGAATTCCGCCTCGGGTCCCCGGTTGCCGAGGGGTACCTCGAACTGGGCGCTAAGCAAGTAATCGATGAAGTCGCCATCGGTCAGGTTGCTGTAGGCGTCGTCAACGGTCTTGTCGCTGCTAAGCCCGTTGAAGCGGACCGTCGCAGAAAGGTCCAGTTGCGGCAGGCGTGCGTTGTCGGCCACACGCTGCTCGATCGAGGCGTCGTCGATCCCGATCAACGCCCGCTGGAGCAAGGGGCGGTGACGCAGCGCCGTTGAGACCGCGTCTAAGAGGCTAAAGCTCACCGGCAGGTCCACGGGTTTGTCCAGCGGGACGATCAGCAGCTCACCGGCGACGGTCATGTCTTTGGCGTAGATCAGCTGCTTGAGCCGGTCGGATGTGATCCGCACCAGTTGGCGGGCTCGGATCACATCCGCACGCCGAAGCTCCACAAAGCTGTTGGCTTCGGTCAGCCGAACGGGGCTGACATCGAAGTTCTCGCGCTGCTTGAGCTGGTCGCGGTCTGCGACCGTGCGCTCCAACAGCCGGTTTTGGATCAGCAGCTGCTGGCGGGCAAAGACCAGGCCCCAGTAAACGGTTTCGGTATCCAGCAGCGTATCGTGGAGCTGCTGGCGTAGCCTTTCGATTGCCTCGCGTCTGGCGTTGGCGTTGATCAGGATCTGCGCCCGGGCCACATCGGCCCCAAAGCCGCGCAGCAGCGGCTGGTTGAGGGTCATCAGAATATTGGCGTCATAAAACGTTTTGACGTTGAAAAATGAGGGGTCTCGTCGGCGACGCGCCAATTCCGTGCTGATGGTCATATCCCCACCACTGGTCAGATTCTTGCGGATCCCGGTGGTCAGGGTGCGCTCATCGGATCGCACCGATCCAAATTGGCCGAATCCCGGGGTGGTGGCGGGTTGGGGGGTATCGAGCTTTTGAAAGTCAAGGTTCGTAAAGAAGACCGCGTCGAACGCGGCCTCGGCTTGGTCGATCGCGGCTTGGTTGATCGCGGGTTGGATCCGAGCGATCTGGACGTCGAGGTTGTTCTGCGCCGCCAGCTGGATCGCCTGTTGGAGCGTCATCTCCACGGTCTCGGTCTGCTGGGGGTTGCCGATCAGGTCTGGCCCCAGCTCCAGCGGCTGGCCGCGGTAGGCTTCGGGCCCGCCGATCTTGTCTAGCTCCTTGCGGCGTTCATCGGAGAGTTCGGTTTCAACGTCGCTGGGTGGGCGTGACAGCTCGATCACCGGGCCGGCCGAGACCGCTTGCAGGTACGCCCGGTGCGAAGCGACCAGCCGCCTGCGTAGCTGATGCTCGTCTTCCTGCAGCGGGCCGGTGCAGCCAACGGCCCAAAACGTGAAGGCCGACCCCATACCCACCAGGCCTATCAACCAGAGATTGGTTTTCATAGCTTGCGAATATAGATGGGGGTGGGGGGGGCGTCAAAGCCACTTACGGTGCACGGTGGAGGCTGATCAGGATAGCTGTATGCAGCGCCCGGGTCGCCCGTGTCAGGGAACACACGGTGTTATACCATCGGGTATGCGTTTGCCGCGTGGGGATCACCAAAACGCCCAAGATTGCCCTGACGCGGGCGAACGGGACCCCGTCAACCGGATCGGGACGGGTCTATGGTGGCCCGACGCGGCCTCGGCTCATTCGCGGTGCGCCTATCGCGATCGAGGCCAGCGATGGGCTTGACCTGCCGTTGCTGATGCGAAAGACTCGTTTTACTCTACTGATGCGATGGGATCTGAATTGCGGCTAAAGGTATTGCGTTGGTGGGCCGGGTTGGTTAGCCGCCGACCAGGGTGGGTGTTGTTGATCGCCACAGCGGTTGGGGTGGGGTCGGTGGCGATCACGGTCGGTCAGCTGGAGATCCAATCCGACCGCAACGCGCTGCTGTCGCCTGACCTGGGTTGGAACCAAGACTTTGAGCACTGGCGTACCAGCTTCCCCGGCGACGAAGATCTTTATGTGGTGGTTGATTCGGGCCCGCTAACGGGTGGTCGGCACCGGCTGGACCGCGTCGTGCAAGCCAAGGCGTTGGTAGACGAGCTTGGCCAGGCGCTCATGGAAGACGAGCACGTGGAGCTGGCGGTCTGGGGGTTCGACCGCAGCCGATTCAGCCCCCGCACACTCCGGCTGCTGCCGACCGAGCCATTCGAAGAACAGCTGCGTCAGATCGCCGAAGCCAAGCTTCTGTTGGTGAGCCCCGACCCCCAGCGGTTCATTCATCAAGTGGTGGTCAAGCTCCAGCAGCGGTCCGATGGGGCCGACGAACAGCAGGTGGCCCAAGCGCTCCAACGCCTGACCCATCTGGTGTGGGCGATCGGTCGGGCGCTGGAAACCCCAGCCGATCAACGCCCCAGCTTTGGGCAGATGGCCCAGGCGGGGTCTCAATCCCTAGGCGGTCGTGAATACCTGGCCAGCCCCAACGGCCGGCTTTTTTTTATCCGCGTGAGCCCCCGCAAAACAGCGGGCACGATCCAGGCGTTGTCCGAAGCGCTTGCCTCGATCCGAAGCCTGATCAAGGGGGTTTCGGCCAAGTACCCACAGATCCAAGCGGGCCTGACCGGTATCGATGTTGTCGAAGCCGATGAGACCCAAGCCATCATCGCCGACAGCGCCAAGGCCTCGGTCATCGCCTGCGTCCTGATCGCTTTGGTGCTGGTGGGTGCGTTCTACAGCCTGTGGACGCCGCTGCTGGCCATCGCGGCGCTGCTGGTGGGGATCGCGTGGTCTTTTGGGTTTCTTACCCTTGCGGTGGGGCACCTACAGGTCTTAAGCATGGTGTTTGCGGTGATCCTGCTTGGGCTGGGCGTGGCGTATGGGATCCATCTGATATCGCGGATCGAGTTGGTTCGTATGCGCTACTCCGAGGGTACCGCGGGCCTAGCCGACGCGGTCACCGACAGCTTTCAGACCGTTGGGCCGGGCATCCTGACCGGGGCGATCACGACCTCGGCTGCGTTTGGGATGACGGTGTTTACCGATTTCCGCGGGGTCGCAGAGATGGGTTTGATCGCCGCGGGGGGGATCCTGCTGTGTTTGCTGGCGATGTTCAGTGTCTTCCCCGGCTTGCTGAGCCTGCTGGCGGCGAATCGGCGTCGGTTTGAGCCGGTTCAGGCGCGGCGGGTGCATCTGTTTAAGCCCCAGTGGGTGATGCCGTTTGCCCGCCGGCCGCGGATCACGCTCACCGTCGCGGCGGCGCTCACCGCGGTTTCGTTGGCCGCGGCCAGCCAGATGCAGTTTGATTACGACCTGATGCGGCTATACCCGCGTGGGGTGGACAGCGTGCGGTGGCAGCAGCGGATCACCGAAGATGGGGGCCAATCGATCTGGGCTGCGGTCAGCATCGTCGAGACACTCGAGCAAGCCAGGCAGCGCAAACAGCAGTTCCAAGCATTGGACAAGGTGGGCGAAGTGGGCGGCATTGGGCTGCTGTTCCCAGAGGATGAATCCCAAAAGATCCAGCAGATCGAACGTGTACGCCGCGCGCTAGGCGATGCCTTGCCAATCGCGTTGGGTGAGCAACCCCAGCCGTCCGACGGCCGGCCGCTGCCGGACCTGGCCACCCAGCTTACCGCGATGCGGTTATTGGTCCATGCCGCTGCAACCCGGCAGGTGCCTGAAACCATCCGCCCCCACCTGGAGCGGTTGGGTCGGGCGATCAGCAGCGTTGTGGCGGCGTCCCGTCGGCTGGATGGCCCGCAATACGAGGCGGCGATGAGCGGCCTCATCAGCGAGTACCAGCAGTGGCGCTACCAGACCGCTCAGCAGATCGACCAGGCGTTAGACACCTCGCCGCTGACACCGGCCGATGTCCCCGGCGAGCTGCTGCGCCCCTACATGGCTAACCGTGGCCACCACCGCGGCGGCTACGCGTTGGAGATCCACCCCAAGCTGCCGCCCGACGACCCCAGTGTCGATAGCCCGCTAGACCCGGATTTCTTGCCTGGGTTCATCCAACAACTCGAGCAGGTCGACCCACACGTCACCGGTGTGGTGGCGCAGATCTACCGATCGGGTCATTTGATTTGGCGGTCTTATTACAAAGCGGGGTGGTACGCGCTGGCGGTGGTGTTTGTTTTGGTGTGGCTGGATTTCTGGTCGTGGCGTGCCGCGGTGCTGTGCCTGGTGCCGGTGGCGGTTGGGTTTGCCGCCACGTTTGGGGTGATGTGGTCGGTGGGCCTGAGCATCGACCCGGCCAATATCATCGTGTTGCCGCTGATGTTCGGCATCGGGATCGATGCGGGCGTGCACATGCTCCACCGCTACCGTCAAGACCCCCAGCGGCGGCCGCTGGGGTTGGCGCGGGGCACGGGCAAGGGGATCACCATCACCAGCATGACCACGATGATTGGGTTTGGGTCGCTGATGATCGCCAAGCACCGTGGGATCGCCGGGCTGGGGTTTGTGATGACGACCGGGATCGGGCTAACGCTTTTAGCGTGCTGGACGGTGGTGCCCGCGTGGCTGGAGCTGCGTGCTAAGTCTCATACCAGCGAAGCGGCCGGCCCCCCCAATGGTAGCCTCAGGCAATCCTTGTAGCGACCTGATATCTTGCACGGTTTCGCCGCCCGAAACGTTGTCCAGAGGGGCCCATTGTACGATGCTCCAGCTGCCTTCCCGTGATGATGCGCGTCAGCTCTACGCATTCTTCACCGAATCGGGTTACACCGAAAAGCATATCTTAGATCGGTTCGGAGCGGTGGAGACCACCACCCCGCAGCTGCGTAACCTGCCTCGGCTGCTGGATCAGACCCGGGGCCACACACCGTTGAACATGCTGGTGCGGTGGTTTTTGGTCGGTGTACCGGCCGACGCCGATCACGCCCAGGGGTTGTTCCCCAAGTGGTTTTTAAAGCTGGTGACGCGTATCGGTCTGCTCGAACCCGGTGAGGACAAGCTGATCCCCTCTGCGCAGCTGCTGCCCTATGGGCAGCTACTGATCGCTTCGGACCTGATCGCAAAGCTGGGGTCGTCGGCGAAGTTCAACCATGTGCTGACGCTCAACCCCGCGGCTGAATATTTGTTGCGTTTTACGATCCGCAAGCCTTGCGAAGCGGCGCTGGACCTGTGCGCCGGTTGCGGGATCCACGCGTTGGCTGCCGCGGGGCACTGTCAGCGGGTCACCGCCACCGACCTGAACCCCCGGGCGACCGAGTATGCCGCGTTCAACGCCAGGCTCAACGGCTTCAACAACATCCAATGCCTCACCGGCGATACCTATGAGCCGGTTCAGGGCCAAAAATTCGACCTGATCATCTGCAACCCGCCATTTATCCTTGCACCATCCAAGAACTACCTCTACCGCGACAACGACATGGAGCTGGACCGGTTCTGTGGCAAGATCATCCAAGAAGCCCCCAGCTACCTCAACGAAGGCGGTTACTTCCAGATGATCTGCGAGTGGGCGCAGATCAAGGACGAGCCGTGGCAGAAGCGCGTGTTGGCGTGGTTCGAGGGGCTGGACTGCGACGTGTGGGTGCTCAAAGACTACACCCAGGCGCCGGCGCTTTACGCCCAGACACGGATGCGCGAAACGATCCAGGTCTCACCCGAGGCGGACATGGCCAGTTATGACCAGTGGATGGCGTATTACCGCGACAAAGGGGTCGAAGCGATCCACGGCGGTCTGATCGCGCTGCGCAGGCGTGCGGGCAATCACGGCGTGCGGATCGAAGAGCTCCATGAGAACACCCGCACCGCGTTTGGCGAGACGATCTTGCAGGGGTTTGGGGCACGCGAGTTCCTGGAGTCACACGCCTCGGACACAAGCCTGCTAGAAACCACGCTCACGCTATCGCCCCAGATCCGCCTGGATCAAGAATGCCATTGTGACCAAGGCGCGTGGCAGCCGAAGATCACCCGGATGCGGCTAGCCAAGGGCTTGCCCCAAACAATCACGGTCGAACCGGATATCGCCGACTTCTTGGTGCGGTTTGACGGCCAACACACCGTGGGGCAGCTGGTCGACGGGTTAGCCCAGCGCGTCGGGCTGGAGCCTGGACGCATCCAGGGCGAATGCTTGGGGCTGGTGCGCGGGATGATCGAGCGCGGCTTCTTGCTGCCGGGGTCGCAGGCAGACGCTCCGCGTAAACAACACCACACGATGTAGGCAGCAACACGCTTTTTGGTTGTGCGGGGCAGTGCTTCTTGGCCTCTAGCAGGCGGGGTCGGGGCTAGAGGCAGGCGGCGGGGAGGGCTTAGTCGAGCAGCTGCATGGCTAAGGTAATCAGCCGTTCGAGCCGGACAGGCTTCAGCAGGTACCCATCGACACCCAAGTATTCCGCATACTGCTGGTGACGCCGGCCTTCGTTGGCGGTGACCATCACTACCTTGGGCGGTGTAGGCAATCCCTTGACCTTTTCAAGCACCAGGAAGCCGCTGCGCTTGGGCAGCATCATGTCGAGCACCACCAGCTCGGGGTGGTCGGTCTCGCAAGACCGCACCGCGGAATTGCCGTCGCAGCAGGTCCGGGTCCGGGCACCCTCGGCACGCAGCGCCTGGTCGATGCTTGACAGCACATCACGGTCATCGTCGACCACGAGGATCTTTCTGTCTTTGAGCCTTAACTCTTCCATCTGATGGATCATGGCGGGTCTCCTCTGGGGTTAATCGGGGCGTCCATGTAGCGTCTAACCTGTAATTGTTCGTTGTTGGCCGCTGTGGGTCAAGCCAAGCCGGCGACAAGCATCTACAAGCATCCAGGCAAGTCAGTGGGGCGCTCAACTCCCAGCGTTGGGTATGGGTTGGGCCAGTTGGTCCAATGTCGGCTGGTCCATCCACGGCAAATCTTCTAGCTTCTTACGCAGCGCATCGGGCATGGGTTTGGCTTTTTTTTCGTGGGGGGGCCTGGATTTCCACCGCCGATGACCCCACAAGTACTGATCCGGAAACAACCTAACCATATTTTCAATCGCCCGGGTATAACGGGCGGTGATGTAATACAACGGGTCGGGTTGGTTGATCCAGTCGTCCGGGTAGATCACATCCTCAATGCCCACCTCGTAACGGAAACCCTGAGGCAACCGGCGGGTATAGCCGCAGATGACCGGCACCCGCTGCTTGAGCGCCAACAGCCCAATCGATTTGTACGCGCTGGCCAACCGGCCAAAGAACGGCACGAACAGGCCTTTGTCGCCGGCGTTTTGATCCGCAATAAAAGCCAGCGCCCCGCCGGATTCCAGCACGCCCACCATGCGCTGGGTCGCGTTCCACTTGGTGATCACCCCCATCCCGTGCCGCTGACGGATCCCCAAAAGCCAGTTGTACAGCAGGTGGTTGTCAAATGGCCGGGCGATCGCATCGATCCGGTAGCCTAGCAGGGTCATCATAAAACCCATGACTTCCCAGCTGCCCAGGTGGCCGGTCAGCAGCAACGCCGGGTTCCCTCGGTTCAACAGCTCAACGGTTTCGCCTAGGTTTTTGAACCGGATCCGATGCGGCCAGCTGTCGGTGTGGATCAGCCGGGGGGTTTGGCAGATCTCCACCGCCAGCTGCGTGAGGTACTCGAACGAACGCATCGTGAGGCGGTCGATCTGGGATTGGGCCAGCTGGGGGAACGCCAAGCGTAGATTGGACTGGGCGCGTTGCCGGTATCGGCCGGCGATCTTAAGACGCGGCGAGGCACGGTAGGCGGCTTGGCCCAACGCGGCGGCGGTGCGGAGGTTCGTGCGGATGTCAAACGTGGTCAGCCCCATCACCGCCAGACGCGCCGCGAGGTACTGGAACCAAAGCTTGGTCGCTGATTGTCGCCGTGGCATCGCAGGTAGGGGGCGTTAGCGTTGGTAGTAGCCAACCAGCGCCAAAAACCGGTTCTGGTTCAGGATCGGGATCGACAGGGCCTTGGCCTCGGCGATGAGGTTTTGGTACTTCTCAAACTTGAGCTTCTGGGCCGCATGCCGCTGGATCTTGACGGGGTCGAACTCGCCCGGCGGCAGCTGCTGGGGCGAGTCGGGCTCTTGGCCCAGCACCAGGAAATCGGTGTTGTAGCTTAGCCGAGGCGTCAGCTGCCCACCCCATTGGTTGACCATGGTCTCCACCCGACGCCGATCCGTCGCCGTCACCTGGCCCGTATCGTCGATATCAAAATCGCCAAACACATGAAAGCGGTAAGAGATATTGGGGTCGTAGACCACGTTGGCGATCAGGTCGTCTTCGTTGACGTTGGCGTCTCGCTCGAGGCGGACGATCCGCGTCAGCGATGACCGCTCGGACATGCGGATCACCTCGACGGTGGCCTTGCCACGCAGCTCACCCAGCTCGTCGACCACCACGCCGGCGTCTTTATTGAAGACCTCAAACGTCATGCCCAGCATGATCTGGTCGGCCCGGCCGCGGTCGATGTAGACCAGGCTGTCCTCAGCCAAGATCGACGTGACCATCCCATCGCTTTCACGTGTCAGGTCGGGGCCACCGCCTTTGGTCGTCCCCACCAGCTCGCCCGTGAGCTCATCGAGCCGCTTGGTTTGTGCCGCGATCTGGCGGTCTTTCTGCTCCGCTAGGCTGCGCAGGTCGTTGACCTGACGCTGGGTGTTGGCGCGGACCTGCTCGAACTGGGTCTCCAGGGCCTGACGCTGGGTGTCGGTCTGCCCGCGGAACTGATCGAAATCCTTCTGCAACGAGGTCAGCGTCGCCTTGAGCTGAGAAACGGTCTTTTCGTATTCCTGATCCTGGTTCATCTTCTGGGTTTCGATCTCGCTGAGGCTCTTGGCATAGGTATCCATATCGGCTTTGTATTGCTCGACCAGGTTGACGCTGGCGTTGTTCTCGGCCCGCAGCCGGCGGATCTCGCTGATCAGCGTCTGCCCCAGCGCCACGTCCAGGCTCTGCATCTCGGTTTTGATCGCCTCCACGTTGGACCGGGGCGAGGCGTTGATCAGCTGCTTGAGGTTGCGGTTCTCTGCCAGCAGCTGCCCGACGATCGAGATCTTGGACGTGTCCTGCTTAATCTTCATCTCCAAGACCTCGGGCAGCTTGCGCTCGTCTTGCTTGATGACCTTCTGGAGTTCCTGCCTCGATTCCTTGGCCAAGATCTCAGCGGCTTGGATCTTGGTCATAAAAACGATCATCAGCACAAAGCTGATGAAGAACAAGAACACAAAGATCACCAACGAAATCACGTAAGGGACGACGTTGCCTTGCGTGCGTACAGCCATGAGTGTGTTACTCCGTTGCGCTCGATGCCGTTCAGACCGCTTAAGCTAGGGGCGTTGATCGGCCAATCGCCAATACATTGACTAACCGTCCCCAAGCAGCACCCCATCAAGCTGTGAGGGTTCCCACAAGGCGACGCCAGACGCCATGCGCCGATCCCCTGATGTTAAGTGTTGCTATGGTAACACCCTTCGTCAAGCCAAGCACGGGCCTGTGAGCAGAAAAATCCCTGCCGACGCATTTTTACCCAATTTGACTGCCCCGACAGCTCAGACAACCACAAAACACCCCAACGCCGACCCATCATCTAGCCCAGATGGGCCAGCAGCTCCAGCTCCACCGTAGCGCCAAGCGGCAGCGTGTGAACACCCACCGCAGCCCGGGCATGCTGGCCCGCTTCACCTAAGAGCTCACCCAGCAGCTCGCTAGCGCCGTTGGCGACCTGGGGCTGATCGGTAAACGTGCTGTCTGAAGCCACAAACACCCCCACACGGACAAGACGACCAAACCGCGTCCAGTCTCCGTTGAGCTGCTGGTCGATGATCGATAAGGCGTTGAGCGCACACTGCCTCGCCGCGATACGCGCCTGCTGGATCGCGATGACCGAATCGACCGGTCCAGCGGCCAACAGCTGGCCATCGTGCAGCGGCAGCTGGCCGCTGACCCATACCTGATCGCCCGATTGCACCGCGGGCACATACGCCGCCACCGGCTTCGGGGCCGGCGGGAGCGAAAGGCCAAGGCTTGTCAGGCGGCGGTGAAGATCCATCGAAAAATCATCCGGCTGGTGGGACGCCTGTGGTTTCTATACCAATCCCGATCGAGTTTACGGGGGGGGACGTCTGCCCGTGGCAGGGAAATCTTTGGCGTTTTGGTGATCCTCACGCGGCAAACGCATACCCGATGGGTATATGAAAGCCTGTTGTTCGTTAAGTTTCAAGCGGGCGGATCGTCGTGACCCCATGCTGCTACCCGGGCGGTAGGGCAGGCACCCAGCCTGCCCCACTGGCTTGGGCACACATCACCTGTGTGCGCGCACTCATGCCCATTTCAACACAGCCGGGCACCGCGTGCCCGGACCCGCATAAGAAAGGCTCCCCACGTGGCACTCACGTCACACGGTAGTCCAACAGCACATCATCACCTAACCGCTTCAGGCGCTTTAGGCACAGTTGACGGCAATCCGCGATCGATGGGCACGCCAACCCCTGCACCGCCGGCACGCCCGCAGCGTCGCCCATCAGCTTGGGCGCAACAAACGCCAACACCTGATCGACCAACCCAGCATCAAGCAGCGAGCCGATTAGCTTTGATCCACCCTCAACTAGCACATTCGTGGCTGCGTGTTGCGTCACCAGGTGCTCCAACAGAGGCCGCAGCGCTAGCTTCCCCGGGTGGGCGTCATGGGCCGGCAACACGACGCAGCCCACCCCGTTTGATTCCAACGCCGCGGCTTTTTCATGCCGAGCCTGATAGGCTTGCTCGCTTACCGCCAGCGTTAACGGTGCAGCTGCTTGTTCACCCGGGACGATAGGCTCAAGCAGCCGCGCCCCCATGGGTAGCCGCAGCTGTGGGTCAACCACCACCCGCCGCGCCACCCGCCGCACGCCCACGCCACGCGCGGTCAGCACCGGGTCGTCTCCAAGCACCGTGCCGATCCCCACCACGACCGCGTCAACCCGTGCACGCAGCCGGTGGACCAACCGCCTGCTCTGGGTGTTGCTGATCCACCGGCTATCGCCCTGTGCGGTGGCGATCCGCCCATCGAGTGTCTGAGCAAACTTCGCGATCACCCAAGGCAATCCTTGGATCATTTTTTTCAGGTACGGCTCATTGAGCGTGCGTGCTTCTTGTTCACACAGCCCTACCTCAACGGGGATGCCCGCTTGGCGTAGGCGTTCAATCCCCCGACCGGCGACCAGCGGGTTGGGGTCGGCCGTCGCGACAGAGACACGCCCGATCCCCGCATCGATGATGGCATCAACGCATGGCGGCGTCTTGCCATGGTGGCAACACGGCTCAAGCGTGACATACAGGTCCCCGCCTGCGGCCGTCACGCCTGATTGTTGACAGGCCCGTAGCAGCTCGATCTCCGCGTGCGCCCCCCCGAAGCGGCGGTGGTAGCCCCGTGCCACCACCCGCCCCTCACGCACCAGCACCGCACCCACCATCGGGTTGGGCTCGACCCACCCCTGCCCGCGTCGCGCCAGCACCAAGGCTTGATGCATACAATGGGTTGGTGTAACCGGGGGCATATCGGGTGGATCCATGGCCGGTGTTGGCGGGTTAGGGGCTGTTACGCTTTGATAGAGAGGGTGATACAGCCGCTCATCTCATCAGGGTGGATCGTACAACCGGCTTCAGCCACATCGGGACATCCTTTATCATGATCATCGTGGCCAATGCCGCACCAAGGCATACAGCCGCAGGTTGACCTCAAACACGAGCAGGAGACTTCCACATGAAGCGTTGGAACTGGAAAAAAATCGGGCTCATCTCAGGCGGAACCGTGTTGGTGATTGTGCTGGCGGTCTTCCTGTGGATCGATCAGCTGGCCAAGTCCGGCATCGAGATCGGCGCCACACACGCCCTGGGGGTCGAAACCACACTCAAGAAAGCCGACATCGGCATCTTCTCAGGCCAATTTAGCATGGCTGGGCTTAGCGTGGCCAACCCAGACCAGTTCGAGAGCCCTCATTTCTTGAAGCTCGACCAGGGCGGCGTCTCGGTTTCCATGGGCTCGCTGATGCAAGACCAGGTCGAGCTGACGCGCCTGGAGCTGGCGGGGGTCGACCTGGTCCTGGAAAACAACGGTTCCAAGGGCAACTACGAGGTGATCCTCGAAAACCTCGACAAAGGCCAGCCTGATGACGAGCCCCAGCCCGAGGAAGACCAACCCGACCAGCCCGGCAAAAAGTTCCTCATCCACGAGATCGAGATCCGCGACATCGTGGTCCACGCCAACCTGCTGCCCGCAGGCGGCAAGCTCACGCAGGTCCGGTTCGAGATCCCCAAGATCGAGCTCAAAGACGTTGGCTCGGAGACCGGTGGGGGGGTGGTGCTGTCGCAGCTGAGCGGGGTGATCCTCCAAGCGATGCTCAGCGCGGTGCTCAACAAAGGGGCCGACATCATCCCCGGCCCGATCCTCGACGGGCTGGGCCAGGGGCTGGAGGCGTTAGGCAAACTGGGGGTAGGCGCCGTCGAGGTCGTGGGTGAGGTGGGCAAGGTCGTCGTCGACGTCGGCAAGGAAGCCGGCAAAGCCGCCGAGGAGATCGGAAAAGGCGTTGAAAAAGCCGTCGAGGACATCGGAAAAGGAGTCGAAGAAATCGGCAAGGGCGTCGAAGACCTCTTCAAAGACATTAACCCCAAAGACGAGGATGGCAAATAAGACACGCCTGCATGAAGTGGCGATCTGTGATCGTCCATGACGAGCCACGACCGTAGCGGCTGTTGTGGGTGTCAGGTGGTCATGTTGGTCATTGTCCATGGTTTTTGTAGTGACGGATGCGATTTTTTTTATCCCCCATGCGTATAGAGCTTGTGTTGCTGGATATACGCTTCAACAGCCGGCAACACCAAGCCCGTGATCGATCCGCCCCGTGCGGTGTGGTTGCGGACCTGAGTGGAGCTCACATCAATCCTTGGTACATCGATGAGCCTAGGGCCCCATTCGCTAGCCTGGTACCCCTTGGGCAATGAGGCGAGCAGCGCTTCACGCGTGTCGGGCGGCCGTACCATCACGGCTGGCGGCGCCAGCTCGACAATCCGCTTGGACCGATACCACCGATCAAATACCCGCAGGTTGTCGCCACCGATCAATAAGCGCATCTGGAGGCGGGGCCCAAGTTTTTCTCTTAACTGCTCGAGGGTGTCGACCGTGTAAGCGGGTGTGCTGGTGGGTTTCTGTCCTGCCCCGGATCGCCCCGCCACCACAGACCGATCGATCTCTGTTGTCAAGATGCAGGCGCGGGGCACGCCTTGCAACGCGAGTTTCAGCATCGCCAACCGGTGATCGGCAGAAGCATCGCTTTGAGGCCCCTTCAGCGGGTGATGGCCCGCGGGCACATACACCACCGCGTCGGCCCCCAGCGTCTCCATCACCTTGACGGGCAGCTGCGTATGGGCCACGTGCGGTGGGTTGAAACTCCCGCCGAACACCAAAATTTGTTGGCATACGCTTAGGTCCATGCACCCAAGCCTATCACAGTTACAGGATGTTCTGGAGGAAGACACCCGCGAACGCGCCAATCGCCGCGGCGGCACCGGAAAACCACATCACCCGGCGTTCGAGTGAATTCACGCGGTTGTCTAGCTGGCCGATCTTGTGCTCGGCCTTCTCATTCCAGCGGTGCTGGTCACTCCAGAGCTGATCGATGCGCCCATCATGATCGGCGATCCATATCTTCACATCCTCCAGTGTTTCAATCTTCGTGGGCCGAGGCGTCATCGTGTGTTCCTTCTATGCATACCCGATGGGTCTATTTTAAGGGCGAATGATTAAAAGATTGAAACGCCATCGGGTGTGCCCTGAATCGACGCCTTTACCCCTGCCTACCCTAAGGCAGGGGCTAGAAAAGCGGCTGGGATGATCGGTGGTGCGATAGCCGCCCACAATTAAGGGGGGAAAGCCACGGTTGTGCGCACAACACAAACTCAGGCGGGAACGCTGTGGCTTTCAGTGGGGCGTTCGTGGATCAGCTGGGGCCGCTGGTACTCGCTTCGGATGGTCCCCGTGGGGGTGGTGCTGGATTTCCAATCACAGGGATGGGCATCGGCACCCAAGTAAAAATCAGTGGCGTAGAGCTGATCGATCTTGGTTAACGTCGCAGGGTCTAGGTATCTCCCGTCGCACGCTTGGGCCATTTCGATCAGGTCTTTTTCACAAAGGATATTGGGCTCGATGGAGCAAAGCGTTGGCCAGCTCGCGAGCCATTTTAGCGACAGCTGACGGATGGAGCAGCCATGCTGGTGGGCGATGGGGCGGATGATTTCGTTCTTCTTCAAGCCATAGATCAGCCAATTCCGATCGCGAAACTTCCGGTGGTCCCAGCTGGGGAACTGGTGGTTGGGTGAGTCAAATTCTTCATCGAGGATCCCCGAATGGGTCGGCACCCGCGCGATGACCGCCCCGCGGCCCTGCTGCTGAGCGATCTGACAAAACTCTCGGCCGGGGTCTTGTTCGTATAGGTTGAACACCGTTTGGACGGTGGCGGCGTGGTGATCGATCAGGGATTGATAGCCTTCTTCCCGCCACCCGATTGCGGGCCCCAACGCCACACCCCAATAGCGCACCTTGCCTTCCTGTTTAAGTTGGTCAAGCGTTTCAAATAGCTCATCGGCGAACTGGGGGAGCTTGATGTTGTGCGCCTGATACAGGTCGATGCGGTCTGTCCCCAGGCGGCTAAGCGATTGTTCGAGTTCGTACCGGATAAAGCCAGGGCTAAAATCCTGACGCCGCTCGCGGTGCCCGCCCGACTCGCCCGGGTCGGTGTAAAAGTCGTAGCCAAACTTGGTCGACAACACCAGGTTGTCCCGCCCGGCGTATCGGATCGTTTCGGCCATCAGCCTCTCGGCCCGCCCGTTGCCGTAAGCCGGCGCGGTGTCGAAAAAATTCACACCCAGATCAAACGCCCGGTTTTGCAGCCGACGCCCGTCATCGTCGCTGAAGCTGCCCCACCAGTTGGTGCCAAACACAAAGTTGCCAAACCCCAATAAGCTGACCTCGAGGTCGGTGCCGGCGATCGCTCTGTAATCCATGGTCTCATGCTCCTGTGGCAAAGCCTAATAGGTGGCGTGCTTCGTCTGAAGCCGCTTGAATTCGGTTCGGTAAGGCTCACCCCCGAGGTTCGGGTCGGTCAATTCCAATGCACGCACACGCAGCGGGATGTCTGCAACGGACGCATTGAGTTGGTCCATAATCTGTAGCCGGCGCACCCATGAGCCCCACCAGACCGGCGGGTAAGGCGGGCCCAAGCCACCGATCAGGCGGTCGTAATATTCCGCGGCTTGGATCAACGATTGTTCCCCACCCATCTCAAACAGCGTCTCACCCATATTATAGATCAGGTCGGTATCGCCGGGGGTTTGCGCTAACAAGGGTTCGAGGATATCCAAAGCCCCTTTGGCCTGACCAGACAACCGCATCGCACGCGACAGCATCAGTTTGTAGGGCACGAGGTCGTCCTCATCGAGCTTCTGCCGGACCGCCCAATCCAACAACAGCTCAGACAGCATCCGAGCCGCCTCGGCTAAGCTCTTGGCTTGGTCGAGCATCCGCTCTTTTTTTTGTTGGACCAGCTCGTCTTGCGCGTCGCGGCGCAGCCGATCGATCCGCTGGGTCAGATCGGTCAGGACACCGTCGATCACCGCCGCCGCGTCGTCAGGAAACAGATCCATCATCGCTTTGGCTTGGTTCACCAGCGCCCCGAATTGACCGGCTTGCGCTAAGGCAACAATCGATTTCGACAACGATTCACGGATCAACTCGGGGTGGCCTTCAAACCGTTGATCGAACCCTTCAAGCAGCCGCAATGCTTCTTGGGTCTTGCTGTTGGCGATCGCCACATCGGCTAGGATCAGCGTGGCCATGCCCTGGGCGTTCTTGGCCGCGGCGGCCTGCTCAGGGTCGGTGCCGGGGGGTAGGGCCTGCGCTTCTTCGATCAGTTCGGTCGCCGTTGCTTGCAGGCGTTTCTGAGCCGTCGCCTTGTCGGCGACCTTCTGGGCCTGTTCAAATATCTTCTGCAGGCTAAGCAGCATCTCCCGCCGGGCTTCGAAATACAGCGGGTGGTTTTTAGGAGCCTTGCTCAAGATCTCAACGGCTTTGGCGTGCTCGCCCTTTGGCGCCAGGACGTAAAACGCGTAGTTGACCCGTTCATCATCCGCCACCGCGCTGGTGGGGAAGTGCTCGAACAAGACCGCCCCGACCTGCTCGTAGGCCTGGGCTGCGCCGTGTGGCTTGGGCTGGTACGTATGGAAGTGCCGCAACACGGTGATCGCGGTTTTGATCGCTTCTTCTGCGATGGGCTGGTCGGGCATCTGCCCCGCCAACTCGCCCCATAGGATCGCCGCGTCGATCGTTTGCAGCGGGTCCCCCTGGGCCAACAGGTATTGTGCCCAGCCGAGGTTAAACATGGTATTGGCCCGCACGCGTGGCGTGAGGTTTTCTCGTTTGAGCAGGGCGGTGCAGATGGCGACCGCGCGTTCGAGTTTAGGCTTGGCCTGGGCAAACAACTCAGCGGCGGGCTGGGGTTGGCCGGCCTGCTCGAGCTGCTCGGCTTCAAACGCTTGGGCTTGGCCTCGGATCCGCGCCCTCTCGCCCGCGGCAGCCAGCACCGAATCGGGGAGGCTCGACACGTCCTGATCCGGCTGGATCATCGACTCCCAGCGGTCGTAGACATAGTTTTTGAGCCCGACCGCATCCTCACCAAGGGCGGGGTCAGACAGCAGCGCTTCGTAAGGCTCGTACGCTTGGGCAATCGCCATCGGGCGCTGATCGGGCGGTAGATTTTGGGCATGGGCGAGCTTCAAGCGGTGCATTTGGTCGATAACCAGCAGCCGCAGCAACAGGTCACGCTTGACCAAGGCGTGGTTGGTCAGGTCGGCCAAAAGCGCCCACGCCGTATCCGCGGCCCCTTTGCTGTCGACCGCCACGGCTTTGCCCAGCTGGCTCAAAAAATGGGGGGTCGATTCTTGATCCTCTTGGAGGATGATCTGATCAAAGCGTTCAAGGGCTTGTTCAATCTGGCCTTGCTTCAACAGCGCCCGCCCGGCCAAGCACTGCGACGCCAGGCGGACCTGAAACCGATCGTTAACGTCAACCGCTAGACGATCCAGGCTTTCGACCGCCAGCTGGCATAAACGGGCACGCTCCTGCTGTGGGTCGTTCTGCTGACGGGGGATCTTCGGGTTGTCCAGGTTCTGGTAGTACGGGTGATCCTCACCCAACAACGCCGTGTAATAAGCCGCATGAGCCAGCAGGTATGGCGTCTTGGTCTTGTAGTATTCATCCATCATCCTCGCCCACAGACCCGTGTTGACGCGCTTGGTTTCATGGTCCGGCTCGCGGGGCAGCTGGGCTTCGAGCTGAAAAAACCGCACGTCGGCGTCGGCCAGCTGTTCAAGGGCCAGCGCGACGGCCGACTCAAACGCTTTTCTTTGGCCCTTTGTGGGCACGCCAAATTCATAAAACGCTGCGGCACGCTGTTTCGAAGCCTGCAAATAATCGAACAGCAGGAGCTGCGCCATGTCGGTCTGCCACACCGGCCTCTGGTGGTGCTCTGCGTGGTCGTTGACCAACGCCCGCATCGCTTCGATCACCTGCTCATATGCGGCCATACGATCGGCGGCGCTAAGCTGAGGGGCGGCCAATTGGAGACGCAGCTGAGCGATGCGGATTAATTGGTGGCTCACCAGATCATCGGGGGGGGTGCCGCGATCCAGGTGCGTCAATAAATCGCCCATCCCCTCCTGAGTCAGCGCTTCGATCAGCGGCCCGCTGTCAAGCTGCGATAGCTGGCCCGCGGCGGGCCATGGGATCACAAACCCTAACAACGCCAGTGAGAGGCAGGTTTTATTGAGCAGCGGCTTCATGAGTCTGTTTGGCTTAAACGCGATTCTTGCATTGAACACCCTGTATCAAAGATCCGCCTCATGCATCCCAACCCTGGCGAGGCGCGCCGCCGTCAACCCATGGATCCATGCTTGAGCTTAGCCGGGCTTGCCCCAACGTTTTTGGATCGGCCCACCCGCTCGTCTCAAAACAAGCCCGCCGCCGGCACACCTGCTCACGGCAGCGTCAGTTTTCTTCCGGCGATTGGGCCTGAGCGAAGCTCACGTTGGAGTACCGGGCCTTGACCGTGGCGTTAAACGCGTTGACCACGTGCTGCCAGCGGATACTGCCATCGGGCTTGATAATCACAGGGTTGTCGGGTTTGTACGCCCCGTTGAGGCCACGCTGCGGGTCGTACTGCAGCTGGATCAGCAGGTCCGCCAGGTCGGCAAAATTGTTGGGCCGGCCAGCCAACCCTTCGATATACACCTGGTAGTTGGTGCCGATATCTCCAGCGGAATTGACCACGATCTTCAGCGGCCGATCGGGCGGCTTCTTGTGTTTTTGGGGGTTCCCAGGCCCGGTCGGCAGCTTAGCCGTGATCACCCCCTCACCCACGGCAAAGCTAGAGGTCACCACAAAGTAGATCAGAAGCTGGAACACCACATCGATCATCGAGGTCAGGTTCAGGTGCATGCTCCCCGCGCTGATATCGCGCTTGTTGCGCTTCTGACGCTGAGAGATGTGGTGCACCGTCTCGTCTAACCCACCGTCCTGTGGCACGAAGTCATCCGCTGATGCGTATGGATTGGCCTTGGGCACGGCGCCTACCTTTCGTCCTCGGGCAGGTACGCCACGAGGTTGACCTTGACAATCCCCGCCGTCGTGATCGCCTGCATCACGGGCTGGACCTCGTCGTAAAACAGACCGCTATCGGCCCGCAGCAACACCTCGATGTTTTCGTTTAGGGCCTTGGCCTCTTTGAGCGCCTCGGTCACTTGTTCCATCTCGTCGATCTTGTACTCTTTCAACCCCACTTTGACCAGCGACGCTTCGCCCGGGATGTTCAGGTCCCCGATCTTCCTGCTGGGGTCGTAGTTCTGGGGCGCGACGTTGACGGTGATGCGGTCCTCCTCACCGAGCTCTCGGGTCTTGGGGTCCTCGAGGTCTGGCACAATCATCAGCACCGCTTCTTCAGAGATAATATTGTTCACCAGCATAAAGAATACGATCAGCTGGAACACGACATCGATCATCGGCGTCATGTTCATCTCAGGGCTCGTGGGGCCTTTCTTGTGGACCTTAGACATCCGTAGACCTCCGCCTAACCACGGCCCCGGTGCGATCATGCAACCCGCCCCATGGCCGCGGCGCACGACAGCCCCGCGACGCCACCAGCAAGACCCGCCACCAAACAGCAGGCCATCGCCACCGACAAACCACTACCGCGTTTAAGACGCTCCGGGTCGGGATCGACGCAGCGATCCAATGACTGCTTGCTTCCAAATCGGGTCTCCGTTTTTTCTACCCCGGTGGATCGGTGGCCACCGTTCCACGCCACATTTTTCAAATGCCTCTGGTTAAGCTACGCCCTTGGGCTTAGCTCATGCTGCGCTAAAGCAAGCCGCCCGCGGCCGTCTGATCGTGAGCGGTACAAGCCCGGCTTGGGCTCACCGCCACAAACAGCGACGGATCTACCCCCGCTCAGCGCTTGACCTAGCCCCGCTGCGCAGCCGCGTGCCTGAGCCGGCGGACTTCTTGGCCGCGGGCTTAAACGGCTTGATAATCTCCTCGGCCATGATCAACCCCTCGCTGGCCAGGGCGTCGACCTTGTTGCGGATCAACGCATAGGCCGCCAGCGCGGGCATCGCCACCACCAGCCCCCAAAAGGTGGTCACCAACGCCGTCGAGATACCCGCCGCCAGCTTACCCGGATCCGGCTTGCCGCCGCTCTCTACCAGCTTCTGGAACGCCACAATCATGCCATAAACCGTGCCAAACAGACCCATCATCGGCGCGATGTTCCCCAACACATTGAGGTACTCGATCGGCCGGAGCATCCGGGTGGTTTCCGCGTCGCCCGCCTCCTCGATCGCACGCTCCATCGCCCCGTACCCATTGCTGGCCTCGTTCAAACCGGAGCTGACGATCTTGCCTAAGTAGCTGGGGTCGCTGCCGGCATACTCGATCGCTTCACGGTAACGCTTCTCGGCCAGCATCGCTTGGAGCTGCTGCTGGGTGTCTTCCGGGACGATTGTCGGGCGGCGGTTGTCGATCAGCAGCTTGATCGTAAAACCAATGCTCAACGCCGACATCATCAGCAATACCCAGATAATCACCAGACCGATCACATCGTCGTTCCACAGAAACATCCTGAACCAGCTGTGTGTCACCGCCGGTTCGTCTTGAGCCATCGCCATAGGCCCAGCCCACAAGCAGAGGCATACAGCCAGCCACACAGAAAAAGCACGACGCATCAAATTGATTCTCCTATACGGTTTGCATGGACTCAACGAACGATGGATCCTGCAACCAATCTTACCATCTATCCCCACAAGGGATAAAGACGGCATTGTGGATCAATACGCGCATAGCGCCGCCGGCGGATCCGGAAAAGCGTCCTAACGGCGGGCGGGGGTTCATCATCTTCTTGTCCATGGCTTGGATTGAGGTCTTACCGGTCAATCAATCTCCTCGATCAGTTGTTGTAGGCGAGCGGCGTAGCGGGGGTCTTCTTGGTTTTCGATCATCGGTGCGGCCCTAGCGTACAGACGCTCCGCGATCTCCGCTTGGCCGATCTTGCTATGGATCCAACCAGCCTCCACCAGGCTTGGCCCGGCGTAGCTGCTGAAAGGGAAATACGCCACCACACGCATAAAACTTAACCCCGCATCGAGGTAGTGGTCTTGATCGTCGCTGGCCAACGCCAACCCCATTTGAGCTAAACCACGCTGATATAGCCGGGCGGATAAATTGCGGTTATCTTTGGCAATCAGGGCATTGACCTGAGATAACGCCTGTTCAAATTGATTGTTAGCCAAAAGTACCGTGATCGGGTCCGCGATGTCCAAAGCCCGCGCTAGGGTCACCCGGGGTTGTACCACCGCCGTTTCAACCCCAGACTCAGGCGTGTCATTGCCATCACCGTTGTGCCCCAACTCAACCTTTACCGGCGTGTTGTCCAGGTCGATCCGTTGAAGCCATTGCTCTAAAAAGCCGGCTTCGGGTCGGCCGGTCATGTACTCGATGGTCAGGCGGATCTGTTTCCGGAGATTCACCTTAACCCCATTTTCTAACTGAAGTAATGACTCGATGGGGGGGTGTGACAAGTAAAACAGCGGTGCTCCTTCTCGCGCTAAGCGCAAAAACAGATCCACCGCTTCGCGCGCCATCCCCAAGTGATCATAGACCCCAACCAGCAAATGCCCCACCCACTGCTTGAGCCATGATGACCTGGCTTTGCTATACGCTTTGAGCAGCGTCTCCTGAGCCTGACGGTAATTGCCATTGGCAATCGCTTCCTCGGCTTGCCTGAGCTGGGGGTAGGCTTCGATCCGTATACCCTGTACCGTTTCGAGGGGGCGGGCAAATTCCGTCCCAACCCGGTTGTAGTACACCACATGATCGTTTTCGATCGCCTGGATGCTCACATCTTTGATCCAGAACCCCCCCAGCTTGATCTCATCCGCCTGGGCGGTGGGATGGCTTGGGACCCCAAGAACCAGATGGGCGATGCCCACCACCACCCAGCACCACCTTGCCCCGACACGGCGTGAACCGATAACATCGCGGTGTTGCATGGCTCGACCCATGCCTGCAGCGCCCTGCGTGCCCTGTTCCGTCTGGGGAAAAACTACCATTGGATGCCTAACTCACGACCATCAACAAACTTGTAGATCCCGCCGGTGCTTTCGCTAATCAATTCCATCGTGGGCTTAAGACCAACCTTCACAAGAGGATCGGGGTAAAGAAATTGAATCGTATTGATCTTGGTATTGGCGGTGTTCGCTTTCTTGATTTCCGCCAATAAACGCTTCTGATTCATTTCGTACTGCCCCTGACCGGTAATATTGTCTGACAGCAAGAACACCAGCTGCGGTTTGTACCGCAACGCAGCGGCAACCGCTTTGACCGGGTTGGACCGCCCTTTGGGCACAACGTTTCCACTATCCATATCGATCCAATTGATCACGAGCTGCTTATTTTCCGAGGTCGCCTTTTTCAGGCCTGGGGGGGGGATCTCGATCGCCTCTTCACCCTGGAAGAAAATCACGGTAAACGTCTGCTTATCGGATAGCTGGCTAATCGACCGCTTGATCTCGTTGATCACAAACGGCATGGAGTCCAACAAGGAACCCGAAGCATCGATGATATACGCCAACCGCTTCGCGTTACCGCCGCTGCCATAAAGCGTTGCCCGGGCGCCGCTGTCGGTGCGGACCGTGGTCCCAAATGGGCTGGCCTTGCCCGGCGCACCGCCCGAAGCCCCGATCAAAGGGATCTTGGCGTCCACTTGGCTGCTGAGTTTCGTGGGTGTCTGGCGGATGCTCTTGGTCATCACCCGCTGCTTGGACTTGATCTTTTTCTTGGTGGTCTTCATCGTCAGCGGCGCACCGGGGGTCACGCTCAGACGCGCGATCGGGATGATCACCTCCTCATCCTGGTTCAGCGGCTCGATGGTGGACCAGACCACAAAAATAGCAAGAAGCACCAAACCCACATGGAAAAGGATTGAGATCCCCCAAGGCAGCAGCGACAACAGCACCGCGTTGATCTCGTCACCTAATTCTTCTTTTTCTTCATCGAGGGTCAGTTCGCTGTCCGTTGGCGAAGACCCCTTTGCATCATCGGATGAATGCTTGCGTCTGGCCTTGATCTCAGCAAACATGAAGCCAAGCATGATTACTCCTTATCGGGTGTCGGGTGGGCATTGGGCAGCCGAATCACACCAAAACCCATGGCTTGTTCTACTTCATCCACCCCCCACCCCAACCCGCTGATTGATTATAACACACGATACAGAACTATGATACATTACGTGGCCACCACGCCAGAAGTTCACTAAACCGTCACGGGCGATACGTCAGAACCGGGTTGCGGGCCCCAGCGACCTCGTCAAGCCGCCGCAGTGTCCTGGTATGAGGGGCAGTCCGAACCAATTGTGGGTTCTGGTCGATCTCCTGGGCGATGTGGGCCATGGCCTCAACAAACCGATCGAGCGTCTCTAGGCTCTCTGTCTCGGTGGGCTCGATCATCAAGCAGTCATGCACCGGCCAGTGCATCGTGGGGGGGTGGACCCCATAATCGATCAGCCGCTTGGCGATGTCGTTGAGCAACACGCCCTTAGATAGCAGCTGCTTAGGGACCGTAATAAACTCATGGGCGCAGTACCGACCCGCCCCAGGGTCAAAGTAGGGGGTCTCGAACCGATCGCGTAAACGAGCCGCCAGATAATTCGCGCTAAGCACCGCGGTCTGGGCCACACGCCGCAACCCCGCGGGCCCGCAGGCTGCAATATACGCCCAGCAACGCAGCAACACCCCGAACTGACCGGTAAAGCTGCGCACCTTCCCGATCGATTTGGGCCGATCCCAATCCAGCCGATACGCATACCCACCGGCGCCTTCCCCGTCCAAACCGCCCCCCGCGGGCTGCTTCACCACCTGAGGCACAGGCAGGTACGGGCTCAAAAACCCACGCACCGCGATCGGGCCCGCACCCGGGCCGCCGCAACCGTGTGGGGTCGAAAACGTCTTATGGGTGTTGTAGTGCATCACATCAACACCAAAATCGCCCGGCCGGCTCACACCCACAATCGCGTTCATGTTCGCGCCATCCAGATACAGCAACGCACCCGCGTCATGGAGGATCTCGGCAATCCGCGTGATCGTCCCATCGAACAAACCCGCGGTGTTGGGGTTGGTAATCATCAACGCCGCCGTTTCTTCATCGACCATCGACCTCAACGCATCCAGATCGACCAACCCGTCACGAGAGGGCACCTGTGTCACGCTACAGCCGCAGGCCGTGCAGCTGGCAGGGTTGGTGCCGTGTGCCGTATCCGGCGCCAACACCTTCCGACGCCCCGGGGCGTTACCACCCTCCGAGTCCTGGAAATAAGCGCGGATCACCTTTAACGCGGTGTACTCCCCGTGAGCACCGGCGCAGGGCTGGAGGCAAACCTCGTCCAACCCCGCGATCTGCGCTAGCCACACACGCAGCTGATACATCAGGCCAAGCGCCCCCTGGGTGTCGGCATCCTCCTGTAGCGGGTGCAGCCCGGTGAACAACGGCTTGGCCGCAGCCGCCTCATTCACACGCGGGTTGTACTTCATCGTGCACGAACCCAGCGGATAAAAATTGGCGTCCACCGAAAAGTTGAGGGCCGCCAAGTGGGTGTAATGACGCACCAGGTCCAGCTGCCCAACCTCGGGCAACGCCAGCGGGGTATCGCTCAACACCGCGTCAGGCACCGCGGATTCGGGCACGTCCAGCGCCGATAGATCCACCGCGCACGCGCCGGGGGTCGACTTCTCAAAAATCAGCTTCATGGCGTCGCGGCCATCGGTTGCTTGGTGAGCCGGCTTTGGGGTGGCGGCCGGTGCTTGGGGTTGCTCCATCACGGTGGTTGCGGGTGTCATACAGCATCCTTGAGTAACGCAACAAGCGCATCGATCTCCACGCGGCTACGCTTCTCCGTCACCGCGACCAGCAGCTGGTTTTCCCCCCCAACGCCTAGGCCAGCACAATCCAACCCCGGGAAGATACGCCGGCTACGACCCGCTTCGATCAATTGCTTAGCGGGCACCGGGCAGCGCACCACAAATTCATTGAAAAAGACACCTGGGTATGCCAACGCATAGCCGTCCAATCCCGCGATCTGATCCGCCGCATAGTGGGCCTTGTGGTAGCACTGACGCGCAACCTCGCGCAGCCCCCCAGGCCCCATCGCGTTGAGGTAGATCGTGGCACGCAGCGCCAACAACCCTTGGTTTGTACAGATGTTGCTTGTCGCCTTGGCGCCACGGATATGCTGCTCACGCGTCTGCAGCGTCAGGCAATACCCCCTGCGGCCGTCCTGGTCAACGGTCTGGCCAACCAACCGACCCGGCATCTTACGCACCAACTGGTCCCTGGCCGCAAACAGCCCCAAGTAAGGACCGCCGTACTGCATCGGGATCCCTAACGCCTGACCCTCGCCCGAAGCGATATCCGCCCCGCAGTCGCCCGGCCGCTTGAGCAGGCCGCACGCAATTGGGTTGAACACCGCCACCGCCATCGTGCGTGCTTCTTGGTGCGCCTCAGCAAACAGCCCCGCCCAATCCTCGACCAACCCGTAGACGTTGGGCGACTGCACAACCACGCAAGCCGTCTCACCCTCGCTCACCGCTTGCTTCACCGCACCGCGATCGACCGTACCCGTTTGGGCGCACGCCGAAACCTCAACCAGCTGCACCGATAGATCCGACAGATACGTACGCACCACCCGCAGATAGTCTGGGTGCAGCGTTGACGCCATGACCACCCGCTGCTTACCCGACACATGCAACGCCATCAGCACCGCCTCAGCCACCGCGGTCGCACCCTCGTAAAGCGACGCGTTGGCAATATCCAAGCCCGTGAGCCGGCTGATCTGGGTTTGAAACTCAAAAAACGCCTGCAGCGAGCCCTGCGACGCCTCGGCTTGATAGGGGGTATAGGCCGTCAGAAACGCACCCTGATGCGCCAAGTCATCCACCACCGCGGGGATGAAATGGTCGTACGCACCCGCCCCCAAAAAGCAGCTGGCCCCATGGCTGCCCGCAGCACGATTCTGGCTGGCGATCCCATCAAGCCGGCGGACAAGCTCCAGCTCACTCAAGCCATGCGCTAACCCTTCTAAGGCCAACGGCTGCTGCAGCCGGCACCGTGAAGGGAGGTTGGCGTACAGCTGCTCCTCACGGGACACGCCGATCGTGTCGAGCATCACCCGACGCTGGCTTGCGGTGATTTGAATGTAGTCCATGGCGATCAATCAACCGGGTTTATCCTAAAAACATTTCATGCAAGAGAGTCTACACCAACCCGAAGGGCGATTCGAGCGTCCCCCTGATACCACGATGAGGGATGACACCGATCCAGCCAAAGCCCTGCGATTCTATACCTATCCCGATCAGGTTGACGGGGTCCCGTTCGCCCGCGGCAGGGCGTCCTTCGGTGTTTTCGCGTCTCCGACGCGGCAGTTTCAGACGCGATGCGTATATCCTAATGGCAACAGCATCAAAAATTTAGAGGATGAATGGCCCGGCAGGCTTGGCCTTCACCCAACGCCACAACGCCACCAACCCACACCGCACCCCCGCAAAGCCCACAAGACCGATCGCTTTAGCAAAGCTTGGCACACCCACCAAGCAGCGGGCGATCTCGCCCGCTGCAGCGCCCGCAAAAGGCCTAAGGGGGCCGGCTCGTTTTTTCTTGGCCACTCGCTATGATACCCCGCTGTGGGAAAGACCCGAGAAATCAAGGGCCGTATGAAGGCGGTCGCGAACATCCGCCGCATCACCAAGACGATGCAGATGATCGCCACAGCCAAGTTTCAGTCAGCCCAGAAGCGCGCCACCGCGGCCCAGCCGTTTGCGCAAAAAATCACCGAGCTGGTGGGCGAATTGGGGGCAGCCGGCGCCGCCGACCACCCGCTGCTTAGGCCGCCCCCAGAGCCGGCCAGCCGCCGCCTGCTGCTGGTGCTCACGGCCAACCGCGGCCTGTGCGGGGGCTACAACGCCAACGTGCTACGCACCGCGGGCGCGTTCCTCCAGCGTGACCCCGGCCTGGCGATCGACCTGGAGGTCGCGGGTAAAAAGGGGATGGCCTTTTTCAAGTTCGCTGGGGTCCCGGTCAAGTCTTTCCTTAGCCAATTCAACGACAACCCAGACCGGCAAGCCGTCGAACAGCTCGCCGACCGATACATGCAAGCGTTTATCGGCGGGGCGTACGATTCGATCCACGTGGCGTCGATGGCGTTCCACTCCGCAGCCCGACAAAGCCCCCAGGTGGTCCAGCTGCTGCCGCTGGCCAACGAAACACCACAAGACGCCCAGCCGGCCATACCACCCGTGGCCGGAACCGATATCGGGCAGACGTATGATTTCTCACCCGACCCTCAACAGCTGTTGGAGGAGCTGCTGCCCGTAGCGGTGAAGACCCAGCTGGTGCAGCGCTTCAATGAGGCCGCTGTCAGCGAGCACATCGCGCGCATGGTCGCCATGAAGTCCGCAACCGATAGCGCCGGAAAAATGGGCAAAGAGCTCACCCGAAGCTACAACCGCGCCCGACAAGCCGCGATCACCACCGAGCTATCAGAAATCATCGCCGGTTCCGCCGCGCTGGCGTAACCGCGGCATGTTCTACGCAACCCCGCAAACCCATACCCGATGGGTCTATCGCCCTCCCTGGTTTTCGACCGTGCCCTTCAGCCCCATAAGCTTGGTCGCCCAAAGATCTTCATACTTGCTCACCCAGTGCTTATAGATCCGACGGATCGGTACCGCGTTGATCGCGTTTACACGGCGGCGCCCGTCCTCCCGGGTGTTGATCAGCCCCGCACCACGCAAGACTTCGATGTGCTTCATCACCCCAAACCGGGTGAGGTGGGGGCAGGCCTCGACAATCTCAGTCGTCGTACGAGGCCCGTCGCGCAGCAGATCGAGGATAGCCCGGCGAGTAGGGTCCGACAGCGCTTTCCAGATGGCGTCGAGTTTGTTTGACATCTGCCTTACCTCAAACACGTCTACCGGCAGCCCTTTACCAGCGTGTCAAACGCAGCGTGATGAATCACTCACAACGACGCTTAATGCAATTCAAATAGTGCGACCAGCCGTGGGCCACACCTTCCCGGTGATCCTTTTCGATCAACCCCAACGCCCGGTGCCGCAACGCCACGCGTGTGCCGCCGGCCTCTTCGGTCAGACGGATCTGCAGATGACCCGCAGTGGGGTAGGACATGAACATCGGGCCGAATAACTCAAACAACGTCGGCGGCTTGATCACCTGAACAAACCCCCACAGGTGCCCGGCCTGGTCGCCCAGGTCTCGAAACCACCGCCCGCCCGGCCAGCGCTCGAGGCACATGGGCATCGGCTTATCGCCCGGGGTTGTGTTGCCTGCACTAAGCTGATGCACCAGCCCCTCAAAGACCTCGCTGATCGGGGCCTGGATATCGATGTGCTGATCAATATCCAATGTCAGGTTCCGCAGGTCCATCTGGGTTCTCCTTCGTGGTTGTTGCGTGGCATGAACCGACAATAGTTACTAAATAGTAACGTGATTATTAGGTCACGTCAAGGCCGGGGGCGGAAAAAAGACCCCACCCTTTTCCCTCGTGGAGAACAAATGTATACCAGTCCCGATCAGGTTGACGGGGTCCGGTTCGCCCGCGGCAGGGAAATCTTCGGTGTTTCGGTGTTCCCGACGCGGCAGTTTCATACGCGATGCGTAGATCTTGTTATCATTCATACCTTCGGGTGATCCATCACGAAAGGTTCGGATTGGAGGCCACCCGCTGGTTTACGGCAGGGCTTTTAGATGCCTTGCTTGCAGGAGTTTTTACTATGTCACAGATACGCAACTATTCCGTCCTGTTCGCCTTGGTCATGTTCTGGTCAATCAGCATGGTTTCGGCCACTCAAGCGGGCGAGAAACACCCAGCCATTCACGGGACCATCTCTCAGGTCGAAGGCGGCGATGTGACCATCCAGGACAACAAGGGGCAGCCCATCACCGTGAAGACCGACGACCAGACCAAGGTCAAGATCGACGGCAAGGACGCTGCCGTATCCGACCTCAAGGCGGGTATGCACGTCACGGTGCCGGCGTATCAAGATGTCGCTACCCGTATCAACGCGACTACCCACGGGCACTAGCCCCGCTGAACCGATTCCCATACACGTGCGCACAAGCCGCCCGGAAACAGAACCGATGTGCGGGTGGGCTGTCTTGCGCCAACAGAAGGTCTGGTTGGGGGTTTTTATACCCATCGGGTATGAGTTTGCCGCATCGGGATCACCAAAACACCGAAGATTTCCCTGCCGCGGGCGAACCGGACCCCATCAACCTGATCGGGACCGGTATACCCTGTATTGGTCACAATTGGGGTTGGCGCTTACCATTTGGCCACCCACGGGTGATGATCCCCCACTGGGATAGGACCCAAGATGCCCAAACGCACCGATATCCAAACTATCCTCATTCTCGGATCAGGCCCAATCGTGATTGGGCAGGGCTGCGAGTTCGACTACTCGGGCACCCAGGCGTGCAAGGCCCTGCGCGAGGAGGGTTACCAGGTTGTGCTGGTCAACTCCAACCCCGCCACCATCATGACCGACCCCCAATTCGCCGACCGGACCTACATCGAGCCGATCACCCCCCAGGCGGTGGCTAAGATCATCGAAGCCCATCAGAGCGGCCCCTTCCATATCGACGCGCTGCTGCCCACGCTAGGCGGTCAGACTGCGTTGAACTGCGCCTGCAAGCTATCCGACGACGGCACGCTCGACCGGTTCAATGTCGCGATGATCGGCGCGACGCGCGAGGTGATCCACCGCGCCGAGGACCGCCAACGGTTTAAGGACATCATCGAATCGATCGGGCTGAAGCTGCCGCCCGCGGGCACCGCGAATTCGATGCAAGAAGCGTGGTCAATCCTCGAACGCACCGGGCTGCCGGCGATTATCCGCCCCGCGTTTACCCTCGGCGGCACAGGCGGAGGCATCGCGTACAACAAGGAAGAGTTTGAAGAGATCGTCCGCCGCGGGCTCGACGCCTCCATGACCACCCAGGTGCTGATCGACAAGTCGCTGATCGGCTGGAAGGAGTACGAGCTGGAGGTCATGCGTGACCGCGACGACAACGTGGTGATCATCTGCTCGATCGAAAACATCGACCCCATGGGCGTGCACACGGGCGACTCGATCACCGTCGCGCCGGCCCAGACGCTGACCGACAAGGAGTACCAGCGGATGCGCGACGCGTCGGCGGCGATCATCCGCGCGATCGGGGTCGAGACCGGCGGGTCGAACATCCAGTTCGCGATCAACCCCGCCAACGGCGACATGGTCGTGATCGAGATGAACCCGCGCGTGAGCCGCAGCTCGGCGCTGGCCTCGAAAGCCACCGGGTTCCCCATCGCCAAGATCGCCGCCAAACTCGCCGTGGGCTACAACCTCTGGGAGCTACCCAACGACATCACCGGCAAGACCGTGGCCTGCTTCGAGCCCACGATCGACTATGTCGTGACCAAGATCCCGCGCTGGACCTTTGAAAAATTCCCCGAAGCCGACGAGACACTCACCACCCAGATGAAGAGCGTGGGCGAGGCCATGAGCATCGGACGAACCTTCAAAGAGAGCTTCCAGAAGGGCATCCGCTCGATGGAGATCAAGCGGTTCGGGTATGGGCTGGATCACGAAGACCTGTGGCTCGAAGGCCTGCGCGAAACGCTGGCGTGGCTGGAACGCGACCACCCCGGCTCGCTGGACGCGGTGCGCAAAGTCGCAAGCGGTTGCACACCACTGGAAGCCGCCGCGTTGCTGCACAATGATGCTGCCATGCTCAGCCGGCTTGACAATGCAGCCAGCAATCAACTGCACATCCTCACCCAAGGCCTCGGTGCTGGCCACGGGTCGGTGCGCCAAGGCGGGCACACCCGGGGCATCACCGCCGGTCAGCTGCTGGAGACCTCCTGGCCGATCGGCGCCAAAAAAATCAGGGCCAAGCTCAATGTTCCCACCCAGGGGCGGATCCACTTTATCCGCTACGCGTTCAAGATGGGTTGGACCCTCGACCAGGTGCACGAAGCAACCCTGATCGACCCGTGGTTCCTCGATCAGCTCAAGCAGCTAGTTGACTTCGAACGCGTGCTAATCGGCTACGAAAAACTTGACGACCTACCACGCCAGGTTTTGTTTCAAGCCAAGCAGATGGGCTACTCCGACGCGCAGCTGGCGAATCTATACCTGGGGAAGATCTCGCCCGAGACGATCCAAGCTGTGCGTCGACACCGCCAGCGCATGGGGATCGCCACAGTCTTCAAGCTCGTGGACACCTGCGCTGCCGAGTTTGAAGCCGCCACGCCGTATTACTACTCAACCTACGAATCACCCATCGCCACCCCGGACGGCCGCAGCACGTTTGAGGATGAGACCCAAGTAAGTGAAAAGAAAAAGATCGTCATCCTTGGCGGCGGGCCCAACCGGATCGGGCAGGGCATCGAGTTCGATTACTGCTGCGTCCAAGCCGCGTTCGCCGCGAACGAGCTGGGGTACGAGTCGGTCATGATCAACTCCAACCCCGAGACCGTCTCAACTGATTACGACACCAGCGACATGCTGTTCTTTGAGCCGCTGACACTCGAAGACGTGCTCAACGTCTGCGAGAAGCTCAACGGCGCGCCGCTGTCGCAGCGGGGTCGGCTGCTGGGCGTGATCGTGCAGTTCGGGGGTCAAACCCCGCTGAACCTGGCCCACGGGCTGCAGGAAGCCGGTGCGCCGATCATCGGCACCAGCGTCGATTCGATCGACCTAGCCGAGGACCGCGAGCGGTTCGCAGCCTTGCTTCAGACGCTCGACATACGCCAGCCGGGCAACGGGATCTGCTACACCGCAGACGAAGCAGTCAAAGTCGCCAACCAGATCGGGTACCCCGTGCTGGTGCGCCCCAGCTTTGTCTTGGGCGGCCGGGCCATGGAGATCGTGTTCGACGACGCCCAGCTGCGCCACTACATGGCCATCGCGTTAGGCGCCAGCGATATCCCCGACCAGCCGATCCTGATCGACCAGTTCTTGTCCGAGGCGATCGAGTGTGATGTCGATGTGGTAGCCGACTTCGGCGCCCCACCCCCAGACGCCATTACGGGATCAACATCAGAAACCCACCCGCCGTCACCCGGTTCGCAAGCCATGGTGTGTGGCGTGATGGAGCACATCGAAGAAGCCGGGATCCACTCGGGCGACAGCGCCTGTGCGATCCCGCCCTATTCGCTGCCCACAGAAGTGATCGATCGGCTCAAGGACCACTCACGCCGGCTAGCCGAGGCGCTGCACGTTCGCGGTTTGATGAACGTGCAGTACGCGATCAAGCACAGCGACACAGGCAGTGCATCGGATGACGAGATCTACGTGTTGGAGGTCAACCCCCGCGCGTCGCGCACCGTGCCGTTTGTCAGCAAAGCCACCGGCGTGCCGTGGGCAAAAATCGCGGCCAAGGTGATGGCCGGGCTACAGCTGAGCCAGCTTGGCGAAGCGCAAGAGACCACCCCAGCCCACACCTCGGTTAAGGAATCGGTCTTCCCGTTTAGCAAGTTTCCCGGCACGGACGTGATCCTGGGCCCGGAGATGCGGTCCACCGGCGAGGTGATGGGGATCGACCCCGGCTTCCCGATCGCGTTTGCCAAGTCGCAGATGGCCGCGGGCACCCACCTGCCCACATCGGGCAAGATCTTCTTATCCGTGCGCCCCCACGACAAGCCCCACACGGTCGAGATCGCCAAGCGGCTGCTTGAGATGGGGTTCGCGATCTTGACCACCGGCGGCACGCACGATTACTTAAGCCAGCAGGGCGTCCCAACCCAGCGTGTCAAGAAGATCAGCGAGGGCCGACCCAACGCCATCGATCTGATCAAGAACCACGAGATCGACCTGATCATCAACACCCCGGTGCGCAAAGGCGCCGGATCGGACGAAGGCAAGCTGCGCGCCACCGCGGTGCGGTTCGACATCCCGATGATCACCACCATCGCCGGCGCCGCAGCGGCCGCACAAGCGATCGAGGCGCTGCGATCCGGGCGGTGGGGCGTGCGCGCGTTGCAGGGGTATTTTGAAGCGGCGCCATCTTTAAGTGAATGAGTCCGCCATGCGCTAGCGCGCAACACGGCCAGGTGAATACGCGGTGCTACCCAGCGCCACACGGATCCCTCTTATGGATTGAACTTGTTGATCTCCTGCCGCGGGCGAACGGCTGATCGCAAACTCATCCGGGATGGGTATATCCCAGGGGGCCTGGTTTCACCCCGCGGTACAGCGCCGCGATCCCCAGCGTCAGCGGCTGCACACCGGCCTGGGTGAAGCCCGCGTCTTGCATCAGCCCAACCATTGCTTGTTGATCCAAAAAAGTGTTGACGCTGCGGGGCAGGTAGCGGTAGGCACCGCTGCGGTCGGCTGCGATCAGGGCGGCGGTGCGGGGCATGATCCGCGTGAAATAAAAGTTGTAGACACGACGCACCAGCGGGTGCGTGGGCTGGGTGAACTCCAGGATCACCAGGCGCCCGTTGGGCCGCAGCACGCGGTAGAACTCGCGGATCGCTTGGGCGGGTCCGACCACGTTGCGGATCCCAAACGCGATGCTCACCACGTGGGCGCTTGAGTCGGCTAGGGGCAGGCGCATGGCGTCGCCGGCGTGGTAGCTGGGCGGGGGGTGGGCCTGATCGGCTGCGGCCTTTTGCTGGGCAAGCGAGAGCATATCGCAGGTAAAGTCTAGCCCGATGACCCGGCCCGCCGACCCGCGCGCAAACGCCATCGCCAGGTCACCCGTGCCGCAGGCGATGTCGACCACCACCTCGCCGGGTTGAACCTGGGCCATCTGCACGGCGCGGCGTCGCCAGGCCTGGTCCCGGCCACCGGAATGCAGCCGGTTGTTCAGGTCGTACCGCGGGGCGATCGCGGCGAACATGGCTTGCACGCGGCTGGCCTTGTCTGAAGCCTGGTGGGGGTTGATCAGCGCTTGATCGGTCCACGCGGTGGGGGGGGGTGCCATGTGAGAACTCGCCGGGTCGGCTTGGATGACCGGTTTACTTTTTGGGGGTCGAGCCGTGCTTGGGCGGGGGCAGCCGCTCCAATTCGTCTAAGACAGTTTCCTTGTACCGGTCGGCGTGGAACCGGTAGGCGCTTGGGTTTTGGTAATCGGGGTATCGGCTATGGATCTGCTGCTCAAGCCGGTCGATCCGCGTAGCGGGCAGCGGGTGGGTGGATAGGAACTCCGGTAGCCGGTGCTTGTTGGCGCGGGCTGCTTGGAAGACCGCCATCACCTGCAGCTGCCCCACGGGGTTGTAGCCTAGGCGGGTCATGTAGCGCAGCCCAAGTTCGTCGGACTGGCTTTCCTGGTCACGCCCAAACTTGAGCAGGAACAGCGTCCCCCCGACCTGGGTCCCTACGCCCAAGACACGAAGCCAGTCTTCATCGCTGTTTTTGGATGCCAACCCAAGGCCGATGGCGGCGCCTTGTAGCGCCAGTGCCCGTGACATCTGCTGCCCGGTGTGCTGCGCGGTGACGTGCCCGATCTCATGGCCCAAGACACCGGCCAATTGTGCTTCATTTTCCAGCTTGGATAGCAGCCCGCGGGTGATGAAGACCTTCCCACCGGGCAGGGCAAAGGCGTTGATCACCGATGAATCCACGACGTAAAACGCCCACGGCAGCTCGGGGCGTTCGCTCTTGGCTGCGAGGCGGTGGCCCAGGTTGCGCACGTAGCGCGTGACCGCAGCTGCGGGGATCTCACCCCCGTAGCTTTTGAGGAATTGAGGTGCGGCTTGGCGGCCAAGCGCGATCTCCTGAGCGGTGCTCAAGATGTTGAACTGGCTTTGGCCTGTCGCGGGGTTGGTCGAACAACCCCCACCGATCGCCATGCCCACGATCAAGCCGAGGATCAAAATAAGACGCTGCAACTCAAGGCTCCTTTGATAGCTCCAGCCTTTCATACGTATGTTAGCCATTGCTGGGGGTGGGTGGGGGTGAATCGGTCGGTTTTACTCTTGGCCGGGCGTGATAGGGCTATGGGGAGTGATGCGCTTGGGCTGGCATCGATTCTTTTGTTTTGGCTTGCTTACCACCTCATTGTATTGCACTTTTTAAGATAACCACGCCCCAATAACGCTACCCGGGGGCATTTTGATGTTCCGGTAGCCGATGGGAGGGGCATTATCGGGTTCCTGTTCGAGTCGCCGTAAATATATTTATATCAATCGTTTGTAGATCGATTGCGCCGATGTCTGTTGGTGCGGCATGGATCAATCCCAGGCAATGGAGAATTTCATACGGGCTTCCGATGATTGAAGGGACAACAAGAAGCAAGCACAAAGGGTCATGTATCCCATTACAGCAAACACCATTAAGCCCAGCCAAGCAAGCGATCTTTCGATCGCCTTAGGCCCCCAACACACGGTTTGACCCGGGCCAACAGCGCTACGCCACCGCGGAGTCCACCCATGCCAAGACGCGACGTGCTCCAAGAACGGTTCTTCACCTCCCTGATCAGCGGGCACCGCACCGCCACACGCCAGATCGTGCACGAGCTGATGGAATCAGACTGCCCCGCAGAGAAGATCCTGGCACGCCTATTCTGGCCAACCCTTGAACACCTTCAAAAGCTATACCGCGCCGACCAGCTGGCCGAGCTGGCGCACAACTACGCCACCCGCTTGATGCGCGAGCTGATCCACCAGCTCCAGCCCTGCCTCGAACAATCTCCCCGCCGCAACAAGAACCTGCTGCTGGTCTGCGGATCAGAAGAATCCGAAGAGCTGGCGGGCCAGATGGCGTGCGACCTGCTTGAGGCAGACGGGTACAACGTCTACTTCGCAGGCGGGGGCGTGGCCAACGATGAGATCGTCAACGAGATCGGGCAGATGGACACCGACATCCTGGTCATCTTCGGGGCGGTGCCCGGCACCGTGCCGCCCACCCGGCTGCTGATCGACCGGCTCCACGCGATCGGCGTGTGCCCGAAGCTGCAGATCGTGGTTGGCGGGGGCGTATTCAACCGAGCCGACGGGCTGGCTGAAGAGATCGGCGCCGACCTGTGGGCCAAAGACCCCACCGACTTAATCAAAGCCTTGTCCAAGAGCCCCCAACGCCGGATGGCCCCCACCCAACGCACCGTCGGGCGCAAGCGACGGGTCAAACGCGACGCGGCGTAACGCCCACACGCGATATCCAACGACACATGTAAACAAGAGAGCCCGCAATCTCGCGGGCCGGGCCAAACCCAATGCCGCTTGGGATCTGTGGCTCGCCGACCGCGGCCCCTACCTGGTTCTCGATGAGGTTTTTTTCAAGCCCAGACCGGTGTCGCCGCCTCAACCCGCGCAGGATTGCAGGATCTGTTTGACCAGAGCAGCGTGGAGTTGGGTGGTGATCGGCCCCGCTTGGCCATCGCCGATGCGCCGTTGGTTGACTTCTACCACGCCGGCGATCGGGGTGGTGGTGCCACACAGCATCACCTCGTCGGCTTCGAGCAGCTGATCGGGCGTATAGGTGCATTCTTGTATGGTGATACCGCGTTGGCTAGCCAGGCCCAGCACCACGCGGCGGGTAATCCCCCCGAGGATCCACTGGTCTGCGGGGTGGGTCCACAGCTGGCCTTGATGGACGATCAACACATTGGCCGACGTGCTTTCGGTCACCCGGCCTTGCCGGTAAAGGATCGCTTCGTCCGCACCGGCCTCCATGGCTTGGGCCTTGGCCAGCACATTGGGCAATAGCATCAGCGACTTGATCCAACACAAACGCCACCGCTGGTCTTCCAACAGCATCGCGGAAACCGCCTTGGGCTTCGCATGCGGGTCCAAGGGGTTGGTGGGGTAGGCGATCGCCAACACGGTCGGGGCGGTGTCTTTGGGCATCACCGGGTTGCGCGTCGCGCTGCCGCGGGTTACCTGCCAATACAGATTGGCGTTGGCCAGACCGTTGTTCGCAATCAGCCGGTCGCTGATCGCTTCGAACCGATCCAGGTCAGACGGCGCCCGCAGGCGGATCCCCGTTAAGCTGTGCCGCAGCCTGGCCAGGTGTTCCTGGATCGCGAACGGTCGGCCGGCGTGGTAACCCATCACCTCATACACACCGTCCCCAAACAGGGCGCCGCGGTCTTCGATGTCGAGCTTGGCTTGCGACCGCGCCAAGAATTGCCCGTTGAGGTAGACCTGAGGTTCGCTTGGGGCGGTCATCGTTGGGGGCCACTCCCTGCAGTGCAGAGGGATTTTGGGGCTGCGTTGTGCGATCAATAAAGTAACAGATTGTATTGACTACAATGGATCCATCGGCAAAAAGAAGGTTATGCGATGCACGCGATCCACCCTCAGCGGATATGACAACGACCGCCACGCCCAACCCATGCTCTGCGTCGGCCTTGCCGGCCGATGCCATTGATTCACGCACACGCCAAAAGCTCCGCCGCGCACTGCTGGCGTGGTACGACCGACACCAGCGCCAATTGCCCTGGCGCGCCACGCCGGGCCACACCCCAAACCCCTACCACGTGCTGGTCAGCGAAGCCATGCTCCAGCAGACCCAGGTCGCCACGGTGATCGATTACTTCCACCGTTTCATCGACCAATTCCCTACCCCTCAAGCCTTGGCCCAGGCCGACCCGCAGCGGGTCTTAACGCTGTGGCAGGGGCTGGGGTATTACCGACGGGCCAGGAACCTCCACGCCGCAGCCAAGCAGATCGTGCAGCACCACGGCGGCCAAGTCCCCGACACGGTCGACGACCTGCAGGCCCTGCCCGGCGTGGGGCGGTATACCGCCGGGGCAGTCGCATCGATCGCGTTTGGCAAGCCAACACCCGTGCTCGACGGGAATGTCGCGCGTGTGTTGGCGCGTTGGTTGGCGATCCAGCAGCCAATCGATCACCCAAAAGTGCGCACGGGTCTGTGGTCGCTGGCCAAGCAATTGGTGCCCCCCAAACGCCCGGGCGACTTCAATCAAGCCTTGATGGAATTAGGCGCCTTGGTCTGCCAGCCACGCACACCCCAATGCACGCCATGCCCCGTGTCGAACCTGTGCCAAGCCAATCAGCAAAACCTGGCACACCGCCTGCCGATCACCACACCCCGCACACCACCCCGCCGGGTGACCCACCACGTCGTCGCGATCAAGCGGGGCAACCAATACCTCTTCCACCAGCGGCCGGACACCGGGCTGTGGTCACGCATGTGGCAGATGCCCACCGCACAAGACCTGCCCGCCGTAGCCGATCCCAAAAAAATACAGCAATGGATCGCCAATACCACCGGATTGCTCGTCTGGCGCCCCGACACGTCGGGCGAATTTGTCCACCTCACCACACACCGAACAATCCGATTCCGGCTCTGGACCACCCAAACCCAAGCCGGCCGGCTGCGACGCGGCTACGGGCAATGGCGACGGCTCAACCGCATCGAAGACCTCCCCATGCCCAACCCTCAACGCCGCGCGATCCAAATGATCCTGCCAACCCAAACCCCCAACAAAAACAAAAAGTAAATGCATCTCAATTCATCGGTTGCCATGCGATGAAAATCACCAGATCGTGCCTGTCTTGGGTCATACACGATCTGCAACAAAAGAATAATCGACCACGGCCAGAGGCCGTGGTATTGGGGAAGGCCCCTCGAAGGGGCCGTTGGACGTAGGGAAGGCCCCGCTGGGGCCGTTAGCAACGGTTAATGAAGTTCGAGGTGGTTTTGGCCTGTTTCCAGTTTTTCTTGATCTCGGATGTAAGCACGGACCTTCTGTTCGTCGAGGCCCACGGTGCTCACGCAGTAACCGGTGGACCAGAAATGCAAGCCGGTCATCCGGGTTTCCCGCATCAGTTCTCGGTGGATCCGCACCGCGCTCTTACCTTTGAGAAAACCGATCGTCGACGCCACGCTGAACTTCGGGGGGATCCGAAGACACAGATGGATGTGGTCGGGCATCGCATGGCCCTCGATCAGTTCGATCCCCTTCTGACGACACAGACGTCGCAGGATCAGACCGACCTTCTCCCGCTTCCTGCCGAAGAAGACTTCCCGGCGGTACTTCGGTACGATCACGATGTGATAGATGCAATCCCAACGCACATGGGATTGGCTAGACCATTGATGACTCGTCAGGTTCTCCTTTCTGCCCCAACGGGTCTTCCCGAAAGGAGAACCTACGCATCCACAGGACTAACATCACCCCGAATCGCTCGAAGCTATTCGGGTCGCACGGCCAGAGGCCGTGGTTTTATGAGTTAATAAAAAAAAACCTTGAACGCAATGCTCCGTTCCGTTAACCTATCGGCTTCACAGAATTGACATCCTGTACTGTATCGCTCACCTTCATCTCCAATCAAAGGAGGCATACGATGAGACAAGCATCCCCCATCGCGGTCCGCCACCACGCTGCAATCTGTTTTTCGCAACGACACCGCGCCAAAACCCCCGCTGCCGCGGTGGTTTTAGCCGCCATAACACTCCCACTCCACGCAGCCGACCAGGTTTCCACATGGGACAACACCACAAACAACTGGAGCGACCCCCACCCACTGGACCACCGTCCCCACCGCCGGGCTATTCCCCAATAACAATGGCCAAACCTTCGACGCGGTCATTAATGGCGGCACCGTCACGCTGGACCAAGACATCAACATCCAGATTCTCACCCTGACCGGTGGAGCGATCACCGGCGACTTCGATCTAACCCTTCACGATTCAGGCTCAACTTGGACAGGCGGCCAGATCGGTGGCGACGCCGGGTCGCTGGTGGCCAACGGGGGGTTGGCGATCTCGGGTGCTACGGTCAAGACGCTGGGGCGCAACGGGGGGCCCGGCTCCAGCGGGATCATCAACAACGGCGTGGGCACCTGGAGCGGGGCCAACATCAGCAACTGGGCCAGCGGCCGGTTCACCAACGGGTCGACCGGCAGCCTGGACATCCAGACCGACGCCGACTTCCTAGCCGGCACATTCATCAACGAAGGCACACTCACCAAGTCGGTGGGTGTCGAAGACGGATCGGACAAGACCCGCATCACCGCAGCATTCAACAACACCGGCACCGTCGACGCCCAGCAGGGTGAATTGTCTTTTGAGGGCGGCTTCACCCAGACCGCGGGGACCACGATGCTGACCGGGGGAACCATCACCGCAAACACCGCGTTGGATATCCAGGGCGGCAGCCTCATCGGGTCGGGCGATGTGAATGCAGACGTGGATAGCGCTGGCACGATCGCCCCGGGGCTATCGGCTGGGGCGCTGACGATCAATGGTGATATGGACTTGTTTGTAGGGTCGGATCTGTCGTTTGAGATCGGCGGTACGGCTCAGGGCACCGCGTTTGACTTCATCGATGTCAACGGGGATGTCACGCTAGACGGTGTCTTGACGCTGGCGTTCCTGGATGGGTTTGAAACGTTGGTATCGGCTTCAGACACCTTTGTCTTGCTGACCGCGGATTCGGACATCACAGGCGTGTTTACCAACATCACCTCGGGCGAGCGGCTGGATACGATCGATGGGTTTGGGTCGTTCATCGTGAACTACGGCCCGGGCAGCCTGGCCGGGTCTGACCAGATTGTTTTGACCGATTTTGTGGTGCCTGAGCCCACGACGCTTAGCTTCTTGATCATCGGCTGGGGTTGGGCGCTACGCCGCCGGGGTGGTTGCCCTGGGTGAGTAGGCACTTACAATAAGCGCCATGATCACCACCACCGATGCTCCCGCCGAACAAGCGTACCTGCTGCAGCGGCCCGATGGGGCTGGGGTGCACGACACCCAGCAGGCGGATGTCCGCACCGAAGAGATGCTGGTCAACATGGGCCCGCAGCACCCGTCGACGCACGGCGTGCTGCGCGTCGTGCTGCGCACCGATGGGGAGATGGTGCTCGAAGCGGTCCCCCATATCGGGTACCTGCACCGCTGCGCCGAAAAAATCGGGGAAAACGTCGCGTACTACCAGTTCATCCCCTACACCGACCGGATGGACTACTTAGCGGGGATGAACGAGAACTGGTCGTTCTGCCTCGCGGCCGAGCGGCTGGCGGGCATCGAGCTGCCCAGGCGGGCAGAGTGTATCCGGGTCATCATCGGCGAGCTGAACCGTATCGCCTCGCACCTGGTCTCGTTTGGGACCTATGGTCTGGACATCGGTGCGTTCACGCCGTTCCTCTACGCCTTCCGTGAGCGGGAGTACATCCTGGACCTGTTCGAGATGGTCTGCGGGGCGCGGCTGACCTACTCGTACTTCACGATCGGTGGCTCCACCCACGACCTGCCCGAGGACTTCTTAGACAAGCTGACCGAGTTCTTGGATTACTTTGAACCCAAGATCAAAGAGTACAACGAC
This sequence comes from Phycisphaeraceae bacterium, assembly GCA_965223655.1. Lineage (GTDB taxonomy): Bacteria > Planctomycetota > Phycisphaerae > Phycisphaerales > Phycisphaeraceae > CBDCXC01. The sequence goes on from CBDCXC010000015.1 coordinate 54,613, forward strand.
CTGCTTAGCTACAATCAGATCTTTGTGAAGCGCACGGCCAATGTCGGGGTGATCTCCAAGGAGATAGCGATCGGCTATGCCTTGACCGGCCCGGTGATCCGAGGCAGTGGGATCCCCTACGACCTGCGGCGTGACGACCCCTACAGCCTGTACCCAGAGTTGGCGTTTGACGTTATCGTCGGCGAGGGTGAGCTGGGGACCCTGGGCGATTGCTGGGACCGATACATCGTGCGTATGAAAGAGATGATCGAAAGCTGCAAGATCATCCGCCAGGCGATTCAGATGATCCCACCTGCGGGCAGCGGCGACCAAGGCCAATACCGCGCCAAACTACCACGGAATTTTAAGCCAGAACCAGGGGAAGTTTACGTCGAAATGGAGAACCCACGTGGTGTGCTGGGGTTCTACCTCGAGTCTCAGGGTGGTCCGATCCCCTATCGGTGCAAGGCCCGGGCAGCGACATTCTGTAACCTGTCGGTCCTCCACGAATTGGGGCGCAACGTCCTGCTGGCGGATATCCCAGCCATTGTCGGGTCGATCGATGTGGTCATGGGGCAGGTGGATCGGTAGGTGGCCACATTGGGCTCAACTCCATCTGTTAACCCAGCCGATCACTATCTACAGCTGCCCCGATACCCAGGATAAATACCGATCTCATGCTTCTGATTAACCGGTTGCCCTCAACCCCCATTGCATTGCTGCTGGCGCTGTGTCTTAATGCCGCTGCGTTCGGTGGCCTTGAGCGCCAGCTGCAAGAGCTGATCCGCGGAGCCGGGCTTCAGCAGACCAAGGTCGCCGCGATGGTCGTCGACCTGGCCAGCGGTGAAGAACTGGCGGCGATCAACGAAACCGATCTGATGATCCCTGCCAGCAACATGAAGCTGGTCACCTCGGCTGCGGCGATTCAGCTGCTGGGCCAGGGCTTTGTGTTCCGCACCGCGCTGCAGCTCGTAGAGCCTAAAGATTGGGAGGGCTTGGATGACATGGTCTTGGACGGCCGTGGGTTTGACCCCACCCAGGGCCCGGTCCTCGTGGTCCGCGGCGATGGTGACCCGGCCTTTGGGGACCCGGTTCTCCTGAAGCAGCAGGGTACGAGCACCGAACAGCTGCTCCAGGATTGGGTCGACGCGATCCGCGCTACGGGTATCAAGCGGTTCCAGCGGCTGCTCATCGATGACCGTGTATTCGACCGCCACTTCACCCACCCGACCTGGCCACGCGATCAACTCAATATGTGGTACTGCGCCCAGGTTGCCGGGCTGAATATCAACAACAACTGCCTGGATGTTTTTGTGGAACCCACATCGACCCACCAGTCTCCGCGGGTCCGAATCGCCCCTGCCGCATCGTTCCTGCGACCCTTAAACAAAGCGGTGACAGGCAAGAAAGATACGTTCTGGATCAGCCGCAAGCCACACACCAATGAGGTGACGTACTGGGGTCAGGTTAAAACCAGGCGGTCGGCCCCGATCCGTGTCACCGTCCACGACCCGCCGCTGTTCTTTGCCCGCCTGTTGGCCCACCGCTTAGAAGAAGCGGGGATCACGGTCGGCTCCATCGGCCGGCCCGGCTGGGACGACCCGCTGCCCGTGGGGCAAACCCTACGCGTGGTGGAGAACCCGCTGCCTGTCATCCTGGCTCGGTGCAATAAGGATTCGCATAACCTTTTCGCTGAATCGCTGCTCAAACGCGTTGGGCGTCAATTCACCGGCGCCCCCGGCGGTTGGCAGAACGGGCCCGCCGCCGTCCGGGCGTTCCTCAACCACGCCATCGGCGCACAGGGCGCTGAGGTGATGATTGCCGATGGCAGCGGCTTGAGCCGGGACAACCGGATCACCCCGCGCACGCTCGTTGGCCTGCTGCAATACATGTATCAGGATCAAACACTGGGCGCACCGCTGCTTGATAGCCTCGCTGTCGGCGGGCAAGACGGCACGCTGCGCAAACGGTTCAAGAAAAAAATGGCCGGCCGTGTTTACGGCAAGAGCGGCTACATCAAGGGCGTGAGCTGCCTCAGCGGGTACCTGATCATCCCGTCACCAGACGGTGTGGACGGCGAGCAACCCGGGCAGGCGATCGCGTTTAGCCTGCTGTTCAACGAGATCAAACCACCCATCTACGTCCACCGAATCAAGAACATCCAAGAACAGATGATCCGCATCATCGACCAAGAAGCCTCCTCTCAGCTGATCCAAAACGCCAAATGGGGGGGGTAACCAGACACCACGCGTTGGGCCGCAGGCCCAGACGCACCGGCCTACCCATCCACTCCATGACCCGACCCGCTCAACCCTGCTTGCCAATCCCCACGCTTGGCCGTTTGACACAAGGCCTGACCACCGGGATCGACCCACACCGACCGCGATGCATTAAAAATCCCCTCCCCCAGCCTTGGCCATACCCCTAGCCGTGGATAAACTATACCAATCCCGATCAGGTTTACGGGGTCCCGTTGGCCCGCGGGAAGAAAATCTTCGACGTTTTGGTGATCCCGACGCGGCAAACGCATACCCGATGGGTATAAACTAACCATGACTATGATTCCTGGGCCCCATAACCTGATGAGCGCGACCGCCCCCCGCGAGGCCAAACCCACCGATCAGGGTGACCCCGAAGACGACAGCGGCCCCGAACCTGAGCCTCGGGACACGGGCATCCGAGTCGAATTGAACCTCCAGGCCCAAGAACCCGATCCCCCTATAAGTGGTTGGTTTGAGCATCATCTTGCCCAAATCGCGTCTTTGGCCGGTGTGTCTAACGGTTGGGTTTCCGTGGCGATCGTCGACGACGCGCGCATGGCCCAGATCCATCAGAGATATGCGGGCGTTGCCGGCACCACCGATGTGTTGACCTTTGACCTGCGCGATCACCCCCAAGCCGACCTGGAGGGCGACCTGGTGATCTGCCTCGACGAGGCCGCACGCCAGGCCGCCGACAAGGGCCACGCGGTACGGCTCGAGGCCCTGCTCTACGCGGTCCACGGCTTGCTGCACCTGATCGGGTACGATGATGGTGATCCTCAAGAAGCCCAAGCGATGCACCAAAAAGAAGACCAGCTGCTGGTCGCCGCTGGGCTGGGGCCGGTCTATTGGAACCAACCCGATGACGCAGCCCTGTAGAAAGAAGCCCCGTGGTGATGATCACGCCACAATGCGGTGTTCCGATACACCCCTTGCTCACGCCGCCCTGCGTGACGGCAGGGGGCAGATGCTGTGATTCCGTGGGTATACCGGGGCAGATGAGAAGACCGTGGTGAGCGACCCTGCGATATGGATCTTGCTGGTGGCGTGTGTGCTTAGCTGCTACTTCGCTGCCTGCAACATCGCCTTGAAGACCTTTAGCCGGCCGCGGCTGCTCGAGCAGCTCGAGCACCGTGGGCAAGCGGATCGGCTCGATCCATTCCTCGAACACCGGCGCAAGCTATTGCTGATCACCGGCGTGCTGCACACCGGGCTAAGCCTCGCGGTGCTGCTGGCCGTGCTAAGCTACGTGGAGCGCAGCGGCCTACAGGACCACACTTGGGCGGTGTACCTGATCGCCTTTGTGGTCGCGGGTTTGCTGGTTAGCCTCCTGACCGTCGCGGTCCCCCTGAGCATCGCCCGGTACCACCGCGAGAAGCTGCTGGCCCGATCGATCCCGCTGCTCAACGCCTGCTTGTTGGTGCTGGGCCCATTGGCTGGGGCGCTGCACGCGGTCGACCCCGTGGTGCGCCGGCTCCTGGGCGCCGACGCCGACCCCAACGCCGAGACCGACCTCAGCGACGAGATCCTCTCCGTCGTGGAGCAGCACGACAACCACGGCGCCGTGGACGAACGGCAGAAAGAGATGCTCGAAGCCATTGTAGAGTTCCCCTCCACCACCGCCGGCCAGATCATGACACCCCGCACCGATGTCTGCGGCATCGAGATCAACGCCAGCCTCGATGAGATACGCGCCACCATCGGCCGCGATCGGCACAGCAGGATCCCCGTCTTCGACGACAACCTCGACCAGATCATCGGCATCCTGTACGCCAAGGACCTGATCCAGTTCATCGGCTCCGATCAACCCTTCGAGCTACGCAGCATCCTACGCGACGCCATGATGGTGCCCGAGAGCAAACCCCTGCGCGAGCTCTTGGCAGAGTTCAAGGCCAGGAAGGTGCACCTCGCGATCGTGCTTGACGAATACGGCGGTACAGCGGGCTTGGTAACGATCGAAGACATCCTCGAAGAAATTGTGGGCGAGATCCACGACGAGTACGAGCCCACCGACGACACCCCACACATCCGCCGCAGCGAGGACGGGCAAGCCGCCGACGTCGACGCACGCGTCTACATCGATGACCTCAACGACGAGCTGGACCTGGACCTGCCCGAAGACAAAGACTACGACACCGTTGGCGGGTTTGTGTTCTCAACCCTTGGCCACATCCCCGATGTAGGTGAGCAGTTTGAGTATCACCACGCCCGATTCACCGTCACCGGTGCCCAGCGCACCAAGGTCACCAGCGTCCGTATCGAGATGCTCAAGCCCCACAACAGCAGGCAGCCACACACCCAGCACAGCTAGGCTCTGTCCCAGGGGATCCTACCCGCTGTATCGCCTTGCCGCGGCCGGCCCGCACCCCGTCAACTCGATCGGGACTGGTATAACACCGGTCTTTAAGATCTAGCGGGTTAAGAATCGATCGTTTTGTAGCCACAACCGATCACTTTACAATCGAGTCGCCGAGACATCTTCCCGGCCAGCGTACCGATCGCCGCCATGAGCAGCAGCATGCTGCTGGGTTCGGGTATCAGGGTAAAGGTAAGCGTGGCTAGCGGTGGGATCGGCTGGGTAGATGCGGGGTTAACGAATGGGAACTGGTCGGTGACCCCGGGCCCGTGGAGCTGGGTGATCACCCCTTGCGGATCGGTGTCTGGGTTGGAAAGCGAGAAGCCGTCACCATCTTCAGTGCCCGCGTCATAGGCGTATAGGGGTATCTCGATCCGATCAATCCATTGGTTCTGTGCGTCGAGCAGGCTCTGCCCGGTAACCCCCACGAACCAATCGGGGCTGGGGGCGACCATCGTGACCAGCGTCACCAATGGGTGGGTGGAGTTGACTTCAAAATCCAGTGTGGTGGCTTGCGTCGCGGTTAGGCCCCCGCTGCCCTGGATGACCGACAGCGCTGGGCCTGCGACGATTTCATCCTCGATGATATCGCGTAGCGGGCCGGTTGACCCCAGTTCCGCCATGCGCTCGATCCCGATCGATGCGGCGCCGCCCGCCTGCCAGAACGACACGGCGTTGTTGTGTGTCCCGCCGATCAGCGTTGAGAAGTGCGCCCCACCAGGGTAATTGGTGGGGTGGTCGGTGGGGTTCCACTGCCCCTGGAAGGTGGCTTGGTACTGGGCGATCTCGGCGTATGCGGGAGGCATGCCGACAACCAGCGCAACGGCAATTGTGATGCAGTGGGGCTTCTTCCTCACCATGACAAATCCTTTTTGCCGATCCTGGGAAGCAATTTGCAATGATTATTATACACATCGTAGCTGAAAATGCAGTGTCAAAAAAACAAAAAGATTAGTCGTTGATGTTCCGCGAGTGATCGGTTTTGAAAAAAATTGACCCCCCGGTGGCGTAGACGATAGCCGCAAGCATAAGATGTGATTGAGGCAACCCTCATGGCAGGACCAAGGCCGATCCAGTGTGGCCCCCCTCCGGGCAATCCCGCGCCACAAGGCTTGGAGGAGATGACAGTCCGAACCCTTGCGCGGAAGAGCCCGAAGCAGCGGGTAGCCTGGTACAAGAAGAAGCTGCATGCGTACAAGGCTCAGGTTCTCCGCAGCGCGGCGTGTAACGGGATCCCATCGCAGCTGGTGGCTACCGTGGTTTTAAATGAATTGGCGGATATCGACTGGCGCGATGTGTGGCAGCAGCGGCTAGACTTGGGCGGCTCGCTGGGGATCGCTCAGATCCAAGTCGATACGGCCGAGGCGAACAATCTTGTTTTTTATCCTAGCGATTTCAAGCAGATACAGCAGCGGGCTACATCGGTCCATGATATTTGTAGAGCGATATCTGCCGGGAGGCTGGGCGGTATAAGGTCTTGCCGCTCTCCTTCACAGAATGAAAAGATAATCAAACGCCAGATGGTCATTCGCCGGCTAGCGACGCCGCAATTCGCGATCGAGGCGGCGGCCAGAGAGGTCCGTCGATTGCTGGACAAGGCCTGCAAAAACAACCAGAACCCTTGGGCCAAACGGTTCTCGTTTACGCTTAACAGCATGGCCTCGCTAAAGTCACCCAAGGATATCTACAACCATATTAAGGGCAAAGATATCTTGGAGAAGAAGCTCAACCTGTCGGAGATGGTGGTGGCGGCGTACAACTCGCCGCAGATCCTGATCGCCCAAAAGCAAGCCAGCATCACGCCAGGCAACCCCAAACATATTTATCGCAACGGGATGATCCACGGGTCGAATTCACGGTTCATCATGAAGGATCTGCACAACAGCAAGCTGTTTGAAGGCCCTTGAGCCGCCCGCTGCATCCGCCTGCCACCATCGTTCCTGCCGGACCAATCCCAGCCTGTGAGACACCGCTTGTCTGTAGCGGCGGGATTATTGAGCATTGAATATTCCAGTCAACATCATCTGCCTTGAAAACCCCTATGGCTCCACTCCCTAACGGTCGCGGCTCGTTGATCGGAATATTCAATGCTCAATAAACAAACAAACCCCCGTATGGAGGGTTTGTCTGCTGGATTGGTGGTCCGCGTAAGAGATGAAGTGGGGGTTACTGTGGCTACAACTCTAATTCAAATACCGCCCGGCCATTGGTATCACGGATCGTCCCGGTTAGCGTGCCGTTTTCGTCTATCTCCACACCACCGAAGTTAAACCATCGTTTGGCTTCTTCGAAGGTGGTGACATCGCCGGCACTTTCTGGCCCGAAGAAGAACAATTGCTCGGTGTTGAGTGTGTTGTCGAAGTTGCGGTTGGGGAACAGGCCTGCGTTCAGCGGCCCGCTGACCAGCTCGTGGACTTGGAACGTGGGGTCGTCTAAGAAGGGGGTGTACCGGAACACCTCGGCAAAGTGGACGTCGGTGGTGATCCACAGGGTGTTGTAGATCTGGTGGTCTTTCATGTGTTGGAGGATGTCAAGCAATTCGTACTCAAACCCGCCGTCTTGATCGAAGTTAGCCCAGCCGTCGCGGCCGTTCTCGGGCGGGAAACCGGTGGGGATCGACATGGGCACGCTTGAGACGATGACCTTCCAGGTGGCGTTGGATGCGGCGAGCTTTTCTTTGAGCCGGGCAAGCTGTTCACGGCCGAGCATGGTCTTGGTGGCGGTTGGTGAGTCATCGACAAAGTTGGCGTCGCGGTACTGGCGGTTGTCGAGGATGAATAGTTCTAGGTGTTTGCCCCACCGGATATTCCGGTACAGCCGATTGGGGGTCACCGGCCTTTCGCGGATGGGGGTGTAGTCCAAGAACGCGGCCAAGCCCATGGGGGTCAAGTGAACACCGGGTGTGTAGGGCGGGTTGTCACGGGTGTCGTGCAGCGGGCCAAAATCGTTGACGACCTCGTGGTCGTCCCAGATGCCGTAATAGGGTGTCCTATGAAACCGGGTTTGTCAAGGTTGAGGTTTGGCGGGATCGGTTCATGATCCTATCCGAGCTTTGATGGCAGCTTGGTATGACACACCGGTGGCTGCCTGCCCACTTAGCTATACGACGACGCCCATTGTTATGTCCCGGGCTCGATGGCCCCGCGCCCTACCGGGCTGTCGCCTTCCGATCTTGCCGAACCTCTTGCCTTACAGCCACCGTTTCGTCGTCTCAACCTTCTCTTCCAGGGGGGAGCCAGGGGGTTTGGGGGCTGGCGGCGAAGCCCCCAAAGTAGCCGCTCGTATTTTCGTTTCCCTGACCCTGACACCGTCTGCGTCTATCGGCCTACCCACTGGCCGGGATCGCCACGATTGGGGTTGCATCTTTCCACGGGGTGCCGTCTCGCATCATGGCCCAGCATCGCACCAGCAATCGTCGGGCTAACCCGATGATCGCGATTTTCGTGCGGGCTTTGCATCCGCGTTGGAGATGTTCAAAGGTCTGCTTCGACCAGCTGTTGTGCTGTCGGCCCAGCCAGGCGACCTCCACCAAAAGCGACCGCAGCAGCCGATGGCCCTGTCGCGTGATGTGGCCATGCCGGTTGGTGCTGCCCGATTGGTATTGGCTGGGGACCAGGCCGATATAAGCGCTGACCTGTTTGCGGTTGTCAAACCGTTTGGGATCGTCAATCACCGCCACGAGCGTTTCGGACAGACGTGGCCCCACGCCCGGGATGGTCCGTAACAACTTCACGTGCTCATTCTTTTGGGCTTGGGCGTCGAGCTTATCCTCGACCCGTTTGATGTGAGGTTGGATCTCAGCCAGTCGCTTGAGCTCGATCCACAGCTGGCCCTGCCAGAGGTTTTGAGCGTCGACTTTCGCGATCGGTTTGGCCATGCGACGCAGCTCACCTATTTTCTGCTTAGACCAACCCTGCGGCCCCGCTGGCCAATGGATCCCTTCGCGGGTCAGGATCGACCGGATCTGATTCTTGATCCGTGTACGTTCCCCGATCAGCGTGTGACGGTACGTGATCAGCGAACGCCACTGGCGCACTTGCGGCGACGGCATGTAGACCGTGGGCAGCTGGTTCATCGCCGAGAGCTGAGCTAGCTTGAGGGCGTCGAGCCGATCGGTCTTGCGTCGGGCGCTTCGCCATCGCCATGCTTGGTGGTTTGTGTTGGCGACCTGGACTTCGATCTCAAGAGCCACGATCAGATCGTGCACCCAGCCCGCCGATGGCCCGATCTCGATCACTACCCGGCCGGGCTGTGCTTCGACCACCAGGTCATGGATCTCACCGGGTGTGGTGGGAACGGTCCAATACCGTTCATCACTGGTCTGAGTGTCATACAGCAACCCGACGCTCTTCCGTTGTCCCAAGTCGATCGCGAGAACATGCATGATGGGTCTCCTTCTGTTGAAGTTTCAATGAGCGGTCCCAAAAGCCGAGATCCATTATCCCGACGCAGACTACCCACCGGAAGACCCGGTTTGCATAGCTTGTTATGGATACGCTCCGAATAAACATAGCTGAGATCGAGCGGTTTGCTGTAAGCTGTAAACTGATCCCGTGCTGATCGGTATGGAGTGACACAGATCTGATGCAGAGCGATGCTTCAACAGTAGAGGAATATCTAGCCAAGCTACCTGAAGATCGGCGTGAGGCGCTACAATCGATCCGTGTTGTCATCCTGAAAAACCTGCCCAAGGGGTATGAGGAGGGCATGCAGTATGGGATGATCGGCTACTTCGTGCCCCACAGCGTCTACCCGCTGGGCTACCACGGCAACCCCAAGCAGCCCTTGCCTTTTGCGAGCCTGGCTTCTCAGAAGAACTACATGTCGATCTACCTCATGTGCATCTATAGCGACGAGGCACACGCCACGTGGTTCCGTGAGGCGTGGGCAAAGACCGGCAAGAAGCTCGATATGGGCAAGTCGTGCGTGCGGTTCAAGAAGATCGAAGATGTGCCACTTGGTGTGATCGGGCAGGCGATTAAGCGTGTCCCGGTTAGGAAGTACATCGAGCACTATGAATCGGTTATGAAGGCATCGGGGAAGCGGCCTAAAAAACAGGCTGGTAGGAAGTGATTGTGGAGCGCCGCGCCTAGCATAGTCAGAGCAATTCAATCAATGGATGGGGGCAACGCGCTGAAGTAAGGTGTGACGATGCTGGTTGACCGTGCAACGATATTTGTCAAGAGCGGCAAGGGCGGTGACGGCGTGGTGAGCTTCCGCCGTGCTAAGTACATCCCCAAGGGCGGCCCCGACGGGGGCGATGGGGGTGACGGGGGCAGCGTGTACCTCGTGGCGCAACCGGGGGTGGATACGCTGCTGGACCTAGCCAGCAAGCACCATTGGTCGGCCCAAGACGGCAAGCCAGGGCGCCCCAAGCAGTGCTACGGCTCGAAAGGCCAAGACTTGGATGTCCCCGTCCCGCCGGGCACGCTGATCTACGATGACGAAACCGGCCAATTGATCGCCGACCTGGACACGCCCGGTATGCGGCTGCTCGTGGCGCAGGGTGGGCGTGGCGGGTTTGGCAACGAGCACTACAAAAGCCCGACGAACCAGACCCCGCGTCAATCTACTCCGGGCCAACCCAGCCAGGAACGGACGCTGCGGCTAGAGCTGAAGCTGATCGCTGATATCGGCTTGGTGGGCATGCCCAACGCGGGCAAGTCCACGTTGCTTAGCCGCATCAGCAAGGCCCGGCCCAAGATCGGCGATTACCCCTTTACCACGCTCGAGCCGAACCTGGGGATTGTCCCACTTAGCGGTTTCCGCAGGATGGTTGTGGCGGACATCCCCGGCTTGATCGAAGGCGCCCACGCAGGGCACGGGCTAGGTACTGCCTTCCTGCGCCACATCGAGCGTACCCGGCTGCTGGTGCATCTCTTAGAAGCGACCCCCGACACAGCCGACCAACCCGCCACGCACTACCAGATCGTCCAACAAGAGTTGGCCGGGTATAGCCGTGTGCTGGCCGAGAAGCCTCAGATCGTCGTGCTAAGCAAAGTTGACCTGCTGGGTGGCGAAGACCAGCACGAAGCGGTAGCCGAATCGATCTCGCAAGCGATCGGCCACCCCGTGATCCCGATCAGCGCCGCGACCAACCTGGGGATCAACCCGCTGCTGGAAACCTGTTGGCGGCGGCTGGCCCAGCTGAAAGGCCCGCACGAAGAAACCCTTTTAGAAAAAACAGATCCGTTGCCGTCCGGTGCGGCGATCCAGCGGTGAAGCCGGCGCCTATGATCAAGACCCTTGCTTGTATAATAACGCTTCATGAAAGTCAGCGGGGTTACGGCGGAGTCACACTTAACCATGAATACCAACTTCCTTGCGATCTGCATTGGCAATACACACACCCAGATCGGCGTATTTGAAGACGGGAAGCTGCTGAACACGCTGGTGGCACCCAGCGGGGATCTGAGAACCATCGGCACGCATCTTGAACAAGGGATGGGGCAGCTGGACGCGGCGTCGGATCGGTATGTGCTGTTAGCCTCGGTTGACCCCGATCAGCAGCAGGCCACTGTCCGGTGTGTCCAGCAACGCATCCAAGCCCCGGT
>CBDCXC010000016.1:0-237894 GCA_965223655.1 Phycisphaeraceae bacterium
TGGATGTGCTGGCGACGTACGACTGCTTTAAGCCCTTGGTGGATCAGATCCGTGCGGGTGTCACAGGCCCGGCGCTGGTGGACTGCCAGACCTACCGGTACAAGGGCCATTCCATGTCCGACCCTCAGAAGTACCGTTCGAAGGAAGAAGTCGGCCAGTTTGAGCAGCAAGACCCGATCAACACGCTGGTCAACCACCTGATCGAGAAGGGTCTGGCTACCCAAGAACAGGTCGAGGGGTTGGACCAGCTGGCCAAGCAGCAGGCGGTCAACGCGGTGCGCTACGCCAACGAATCGCCCGAGCCGGGTGTGGATGATCTGTTCACCGATGTGTACACCCAACCCTTTGGGCCGTACAAGCAAGGCGATCTGCCGCTGCTGTGCCGGGAAAACCAAGACAAGCCCTAGCCAAGTCCGACTCGGTCCTTGCCGGGCTGATCCAACGACGACCACCGAACCTAAGCAACCCCGATGCGTACCATCCAATACCGCGAAGCACTCAACGAAGCGATGTGTGAGGAGATGCAGCGCGACGAGCGTGTCTTCTTGATGGGTGAGGAGGTCGCCCAATACAACGGGGCGTACAAGGTCAGCCAGGGCATGCTCGACCAATTCGGCCCGCGGCGGGTGGTCGACACGCCGATCAGCGAGACGGGGTTCGCGGGGCTGGGGATCGGCGCGGCGATGTACGGGCTTCGGCCGATCATCGAGTTTATGAGCTGGTCATTCTGCCTCGTGGCGGCCGACCAGATTATTAACAATGCCCCGAAGATGCTGTACATGTCTGGTGGCCAGTTCTCGGTGCCGATGGTCTTCCGCGGCAACAACGGCGCGGGCGGCCAGCTGGGGTCGACCCACTCGTGGTCGGTCGAGTCGATGTTTGCATCGGTGCCGGGGCTGAAGATGGCCATCCCCGCCACCCCTTACGACGCCAAGGGGCTGCTTAAGACCGCGATCCGCGACGACGACCCGGTGTTTTTCTTAGAGTCTGAGCGGCTGCTGGGCTTCCGGGGCCAGGTGCCGGGCGAAGAATACCTGATCCCGTTTGGGCAGGCCGATGTGAAGCGCACCGGCAGCGACTGCACGATCGTCGCGCTGGGGCGGCCGGTCCACTTTGCGATTGAAGCTGCTGAAGAGCTGGCCAAAGAAGGCATCGACTGCGAGGTGATCGACCCGCGCACGGTGCGGCCGCTGGATATCAGCACGATCGTGGCCAGCGTGAAAAAGACCAACTACCTGGTGGTGGTGGATCAGACCTGGCCGTTCGCGTCGATCGCCGCGGAGATCGCGATGCAGGTCTACGAACGGGCGATGGATGACCTGGATAACAAGGTGATCCGCGTCAACAACGACGACGTGCCCGCCCCCTACAACCGCACGCTGGAGCAGGAGATGCTCCCCAACGCCCGCAAGATCTGCGAAGCGGTACGTACGGTGACATACAACGCGTAGCCGTCGATCCGGCCTTCCATTTTTACTGGAAGGAAAACGGGTCACCCTTGCGCCGCGTCGGCATCACCAAAACGCCGAAGATTGCCCCGCCGTGGGCGAACCGGACCCCGTCAGCCTGATCGGGACTGGTATAGAATGCCCGCTATGGCCCAGCACGACCCGCCGCCCCACGAGATGCGCATGCAGCTGGGCGACCACCTCGAAGCGCTCCGCCGACGTGTCATCCTCGCGCTGATGGGCGTGCTGGCCACAAGCACGGTGATGCTCGTGTTCGGCCGGCAGCTGATCGCCTGGCTGTGTCAGCCGCTGATCCACGCCCAACGCACCGCCGGCGTGTCTACCCAAACCTACGCCATGTCACCCATCGCCGGCTTCGGGGCTTACCTGAAGGTCAGCCTGATCGCGGGCGTTGTGGTGGCGCTGCCGTGGGCGGTGTACCAGCTGTGGCGGTTCTTTGAGTCGGCGCTGTACCCCCAAGAGCAACGCGCGGTGAAGCTGTTGGCCCCGTTTAGCGGGGTGATGTCCGCCCTGGGTGTGGCGTTTATGTACTACCTCATGCTGCCGGTGTGCCTGTGGTTTCTCATCGCGTTCACCGCGAGCTTCCCCGCGGTTGGCGACCACGAGCCGTCGCTGATCTTCCAGGCATGGCAGACATCTACCCCACCAACGACAGCGCCCAGCCCTACCCCAGCAGCCCCAGGCCACGGGCGGTTGAGCGTGCCGGTGCTAACACAAGACCCCGCTGCCCCGACCGATGGGCAGGTGTGGTTCAACCGCCCCCAGCGTCAGCTGAAGCTGTACGCCGATGGGCAGCTCCAGCGGGTGGCGCTGACCACCGCGTCGCTGGTCTCGCCGCTGATCGAGATCGGCCAATACCTCAACTTTGTCATTGTCCTAACGGTAGGGATCGTGGTGGCGTTCCAGCTGCCGGTGATCATGCTCATCGTCGGGTGGTGGGGGTTGGCCGACCCCGCTGTGCTGGCGCGGTACCGCAAGCACTGCGTGTTGGCCTGCTTCGGGATCGGGATGCTGCTCACACCCGCCGACGTGCTAAGTATGATCCTGCTAGGCCTGCCGCTGTGGGCGCTGTTTGAGTTTGGGCTGCTGCTGATGCGGCGGGCCTACCGGCATCACCGCGGCGCTGCTTAGATCTTCAGGGTTCAGGCCGGCTTGGTGTTGGCGGATCTACCCGTTGACTGATGCGCATGGTTTTTCAATAGTCAGCGGACCGCCTCTCGGCTTTGCCGGCGGCTCCAACAGATCGGCTTGCGTGATGGGTTGATCGAAGCGTTGATCGGTTACAGCCAGCGCTAGGCCATAGGGCCCAACCGACAGCCGGCGCAGGCTCGCCAGGTGCCCGCCGGTATTCAGTGATCGCCCGATGTCACGCGCTAGGCTGCGGATATACGTGCCCTTGCCGCAGGTAACCCGCAGCGTCACCAATGGCCAGGCGTAGCTCAATAACTGGATCGCATCGACCCGCACCGCCCGTGGGGCCAAGGGCTTGGCCTGACCCCGCCGCGCCAGCTTGTATGACCGCTGCCCCCCCACATGCACCGCGCTATAGGCGGGGGGCACCTGCTGGATCGCCCCAATAAAACCTGCGATGACCTGTTGCAGTTGTGTTTTACTGGGCGGCTGGTCAATCGCCACTTCTTGCCGATCACCCTCACGGTCGTCCGTCGCGGTGAAGGCCGAGAGATCGACCTGGCCTTCGTAGACCTTCGTCATGCCCATCAGCTGCTCGACGCACCGTGTGGCTTGGCCCAGGCAACAGACCACCACACCGGTCGCTAAGGGGTCCAGTGTGCCCGCGTGCCCGGTCTTGGCACCGCCCGCCGCCCGCCGCACACGACGCACCACATCCATCGAGCTAAACCCCAAGGGTTTGTCGACGACCAATAGCCCGAATAATGGCGGTGTTGACGCCATGCCGATGCCAAAATCCCTCATACCCCAGCCGATCACCGTCTGCCAGCTGCGGGAGAATCGTTTGTAGACCCAGGCGTCTTATTCTTCTTCAACGCGTCGTGCCTGGGCATAGGCGGCCTGCTTTACACCGCAGCCCCAGCGAATAGGATAGTAGGCTATCACAACACCGGCTGGAGAGGTGTCCGAGTGGCTGAAGGAACGCGACTGGAAATCGCGTGTGCGGGTAACCGTACCGTGGGTTCGAATCCCACCCTCTCCGTTAACAGATTCAGGGCTTTCGCAAGATCATCTTTGTATATGTAAGGCGTTCACTTGGGCGATCCACGCGATCAGCCCGTACGAGGGGACATGATCCCGCCAAACCGACCGTCAGGGGAGACCCGGCTTGCATGTTTTTTTTCCAGGGGAACCTCAAATGGCGCTTTGTCTCGTGTACACAGCATTGCCCTATACGGCGTGAGGCGATCTCGACGCGGTCAAAACCACGCAAGGGTGTAGGACCCGATAACACCCGCGCCTCATATCGCTTCATACCCTTTCCATACGTGAAAACACCACAGAATATTCGGATAGAGATGCTCGCAGTAGGACGTTTGGTGTTTTAACCTAACCAAAGATGTCCGGACCTGGTTGGGATTTGTGTTCGGGTGTTAATTACCCAGTTATACAAACCGGTCATTTAACACGTAATACGCGCAAGAATTTTGATATCCGATGATGTCAAAATAAAATGATGATGTCAAAATAAGTAGAATGATGCTGCAAAAAATCTTGCCTAAAATGGTTTTTTGCGCTTCATTTAGCCTTAGGAAGGCGATTTTTCCTGTTTCGATTCGGCATGCGCTGCAAATCAGATCAATCTAATTCGTTTAAAAAAAAAGAATTTGTATCTAAAAGAAGAGGTTCTGTGCAAGAGAAAAGAAAAAATGAAGTTGTAGAGCAAAAATTTCTTGCATCGTGTGGGGTCCTCCGTTATACTTCTACTGTAATGTCCCAAATCTATGGCTTAACAATTTAAGCTGTAGAAATGAGAGATGAAGAAAGAATGAGGGTTTGGTTTTTATCCCGCCTAAATGAGGAATTGGGAGAATACAAGTTTGATGGAAGTTTGGTATTGCGTTGCGGATGAGTGGCGTCCGTGATTTGTGTTGACTTTAATGTATTGGTCTATAGTTTCAGGATTCAAAGCAGACTTAAAGGGAACAGGGCATTTAACCGAATTTTAAAAAGGAGTAGTGAGTAATGAGACGCAATGGATCAAAGCTACTATTGGCAGCATTAGCGATGGGACTTGGAGCAGGTGTGATGAACCCCGGCTTCAGGTGGTGTCATTGCGAACCATCAAGGGACTGGCGATCCGGCCACTGGCGACTATTCGCTCGTCGATGGGGGTGGTTCTACGTCCCCAAGTGATCTTGGGTGGGGCATTACAACCACTGGCACACAGTTTCACGCCTATCAATCAACCGCTGCTCAAACCGATATCTCTAGCGGGTGGATGATGACGGTTAATCTCAAACACCTTGTTGAAGATAGTGCCGACCCGACCGATCCCGGTTCACACATGCAGCTGCGTACCGGTAGTAAACTTTTCATCATGCTTTTTGGGACCGAATCTGATGGGGATCCGCTTGTTCGGCTAGCCAACAGCACGACCGGTTCCGGAGGATCGGATATTCAAGCAGGCAATAAGGGGCAGTACAACATCTACCAACTGCTGGACCGGGACGGCACGGGTGGGCCTCAAGGTGCTGAGCTGTGGGTCAATGGCGTACAGGTCGCATCAGACTATGCAGGTGGGAATCTCGCTCAACCTGCAACGGTGGCGTGGGGCGACCTGGGTTTTGCGGCTGGCCAGAACGGCTCTGCCAGCTACGAGACCGTTCGGCTTGAAACCGGTGCAGGCCTAGAGCCTGTTCCCGAGCCCGCATCACTGGCTCTGTTGGCTGCGGGTGCTCTCTTTGCCCTACCACGCAGAAAGAATGCCTAAGCGAAGGAAAAAGACTTAGAGGTTGTTTTTGAAGGCCTCTAAACAATATCAACCCCAAACCCCGGCTAAACGCCGGGGTTTTTTTGTGGCGTGCCGCTGGGCATCTTCCCCGGTTCCCTCCGGAGCCCGCCATGGCTGGGCCATCGCAACCCGATAACCCGATAACCCGGCTACCCCGGTATCGCACGGAAGACACTGCGCGTGGGATCAAGCCGGCGCAGCTGGTGGACCAAACGGTCACCTGCTTCGTCGGCTTGGGGTACTAGCCAACCCGCTAGGCTGGGGTGGCCCACCAAACGGTTGACCTGCGATTGAACAACCCCCCGGGTTGGGCCAGATTCATCGGCATCGCTGGGCGGGTGCGTGGGGTCGTGTTGTCCCAGCGTTGGGATGGATTGGATCAGCAGCGTCCCGGCCCGGTCGGCGGCGTGGTACAGGATGTCCGGGCCGTAGTGTTCTCGCACCACCAATAAACAGTGTTTGCCCACCGGAAGCACGCTGCGCTCGTCTGCGGGGTAGACCGGCACCAGGTTTTCAATCGGGCACTGGTGCCCGTTGATCAGCAGCACCGCGTCTTGATCGAGCATCAAGCCGGTGGTTTGCGTGGCGTGGGAGTCAGCGGGGTCGTCTCTACCGTATGATATCCTGGCCGCGGGCCGAACCGAGGTCAGGCCGATGGTATTTTCCCACGCACGGGTCACATGGTCGTTGTCCAGGATCAAAACACTAAGGTTATACAGCGCCTGCTGCCCCATCCCCGATGGCCACCAACGCTGCGGATCGCCCAACTCAAACCGCACCACCCCGCTATCGCCTTGCAGGCACAGCTGGCTCTGGTGTTCGTAAAGGTACCCATCGGGGCCCTCCACACGCACCACCACCTCCAGGGGCGCACCCGGCAACGCCGGTGGTGCTTCTTCAATCGGGTGAACCGCCACGTGGATCTCCACCACCGCCTGCGACTCATCGACGTACCGCACCAGGGGGCGGATCGCGAACAAGCCTGCGTCATGATCATGCGAGCGCTTCATGGTGCCGCGGTGATTCCTTTGTCGTGAGATGAACCGATGCTTCTATTCTATTCGACCAATGCATCAACGGGCCGGAGTATTTTAGGCCTACACCTAGCGCTTGGTGGCCGGTTATGCGGGATGGTTATTGGACGCCGTTGGGGGGGATGACAACGCACAACACCCCGGGCGCAGGCGCGCGGCTTGTGATTGAAAGGATCCACACCCACGGTCAGCTGATGCTGATCGTGGGCTGCTGATACACCCCGCTCATCGCGTGCACGCTGATCTGACCCGCCAGCTGCTTCGCCAGCGATTCAAGCTCACCGCCAAGCTGGGTATCGTCGGTGAAGTTCGCCGTGGGATCACCGCTGTCGCTGTTGCGGCGCAGGGCCATGTTGATCGGCACGCACCCCAAAAACGCCACGCCCAACTCCTGTGCCATCGCCTCGGCGCCGCCCCGGCCGAAGATGTCGTACTCTTTCCCGTCGTCGCCGATGAAGTAGCTCATGTTCTCGACCACCCCCAGCACATCGATCTCCAGCTGGCGGAACATGGCGATCGCCCGGCGCGCATCGTCTTGGGCGACTTTCTGAGGCGTGCAGACCACCACCGCGCCGGTCAGCGGCAGCAGCTGCGACATGGTCAGCGGCACGTCCCCGGTGCCCGGCGGCAGGTCGATGATCAGGTAGTCCTGATCACCCCAATCGCACTGTGTGGCCAACTGGCGGAACGCCCCGTGCGCCATGGGCCCGCGCCAGATCAACGCCTTGCCCGGGTCCACCAGCTTGCCGATCGTCATCGCCTGGATCCCGTGGACATCGAACGGCACAATCATGTTCCCCCCGGTGGTGCGCGGCTGCTGGTGGGCCAGCCCCAGCAGTGTCGGCAGCGACGGGCCGTAGATGTCACCGTCCATCAGCGCCACCTTCGCGCCCTGCCGAGCCAACCCAACCGCCAGATTCACCGCGATCGTGCTCTTGCCTACCCCGCCCTTACCCGCCCCCACCGCGATGATGTGCTTCACACCGGGCAGGGGGTTGTTCTTAGCCGCACGCTGCTGTGGGCTGGCCTGCGCGACGTTGGCGGTAAACGAAACATTCACCTCTACTACGCCCTGGAGCTGGGTCACCGCGGTGCGTATGTCCTGCTCGATCCGGTCCTTCATCGGGCACGCAGGCGTGGTCAGCTCCACGCCTACGCTCACCACCCCATCGCACACCGCAACGTTCTTGACCATGTTGAGTGTCACCAGGTCGCGGTGCAGCTCGGGGTCGTTGACCTGGCGCAGCTGGTCGATGACTTGATCTTTAGTAATAGCCATAGCTGGCATCCTTCTCATGCAGCCCTGCGGCTTAGGCCATCAAGCCGGTGTCAGCGCCTGATCGTATCGCACAGGATCATAGCCCCGACCCAAGCTTGGAGTGGGATTGGTAATATATACGTATTGTGTATCAAGATCCTGCATTGGGGGAATAGACCAGTCCCGATCAAGCTGACGGAGTCCGGTTCGCCCGCGGCAGACTGATACCCGATGGGTATCGAACAGTAAAAATCCTCTTGCCGCGGCTGGGGCATGGCCCAAAATGTGATCCGTGATGGGTATCTTTTTTAAATGATCCGAAGTCCCGGTGGCATGGCGTTCCGACCCGGCCAGCCGATCCAGCTTGCACCTCCGCCGGATCGGCTGCCCGCCCACCCGATCCGGGTCTTGTGCCTCACCCCGCCGCAGGTCAAGCCCGGCGACACGGTCAAGCCCGGCCAGCCGGTCAGCGAGCCCCTGACACCCGACCACGCCCCAGCGATAAGCCCAGTGGCCGGGGTTGTCCACACCGTCATCGACCCAACCCCAGCAACACCCGCATCGCCACACCCACGGGGTTCGAACCACGTAGCTGACAAGACCCCTTGTTACCAGGTGATCCTACACCCCCAAGACCAAACAGTAGCCACCGCCATCGCATTTCCCCTGCCCACTGAACGGACACTGGAGGGCTGGTTGGCGGCTTTCCGTCAGATGGGGCCTTGGGCGACGCGCGAGGGGTATGTCGGGCTGTTGGCCCAGCTCCGAGCCGCTCAAGCCAACCCGCCCGATACGCTGATCTGCGCTGGGCTTGATAGCTTCCCGCCCTACCCGGTGCGCAGCAGCTTGCTGATGAGCTTCCCCGACGACGCGGTGCTGGGCACCTTGATCCTGGCTGACTTGTTTGGGGCTAAGCGCGTCAAAATGTTGACATCCAAGCAGGGGGCGGTGCTGGCCAAGATCCGACCCAGCTGCCGCAACTTCCGCCTGCAGCTGGTGGCTCATGAAAACAGCTATCCCTGTGGCGACCCCACGCTGGTCGTGTGGGCCAACACCCCACAGCGCCGACGCCTGCCCGTTGGTGCCAACCCTGTCCAAGAAGTCGGCGTAGCGCTGGCCAGCCCATGGACCGCGATACGCGTCGCACGGTGGTTTACGCGTGAGAAGTTCGACCTGGTTCAGCCGATGATGATTGGTTGGCCCCAAGCGCGGGCGGCGATGACCCACGGTTACGCGCTGCCCGGTCAGCCGTTGGCAAGCTTGGACCCAAGCCTCCAGCGGGCGCTGGCGCAAGGCGACACGGCCATCCTGGGCAACCCGATGGCTGACCCCATCGCCACACCACCCACCCCCACGCCCCAAGACCCCGACCCGGTCGTGCCGGTCCCCCGCGAGGAACTGCTGATCACCGTGATGCGCCCCGTCCCGCCGCCGCCGCCCGAGCCGTGCATCTCATGCGGCTGGTGTGTTGAAGCTTGCCCCACGGGGCTTAGGCCCAATCGGCTACTGGAGCGGTGTCGCCGTCAACCCGATGCCACCGATCTACAAAGCCAGCTCCAATGGTGCATCGATTGCGGCTTATGCTCACACGTGTGCCCGTCGTCGCTGCCGTTGGCACGGGTCTTCCACCAGAACCGTACACCGCCCGGTGTTAAGCTCTAACGCATCGCAAGCCACGCCGGCTTCAAGACCATGCCTGCCCTCGATGGGATCAGGAGCGACCATTTTGAACCACCGCTCACGGCAGCCGTCCGATGCCCACCCGCCACCCGTCCCGGGCAGCGCACACACCGGTGCGCCGGCCAAACCGGACCGACCCACCCGACCGCCTCACCACCCAAAAGATTGGGGCCCACCCTGGATCGGCCCGATCCACCACCGCTTACAGATCGATTTGCTGTGGCTAGCCGTTACGGTCTTGCTGATGGGCGTGGCCATGATTTTTTTTGGGTGGCGTGGGTTGCTTAGCCTCGCGACGGTTGGATTGGTCACACTCGCGACCTACGCCTCGATCGCCTGGGCGATGACCCGTGTCCGCCCCAACATGCCGCTTGATGCCTACCTGCATGTGTTGGTGATGGGCCTGCTGATGGGTTTGGCGTTGCCCGCGATGGGGGGCCCTGCGCTGCCGATGGTCGCCGGCCTAATCCTGGGCGGGGTGATCCACATCATCGGGCGCACCCACCGGGTACGCACCCACCCCATCGCCGCGGTATGGGTGTTGCTCTGGCTGCTGACCTGGGTGGGGGTTGGGCATCAAGCACACGAAAACTGGCTGCAACCCTGGAACGCCAAATCCGCGGTGCTACGACCACAACGCATGGTCTTGGGGGATCTAGCCGATGCCAAGCCCGACAACCCATCCCAGTGGGCCACCACCCAGCGGGCCGACAGCGACGCGCTGATCCGCACCGAGCCCTACCGCCTGCTGATCAGCCAACAAAAACAGCTGCTAGGCCATGACGACGCATTGGCCACGCTGCTCAGCAGCGCCCAGCTGGTCCCCATGTCTCAGCTGATCCTAGGCGCCACACCCGGCCCCATGGCAAGCAGCAGGGTGTTGCTAATCATGGTCGGCTTATACCTGATCTACAGCAGGCTGTCGTGGTGGCCGATGGCCGTCGTGGCGCTAGGCGCGGCAATCGTCGCGCTGTTTATGATGCCTCTAATCCACGACAACCAGCCTAGCATCGTCCTGCTGCGCTTGATCCACCTGGGGCCAGCGGTGGCCATCAGCTATGTGGGATTGATGGTCTTGGCTTCACCCTTCGTCTGGGTGGTGATGATCCTCGCACCCCAATCAGCCCCCACCACCGCCAAGGGGCGCCTGGTATACGCAGCGATCCTTGGGTGCGTCACCGTCATCACGCAATGGTCTTTCGCTACCCCGATTGCGCCTTATGTTGGGCTGCTTGTCGCCAGCACGTTGTCCCCCGTCTTAGACGCCCTACACCCAAGCCCGTTCGCCGCCCCAACCGCGGCGTAGCGACCCTACAGCGTGCCGCCGCTAACGCGACGACCGCCTCTTGTCTGCTTGCTTAGACTTCTTTGGTGCTTTGCCTCGCTTCACACTGCAGCTGCCACCATCCTCGTTGCAGTGTGCACAGTGTGTGCAGTTTTTGCAGGCCTTGCACGTCGATGAGCCCGTGCACCGAGCCAATGGAACCACAACCCGCTCAGCCCCCATCAGCCCACCGCAGCAAGCCAGCGTCACCACCCACACCATACATCGTTGTTTCATGATCCTCTTCCTCTTACCCTCCGTTTGTCGCCCACGTCCTTCCCCGCCATACAACCAACCCACACTATATATTATAATGCAATAACAACCCCACATCAATCCGATTTGACCCTTGATCTGCCGCTTACTGCTACGCGCACGAGCACTTATGCAGCTATTTGTCCTGATCGCCGTCTTAAGCATCATGGGGCACGACGCCCTGATCACCCAAGGCATCGATCACCCCATTGCTACCCCCGGTGTGCTCTGGCTTTTGGTTGGGCTGCACATGGCGTTGGCTGTGATCTACACCCTGATCTGCCGCGGCGGGCGGCGGGCGCTGGGGACCCCCCGCGTGACCGCGGCGCTGCGCGCGATCGATATCGCGACCCTCACCTACCGCAACACCGTGCTGGGGCTCTACCTGATCGGCCTATGGGTCGGGACACTGCGGTGGGGCCGCGTCGCGATAGGCGACCCCATCCTCATCGACGAACTGCTGATCTTAACCCCGCCGATGGGCATGATCCTCTGGGGCTGGTGGGCGTACTACCCCATCGACCGCCGCCTGCGCGAAGCGTCGCTGATCAGCGACCTAGACCAAGGCCGACCCGTCTACCCCATCTGGACCCGCGCCCAGTACCTCATCGCTCAGCTGCGCCACCAGGTGGCGCTCATCTTTGTCCCGATCATGATGCTCATGGGCCTGTCCGAAGCGGTCGACCGCTACACACCCACCAGCTGGTTCACCCACGGGCACGACCCCAGGCCAGCTATGATGATCGCTGGGGCATTGGGCGTATTCCTGATCGCGCCGGTGATCATCCGCCACCTGTGGGACACCACCCCGCTGCCCGCCGGCTCGCTGCGCGACCGCTTGTTGGCCATGTGCCAAGCCTACCGCGTCGGTGTGCGACAGCTGCTGCTGTGGCGCACCTTTGGTGGGCTGATCAACGGCGCGGTCATGGGCGTGATCGCGCCGGTACGCTACATCCTGCTCACCGACGCGCTGCTCGAACGCATGCCCACCCCACGAGTCGAAGCGGTCATGGCCCACGAGATCGCACACGTCGTGCACTACCATATGTTCTGGTTGTTGGCCGCGGCGGCGGCGGCCATGGCCGGGGCAGCAGGGGGCTGGGCGATCGCCATCGAAATCATCGCAGCCACCCACCACATCGTCGTACCCGCTAGCCTCGCACCCATCGCCCAACTGATCGATCAACACACCGAATGGCAGCTGATGATCACCATCATTGCCGCCGGGGCAACCTGGTTTGCCATCTTCGGCTGGGTCTCACGCCGGTTCGAACGACAAGCCGACACCTTCGCCGTCAAGCATCTTTCCCAACACCCCGTCAACACCCCAAACACAAACGCCCCCACCAACACCCCGGCCCATACAACCACCTTCGACTCACAAGCCATCACCGTCATGGTCCAAGCGCTCCAGCAAGTAGCCGACCTCAACCACATCCCCACCCGCCGCCGCAGCTGGCGCCACGGCTGCATCGCGTGGCGACAAGACTACCTACGCCGACTCGTCGATCAACCCACCCAACGCGTCCCCATCGACCGGCAGGTCACCGCCATCAAAGCCACCGCCGCCGCAACGCTCATCGCCTTGGCCGTGCTACGCTGGCTCGAACCCGCCTGGCTGGAAATGCTCGACACCGGCTGGTTTTGACGCCACAACTGATCGACCCGCTGCTGCACGCGCCCAATCATGCGTATACTCGTATGTATGAAAGCAGGCTTACGCTTACACACACCCATTGTGCCTTTTGTGGTTACGGGTCTCTTCTTGTGCCACAGCGTTCTAGCTGATCCAGGCCAAATCTTTAACCTGGCCGAAGCACGGCGGGCGGTGGTGTTCATCAAACGCGTCACGCCCAAGATCGCCCCGGCGTTCGGCAGCGGGTTCTTGGTTAGCCAAGATGGCTTGATCTACACCAACCGGCATGTGGTGGCCACCGACGACCCCGTGCCAGCCGGCTCAGTGATCTACGTCGGCGTCCCGTCGCCCCAAGACGTTGATCAACTGGATTACTTCCGCGCCGAAAAAATCTTTGTCTCTCCCGGCGACGGCCCCCTAGATTTTGCGATCCTGAAGATCGCCGCACCGTCCGACTACGGCGGATTCCCGACACTCCCCTTGTCATACGACCAGGTCGAGCTGGGCAGCGACGTGGCGGTGATCGGGTACCCGTTTAGCGGTGACCGGCCCATGCTTTCGTTTAATAAGGGCAGCCTCTCATCCACACGCGTGCCGTTGCGCGGGATCCCCTATTACCAAACAGACGCAGCGGTCAACCCGGGCAACTCGGGCGGCCCGCTGCTCAATCCCGACGGCCAGGTGATCGGGATCGTTACGTGGAAACACCTCTTCGCCGACAACATGGGTTATGCCTTATATACCCCTCCCGATCGATTTTACGGGTCAATCTGTGCCGCGGGAAAAATTGTTGAGGTTACCGGTCGTTGTCCGATCTGAAGGGGTATGGCTGGGTTGAAGCTTTCACCTGAGGATATCGAAGAGCTGCGTGCGGCACATCGCAGCGTGTGTGACAAGCGAGAAGCGGACCGGCTCAAAGCGATCATCCATTTGGGTAGCGGGTGGACCGAGCAAGAAGTCGCCGAGGCGTTGCTGCTGGATGCCGACACGCTGCGTCGGTTTGTGAAGCGTTACCACGAAGGCGGTGTGGAGCGGCTGCTCACGTTCGAGTACCGCGGCGGGATCGCCAAGCTCACGGCAGAACAAGAAGCTCAACTCAACGAACACCTATCGCAACAAATCTACCTACGGGCGGCCGACATCACAGCGTATATTCAAACGACATTTGCCGTGACGTACTCAGTCAACGGCGTGACCGATCTGCTGCACCGTATGGGTTACGTGTACAAAAAGCCGAAGGTCGTGCCGGGCAAAGCCGACCTTCAGAAGCAGCGGCGATTCCTGGCCAAGTACAGAAAACTACGGAAAAACAAGGGCCAAACCAATCCGGTCTACTTCATGGATGGCGTGCACCTCCAGCACAACACCGTTGGGGCGCACGGCTGGATCAAGCGTGGCGTGGCGAAAACGATCGCGAGCAATACCAACCGGCAACGGCTCAACATCAACGGCGCGATCCACATCGATTCATTGAAAACCGTCACCCGCACCGACCCAAGCGTTAACGCTCAATCGACAGTTGCGTTGCTCCAAGAGATCCAACGCAAGCACCGCAAAGCCAAAGCCATCCACGTGATCTGCGACAACGCAAGGTACTACCAATCAAGAATTGTCAAAGCGTTTGTCCAAACATCCAAGATCAAGCTGATGTTCTTGCCACCCTATTCGCCGAACCTGAACCTGATTGAGCGGCTATGGAAGTACACGCGCAAGCAGATCCTGTATAACAAATATTACAACACGTTCGCTGAATTCAAGTCACAATGCCAAGCGTTTTTTGAATCACTCCACGAGCACCGAGAAACGCTAAGCACCTTGCTGCGCGAAAACTTCGAAATCATCCGGCCCGATACCCCGTAAACCTGGCTGAAATGGGTATACCTAAGCCAAACCAAGGCCCCAGCCGACGCCGCCAAGCCACTCGCCCACGCGATCCGCCCACAGCCTGGGCCGATCGACCCTGGCGTGGTGGTCGGCGGGACCAAGATTGATGGAAACCTAGCGCATTGGCACGTCAACCACGCCCAGACCCAACAAGAACACGACCACCTGGTCGTCGGTGACGAAGGCAACCCCTACTGGATCACCAGCCGACTCAGACTGCCAGAAAACTTCCAGCTCACCATGACCTGCAAGATCGAATTCGTCAACGCCCGGAAAAAGATCTACGGCGGCGCCGATAGCGCCCGGGTGCTGTGCCTGAGGTTTTCTACCGCGGACACAACCGCCAAGATCGCGCAACTCAGCGGCTATCACATCCGCTTGTCAGCCGACTCTGTTGTGCTATCCAAGGAAGGCCAATTCCTGCACGGCGTGAAAGAAGGCAACACCGGGCTGCCCTGCCAGATCACCGTGACCAAGCACGCCCGACAGATCACCATCGCCCTTAACGACAAGATCCTGTTGGAGCACCGCGACGACCAACCCCTTGCCGGTGGCTTCCCCCTGAGTGTAGGCGGCTTCTTTTCTCGCTTGTACCTCAAGGAAATTTTGGTGATGGACCTCGACGATGATTAATCCATAAGCCATTGTTGCTGGGGGATCTATTTTTGATCCCGCAAGCCTGGTCGGGGCGGGTCGAGACGCATCGGGTCGAGCTGTTTGGCCAGACCATGTGGGGATGGGTCCTCTCCGCTGCGTGTTTGAAGGCTTTGGGTTATCGCCCTAACATTGGGGGAAGATACGGCAAGGGATTCTAACCGCGGGGTGATCCCTGGCGGAGATCGATGTGCCGTGTCGATAATGGAAAGCACACCCCGCGTATCGCTGCCACCATGGGGCAGTGTACGGCAATATCACCCAAGGCCAAGCTTTGAAGCGTAAGTGCGACCAATGCGATCAACCGGCCACCCACCACTCGGTGGAGATTGTCAAGGGGCAAAAGATCGAGAAGCACCTGTGCGATAAACACGCCGCCGAAGAGGGCTTGGCCATCAAAGCCGTGCACACCCCGATCAATGAGCTGCTGACCAATTTTGTCAAATTACACGGGCAATCGCCTTCTGTGCTGGGTGTCAGCTGCGAACACTGCGGGATGACGTTCGCCCAGTTCCGTGAGCACAGCCTGCTGGGTTGCCCCGCTTGCTATGAAGCCTTTGAGAAGCCGTTAATACCGCTGCTTGAGCGTGCCCATGAAGGCGGCACCCACCACCTGGGCAAGGTCCCCGCGCGCGCAGGCGCCAGCCAGCTGCGCCAGCTGCAGATCCGCAGGATGCGAAAACGGCTTGACGAAGCGGTCGAGTCCGAGGATTTCGAGCTCGCCGCTAGGCTGCGCGATGAGATCCGTAACTTTGAAGGTCAGACATCAAGATGAGCTTAGGCCAGATCAGTGGACACGCCGGTGAGTGGCTACGCGGCGCCGGGCCGCACAGCGAGATTGTGATCTCCAGCCGGGTACGCCTAGCGCGGAACCTGGCGGGGTACTCGTTCGTGGGGCGGACCAGCGTGTCCCAGCAGGAGGAGATCCTCCAGCGTTGCCGCGACGAGATCATGAGCGGCCGGCTAGGCCAGGGCATGCTGTGGGTGGACCTGCCCAAAAGCACCGCGATGGACCGCCAGCTGCTGGTCGAACGACACCTGATCAGCCGCCAGCACGCCGCGGCCGCCGACAGCCTGGCGCGCGCGGTCGCGATCGGCGCCGATGAGACCTTCGCCATCATGATCAACGAAGAGGACCACCTGCGGATCCAGGTGATGCGTAGCGGGATGCAGCTCAACGAGGCGTTTGAGCAGATCGATCAGATCGACGACACGCTAGAGCAGCGGCTGGACTTCGCCTTCTCCCAGCGGTTTGGGTACCTCACCGCCTGCCCGACGAATGTCGGTACGGGCATCCGGGTCAGCGTGATGCTGCACCTGCCGGCGTTGCGGCTGACCGGCGAGATCGAGAAGGTCCGCCGCGCAGCACGCGATATGCACCTGGCGGTGCGGGGCCTGTTTGGGGAGGGGTCTGAATCGTTGGGTGACCTCTACCAGATCTCGAACCAGACGACGCTGGGCCGCAGCGAACAGGAGCTGGTGGTGGATTTTCAGCAGCGGGTGGTGCCCAAGGTCATCGCGTACGAGCAGCAGGCCCGCCAGGCGCTGCTGCGCCAGCGTGAGACCCAGCTGGATGACAAGATCTGGCGTGCCTGGGCGGTGCTGACACACGCGCGCATGATCAGCACCGAAGAGGTCTTGACCTTGCTTAGCCACCTGAGGCTGGGGGTGAACCTCGGGCGGATCACCACGGTCGATATCCGGTCGATTAACGAGCTATTTTTGTTGATGCAGCCGGCCCACCTTCAGAAGCTAAGCGGCTGCGACATGGATGCCCCCACCCGCCGGCGTGTCCGGGCCAACTTGGTCCGCCAGCGATTGGCGGGGGGCCAATAAACCGTGACGCCAGCGGCTCTAGGCCCTGTCCGAAAAGCCATTTTGAAGCTCGATTCGGGTGGCACCGGCTGCTTGTCAGCCAGTGAATGCCCAGGGTTTTCGCACTGGCGGACCAGCCGCCAGTGGCACACCTCCCCGTTTTCAGACAGAGCCTAGTGCTTCCCCCCGGGATAATTTTCGTTGATTGATGATGTTGTCCGATGATCTGTGATGGTACTGTTCACCCCGATCATGGAGGATCATCATGGCTCAACGTCGAAACAGGATCAGGCATATCGTTCATCTGACCGGAGACGAACGACACGAACTTCAGCAATTGGTGCGTTGTGGCCACGCGGCCGGTTGGAAGATTCAACGGGCCCAGGCGTTGCTCAAGTGCGACCGAAGCGATGACGGGCCGGGCTGGACGGATACCCGCATTGCCCAGGCCTTCGATGTGACCACGCGTAGCTTGGAGAGCTGGCGTAAGCAGGCGGTCGAGCGGGGTCCGCTGTCGCTGTTGGAACGCAAGAAGCGTGACGGATCCAAGCAACGCAAACTCGACGGTGCCGGCGAAGCGAAGCTGGCGCAATTGGCGTGCAGCCAGCCGCCCGAGGGCCGTGGGCGTTGGTCTTTGCAGATGCTGGCCGACGCGTTGGTGGCCTTGGAGGTGGTCGATTCGATCAGTGACGAGACGGTTCGTCGCACGATGAAAAAAACGGCTTGAAGCCCTGGCGTCGGAAGATGTGGTGCATCCCGCCGGATCAAGACGCCGCGTTTGTGGCACAGATGGAGCAGGTTCTACAGGTGTATGCGCGTCCTTATGATCCCAGGCGCCCCGTGGTTTGCATGGATGAGCAACCCAAACAGTTGATCCGTGAAACAAGCCAACCGATCACGACGTCGAACGGCGAACAACGCGTCGATCATGAATACATCCGCGAAGGCGTGTGCAACGTGTGGATGTTCGTCGAACCCTTGGGCGGCTGGCGCCGCACGCCGGTGAGTGATCGACGCACCGCGATTGATTGGGCGCATCAGGTGAAAGCGTTGGTCGATGATCCGCGTTATGCCGATGCTTCACGCATCACGCTGGTGTGCGACAATCTCAACACGCACAAGCTCGCGTCGTTGTACGCGGCATTCGAGCCGACCCAAGCGTTACGGATCGCCAACCGGATCGAGTTAGTCCATACGCCCAAACACGGCTCGTGGCTGAACATCGCCGAATGCGAGTTGAGCGTGCTCAGCCGCCAATGTCTCAACCGTCGGGTTCCAGAAACACGAACGATTCGCCACGAAACCCAAGCCTGGTCGTCCCAACGCAACGCCAGCCAAACCGGCGTCGATTGGCAATTCACCACCGCCGATGCCAGAATCAAACTCAAGCGCCTCTACCCGAAAATTATGACGTGATGAAATACTAGCCGGATTGTCATGGCGGTACACCGGGGGTCGGTCCTATCGTGGGCCGATATGGCGATTGGATTAAAGACCTAGCTCTATCTAACCGAGTGAGTCCTGGTGGTTTGCCCGCTGCGGGAGGGTTGTTCCGATGGGAAGGCATATCACGAAAAGGACGGTCGTTCTGCTGGTGGTCCTCGGGGCGGTGACCACGGTGTGGGCCCATCAGCGCCGCCAGCGTTTCTTCCGCGAACCCCAGATCATCGAGCGCGGGGACCGGGCCGTGGGCCTGCTATCGAGCACGTACCGCATCGACAAGCTTTATCAGTCGATGACCGGGCCCTCGAGCAACCACCCCGGGATCTACCTGGCCCAAGGCGACCCAGACCAGTTGGTGTGGGTGACGGGTATCGCCACGGAAGTGGTCAACCGCGATGGGTCGGCCAAGCTGTCCCCGGAATTTTTCTGCCACGCCAACCTCACCTTAAACGACCAGCACACCAGCCCCGACCAACACAACCAATCGTTTGGCGGGACCACCCACCTGGATTGGCGTCTGTTTACCCTCGTCCCGGGGAAGCTCAAGATCCAACTGCCCCACGGGTTCGGGGTGCCGATGCGCGCCGGCGAGGCGCTGGACTTCTTCTCGATGTCGCTGAACCAGAACGTCCAGGGCCAACGGATCGACATGCGGTTGCGTACGAGGGTACAGTTTGTCTTGGACGACCAGCTCACCCAGCCGTTGCGTGCATTGTTCCGCAGGTCGGTCTACGGGCTGGTGAAGACCGATCGGGCATCTGTCCCGGACCATCTGCTGGGCGTTGAGACCGCCTCACACCCCGGCGCCAGCTGCGGGCTGCCCGGCACGGCCCCGACCTGCGACTTGGGCAAGAGCGCCTCGGACAGCGGGATGTTTGGCCCGGGCTACACCATCCATTGGATGGTCCCCCCCGGGAAACACACGTACCGCACCGAGGTGACGGATCAACTCAAGCTCCCGTTCGATACCACCGTGCACTACGCCACCGCCCACCTGCACCCGTTTGGAGAATCCGTTGAGCTGCGCGATAAGACGACCGGCCAGACCGTGTTCCTGATCCGGTCGGAAGATTTTCAAGACAGGCTGGGGGTCGTACACATGGATGAGGTCACCTCCCAAGAGGGGATCCCGATCGACCAAAGCCACCGCTACGAACTGATCACGAAATACAACAACACGCTAACCAAGCCGATCGACGCGATGTCGATTTTTTACCTCTACATGCTTGAAAAAGAGTTCAAGGATCCCATCTGAACTCAGCGCACGGCGACACGGTTGGACCACGACGGGCGCTACATTTTCTGACCGACGTTCACGCGTGTATACCCATCGGGTATGAGTTTGCCGCGTCGGGATCGCCCAAACGCCGAAGGTTTCCCTGCCGCGGGCGAACCAGACCCCGTCGACCTGATCGGGACTGGTATATCACGGCAGCCATCTGGTTGGGCTCTGTCTCAATGGAAGTCGCGTGTTATTTTTTGGTTTTGCTTTTGTCTTTGGTTTTGTCTTGATCGTTGTGCGCTAAAACTTCGTCGACCAAGCCATAGTCCTTGGCTTCTTGGGCCGAGAAGAACCGGTCGCGTTCGGAGTCGGCCTCAACCTGGTCGACGGATTTGCCGGTGTGGTGGGCGAGGATCTGGTTGAGGGCCCCTTTGGCTTTGAGGATTTCCTCGGCTTGGATCTGGACGTCGGTGGTCTGCCCGGTGACCCCGCCGTAGGGCTGGTGGATCATCACCCGTGCGTGGGGGAGGATGTAGCGTTTGCCCTTGGTCCCGCTGGCCAGGACCACCGCCCCGCCGCTTTGGGCACGCCCGATGCAGTAGGTCGCCACGTCGCAGTTGAGGTACCGGATGGTGTCGTAGATGGCCAGCGTGTCGTCGACGCTGCCGCCCGGTGAATTGATGTAGAGGTTGATGTCGACCTCTTTTTTCTGGTTCTGGAGGTGCAGCAGGCGCATGATCACGCCGGTGGCCGAGGCGTGGTTGATCTCGCCCACCAGGAAGATGACGCGGTTCTCCAGCAGCAGCTCGTCGATGGTCATCTCGCGGTAGCGCTGGTAAGGCGCTTGGGCGGTCATACCCGGTGGCGCTGCGAGCGTGGCCGGCCAGGGCGCTAGGGGGTGGTGCGTGGCTGGTGGGTGGGGATCGGTGGGGGGGGTGGGTAGGGTTGGGCTCATGGCTAGAGGCTCTTTCATTGCGTGTGTGGGGCTGGTTTTGCTGGCGTCCAAAGGCGGACATGATACCGCTACAGCCCCGTTTATGGTAGTGGCCAAGCCAGGCACGGAGCGCAGGCGCCGCGGTGGCCCATCAGGCATCGGAGGGGTCGGTGCCCTGAGCCAGCCAAGCCGGCGCGGGGATCGGCAGCAGGTGGGCGGCGAACATCAGCGCGCCAAGCAGGATCACCAAGCAAGGGATTTCCGTGTCCACGTCGATGCGCCCGGTCTGGCGTAAGACGGCAAAGAATGATGAGACGATCAGGAACGGCCCCAAGACCGTGGTGAGCTTGTTGACCCCGCCGACGACAAGCGTCAGGATCCCAATAACCGCCAACCCCAGGATCCAGATCCAATCCACGCCGGGGATCACCTGGCGTGTTGTCAGCAGCCACCCCGTGCCGACGGTCATGATCAGGATCGGGATGATCAGTGGTTTGGGGGAAGTCAGCATCGCTGCGCGGCTCCCAGTGGTCCCATTCGAGTGGCCACTTTTGCGGTGCCTGGATGATACCACCTCCAATTGGGCTGTGCATCCGGACCGGAAGGGCGGTGGGTGGTGCTTGCCGCTGCGGTTTAGAACCCGAAGGTGTGATCGGAATCGTTGGCGTTGAAGAAGCCGGTGGCTTGGTCGTAATGCCAAGCGCTGGTGCCCCGGGCGCCGTTGCCGATGGTGTTGGTGCTGGTGTTGGGGTTGTCGGGGATCTTCAAAAGATAAGGCCCAAAGGGGAACCCCGGCGTGCCGGGTGCGGCTGTGTTGCCATTGACATCGGTGACCATGGTCATCTGATCGACGAAGTCGTCGAGGGTAGGGTAGGCATGGTGTTGTTGGCGGTAGACACCCAGCTGTGAGCGGATCCGGTACAGATTCATCTGGATGGCGTTCTCGCGGCTTTCAGTAAACGCACTGGAAAACCTGGGCGTAGCGATTGCCGCCAGGATCCCGAGAATCACCATGACAATCATCAACTCGATCAGGGTAAACCCCGGGTGCTGGGGTAGAGCGCTGTGGCCAACCTCGGCCTGCCCCCCGAGGTGGTCGACAGCGGGTTGGCCTTTGTTGGGGTGAAGCATGAACCGGGATTGGTGATCAGATGGTATCATGGCATGATATCCTCTCAAGATCCGATCGGTGTTTGGGGGAGGAGACTTTGGTACCCAGCGGTTTTTCGGGTACTTTAATGATGCCACGAATATGGGGTGAGGCGATAATGATGAGGCCCCATGCAGACCGTTGGTATTCATAAACGATGGAAATGGCCTAAATTAGATTCAGAAACGGTGTCGGCCAGCCAGGGGTTGGCTTCCCAGCTGGGTGTGGCGCCCTTGGTCGCGGGCCTGCTGATGCAGCGCGGGATCACCGACCCAAGCCTCGCCGAGTCATTCCTGCGGCCACGATTAACAGATCTACACGATCCAGCATCCATGCCCGGTGTGGTGCGGGCCGCCGACCGGATAGGTCAGGCCGTTCAGCAGCGCCAGCCAATTGTGATCTACGGCGACTACGATGTCGATGGCATCACCGCCAGCGCGATCCTGTGGCATGTGCTGCGGCTAGCTGGGGCGCAGGCCAGCGTGTATGTGCCCCACCGGATCGACGAGGGTTACGGCCTCAACAGCCAGGCGATCACCGAGCTAGCCAAACACCAGCCGTTGATCGTCACCGTGGATTGCGGGATCACCGCGGTCGAGCCGGCCCGGGTCGCCAAGCAGGTTGGTGTTGACTTGATCATCACCGACCACCACGCGTGTGATAGCCATGACCAGGCGTTGCCAGAGGCTTACGCATTGGTTCACCCCCGGCTGGCCGGTTCCAAGTATCCGTTTGGTGAGCTGTGCGGTGCGGGTGTGGCGTTCAAGCTGGCGTGGCAGGTTGCCAAGCAGCATTGTGGGGGTGAGCGCCTGCCCGATGCGTTCCGATCGCTGCTGCTGGACCTGCTTAGCTACGTCGCGCTTGGGACGGTGGCGGACGTCGTGCCGCTGGTTGATGAGAACCGGGTGCTGACCGTCCACGGGCTAGGGCAGATCAAACGGACGCGGTTTGTCGGCCTCAACGCGTTGATCGATGCGTCGCGGCTGCGTGATGAGAAGATCGATGCGTACCACGTGGGTTTTGTGCTGGGCCCGCGGCTCAACGCCTGCGGGCGCATGGGGCACGCGGAAAAGGCCGTGAAGCTGCTGACCATGGACGACCCCGACGAAGCGCGTCGGATTGCGGTTTTTTTAACCCAGCAAAACGATCGGCGGCGGTCGGTCGAGCGGTCGATGCTCGACGAGGCCAAGCAGATGGTGGTGCAAGCCGGCTACGACCGAGAGGACCACCGAGCGATTGTGCTAGGCAAGCCCGGCTGGCACGCGGGCGTGGTGGGGATCGTCGCCAGCCGGTTGGCCGAGCAGTTTGCCCGGCCCGTGGTGATGCTGAGCTACCCCGAAGACGGGGGCGGCGGTAAAAATGAGGCACACGGTTCGGCGCGCAGCGTGGAGGGGGTCTCGATCTACGACGCGATCGATCACTGCTCGGAGATGCTCAGCAGCTTCGGGGGCCACGCCATGGCCGCAGGATTAAGGATGCGGGTCGACCGGATCGAGGCGTTCCGGCAGCGGTTGGTGGCGTTCGTGAACCAGCGGCTTGGCCCCAAAGATCTAGTGGCCACGCTGACGATCGACGCCGT
Organism: Phycisphaeraceae bacterium; assembly: GCA_965223655.1. Taxonomy (GTDB): domain Bacteria; phylum Planctomycetota; class Phycisphaerae; order Phycisphaerales; family Phycisphaeraceae; genus CBDCXC01. The sequence continues at coordinate 23,263 of CBDCXC010000016.1, forward strand.
GTGCAGCCTGGATCAGGTCACGCCAGGGATATTTGATCAGATTGATCGGTTGGCACCGTTTGGGCGTGGCAACCCAAGCCCGGTGCTGTGTGTCCAAGGCGTGACCAACGACCGGCCCACCCGCCGAGTAGGCAACCAAGGCCAGCATCTCCAGCTCATGCTGCGCCAGGGCGATCGGCTGACGGGGGCGGTGTGGTTTGGGATGGGCGGCTTGGCGGATCGGCTGGCAGCGGGGGTGGAACTGGATGTTGTGTTCACGCCCAAAGTTTCGGTCTGGCAGAATCGGACCCGGGCGGAGATGCACCTCAAAGACGTCCGTATTCTTGCTGCCAAGAGCTGTCGCACGAGCAATCAGTGAGCCGCCTTAGCCCTGTATGCGCAGCGCGTCGATTGAATATTTCAATCAACATCATCTGCCTTAAAAACCCCGATTGCCCCGCTCCCTTACGGTCTCGGTTCATTGAATGGAGGATTCAAGATTCAATAATATACCCATCGGGTATGAGTTTACCGCGTCAGAATCACAAAAATGCTGAAGATTTCCCTGCCGCGGGCGAACGAAACCCCGTAAACCTGATCGGGATTGGTATAGATCCATTGTAGGGGCGTGGTCCGCTGTTAACCGATAAAAAACACATGAAAGAACGGCGTCTGCATCCTCGGATATTGTTTAAGTCAGAAGTCAGGGTCACCCATGAATCATTTGGCACACAGGTCTTCATGCTCCATGATTTTTCTGAACGCGGTCTGTTTATCAATCACAAAGAAGGGGTGCCAACCCCACCGGTGGGTAGTGTGATCGAGGTTCAATCGCTGGCGTTTGGAGAAACAGCGCCGGTGCTCAAGGCCAGGGTGGTGCGTGTGACCGAGCAGGGCATGGGGGTGGTGTTCATTGACGATGCCGCCCAGGGAGGCCCCCAGAAGGGATAGCGGTTGGCCTTTGGCACAAGCGATAGCCTTCTGGCCTAAGCCCGCGACAAGCAAGTAAAGAAGAGGCGTATCGATAAGACGGCTTCCGGTTGACACCAACCGACTCTCATGACAACTGGTATACCCCATTGGGTATGAATTTGCCGCGTCGAGAACACAAAAACATCGGGGATTTTCCTGCCGCGGCCGGGCGGTACCCCGCAAACTCGATCGGGATGGGTATACATCAAATCGGGGCAGAAGCACCACCTCGGCTGGCCGAAGAAGCCTACCACACGGTCTGAGATCGCTTGCCCCGAATACAGAGGCTCAATAAAAAAAACCCCTTCGGTTCAAAAAACCGAAGGGGTCTTATTTTTAGCTTAACGATCGGCGTTTCAGGCGGTGTAGCGGCGGCGTGCTAGTGCTAGCAGACCCAACCCACCAAGCGCCGCGGAAACCGGCTCGGGGATCTCGTCACCAGGCCTATCACGGGACTGGATCAGGCTGATCTGGTAGTCGCCGTCTTCTTGGCCTTCGATGATGAAGTGGATGACGTTGATGTCGGTGATATCACCGGCGCCGGCAAACAGGGCGTACTGGAAGAACAGGAAGCCGGGGCCCGCGGTGAGCAGTGTCCGGGTCAGGGTGTCCCCGCCGGTGTCGGTGAGGGTTACGGTCGTGGCAGCACCGGCGTCAGCAGAGGTGAAGAAGACCACGAAGCCGGGGCTCGTGCCGCCTTGGGTCAGGTCGATCCCGCCTAGGCCCGCGCCGTCGTTGTCGTACTGCAGCTCAAAGTTTCCGGTTGTACCCGTGTCGGAGCTCATGCCCAGCACAGCCGGGGGTGGGTTGATGTTCATCCGAGCCGAAAGCGTGCCCGATATCCAGGTCACGGTCGCATCGCGTGAACCGCCGATGACATGGGTCAGATCCAAGCCGGTTTCGTGGCTCGTATCTGTCGGGGTCCCAGAGTTAGCCGTAATGCCAGTCGGCCCGAGCGTCCCAACATCGAAGGTGTCGATATTGATAATGGCCTGGGCCGAGGTCGACAGCCCCAGCAAACCCGCAACAACACCACATACCACAACAAATTTTTTGATACTTTCCATAACCCCTTCCTTTTTTTAAATGGGAACTTGAGACCTTCTCCGCACACAATTGATTTCTCACCCTAACAACCAAAGATAGGATGTATTGAGCTATGGGATTCTACTAAAAATCAAAGCCGTGTCAAGACCAGACGTCCGATTTTGAAGAAAAAAACGAAAAAACGCTCAAATTTTGAAATGGAACGGTCAATGTGTTTCCTGTCGTGCGACACTGTTATAGATGGAATTGCCCCATCAAAATGGGTTTAAGCGGGTTTTTTGATGGAATTTACGGTCCATTCATTTTTCTGAGGTTATCCAATTTACCGCAGAAACGTTTGCTTTGGGCTTGGGGCTATTTTGTCATCAACAAGGTGATCTGTTTGGCTAGCGTTTTTTCTGTTTGGGGTGAGGCGCCCAAGGCGACGTGTTGGACAAGGCCGTCCGACGCCACCGCGACAAACATCGGCAGGGACTTGGCGCCAAACGCGGGGATGGTCAGGCTATCGGTGTCGATCAGGGTGCGGAAGGTCGCCTTTTTGAGTTCAAGCAGGTCGCGTAGCAGATCGGGCTGGGATCGGCTGTCGGTGATGCTCAGGAATGCGATATTGGATTGCGATTCAAACCCGTCGACCAGCCGCTGGAGCATCGCGACCGCCGCGAGGTTGTCTAGGCCCCCATGGGGCGACCACAGCAGCAAGACCAGGGGTTTGCCTGCGGTGTCGCTGGATTCGAAGGCTTGGCCCCCCTCCTGGAAGTCGATGCCCTGGATGGTGGGCACGGGTGAGCCGATCAGCGTCGATTCGGGCTGCTGGTTGGGGGGTTGAGCCGGCGGGTCGAGCTGGGGGGTGGGGGCGATCGTTGGTTCAACGGCGGGTTGGTCGGGGGCGTGAGCTTGATCGGGCTGTGCGGCTGGGGGATCTAGCCGCTGGTTGCGGAACCGCTTGACCCGGTGCATCCCTTTGGGTGGGGTGACTTCAAACGCGGCGGTGTCGATCGCGGTATCGACCTCGATGGGGAACAGGTCGTAGCGGATCTGGAGGTCGGTTTGGGGGTCGTCGGGCCCGGGGCGGGGGGCGCCGGGGCCGTAGAGCGTTTCGGTGGCGTCGATATCGCAGCGGGCTAATAGGTGGGTCGCTGCGTCGATGTACATCGTGATCTTGGCCTGATAAACCGAGTCGTAGGCCACGACGTGGCACGCCCGGCCGTCGATTTCTTGTTGTTGGGGCTCAAGCTGGATCTGCCCGATCTTACGCAGCCACCGCGGGTAGACGTGTTTGCCTAGGAGGAACGCCAAGACCTCGGGGTACCCCTCGTCGAGCCCGCCGCCGGGCGCACCCATCTTGACGGCGCCCATGGTCAGCGTGGCGGGTGCTTGGGTTGAGGTGTATTGGCGCAGGCCGTCGAGCACGATCTGAAGCGTTTGGCCGTCGCAGGCGATCGATTGCCCGCCACTGACCACGCTCAACGCGTTGGGGCGCTGGTAGGCGACGGTGGAGGGCATCTCGGTGATCTGCCGGACCCGGCCGGTCGTTTGGGTGATCTGGACACGCCCCTGGTCCCGATACGATTTTAGGTCGCGGTAGGCGGCGATCATTTTTTTGAGGATCGATTCGATCTGGGGGTCCAGGCCATGGGCCTGTCCCACCGGTTGGGGCGGGGGCTCGAAGCCGACCTGCGCGGCTGCGGTGCCCATAACGGTTGCCGTGAGCACCGCAGCCAACGCACATTGTCGGGAAAACGGGTGACTAAAAAGCATCGGATTAAGCCTTTTGTTGCGGTGAACGCCTAAGGCCCATCATCCAAGTACCCGCACATGCTGCGGCCAGGAGGCCCGCGGACGCCGGTTCAGGCACGATTGTGACCGAATCGCTGACAAAAGTGAGGCCGCCGGTCACCGTGATGCCAAAATCATCGGTATCAAAGAAGACCAAAGAATCATTGGTGGCGTTGGGGGTAACGCTGCCGGTGCCTTGGGTGTTGCCGGCTTCGAGCGTCAACGATCCAAGCGCCCCGGGATTCGCCCGCCTGCTGCCGGCAGGGGTCTCGCCGTCGTCCCCAACGCCGAACACCCACCGGCCGAAACCCACAAAGGTGTCATCGGAATCATCTAGGGGTGAGTAGCCGCCGCCTTGGTTGTCGGCTAGCCATTCCCCGCCGCCGGTTTCAGCCGCACCGGAGACGAACGAGAACAGGCTGGAATCGAAATCGACGCGGAACTCGATCGCGTCCACCTCGGGGTCAGCGCCGTTGTAATTGGAGAGGGTTAGGGTGACGGTGAATTGCTCACCGAAGTTGACTTCTGACTTGTCGGAGGTTGCGGTGATGGTCGCGGCGTGTGCGTTGAGCGCCAGCAGGCCCGGCAGCGCCACGGCGGCGATCCATCTTGAAAAAGGTTGACGAAATGAAACCATCGTTGCTTCTCCTATGTTGCATCCCCTCGTGTCGGTTATCTCATTCGATCCGGCCGGCCGCAGGTGGGGAAACCCTGGGTCAACCGGTGATACACAATCTATGGGTCACAGCCAGCGCGGTGGGGTTGGGCACAGCCGGTGGGCGTGGTGGCCCAGGGGGTCGTGCCCAACCCCGCCCGCAAAGGATCAAGCCGAGTCAAAGGATTTTGTGGATCCGGTTGGCATCGTGTGCTTCATCCTTGGCTGGGTATGACGGTATTGCTTTACTGGGCACCGGTGGCGGGATCCTTGTCATCCATCACGTCCTGGTTGTCGACCGCGCGTTCGGCGCTGAAGATCCGGCGTGGGCGGTCGGAGCGGGTGGTAGCGCCGTCGCCGTCGTTGTCGCCTAGTTGCTGGATCTGGCTACGCACGCCGCAGAGCCCGACATGGATCAGCCCGTTCTTCTCGTCGATCGGGGGCATCTCGGGGCCTGGATCGGGCGGTGGGTCGATGGGGAACGGCCCGTCGACTTCGTTGGGTGGCATAAACCCGGCGCCGTTGTTGTCATCCGCGATGGCGACGGCGGCCTGGAAGATCGGCGGGAAGTAGCGGTAGGTGCGCCAGGGGACGCATCGGAACCAGTACCAGCGTGTGCAGTAGGGCCGAAACGGCCAGTAGCGTAGGCGGGGCCTTGGCCAGATATACCGCCACGGCACGGCCAGCCTGGGGTTGCTGAGCTGCCCGATGCGTGGGATCGGGTTGACCAGCACGGGGCTGAATTGTGGGAAGTAGTACCGCAGGCCATACAAGCACCAATAGCGCCAGCGGTTGACGTTGTAGACGGTGCAGACCCAGCTGGGCCCTGAGCGGTGCCAGACGAAGCGCGGCACGCACAGCGGCCGCCAGGGGCGGATCACGTACGACCCATTGATGAATCGCCAACGGTGCCACCACCACCGGTACCAGCAGATGCGCTGGTGCCTGCGGAAGCGCCACTTGACCCAGTAGCGGTAGAACGTCCTGGGGAGGGTCGTTTCGAAGATGGGGACGCAGACCGTGACCTTGATGCAGTAGAGCCCGTAAAACGGGGCGTGAGGCAGCGGCCTAACCTTAGGCAGCATGAGGTCGGGGACCTGCGCTAACCGGGCATTGTTCAACTCTGCTTCTTGCTCGTGCTGCCATTCCATGGCTGCGGCAGTGGGCTCACCCTTGCTGTCGAACTCATGGACCAAACCCCCATCTTCGACCCGCACCAGTGGCTCGCCGAGGGTGGGGTCAACCTCCATGAGCTCTTCAAGCGACTTGCCCTTGGCGATCTCTTGCCACGCGGGGTTGTCGGTTTGGATCTCACGGATCAGATCGGTGGGGTGAAGCCTCTTGCCGGTGTAGGGGTTAACCAGCCACGGGCGGATCCCGTAGTAGTAGATGGTGATGTAGAGCCGCTTGGGGCCGGGTCGGTCCGGGGGAAGCACCAGGTCATTGATATCGAAAGGAGGCAGACCCAGGTTCTCGTCGTGGACTTCGGGCAGCCCGCCGTTCATCCCAAAGCTGGTGGCACCAAAGATTTCAGTATCATCCCCGGCTTCTGCGGGGAACTCAGGTCGACCGGTGGTGGGGACCTCTCTTGGGTCGATATCCACCTCAAAAGGGTTTTCTTGGGCTAGACTTACCGCTGGTGCTAGGCATAGGCTTAGAACAGCGAGAAAGGCTAGCATGGGTTTGCGAAAAATCATTTGCAATTCTCCATGTCATTTGTGATGGATTGCAGCAAGGGTTGGGAATAACCAAAGGGTTGAAGGCTGTTTGTTATTTTGACCTTCACATGAGACGGCCCAGCTGCAAGGATTGATTCGGTGACTTTAGATCGATTGAGGAGCCTTTATAGGGGCTGGTCCGCTGACTTTAACCGGAAAGCGGGCCGGTCTTTTTTCTTTTTAGAGATGAGCCAGCTAAGGCGGGGGTCTTTCCTGCAGGACGGCGTCGTGCCCCGTGCGATCAAAGACCCAGAAACAAGCCGGATATACCCATCGGGTATGAGTTTGCCGCGTCGAGATCACAAAAACGCCGAAGGTTCCTCTGCCGCGGGCGAACCGGACCCCGTCAACCTGATCGGGACTGGTATACAACGCCGGCGCTGTGTATAGATTTCTCGCCTTCCTTTGTCTGTGCACGAGATGGTTCAAGAATGGATACAAAAAAACTTCTCACCAAACTCAATTGAAGCTGTGGTTTTTCAACACCATGAGCACACGCGACCCTCAAATAGACAGGCGAATTAGAGTCAGAAGCTCTCTCGATCTTACACGCGCTATTGAAACCACCTAGAGGGAGGGAGTGGAACGTGCCTGCGTGTTATGGCGAGTACAGGCAGACCCAGCAGCCTCTCTTGCTTACCCTATGGTTAGGGGGCTTGATCCGTTGCTGCTTGAACCAAGCTCTCCTGCAATGTACCCGTTATAGACGATCTGTCAATAGCAAATAGCGTGTTGAGCCAAAATTTTGTTCCTGGTTAGGCCTTTAACTCAAGATTAGCATGATCAAAGCAAGGCCGAGCACGGGGTATTCCATGAACGTGCACCCGTTGTTTTGAGCTATGGAGGAAATCCGGTGTTGGGATGGATCTATCGATACGCCAAGTGGTTGCACACGCGTTGGCCTGCGGGGACCATTGAAAAGCTCCCGGAGATCCAGCCCGATGGATCAACCAACATCCCGGGGCTGTACATCGTGGGGGACTTAACGGGTATCCCGCTGCTGAAGTTTTCCGCTGATTCGGGCGCGCGTGCGGTTGACACCATCCGTAACGATCCGGGTTTTCAGAAGCGCAACACGCCCGACGCAGGTGTTCTGGATCTGGTGATCATCGGTGGTGGTGTTAGCGGGTTTTCCGCGGCGCTGGAGGCACAAAAACACGGCCTTCGGTTCGAGCTTCTTGAGGCCAGCGAGCCGTTCTCGACGATCGTTAACTTCCCCAAAGGCAAGCCGATCTACACCTACCCCACCGGCATGATCCCCGCCGGTCAGCTGCAATTCCGCGCGCAAGTCAAAGAGCCGCTAGTGGAAGAGCTGCAAGCCGCGACGATCCAGCAAGGGATCCAGCCGCGCATCGCTCGGGCCGAACGCGTGGTGCGCAAGGGCGGTGTGTTTGAGGTGGTGATCCCAAAATCAGAACCGCTGCGCGCCCACCGTGTGATTGTCGGGATCGGGCGCAGCGGGAATTTCCGCAAGCTGGGCGTGCCGGGCGAAAACCTCGACAAAGTCTACAACCGGCTGCATGACCCCAAAGACTACTGCGGGCAAGACGTATTGGTAGTGGGCGGTGGCGATTCGGCGTTAGAGACCGCGATCGCGTTGGCGGCCTGCGGCTGCCGGGTGACGGTGTCGTACCGCAAGCCGGCGTTTTCCCGGCCCAAGCCGGAAAACATTGAAAAGTTTAACCAATTAGCCGCCGACCCGATGGCCGACGTAGCGGTGGAAAAACCGGTCTCGGAGCGTGTTACCACCTCGGCCGGCGCGTTTATGGATGAGCACAAAAAATCGGGGTCGATCCGCTTGATGATGGCTTCGAAACCCAAACGGATCGAAGCCGACCAGGTGATCGTGACCGACGCGTCGGGTCAGGACCAGGCCATCGCCAACCAAGCGGTGTTTCGCATGATCGGTCGTGAGGCGCCGCTAGAATTCTTCCGCCGATCGGGGGTGCCGATCCGCGGCGAGTGGCGTGCAAGAAGCTACCTCGGCTTCGCCTTGGTGATGCTGCTGATGGTGTTCATTTACCACTGGAAGAAGGGGGGTGTGTGGCTGCCGATCAACGAATCTTTTGTCAGCCGCAACTGGTTCCCCTACAACGTGCCGGGGTGGTGGGCGGGCCTGGGTGACGCGTTTGCGACACGGTCGCACCTGCTGGGGACGCTTAAGGCCTCGCTGGGCGAGCCGGGCTTTTATTATTCCCTGCTGTATACCGTGCTGATCATCGTGTTCGGGTCCCGCCGCATCAACCGCCGCAACACGCCTTATGTGACAGCGCAGACACTCACGCTCATCGCGGTGCAGTTGGTCCCGCTTTTCCTGCTGCCCTATCTCCTGCTGCCGTGGGCGGGGCACAACGGTTGGTTCGATGGCGGGTTGCTGGGGGGCGTGGCGGACCAGCTGTTCCCGCGCGTCACCTACACCGAACACGGTCGTGAGTACTGGCGTGCGTTTGGGCTGGTGCTGGCGTGGCCGCTTTTCATCTGGAACGTTTTTACCGATCAGCCGCTGTGGGGGTGGTTGGCCATCAGCCTGTTTCAGACGCTGGTGATCCTCCCGCTGATCATCTGGCGTTGGGGCAAGGGCGCCTATTGCGGATGGGTCTGCTCGTGCGGTGCGATGGCCGAGACCATGGGCGACGCCCACCGCCACAAGATGCCCCACGGGCCGGTTTGGAACCGTGTGAACATGGTCGGGCAGGTCTTCCTGGCCGCAGCGGTATTGCTGCTGGTATCGCGTCTCATGGCGTGGGTGTGGCCGGGGTCGGTTTTTGAAGCGGTGTACAGCCTGGGGCTCAAGGGCGTGCCGGGTCTGAACTACGTGTGGTTCGTCGATCTGCTGTTTGCCGGGATCATCGGCTTCGGCTGCTACTGGCACCTGTCGGGGCGTGTGTGGTGCCGGTTCGCTTGCCCGCTGGCGGCGTTGATGCACATCTATGCCCGCTTTAGCCGGTTCCGCATCCTTGCCGACAAGAAGAAATGCATCTCCTGCAACGTCTGCACCTCGGTGTGTCACCAGGGGATCGACATCATGAACTTTGCGAACAAGGGGCTGCCCATGGCCGATCCGGAGTGCGTGCGTTGCTCGGCGTGTGTGCAGTCGTGCCCCACGGGTGTGCTGACATTCGGGCAGGTCGACCCCAAGACCGGGGCGGTGCTCAAGACCGATCGGTTGGCGGCATCGCCCGTGCAGATGGCGGAGCTGACGGTGGAGGGGCAGCGGCGGTGAGGGCATGGTGGGTGGGGTTTGAGAAGCCAACCCCGGGTCATTACTTTCTATGATTGGCGTACTGGATTGGGCGCGTGAAAAACACCTTCATGCCGTGGGGTTCCCTGCCGCGGGTGGGCGGCTTGCCGGCAATGCATCGGGGTGGGGCTCGATCGGCAGGGGGTCGCTAGACGAGATGCGTCTAGCTTGTCAAGGTCATGACCATGTCAGGAATAGCGCTGCGTTATATCCCGGTCCCGTCTGGTCGCTCAGCGGTGTTTGAGACGCTCGAGTGGTTGGACCGCAGCCTAAAGCAGGCGGGTCTGGCCCCGGCGCGGGGGTCGCAGAGCCGTTTGCTGCACTTCGGGGGGCGGGTGTGCAAGAAATTAAACCTCAACCGCCGCTTGATACGCCACCCACGCACCGCGTACTTCACCTCGATCTCTTGGAGCAGCGACACCCGGGCATTCCCGTACTGTTTTTTCAACGAGATCATCCCTTATGCGCTGGATATTTGGCCCGGTGGTTTTGACCCCATGCGCCGGCTGCTGGGTCGCCACCGGGTGCGGGTGGCTTTTTTTTCTGCCCGGCACGTGGCGGAGCACTTTGGCCAGATGCTGCCCGATACCCATTGCTACTGGTTGCCCGAAGCTACGCAGCCGGATCTGTACGACCCCAGCCGGCCTTTGGCCGACCGGTCCACCGATGTGATCGAGTATGGCCGTACGATCCCCGGCTTTACCGACAAGCTCGAGAAGCCCTTGAGCGATCAAGGCTACCGGTACTTCACAACCAAGGGCAAGCATTGGCTTATCCCTACGAACGAAGCGCTGCGCGCAGCGATCGGCGATGCAAAAATATCGGTGTGCTACCCCGCATCGATGACCAGCCCCCAGTCGGCGGGCAGCGTGGAGACCGTCACCCTGAGGTACTTTGAAGCGATCGCATCCCGGACGCTTCCGGTGGGGCACGCCCCGGCTGAGTTGATCGACTTGTTTGGCTTTAACCCTGTGATCGAGCTATCGCCCCAAGACCCGGCGCCGCAGCTCACCGCGATCCTTGGCGATATCACTCGTTACCAGCCGCTGGTCGACCGCAGCCTGCAGCGGTTGATGGAGGTCGGCACCTGGGACGCCCGCGCTAAGCAGGCGTTAGCGATCCTTAACGAGCATGGGTATACGCATCGGGTATGAATCCGCTGCGTGAGGGAACCAAAACGTCAAGGCTTGACCTGCCGTGGGAGAATCAAGACCCCCTCAACCGGTTGGCCCTTCCCGATCATGCTGCAGGATTGGTTGAGGTCTCATCGTTTAGGGATGATTGCCCGATGGCACGCTGGCAGGCCTGCTCGTATCCGTCAATCATTTTCTCTAAGGCATAATGGTGTCGCAGTTTCATCGCGCGTTGCCGCATGGGCGATAGATCGCTGTCGATCATTGCGTGGAGTTTCTGGGTCAGGTCGTCGACACCGCCGTTTCGAAAGAGCATACCCCAGCCCTGGTCTTGGATCAGCTCGCGGTGGGGTCCGATGTCGCTGGCCACAATCGGTAGCCCGCTTGCCATGGCTTCAACCACGGTGTGAGGCAGGCCTTCCTCTCGGCTGGTAGCGACCGTTAATAGGGCGTTGTCATATAACCAAGCCTTTTCTAAACCCACACGGCTGCCCAGTGTCAACACAATGTCGTTAAGCTTTAACCGGTCGATGAGTCGGCGGATCTCAGGCATGGCTTGCCCGTCCCCGACAATAGCGTATTTCAATTTGCACGATTCGAATAACCACCGCAAGCGGTGGACCGCCTGCACAGCGAGTTCTTGTCTTTTAACCGGATGGACCCTCGCTAGATGAAGGACAAAACCGTTTTTTTCAAGCGGGGGTGAGCCGGCGAGTGTGATCTGTTTGGCGCGTGATTCATCCCGCAACCGATCGTGTTTATTTAAGTCGACCCCGTTATAGACAACGTCGATCGGTGGCAATCCCCCTTGGCCGCCACACACTTCTTGGATCCGCGAAGCGATCCATTGGCTGACGGGGAGCACACGGTCTGCTTGACGGTAAGCGGTGCGGATGATGCCTGATACACGCGTTTTGTTTAAGGCGTGGAAGTTGGGGTACATATCGCCACCCTGGGAATTCACAAGGACTTTAAACCCAAGCCTGTGCTTGATCAGGCCAGCTGCGTATCCCGTGGGGTAGCCGTAAATCGCCAATACCACCTCAAACCGCCAAGCCCGGTACGCACGCCACACCGGCCAGATCAGATATTCTGGCCAGAGGTGTTGGGCTGGTGGTCGGCGGTACCGTCGGACGGGGTAGGGGACATCGGGGTGCTTACCCAACCTCTGACACAGGACCGTTGCCTGGTGGCCGCGATCGATCAGACCACGCGCGATCGTATCGGCTGCCCGTTCAGCGCCGCCGATCGAGGGCAGAAAGTTGGGGGTAAAAAGGCAGATCCGCATGCGGGGATCATGATATACCAATCCCGATCGAGTTTACGAGGGGACGTCTGCCCGCGGCAGGCAAACGCCCGGTGTTTTTATATGTCTGATGCGGCGTTTTCATACGCGATGCGTATCTACGCATCTGGCTAGGGCCGAGGAGGGTCGGGGTACGACGGTTGTTGATAGTGATGGTGCAGCAGGTGCCATTGGCGTAGCACGTCGATTTGGAATTGTTCGAGTTGGGGGTCGGCCCAGACCCAGAAGGGGGGGGCGTTGTTGGGGAGGTAGCGTTGGACGATCCGCCACCAGCGGAGCTGATCGAACAGATCAATCAAATCCTCGTCGGCCAGGCCGCGCGGGCCTAATAAATAGTCCCACGCAGCGGGGTGATCACGGTGCAGCAGGGCTAACAAGATCGTCGAAGTCGGCAGGTCGTCGCGCGACAATAGGCCAGGCACAACCTGATCCATTTCGGGTCGCTGCCCCTGCATCCACATGCCTAGCTGATGGATCTGCTGGACCGACCAGGTGTCTTCCAGGTTTTGGGCTTTGGCTAGCAGCTGGGGTTGCGTGCCGGTGAGGCCCGCGAGGATCGCGCCGCTGCGCTTAGCGTTGTCGCTGAAGTCTTTGAGCAGCGATTCGACGATGTCTGATAGCTGATGTGGGGTGAATCGGTCCATGGCCACGACACAGGCCAGGTCGCGCATCGTCGCTTCATCGGAGCGGAACAGCGGGGCGAGGTCGTTGGGTTGTGGGTTTTGGGTCACAGCGACCGTGGCGAGTCGGAGCATGTCGGGCATGTCGGGTGGGATGGGGATGGCCGCTTGATCAACAGTCAAGCCTTCTAGCACCGCCAGCAGCGCTAGGGGCCGCTTGAGCGCGTCGCAACCTGGCTGATCGGTTAGCTGCTGCAAGACCCCGTCGCGTGGGGCCAGGCCACGATACAGCGCCGATAGGGTGGCGGGCTGCGTCACGGGGTCGTCTAGCCAATCAACGAGTTGCTGGGTGGTCCAGTGTGCGGGCGGTGGGGTTGGCTGAGCGTCTGCTGCATCGCCAGGCTTTGTCATGCTAAGCACGGTTCGCCATAAGAACACCTGCTGAGGTTCCCCAACGGTGGGGGCGATGGATTGGAACAGCTGGGTGAGTGTCTGACGGGCTTGATCCGTGGTGCTTAGGTGCAGGCAGTAGGCGGCCATGGCTTGCACGGCAGGGTCGGGGTGGAGGCCTTCGATGGCTTGGATCACAGCCTCAGGCAGGGCAGGGGCATGGGATGATGCGGTGGCCCAGAGCATGGCGTGGGCGATCTGAGGCGGCTGATTGTGCCAATCCGCGTTGAGGGTTGTAGCGGATCGAAGCAGGCCGCGTAGGATCCAAGCGTCATGCGCGGTTGTGGGTGAGGGGTCGTCGGCGGCGTGGGTGAGGAATGATTCATATGGCGATCGATCGGTGGCCCGACCCACCAGGTGCGTGAGGGTGGTGAGGGTTTGGTGTCGGACATCGGGGTCGGGGTCGGCTAGCCAACGCTTGAGCATGGCCAGCACGTCGCGGTGGTCGGCCAGGTCGGTGAGTTGGGCTAGGCGCATGGCGGCGTTGATGCGGGCCTGGGGAGCGGGGTCGGCCCCCAGGGCGTTGAGCCAGCGTAGCCACGGCTGATCGGGGATCATCGGGCGGCGCCACTGCCCGGCTCGGTCCAGGGCGTTGGCGATCTGCAGGAAATTGGTGGGGTCTTCAACCGCCAGCTGATCGATCGCGCCTTGGAGCACGCGCGGGTCGGTCGCGGCGCGGTGGACGACATAGTTCAAAGCCTGCTCTCGGTGCGCTGTCGCGTCGGCGGTGAGGTTTTCGATCTGGTGATGGATGTACCACCGCGGCAGCAGGCGTGAGCCAACCAGGATCACGATCAGGGTGATGCCCAGGTGCACCACCAGCGGCAGCCAGCGGGGCGGGCGGCGGGTGCGGGCTGGGCGGGTGTGGGGTCTCACAGAAAAAAGATTATCGGCTTATCGGTGGCTTGCCCACTTGCGGGTTCGGTCAGCACAGCCAGGGGTGTCCTGGAGAGGGCTGGGGGCGTATGATTGTGTATCGATTGCGTGGCACACCTCATGGGTGCGAAAGACCGGTATAAAAAACGCCAAAACATCAACGCATGCCCTGCTGTAGGAGGGGCTAATGGGAGACTAAAAATCGAAGGGTGGTGACGATCGATGGCCTACAATCACGACGTGAAGTAAACTTTGGGCCACCTTTCACCGTATAGTAGATCATGTGTATCCCCATCAGGTATGGGTTTGCTGCGTCGGAGACGCAGAGGCACTTGGGGTTTGCTGGCCGCGGGCGAACTGAAGCCCCATCAACCTACTTGGGATGGGTAGATCACTGGGCCAAGGGGTGAGTCATTGGACGGGGCACTTCCTAGGCAGGCCGATACAAAATACCCGTCCCGATCAGGTTGACGGGGTCGGGTTCGCCCGCGGCAGGGCCATCTTCGGCGTTTTGGTGATCCCGACGCGGCAAACGCATACCCGATGGGTATATTTGGACGTCAGCGGTGTTTGAGAGGGCTTGTTTGAAGTAAGTTTCACGGAGGATCGGACCGATAAACCCGATACATCAACCGGCCCTATGGCACCGTGTGGCCGGTGTGGTGGTGGGTGTTTGAGCGGCGGGATCCGTTAGGCCAAGAAAGGTTGTTTATGGCTCGTTGTGATGCGCGGTATTGGGTGTTTGGGCTGTTGGTCGCCGCGGGTTGGCTGGCGGGCTGCGATGTGATCCAAGGGTATCACAGGACCCGCGATGATGGCCCTAGCACGTCTCAGTTTCGATACGAAGTAGAGTTTGTCCCCAACGCGGTGCTGGTGCGCGAAGACACCTCGCCTCATTGGCAGCTGGGGCGGTACGCGTTTAAACGCGGGGCCGACCGGTTGTTGGTCATTAGCCGCATCACGTCATTTGCTGAGAAACTCACCAAACGCCAGATCAACCGCGGGCAGGTCTCAAGCCGGTACGACAAAAACCTCGAACGCGTCTGGATCACCATCCCGCTGGGGATCCCGATCGGTGAGGAGCTGGATCTAAAAGAATTAGAATGGGATTTTTTGATCGGCTACGACGAAGGTGATCTTGACACCGGCTTGATGTACACCCAGCCCAACCGTGTGCTGGGCAAGCTCAAGCTGCTCGAGGAGCGTCCCGACGAGGTCGTGATCGCGATCGATATGGTTGTTGAGCCTCAGAAGAAGCCGCGTTGGGATGGGTTCCACAAGGTTATCACGGTCCCGGTGACGCCCAATGGTGTCCGCGCCACCCCGGTCCGGGATGACTTGGCTGGGCAATGGCTGATCGAGAACCCCCCGCCGCGTTCGACCCCGACTCCTACCATAGGCCACACCCCGCCCCAAGCCGTGACACCCGAGCCCGAGCCTGTCCTTGGCCAAGCACCTCCCCCCCCGGCGACGCAGCCCGCAACAGCCACCGCGTCCCAGGATCAAGAACCAGAAGAACCGGCACTGACCGCCGAAGAGTTGGTAGGCCGGTGGATCAGCAAGCGTGGCAGAGGCGATGGCCATGACCCGGTCTTCGAGTACCGGCTTCAGTTCAATGCCAATGGCACTTTTGTGTTAGCCGACCAGCGGCCGGGCTACCCGTTCATGGCTAGGTGGGGTGAGTATCAGGTGCTCAAGGACTACGTGGTTTTTACAACAACCCGGTTTACGGGGCTCGATACCGATAACGACCACATGCATCATATCGCAGACTCACTGATGCAATCAGCAAAAGTCGAGCGGAAGGACGGCGGCAATTTGATCTTAACCGGGAAGCTTCCGGTGCGTGGGAAGGCGGGGAATAACGTGGTCAAATCGGTGTTCGAAAAGGGGGATTACAAACCCATTCCTTGGAGAAATCCAATCCGTCGCCGCAAATAGGCTTGCCATCAATGCATCGGGGACGGGTATATCCACGTGGTATAACGGTGGGTGTTACGGGACCGGCAGGCCGATCCGTTCCCAGCGGGTTTGGCCGGTCTGTGGGTCGCGGGAGTAGTAGATCCGTATTGCCGGGCCGACTAGGTCTTTCCTGCGGACCGTGCCCCAATACCGGCTATCGACCGAGTAGGAGCGGTGATCACCCATCAAGAAGTACCGGTCTTTGGGGACCCGCTGGAGCGGCACCTGCAGGGCTTTGCGGATGAACGATTGAGGGACCTGGCGTTGGTGCAGCAGCGGATCGTTTAACACCTGGAACATATGGCCGTTTAGCTTCTGCTGAGTCCTCACCAGCACCCGGTCTTGATCGTCGGTGTAGACGGAGTTGGTTTCGTCGATTGCAATGGTTTTGAGTGGGTTTTCATTGACATAGAGCACGCCGTGGCGGACCGCGATCGTGTCGTTGGGCACGCCGATGATACGCATGATCAGCTGTGTGCGTGGGGCAAAGGGGCGCTGGTCAACGGGGTGGATGGCTTCTTCATGCCGTGCGACGTTAAAGACGACGACCTCCCCGTTTTCGGGTTTGCGCCGCTGGTAGGCCGATCGGTCGATCAGATAACGATCCCCTGGCAAGAGGTTCGGGGCCATAACCCCAACATCGCCCTGGAACAAGTCGATCCAGGTCGTGCTGACCCACAACCACCCGATGATCCCAACCGCGGCTTGCAGCGATAGGAAGCTGACATACCAGCTGCTGCGGACGCTGGGGTTGGCTGAGAGCATGTGCCTGCGGGTGGCATCCCACATCGCGTGCAGCACGACCAGCGCCCACCAAACAAAGGGTGCGGCTAGGGCTCTACGGGACGCGTCGGTCAAGGCCCCCGGCGTCATAAGCCAGGACAAGGCGATCCACCATGTGCCCCACCAGCACCCGCTGACCACGAACGCCAGCAATAACCGACCGGTGTAGAGCTGACCCCAGCCGGGGAAGAGCGTGCTAAAAACCCCCGCGACCCACCACCGGGCCGGCGGCACGGGTTCGATACTATCCTGGAATAACGCTGTCTCAAGAGGGTCGAGCATGGGGTACAATACCCGCTAGTGTAGACCAGTCCTGATCGAGTTTACGCGGTCAAGTTTTCCGTGGCAGATCAATAGACGCACCGCGTATCAAAATCCTGTGCCCGAGACGCTAAGACGCTAGGGATTTCCCCCCCGCGGCATTTTGATGCGCGGTGCGTACAGCACCTTGCTTATCGGCTGTACCAAGTTCTGGCATTAATTGAGATAACCAGTGGTTGGCAGCGGGGGCGTGCTTGGCCTTGCGGGATCGATCAGGCCGCGTGGGGTGTTTGAGAGAGATACCCATCGGGTATGAGTTTGCCGCGTGGGAATTACAAAAACGCCCAAGATTGCCCTGCCGCGGGCGAACCGGACCCCGTCAACCTGATCGGGACGGGTATATAAAGACGTCAAGCGTCGGAATATCCTCCCCCTGTCACGGGCAAACCGAATGCCATCTGAAGCCCTGATCGAGGCTGGTATATCAGCTAGAGGGGAAACCTTGCTTTAGCGGTCGCTGCGGCGTCGGGTGGCGATGCCGGTCAATGCGGTAACCCCGACAAGCCCGAGAAGCATCGTTGCCGGTTCGGGGATACCGGGCGCGGGTGGGCGGGGGCCAATATCTTGAAGCTCGCGGATGATTTTATCCTTGATCGCGGCCTCAAAGGCATTGCTGCCGTTGGTTGTTTGCGAGAGGAACGCGTTATCACCCCCGATGACGTTAAACTCATAAAATTGCCGGACACGGTCATCCGTCCCAATCACCAACCCGTTGATGGTGTTGATATCGCCTGCTAGGGCTGCGTCACGGGCAGCGGCGGTTTCATCGGCGTCGTCGGCTCCGTCGCCTGAAATATCCATGACGAGGCGGAGGCCTTCAAAATCGTTGTTGTCAAACAGCGGGGTGGCGAAATCGATGGCGGGGCCGACTTTGGTGCCGGAGTTGGGGATAATGATATCTCTCGTCGGGTCAGCGGGGTCTGGGACAGAAACCTTAGCCACGGCGCCGTCATTCGCCGACACGAATTGAGCAAACGCTTCGGCGCTAGCGAGGCTGTCGATGTGAGTCCAATCGGTGCCGATGACCTGAAGCGTTTCGGTGGGCGAGCTATCTAGGAATCCACCCCAGAAGATCAGTTGAACCGCGACAGAGCCGTTGGGGCCGCTTTGGATGGCATCGAGCACATCGGGGTCTTGTAGGGCACTGGCATAGCCTTGGAGCTGTTGAATCAGTTCGCCGCGATCGATGCTGTCCGACACATCGATGAGTAGTTGTAGTTCTACATCGACGGGTACGGCCCAGACTGCTGGTGCTGTGAAAGCCCAAGCCAACACAGACACAACGATACTTTTCACAGGATGTTTCTTGCTAGCCATTGCGCTGCTCCCTTCAATGAATATGATCCCGCCTGCCTGCTTTCCTATAGACATGCCTCCAAGGATGCCTGCTTTCACTCACATAAAATGATCTATCATACCCCAGTTCATCTTAAATTAGACAATCCAGCGGCTAATATCAAGTCAGTTTAAACGAGGGATGAAAAAAAATAAAGATTTCAAACCAACCGATTTGTTGTCTAAAGGTGCCCTAAAGCACCAGAGATAAGATTTGGAACATCCACAAAACAAAATGACCCAATTTGAGATTTGCCGCATCTATTTTTACACACACATTTTATGAAAACATTGCTTTGGGGCCGGTCAGTTTGAGTAAGGATTTAGCGCCCCTAACACAATGGCATGAGGGGTTATCTCTCTGTAGGTCATCAGATACGTAAATTCCCATTGTATACCCATCGCGTATGATTTTGCCACGTCGGAGACACAAGAACACCGAAAATTGACCTTCCGCGGACGGACTGGACCCCGTAAACCTGATCGGGACTGGTATATTAGGGGTCCTTAATCCATCCATCAGGATAGATTTTGGGGTATATTGTTTGACCATGAGCAGGATTTATTGAGGGTTGAATCGCTCATTTACCCCGCTTGGTGTCGAATTGAACCATATACCCGTCCCGATCAGGTTGACGGGGTCTCGTTCGCCCGCGGCAGGGCAATCTTGGGCGTTTTGGTCATCCCCACGCGGCAAACTCATACCCGATGGGTATATTTTGATGCCTTCGTTCTCATGGCGTGTAAACAAATGATTCAACCCTCAAGAGACCGATGTGTACGCTCAGTGGAGATATTTTATAGCTGGTCAAACAGCCTATTTTAACTGATAGACGATCGAAGCCCTTCCTTGGATTATTTTGGGTTTGTCTTCACCCTAGCGCTAAGAGAAACTAATCGTGGAGGATCTGCTGGGCTCATGAATAGGCTCGCTCTTTCGAGAGGATGATGGTCATGATCCGTTTCCGCTGCTCTAAATGCAACCACAGGATCGGTGCCCCCGAAGACTATGCAGGCAAACCCGCTCGGTGCCCGTCGTGCAAGGAGCTGACGTTCGTCCCACCCCCGGTGGATGAGGTCGAAGCCGCATTGGCCGCCGCCCATGGCCTGCCTGAGGAACCCGAACAACCCCCGGCTATCCCAACCGATCCGACCGACCCATTGCCCCCCCAGCCATCGGTGCCAACTCAGACGATAGCGTCGCCAGAAGCTGAACACGACCACGCTCCTGTGCCAACACCGATGCCAACCCCAATGCCAACACCGACCCCACCGCCATCGCCACGTGTGGGTGGGCCTACCCCGAGCGGCTCAACCCGTACGGTCAAACCCCATGGCTACCGCTGGTTGAAGTACCTGGCGAGTATCTTCATCGCGCTGGGCGGGGTCGCGACACTGTTTTGCTTGATCTGGATCATCCTGCAGCTTAGTGAATCGATGTCGGCTCAAGCCCAGGGCCGGATCTATACCCGCAGCGAAATCTTCGACGCGTGTGTGAAGGTTGTCTTCATGATCGTGGCGACCACGTCGCTTTTTGCGATCGGTCAGGCGCTGCTGGCCTTCCGGGATTTGGTCGAAAATTCTTGGGTCACGCGAGAGGTCGCGGCTCGGCAACGCCCCACCCCGCGGCCGTGAAAGCGGATGTATGGTTATCAAGTGCTGCAAATTAAGGGATTTTATAAAAATCGCCAAAGGTTCTGGGATAGGCTGGCTCTGTTGAAACCCTCGTCACCTACTGACCAGGAGATTTTGGATTGAAGGTATTTTCTGCAGAGCCGGATAGGCCTTAAACACAACACGCAGGTCGTTCCCGATTCGGCTGTTCTCTGAACCGTCGGGACTGTGTGGATATCGCTCACACAGTTACTTTGAAGATCGCTCATAGGTAGTATGCAGTCTAGGTTTTTCTTCATACGTCTTCATTACACGGTCGAGCCAATATTCAACAATGGCGTAATTTTTGTGTGCTTTTCGATGATGGACAAAATGTAGCTCACGTTTCTTGCGGAACCACTTGAACCTCAACCAAAATGAATTGTTGAGATGGTAATGTCTGTGAAGATAGACATGCCACCAGATTGAGAATGCCAGAGCACCAACATGCACGAAAAATACTGCAATCGGGGCAAGCAAGTAAATCGCCCCAACGATCGGTGCTAGAGGGACCGCATAATACCATGTGATGTGTTGTTCGTTAGGGATCTGTAAACGGCGGAGCAAAAGTGCGGCGGGTGGCGGGGCGGAGCAAAAGTGCGGCACCCCATGAGAGGTCTTCTGAGAATGTGGGTCTTACGGCGGCCACGGTGGCGGCCGAGACCACCATTAGGCAGGAGGCCCAGGAGTGTACCGCGACATGGACCAGTGGATAGAGATCCGCCGCCGGGTATTGGTGGAAGGGGTGAGCAAGCGTCAGATCCTTCGTGAGACGGGGATGCACTGGAAGACGCTTGAGAAGATTCTGAATCACAGCCAACCACCGGGGTATCGGCGTAGCCAGCCGCCCAAGAAGCCGACGATTGGCCCCCACCTCTCGAAGATCAAGACGATCTTGAAATCGGATACGTCATTGCCCAAGAAGCAGCGTCACACGGCGAAGCGGATCTGGCAGCGGCTGGTGGCTGAAGACAGCTTCGAAGGCGGTTACACGACGGTCAAGGATGCGGTGCGTGAACATCGAGCCCGTCACCGGGAGGTGTTCATGCCGTTGGTGCACCGTCCGGGTGAAGCGCAGGTGGACTTCGGGTTCGCGTTGGCCAACGTCAACGGGGTGCTGCGGAAGGTGGCATTCTTCGCGATGGCCTTGCCGTATTCGGACGCGATGTTCGTGATGGCATTCGAGCGGGAGTGCACGGAGACGTTCTGGGAAGGCCACGTGCGGGCGTTCGAGTTCTTCGGGGGCGTGCCCACGCGGATCAGCTACGACAACTCTAAGGTGGCGGTGAGCAAAATCGTAGGCTGCCGCCAGCGACAGATCACCCAGGGGTTTGCTCAGCTGGTGAGCCACTACCTGTTCGAGCATCATTTCTGCCTGGTGCGACGGGCTAATGAGAAGGGCGTGGTCGAGGGGGTGGTCAAGTTCGCGCGTCTCAACTTCTTCGTGCCGGTTCCACAGGTGCGAGACCTGGATGAACTCAACGCCTATCTGTTGGAAGCGTGCCGGTCAGATCTGACGCGTCGACTGCGGGGTCAATCCGTGAGCAAGGGGCAGTTGCTAGCCGAGGAACGGGCATTGTTTCGGCCGCTGCCGGCTGCCCCGTTCGCCGCGTGCCGGGTGCGGCCCGGCCGGGCCAACAGCGAGTCGTTGGTGCGTTTCGACGACAACGATTACTCGGTCCCGGTGGAGTATGCCCATCACCCGGTGACGGTGCGGGGTTACTACGACCGGGTCGAGATCGGCTACCAGCAAAAGGTGATCGCCACGCACCGTCGCTGCTGGGATCGCCAGCAGGTGCGTTTCGAGCCGAAGCACTACCTGCCGCTGTTGGAACGCAAGCCCGGGGCATTGGATCACGCCCGGCCGCTAGAGGGCTGGGTCTTGCCTTCGTGCTTTGGGGTGTTGCGTCGTCGCCTTGAAGACGAGCAAGATCATGAAGGTACACGTGAGTACATCCGTGTGCTGCGTCTTCTGGAACTTCACCCGATGAGGGAACTGGAACGGGCGGTCCGCCAAGGCTTGGCCATGCGCACTCACAGCCGCGACTGCATCGCCCAGTACATCCCACCCCCGGAACCCTGGGGCCGCACCACCTTCCGCCTCGATGGCCGCGATCACCTGCGTCACGTCCACGTCGCGTCCACGGATGTCCATGATTACCGCAGCCTGTTGGGCGTGGGAGGTGATCGATGAGCCAGGCCAAGAAACCCACGGTGCTGCTGGAGCATCACCTCAAGACATTGAAGCTGCCGACCATGCTGCGGGAGTACGCCTCAGTCGCCGCGTCGTGCTCGAAGGAGCGTTGCGACTACCCGACCTACCTGCTGAGGCTAGCCGAACGAGAACTGATTGACCGCGACAAGCGAGCCGCCGAGCGACGCATCAAGGCCGCGAAGTTCCCCGTGATCAAGACGCTGGACACCTTCGACTTCAAAGCTCAGCCATCGCTCAACGAACCGCTGATCCGTGAGCTGACCACCGGCCAATACATCGATCATCATGAGAACGTGCTGTTGGTAGGCAAGAGCGGCACCGGCAAAACCCACATCGCTACGGCGTTGGGTTTTATCGCCGCTACCCAGGGTCGGCGGGTACGGTTCGGGGCCGTCACCGCGTTGGCGACCCAGCTGACCGAAGCCCGTGACGACCGCCAGCTCCAACGCGCCCTGCGTCAGCTGGAGCGTCAGGACCTGTTGATCCTTGATGAGCTGGGCTACGTGCCGTTTAAGAAGGTCGGCGCCGAGCTGCTGTTCGAGGTGATCAGCCGAGCCTACGAGCGGGTGAGCGTCATCGTGACCACCAACCTCCCGTTCGAGCAGTGGACCGAGGTCTGTGGCAACCAACGCCTCACCGGGGCCATCCTGGATCGGCTCACGCACCGCGTGCACATCCTCGAAGCCAACGGTGAGAGCTACCGGCTACGCGAATCCAAGCAACGACAAAGACGACGCCGATCCAAGCGGCCATAAAAGGAACTTGACGTCCCGCCACGAGCGGGTGACATTACGCACCGGGCGCTGCATTTTTACCCCGCCACCCGCCGCACTTTTACTCCGCCGTTTACAGGATCCAGTAGTCCGAGGTCATATGCTCATCTTGGTAATTGGCGTGATGCCCACGAACGTGTGTGTCATAAATCGCTTGAATTCTTGGCTTGTGCCCGAAAACACGATGAAAAACTGTCTGTATGACAGAAGCGCCGTAGTATGTGCCGACTGCTGCCAAGATATGTATAAGCCAGCCTAGTGCTTCCCCCCGGGATAATTTTCGTTGATTGATGATGTTGTCCGATGATCTGTGATGGTACTGTTCACCCCGATCATGGAGGATCATCATGGCTCAACGTCGAAACAGGATCAGGCATATCGTTCATCTGACCGGAGACGAACGACACGAACTTCAGCAATTGGTGCGTTGTGGCCACGCGGCCGGTTGGAAGATTCAACGGGCCCAGGCGTTGCTCAAGTGCGACCGAAGCGATGACGGGCCGGGCTGGACGGATACCCGCATTGCCCAGGCCTTCGATGTGACCACGCGTAGCTTGGAGAGCTGGCGTAAGCAGGCGGTCGAGCGGGGTCCGCTGTCGCTGTTGGAACGCAAGAAGCGTGACGGATCCAAGCAACGCAAACTCGACGGTGCCGGCGAAGCGAAGCTGGCGCAATTGGCGTGCAGCCAGCCGCCCGAGGGCCGTGGGCGTTGGTCTTTGCAGATGCTGGCCGACGCGTTGGTGGCCTTGGAGGTGGTCGATTCGATCAGTGACGAGACGGTTCGTCGCACGATGAAAAAAACGGCTTGAAGCCCTGGCGTCGGAAGATGTGGTGCATCCCGCCGGATCAAGACGCCGCGTTTGTGGCACAGATGGAGCAGGTTCTACAGGTGTATGCGCGTCCTTATGATCCCAGGCGCCCCGTGGTTTGCATGGATGAGCAACCCAAACAGTTGATCCGTGAAACAAGCCAACCGATCACGACGTCGAACGGCGAACAACGCGTCGATCATGAATACATCCGCGAAGGCGTGTGCAACGTGTGGATGTTCGTCGAACCCTTGGGCGGCTGGCGCCGCACGCCGGTGAGTGATCGACGCACCGCGATTGATTGGGCGCATCAGGTGAAAGCGTTGGTCGATGATCCGCGTTATGCCGATGCTTCACGCATCACGCTGGTGTGCGACAATCTCAACACGCACAAGCTCGCGTCGTTGTACGCGGCATTCGAGCCGACCCAAGCGTTACGGATCGCCAACCGGATCGAGTTAGTCCATACGCCCAAACACGGCTCGTGGCTGAACATCGCCGAATGCGAGTTGAGCGTGCTCAGCCGCCAATGTCTCAACCGTCGGGTTCCAGAAACACGAACGATTCGCCACGAAACCCAAGCCTGGTCGTCCCAACGCAACGCCAGCCAAACCGGCGTCGATTGGCAATTCACCACCGCCGATGCCAGAATCAAACTCAAGCGCCTCTACCCGAAAATTATGACGTGATGAAATACTAGTCCCTCAGACGTATGCATATATTGTTGGTTGTCCTGCAGAGGTAAGGGTCGAATATCTGTTGCCCCAGGGTTTGGTATTGAGCCATCCTTACCTCTGCAGGACGACCATATTGTTTTAGCTAGAGCCCTAGAGCAACCCGTCGGCCTTGCCCATGTGCAGCATCAGGTCGACCACGCGGTTGGAGTAGCCCCACTCGTTGTCGTACCAACTCACCAGCTTAAAGAAGTTGCTGTTGAGCTCGATGCCCGCCCCGGCGTCGAAGATCGAGCTGCGCTCGTCGTGGATAAAATCGCTAGAGACCACCGGGTCTGCGGTATAGCCCAGGATCCCCTTGAGGCTGGATTCAGACGCCGCCTTCATTTTTTGGCAGATCGCGTCGTAGCTGGTGGCCTTGTCGGTGCGCACGGTCAGGTCGACCACCGAGACGTCGGCGGTGGGGATCCGGAACGCCATCCCGGTGAGCTTGCCCTGGAGTTCGGGCATAGCCAGGCCCACGGCTTTGGCCGCACCGGTGGAGGCGGGGATGACATTAAATCCCGCGGCCCGCCCGCCACGCAGGTCCTTCTTGCTGGGGCCGTCTTGCGTGGGCTGGGTCGCGGTGACCGCGTGGACGGTGGTCATCAACCCCTCGGCGATGCCGAAGTGCTCGTGCACCACCTTCGCCATCGGTGCCAAGCAGTTGGTGGTGCAGCTGGCGTTGGAAACTACCGTGTGCTTGCCGGGGTCGAAGCTGTTGTGGTTCACGCCCATCACCAGGGTCGGCACGAGGTCTGGGCTCTTGGTTGGCGCAGAGATCACTACCCGCTTGGCGCCTGCAGTCAGGTGCTTGCCAGCCGTATCCTGGGCGGTAAACAACCCGGTCGATTCCATCACATAGTCGGCTCCCAGCTTGGACCACGGCAGGCTCGCCGGGTCGCGCTCGGCACTGATCGGGATCGGCTTGCCGTTGACGACCAGCTTGTCGTCTTGTGAGTCAACGCTGCCATCAAACCCGCCGTGGGTGCTGTCATACTTCAGCAGGTACGCCAGGTTCATCGGGGGGAACAAGTCGTTGATCCCCACGAATTCGATACCCGGGTTGCTCGCCGCAGCCCGGAAAACCAACCGACCGATACGACCAAAGCCGTTGATCCCTACTTTAATAGCCACCGGTAGACCTCCCAACAGGTTGCGGGGGATTGCGCTTGATGGTTCCGTACCGCTGGGGTCATCCGTATACCGCACCCCAAGCGGCTACCCGACCGACTCAGTGGGTAAAACCGAGCCCCTTAAATTATGGGATCTGCACCGTAGGGTCAAACACGTTGTGGGGCAAAAATTCTTTTTTATTTTGAGAGAAGAACCCCAACAATTTGAGGCGCGGCGCGTATACTTGCCCACGATAGGGGGGGACATGAATCCGGTCGGCCGCCTAAGCCGCCGGCAAGCTGCAAACTCAAGCGATGTTAAAAAGGCGTTAGCAATGAATGAAGCCGGATTCCGGGTCGAGCAAGACTCCATGGGTCAGATGCAGGTGCCCAGCTGGGCGCTGTGGGGCGCTAGCACGCAGCGTGCGGTCGAAAATTTCCCGATCAGCGGCCGGGGCGTCCCGGTCGAGGTGGTGCACGCGTTTGGCCTGCTCAAGGCCGCATGTGCTAAGGTCAACCAACAGCTGGGCAAGCTGCCATCCCAATTAGCCGACCCGATTATCCACGCCGCTCAACAGGTCGCAGCAGGCGACCATGACAAGCATTTTGTCGTGGATGTGTTCCAAACCGGGTCGGGGACAAGCTCGAACATGAACGCCAACGAGGTGATCGCCAACCTCGCCAACCAGCAGCTGGGGGCAGCCGCCCCGGGTGTTCCGAGGGTCCACCCCAACGACCATGTCAACATGGGGCAATCCTCGAACGACACGTTCCCCACAGCGATGCACGTCGCGGCTGCGGTGGCGATCGAAAAGCAGCTCAAGCCAGCCCTACGCAAGCTCTACAACACACTCCACCAACACGCCCAGGATTGGGACAACATCATTAAGATCGGGCGTACCCACCTGATGGACGCCACGCCCATCCGTGTGGGGCAGGTGTTTAGTGGCTATGCGTCGCAGGTCGAGCACGCCTTGGATCGGGCCGACCGGGCGGTGGCGGGGCTGGGCGAGCTGGCGATCGGGGGCACGGCGGTGGGCACGGGCATCAACACCCATATCGAATTTGATCAGCGTGTCGCCAGCGAGCTGGCCGACCACACCGGTGTGGCGTTCCGCGAGGCCGACAACCACCCCGAGGCCCAAGCGGCCAAAGACACGTTTGTTGAAGCCTCGGGCGTCCTCAAAACCATCGCGGTCAGCCTCTCGAAGATCGCCAATGACATCCGCTGGCTGGGCAGCGGGCCACGCTGCGGCTTGTCCGAGTTGGTGCTGCCGGCGATCCAGCCCGGCTCGTCGATCATGCCCGGCAAGGTCAACCCCGTGATCTGCGAGTCGGTGGTCCAGGTCGCCGCACGCGTGATCGCCAACGACGCGGCGATCACGTATGGCGGGTTTGGGGGGGTGGGGTCGATCCTAGAGCTAAATGTCGCGATGCCCGTGATGGCCGACGCCATGATCGAGTCGATCAAGCTGCTGGCCCGGGTCAGCCACGTGTTTGTGGATAAACTCCTCGCTGGTTTACAGGTCAACGCCAAGCGGTGCCAGCAGCTGATCGAGCAGTCCTTAATGATGTGTACCTCCCTAGCCCCTGAGATCGGCTACGACGCAGCGGCCAAGCTGGCCAAGCAAGCGTTCGCCCAAGACAAGACGATCCGCGAGCTGGCGCTGGAGCAAAAATTATTGGATGAGACCAAGCTGGCCCAGCTGCTGGACCCCGATGGGATGACCCGGCCAGACCGTCCATCATGAAGGATTTTGTTCGAGCTTTCGGGATAGGTATCGCCCATGAGCAAAAGAACAACATTCAATAAATTTGTTGGCCACTTAGACGCCGTGTGTGGCATCCAGCTCAAGAAACACCTGGTGTTCAAGAAAACGCATACCATCACCGATTACGCATTGGCGTCTTCGATTCTCGTACTCTACCGTTATGCGGAGAAGCTGCCTAATAAGATTGAGGTGCGCGATGCGGTCGCAGGTGGGCATGCCTCGCACAAGAAGCTACGCACCGAAACGGATTTCGATCTCGACGGCAATGGGGATGCGGGCAAGCGGGACCCCCTGATCCAGATCAGGCTCGCAGGCGATCTTTTACGCATCGGGGACAAAGCAAAAAAAACCCCTCAACGCATTCCGGTTGGGGTTCTATTTTGATTATTACGACAAAGCCAAAAACAAAGCCAAGACATACAATGCGTTTAAGAAGCATTACGCCGGCAAACATTCAGGCGCCTCGATGCACATCGGTGTACGCTATAAATGGACGAAAAGTGAGTATAAAGGCAAAGCCATTACGAGCGGGACAAAATTCGGGATGTGGGGAAGGGGTAATAGCAGGAAAGGCACCGGTAATTTATGGCCTAACCGAATCAAGAGTTGGAAGACGGGCTACCTCAGCGATAAGCAGGTCGATGCCATTGTTAAAGCGTTCTTAGAGGACTGTAAAAAACTCGACGCCAAAGCACCAACGGCGAGCTTGCTCCCAGATCATTTAGAAAATTCGTTTCACAATCGGCTGGCTCAATTGCACCCTGGATTAATGACGATCAGAGCCGGCCGCCGAGGCGATACCGGTCCACGTTCGCGTTTGGCCCAAGGGGGCAGCGACTTGGTGTGGAAAGAGATCTTGTCTTAATGCCACCGTTTGGTAGACAAACAAGAAGAATCGTAGCGGTTCTGGGCGGCCGCATGTGTCGTGTAATAAAGGACCCCCAAAAGCCGACAAGAGCGATCTGATGTGCCGCCCCGCCCACGGGCCCTCGATGGGAGGCCCGGCCCGGTGGCCGATAAATCACCGATCCGCCCCTAGCCAGGCACCGGTCGCCGCCGTCATCGCAGCAAAAATACAGGGGTAAATAAGCCCCAGGAGAGTTTTTGACAGAGATCGGCCCATCCGGCCGATACCAAAAAAACGGTTGACCCAACGCCCCGAACGGGGGTTGGACCAACGATTGGCTGTTCGCCACCAAGAAGCTAAAATACCCCGCCTTTCTTCGTGGAGGAAAGGGGGTCTTCTTAAAGGAGTGAGCTGGGCATGGCCGCTGGATCTTCAGACACAACAGGCAACGGATCGGTCACCGAGATCCCATCCGCTGTGGTGCGGTTTGCCGGTGATTCGGGTGACGGGATGCAGCTGGCGGGCACACAATTTACCGATACCTCGGCGATCGTGGGCAACGACGTGGCGACCCTGCCCGACTTCCCCGCTGAGATCCGCGCGCCCGCGGGCACCGTGGCCGGCGTGTCGGGCTTTCAGATCAACTTTGCCTCGACCGATATCCACACCCCCGGCGACGTGGTCAACGCGTTGATCGCGATGAACCCCGCGGCCTTCAAGGCCCACATCGAAGACGTTGAGACCGGCGGCATCGTCATCGTCAACGACAGCGAATTCACCAAGGTCAACCTCCGCAAGGCCGGCTACCCCGAGGGTTACAACCCACTCGACGACGAGCAGTACACCCAGAAGTTCAAGGTCTACCGCGTCCCGGTGACCCGGCTCAACGAAGAGAGCCTGGCCGAGACGGGGTTGGGTGCCAAAGACATCGGCCGGTGCAAGAACATGTTCGCCCTGGGGCTGATTTATTGGATCTACGACCGGCCGCTGGAGACCACCGTCCGCTACCTCGAAGGCTACTTCGGCAAGAAGAAGAAGCTGCCCCACATCGCTCAGGCCAACGTCAACGCGCTCAAGAGCGGGTACTACTTTGGGGAGACCGCGGAGATCTTCCCTGTGCGGTACTACATCGCCAAAGCCGCGATCACCCCGGGCAAGTACCGCAAGGTCACGGGGAATGAGGCCATGGCCATGGGCCTAATCACCGCGTCGAAGCTGGCCGAGAAATCACTGATCTACTGCACCTACCCGATCACGCCGGCCAGCGACATCCTCCACCACCTGGCGGCGATGCGGCACTACGGGGTCAAGACGTTCCAGGCTGAGGACGAGATCGCCGCGGTCTGCGCCGCGATCGGCGCTTCGTTTGCGGGCCAGATCGGCGTGACCGGCACGTCCGGCCCGGGCCTGGCGCTCAAGAGCGAAGCGTTAGGCTTGGCGGTGATGACCGAGCTGCCGATGGTGGTGGTCAACGTGCAGCGGGGCGGGCCGTCGACAGGGTTGCCCACCAAGGCCGAGCAATCCGACCTGCTTCAAGCGATGTTCGGCCGAAACGGCGACTGCCCCGCGGTCGTCCTAGCCCCGCGGTCACCCGCGGACTGTTTTGATATCGCCATCGAAGCGACCCGGATCGCGCTTCAGTACATGATCCCGGTGTTGATCCTCTCCGACGGCTACCTGGCCAACGGCGCCGAGCCGTGGCTGATCCCTGATGCCCAATCGTTCGACAAGATCGAGGTCCAACACCCCACCGACGCCGAAAAATTTCAGCCCTACAGCCGCGATCAGAACCTGGCCCGCTCCTGGGCGGTCCCCGGTACGCCTGGGTTGGAGCACCGCATCGGCGGGCTCGAGAAGCAAGACGTCACGGGTAATGTCAACTACGAACCCGAAAACCACCAGGCCATGACCGACCTGCGCCACCAGAAGATCGAGAAGGTTTGTGAGTCGATCCCGCCGCTAGAACCACACGGCAACGCCGCGGGCGACCTGCTGGTCCTGGGCTGGGGCGGGACGTACGGCTCGATCGTGACCGCGGTCGACAACGCGCGCCAAGCGGGTCGGAACGTCTCGGCGGCCCACCTGCGATACCTCAACCCCTTGCCTCAGAACCTGGGCGAAGTGCTGGGGCGGTTCAAGCGTGTCTTGATCCCCGAGCTCAACACCGGCCAGCTGCGGTGGATGATCCGGGCCAAGTATTTGGTCGATGCCAAGGGCCTCAACAAGGTCCAGGGCAAGCCGTTCCTCGTTGAAGAGATCGAACAAGCGATCGAGCTGATCCTCGACGGGTCCTGGGGCGACCACGAATCCCTCACCCCCCGCCAACACAAGGTGACCGTTAAAAGCTAGGCCAGCAACCCCAATCGATACCTCAACCCATGGGCTTGATCACAAGAAGGTGTGAACCAGATGCCAACCGCGACACTTGAGATGCCGGTCTTAACCGCCAAAGACTTCGCCTCCGACCAGGACGTGCGCTGGTGCCCGGGTTGTGGCGACTACGCGATCCTCAACCAGGTGCGCAAGGTGTTGTCCAAGATGGGCACCCGCCGAGAGAACGCGGTGTTCGTCTCTGGCATCGGCTGCTCGAGCCGGTTCCCGTACTACATGAACACCTACGGGTTCCACTCGATCCACGGGCGTGCCCCGGGCTTCGCCACGGGGATCAAAATCGCTAACCCCGACCTCGACGTCTGGCTGGTAACCGGCGACGGCGATGGGCTAAGCATCGGCGGCAACCACCTGATGCACGTGCTGCGCCGGAACGTGAACGTCAATATCCTGTTGTTCAACAACCGGATCTATGGCTTGACCAAGGGCCAGTATTCGCCTACGAGTGAGGAGGGCAAGAAGACCAAGTCTAGCCCGATGGGGTCGATCGACCTGCCGATCAGCCCGCTGAGCTTTGCGCTGGCGTCCGAAGCCAGCTTTGTGGCCCGAGCGGTCGATGTTGACAAGGCGTTAGGCGATGTCCTCCAGCGGTCTGCTCAGCACAAGGGCGCTAGCTTTGTCGAGATCTATCAAGACTGCAATATCTTCAACCACAAAGCCTTCGACTACGCCACCGACAAGAACGCCAAGCTCGACCATATCCTATACCTCGAACACGGCAAGCCGCTGGTCTTTGGCAAGAACCGCGACCGGGGCATCACGCTCGACGCTACGCGCAAGCCCAAGGTGGTGCAGCTGGGCGACGGCGTGACGGAAGATGATTTGATGGTCCACGACGAGAACGACGAGAGCAAGGCGTTCCTGCTTAGCCGGATGGCCTACCCCGATTTCCCCGAGCCCATGGGGGTTTATTACTGCGTTGAGGACGATTGCTACGAGAACCTGCTGGACCAGCAGGTTGCCCAAGCGATCGAAGCCAAGGGCGCCGGGGACTTGGCTACGCTGTTTAACAGCGGTGATACCTACACCGTTGAGGGGTAAAGGTGTGTTGCGTGTGCCTTGGTGGCTGGTCCGCTAGTGCGCTAAGCGTTGTTTGATAACACTGGCGGGCAAGCCGCCAGTGGCACACATTTTTCGAAGCCCCATCCTCATCACACGCTTTGTTAGTCGGTAGGGTCTGCAATCTGCGGACCACAGATCTCCGGCAATGTTGAGCTTGGCGTGGTCCGCAGATTGCAGACCCTACCCGGCTTTGCTATTCCGCTTGGGGGATCTCTTGTGTTGGGGCGGTTTGAGTCGCTGGTCGGACCAGCACAAACGCGTTGGTTAAAACCACGCGATCCATCACCGGGCCGTTGCGCGCCGGATCCAGCTCTAGGGTGATGCCCCGGCCGGTCAACGCCATGTTGATGGGTGACGCGGGTTGGCTTGGGGTCAGGTGGTGGTGTGATATCTGGTCACCGCTTTGGAGGATGATCTGGCAGTCTGACCACGCGGTGCGTGGCCCGGTCTGTTGGGGGTTGGCGTGCAGCTGGGCGGTCGCGGCCAGCCGGGTGGCGCCGGGTGGCAGATCAAACCGGACTTTGACCGGGGCGTGCAGGTGGATCGCAGCGTCCCGGATCTGGGGTTGGGTGCTTAAGCCAAAGGGTTGGCCCGCACGGACCACGCCCATGGGGGTGTCGACCAGGTCCAGCAGATACCCGTCATCGGTCGCCAGATCGATCCGGCCCACGTCGGCCATGGGGAGCGTGACCGGTGGGGTATCGCTGGACAGGGCCAGCTGGAGCGTCAGCTGATCGGAGGCCAGCTGGGTGAGGCTTGCCAAGACCCGGCTGCCATCGGACAGCCAGACCATATTCTGGTCACGGGCGGCTTGGCGCTGCGGTGGGCCGGCGAGTGTCAGCACTCGTACCTGTGACAGCGGGACGACCATGGCCTGATTGCTGCCCTGGGGTTGGAGCACGATTCCTTTGGGGTTGAGGCCGGTGACAAAGCCGCTGATGGTGTCGCCGTTGGCCAGCTGGATCCGGTCCGAGGGCGGATCGGGTTGATCGGGCTGGATCGCGCGACGGTCAAGCGTTAGCCGATGCAAGCGGTCGAGGCTGACCGTGAGCCGCCCCAACACCGGGTGGCGCCAATGGAAACAGTCGCCTTGGTTGCCTACCCCCGCCCACTGCCCGTGGATCTGTTGGCCATCGGTCAGCTCGACCCGGCCAAGCCGATCATGGGGATCGGGGCCTGATTCTTCAGCGGTTGCGGTTTGATCTGGGTTGAGCGGATCACGATCTGACGGTCGGGTGGTACGCAGTTGGACGAAACGGCTGATGGGCTGGGCGTGGAGTTGTCGGTTGCTATCGAAGTAGCTGATCTGGCCTTGGGCGATGCTGTGGAGGTGCACCCGGTGAGGCTGGAGTTCCAGATCGATCAGCGTGGCGGGTGTCACGGCGTGGGTGATGTTGCTCGCGATAGCGATGAGACCAAATGTAGCGACGATCGTGTATGTGTATCGAAACGGCACACCACCGCATCGTCTTGATCCATTCACACGGGTTGTGTTGGTCGGGGTTTGGCGGTTCATCGCTGGAAGATCGGTAAGAGCCGGTTTGGGATCTGAAGGATCAACAGGGCCATGGATGTCCCGTAGGACTCGCCGTGATCGGAATGCCAAAACCCATCCGGTTGCTGCCGATCGATCAGCTCGTCGCGGATCTGGGGGAACCACTGCTGCCAATACTTGCCCCCGGCCAGGTACATGGCCTGCACCGCGTAGTAGTGGCCGTAGTAGTAGTGGCCAAAGCCACTATTGGATAGCACTTTTTTTTGATTCAGCAGGTACTCGAGCCCTCTGGTTAACGCTTCGTCTTCGTAGACGCCTGCGTAGTAGAGGCTGGCCACGCCGGCTGCGGACCGCGGGAACGCCGACCCGCCAGAATGGAGCATGTAACGGTAGCCACCATCGGAGGGGTTTTGGCATTGGCGGACGTAGGTGATCGCCTGATCGATCGTTTCTTTGGGGACGGTGATGCCCGCGTTCCGGGCCGAGCGCAGGGCCATGATCTGGCAGATCGTGACCGAGATGTCGGCGTCAACCGGACGCGGGTGGTAGCGCCACCCGCCCTCGGGGTTTTGGGTGGTGAGGATGAGGTTGACGGCTTTGATCAGCACCTCCCGGACACGCGGGTCGTTGGACATGCCGTAGATTTCGCCCAGGAACAGCGTGGCGAACCCGTGGCCGTACATCGGGCCGTGCGAGGTGTCGGCTGCGATCAGCCCGGTCTCGTGCGCGTTGTTGAGGATAAAGTTGAGTCCTTTTTCGACCTGCGTGCCGTATTGTCCGCGCCCCGGTAGGTGTCCGTCTGCCATAAACGCCAAGCACGCCAATGCGGTCACCCCCACGTGCCGGCCGTAGCGCTGGGCGCTGAACCCACCATCGGGCTCTTGCTGCTGGGCCAGGAACGCCAACCCACGTTCCACCGCCTGGGTGGATTGTGGGGTGATCTCGGTGATGGGTGTTTCAGCGGCGGCGGTGGGGGGGGTTAGGTATAAGGTCAGGCAAGCTAGTACCAGCCCCCCATGTGGTGCCACGCATCGCCACCATGTTTTGACATGGGTGTTGCTCATGGATCGCCCTGCTCGGCTAGCCGTTGGTAGTACTTCTGGGTCAGCTCGCGGTAGACGGAGCTGAATCGTTCGTTGATGCCTTCGAGCAGCTGGTCGCGCAGCTGGGGTGGGAGGTTGCCCCACCGGTCGCGCAGCTCTTGCATGGGGCGGTCGGTCTGATCGGGGGTATCGCTTTTGCCGCTGGGGGCGCCGCGTTGCCCGGTGTTGGGGGTGGTGGCTTGGGCTCTGGAGGAGCCGCCTTGTTGGGGTGAGCCCGAGTGGCCGGTACCGACCTCTTGCTGCTGGGGCGAGCCCGAAGACGAACCCGACCCGCCGCTGGGTGAAGACTGTTGCTGCTTGGCGGCGGCGATGAGTTGGTCGAGTTTATCCAGCACGGATTGCTGGAGGCGTTGGGCGTTTGTGCCGGGGTCGAACTGTTGATCGATCTGGTCGGCGGCCGTGCCCATCTCGCTGACGATTTGTCCGTAGAGGTCGGTGAGTTGTTGGTTGTTGAGGCGGCGGGAGAGGTCTTGCTCGATATCGGGGCGCACCGCAGCGGGCGGGTCGGGGGGGGGCACAGGGGGTGCGTCTGGCTGGCGTGGCGGGGGGGTGGTGATGCGCAGCAGCTCATCGAGCGTGGGTTGGTCTTGGCCGCTTTGCGCCCAAGTGCGTGGCGACCCACAGGCCATGCAGCCCGTGACCAGACAAACCAAGCTGATCCGTCTTGTTTTGAGCGTCATGTTTTGCCCTAAGGTGCGGGTGGTTGATGTTGGCGTGCGTTGCGGACCGAGTCAAACAGCTTCTGCGTCAGGCCGGCCAGGTCGCGCTGCTGGCGGCCAAGCTGCTGGAGCGATTCCAGGTGGTTGTGGGGTTGGGGTGGTTGCTGGTCCATGGCGCGGGTCTGGTCGGCGAGGGTGTGTTGGATCTGTCGCAATAATTTTAGCTCGGCCATCGGCGGGACCACGGGTGTGGGGCTGGCACCCCCCCCGCCCCCACCCCCGCCGGATTGGGGGTTGGCGAAGTCGGGCTGGTCTTTGTGCTTCTCTAACGCTTGGGCCATCTGCAGCAGGGTTGTGGCGATCCGGTCTTGGCGATCCAAGACGGTTTGATTAGCGTTTGCCTTGCGCAGGTGGCGTACGGCGTGGTCGGCGTCTTGGTCGATCCGGTCGTGGAGGTAGGTGAAGACCAGGGTCTGCTGGACTTGTTGCAGCAGCTGCTTGGCGGCGATCTGGATGTCGGCTTGGTGGTGGCTGAGGTTGAAGATCGCGGCGCGTTGTCGGCGGGCGGGTTGTTCTAGGCCGAGAAACGGTTCGGTTTGCTGCTTGAGCTCTTGCTGCTGCTGGGCGAGTTGTTCGTAGGCTTGTTGGAGCTGGCGGCGTTGTTGATCGAGCTGTTCGTCCCGGGCTTGTTGGCGCAGCTGCTCAACGATCGCCAGGGCGTGGTTTAAATCCTCGATCGCTTGGCGTTGGGCCGCGGAGGCGGGCTGGGGCTGGGATTGTCTTAGGGCGGTGATGGCGGCGGCCTGATCGGCGGTGGCTTGGTCGAGTGATTGGCCGGCGTCTTGGGTCTTGGGCGTGGCGCGGGCTTGGTTGGCGGCCATCATCGTGTTGCGGCGCAGCGTGTCTTGGGGGGCGTCGAGGCCCTGGGTGGTCGCTGCGTTCTGCAAGAGGTCGAGCTGAGCGGTTTGCTGCTGGATCAGGTTCCGGATGACCTGGGCCAGTTGGGTCAGCCGGCGGCGTAGGATCGCTTGGCGGCGTTGCTGGACATCGGTCATCTCTTTGAGCATCTGCTCGACGGTATCCAGGGCGGTGCGCTGGTCGCTGCCGGCATCCGATAGCTGGTTTTGTTGGGCTTTTTCGGCTGCCTGCTGGAGCGTGCGTGTGAGGCCTTGGCGCCGGGCGATGGATGCGGCCTCGGCTAAGACCTGTGCGGAGGCCTGGTCGTCTGGGCTGGTGCCCTGCCTGGCCAGGGCGTCGGCGGTGGCTTGCATCTGCTGGATCAGCTTGTCGGAGAGGTTCGCAATCAAACGCTGGCGCTCGACCAGATCGGTTAGCTTCTTGCGCTCGGGTTTGCTTAGTTGGTCGACGGACCACCCCAGTGTTTGTGGCATGAAGCGGTGGGTCTCTTGGGTGAGTGCTTCCTGCATGGCTTTGAGCTGTTGGAGCTTGGATTGCAGCGCCAGCGCGTCGCGGCCCAGGTCGAGCAGGCTTACCAAATGGTTCAGCGCGTCACGGACGGTTTGTTGGTTGGCGCGGGCTTGGTCGCGGTGGTGTTTGGTGTTTCGGGGTTGCTTCTTTGATGCGTCCAATGCGGTTTCCGCGTGCTGGGATGCTTCTTGGGCTTGGGTTAGTTTTTGTTTGACCCGGCTTAGCAGCTGGGGGAGTTGGCCCGCATCGTCGGGGTTGAGCCGGTTGCGCTCGATGCGTTGGACCAGCGCGTTGGCGTGGGCGTTCTGGGCGTTGAGGTGGCGGGTGATCGTTTGCTGGGTCGGGGTTGCGTGGTCGGGGTCTAGCTGCATGGCTTGGGCTTCTTGGGCTTCTAGCCGGATCGCTTGCTGTCGCACGGCGGCCAGCTCGGTTCGGATCTGGGTGA
Organism: Phycisphaeraceae bacterium; assembly: GCA_965223655.1. Lineage (GTDB taxonomy): Bacteria > Planctomycetota > Phycisphaerae > Phycisphaerales > Phycisphaeraceae > CBDCXC01. Next base: position 59,917 of record CBDCXC010000016.1, read on the forward strand.
CCAGCGTGGCGACATCGATGATCTCGAGGCGCCGGGGGGCGGAGCGGACGGTGTCGTGTTGCTGGCCGTTGAGGTCGAACACGTCACGGACCGCCGCGGTGATCAGCAGCTGATCGCCGGGTTGCAGGCCCAGGGGTTGCAGGTCCAGGGTGTGCTTCAGGCCGAGCTGGGTTTGGCGGTCGGTGGCTTGGGCGAGGCTGTCGCGTGGCCAATCGGATGGGGGGGGATCGGTGCTATTGGCCGCGAGGGTTTGAGCTTCCAACGTCAACGCTTGGACACCGATGTCGTCTTGTGCGACCGCTTCGAGTTCGACCACAGCGGTGGGCAACACCGTTTCATCGGTTCGGGGCTGGGTTAAAGAGACCACGGGCATGGCGTCGGGCAGCGCTTCGAATCGGTACCGGCGTTCCGAGAGATTGGTCAGGCCGCGGTGGTCGGTGAGGTGGATCGCGGTCTGTGCGGTCTGGTCGAGCACCCAGGACTTGCTGATCCCGGCTGCGGTGTTTTGGTGGTCCGGGTCTGGCGTGGGCTTGACGATGGGGTAGTGGGGTTGGGCTAGCCCGGGCAGGAAGCGGTTCCAATCGGAAGGCGGTTTTTGGAGCGGGCGGTTGAACCGAACATGCAGGTCGACGCGTGACCCGATCAGCGCGGTGGATGTGACGACCTCACCGGGTTGCTGGTGCAACGCCGCGTGTGAATCGGGGATCAAGCCTTTGGCATAGGCGGGGGGTTGGGTGTCGACGGTGACGGATTGTGCGGTGGGTCGTGTGACCAGCTCCAGGCGTTGGGGCTGGGTCTGATCATCGCCGGCCACGAAATAATATTCGGCGTAGGGGAATGGTTCGGCTGACAGGGTAGGGAAAGATTGAGCCAGGTCGACCAATCGTTCAAACCGGCCCGCTAGATTTTGAGTTGGTGTTGTTGGTGTGGGTTGGGTTTGGTTGTCTCGTGGTTTTTTGCCATCACGGACGGACCCTCGGCCTTGTAGGGTCATCAGCAGCGGCTGCCAGGGCTGTTTGTCTCCGTTGGGGGCTACGGTGCGGTAGACCACCCAGGCGCGCATGCCCGGGTAATAACCCCGGTCGACCTGCGCGCTGAATCGCAGGGGGGTGTCGATGGGCCAGGCCCGAGCCGAGGTGAGGCTGCGTACCGATGTGCGCCGGGGCCACTGGGTCTGACCCAGGGGCGCTAACCATCGCCACGCGGCGGTCCGGCTGGTGTGGGGTGCGGCTACTACAACCCCGGCGCACGCGATGCCCATCCCCCCCAGCAGCAGCAGCCTAAGCAGCGTGATCTTGGGGGCGATCAAGCGGTAGAGCGACAGGCCTTGGAGCTGTTGGGTGGTGTGCTGGATGCTGGTTTGTTTCAGGGCTTGAGCGGTAGGCGGCGGGGTGGGGGCGCCTGGGGTGGTGGGTGAGTCGTCGACAAACTCAATGCTGCTAGCCAGCACACCCGTCAGCTGGGGGTATAGGCGCTCGACGCGTAGCGCTAGCAGGCTTAGGGGTGGTCGGAACGCGATCGTTTTGGACACACGGCTGACGATCCACCACGCCCCCATCATCATCAGCGCTAAACCCAGCACGAGCCGCAGCCAACCCGGCAGGCGCAGCGCGTAGTCGATCAAGCCGCAGGCCACCAAGGCCGTCAGCATCGCCGCGGCCCACAGCGATACCTGCTGGATCAGCAGCATAACCCTGGCCAGCTTGCGGATCTGCCTGAGTTGTCGCCGGGTGTGTTCCATCTTGAGGGTTATTTTTTACTTTTGTTCATCATTGAATTGAATGTTTTGGATACCAGAAGAAGCCCGCTCCCTTACAGTCGCGGCTCGCTTCGATCGTGTAGGGGTTTGCCTGAATCCAGATGCGTTTCATGCGGTCATTGCTTCTTGGGTTACACCAGCTGGATGAGTTTCCGGCCAACCCATTCTAGGGTCAGCAACAGCATCACGATTAGGATCGTCATCGGCGAATCCCACAGCGATTCTTGCAGATCGTTGGGGGTGCGTCGGGTGCGGTTGGGTACCAGGTGGACCAGGTCTTGGAGGCGGTCAAGCGGGACGACCTTGCCCCCGGACCGGTGGGCTAGCGTCTCTAGCCGGGCGTGGTCGGGGATCGGGTGGCGCCGCTCATCGTTGGGGTCGATCACTTCGATGGTACGGCTTAGGCCCGTCATGGCTAGGCCCGGGTCCTGGGCGCGTAGCGTGAGCTGGCCGGTGTGTTGGGGCTTCCAGATGGCTCGGTACAGCTGCTGGCTTTGCTGGGACCCGCCGCTGTCTGCGCTTGGCGGGGTGGGGGGCTGGGTGCGGATCAGATCGATCTGTTCCAGCAGCTTCCACGCGGGCTGGCCTTGGGTATTTTCGGGTTGGGTGGCGGCTAGCGGGATCCGCGGCAGTTGGCGCTGGAGCACCATGGCATCGCCGACGCTTAGCTCGATCACGACCGGCTGGCCCAGCTCGACCCGGCTGTGGGAGGTGGTGAGCTGCAGGTCGGGCGGGCTGCCGTGCACGCGGTGGCGGCCCAGCATGCGTACCAGCTGGATCCAAAACTGCTGGTAGTAGACATCGCCCCGCCCAAACCGCCACCGCCACAGGTCGTCGGTGGCGACGTAGACGGCTTGTCCGGCGCCGTACCGCAGGCGTGTGACCAGCGGTGCTTGCATGGCTGTATCGTTGGACGAAGCGGTCGCGAGCACTTCTACAGATGGTTTGAGTTTGCCGTGTTGCTGGGCCCAGTTCAACCCGGGCAGGTCGGTTGGCCAGCCCCAGTCTGAGCTGCTGGGTTTGGGGCTGTGGATAGCAGGCGGGCGGAACGCAAACAGGTGTAGCGCTTTGGCTAGCGGGGTGGGGCTGGCGGCCAGTGGTGTGAGGCTTGGCCTGATCGGCTCGGTCAGGCCGGGGCGGCGCATGTGGCAGCAGGTCGGCCAGCTGGGTGGCCTCGTAGCTGTAGGGCGTGTGGTGCGCCCCGCCGATCCATAATAGGCCCGCGCCGTGGATCGCGATATGGTCGCGCAGCTGGGACTGCTGCTGGGGGCTAAACGAACCTGCGGGCACGTCGCCGATGATCACCACGTCGTACGGCTGCCACTGCTTGGGGGTTGTGGGCAGGTGGGTGATGGGCAGGTCGCCTTCTTGGACAAAGGCTTGGTCGGCGCTGATCAGGAAGGCGCTGGATTGGATGCTCTTCTCACGGACCAGCGCGTTTTTGAGGTACCGGTACTCCCAACGCGGGTACCCATCGATATACAAGACGCGCATGGGCCGGTCGATCAGCTCGATGCTGATCGATTGGCGGTTGTTGTCGGTGACCGGGTCGGTGGCCGAGACCGAGGCGGTCGTGGTATCGCTTTGAAGCGGGGGTTCGTAGGTCAGTTCCACTTGCCATGTCATTTGGCCGGGGATCGGAGACTGGCCCACCAGGCGCAGGGGTTGATCGGGTGCCGCGGGGTCGATCTGTTTTTCGTCTAGCGTTTGGCCTGTGACCGATTCCCGCAGGCGCACGCGTACGCGGGCCCAGTCGACCTGGGCGCTGGTGGGGTATTGATCGACCCAGACCGAGACAGGGACCGAATCGTTGACAAACCCTTTCTCGGGTGCGAGCACGCGTGCGAGGCTTAGGTCGACCGGTGGTGCGTCGTTGCCCAGGGGTACGGCGAAGACGCTGACGGCTTGTTGGCTGAGGTGGCGGATCAGGTCGGCGCCGGTGCGTTCGGGGCTGCGGCCGTCGGAGAACAGGAGTATCCCGCTGATCGGCCGGCCCCAGGCGCGCTGGAGCGCTTGGGTGATCGCGGTGTTGATCGCGGTGGTTCGGCCTTGGGGGGTAGGCGGAGGATCGGTGGCTAAGTGGGGCGGGTCGATGGGGTAGGCCTGGGCGTCGAAGCCAAGCCAGATCAATTGACGGTCGCGGCTGAGTTGCTCGGTGCTAAACACGTCGGATTGGTTTTGGATCGACCACTGCATTGCCGCGTCGCGGCTGACCGGTTTGGCTGAGTCCAAGCTGGGGATCACCGTGTCTTGGACTTGCATCGAGGCGCTGCGGTCGACCAGGATCAGCAGGCAGTCGGGCTCGATTTTTTCTCTTTTAAGCACCAGCATAGGCCCGGCCAGGACCGCGGCGAGGCAGACCAGCAACAGCGTGCGCACCGCTGTTAATACCAATTTCCCCAACCGGGGGCCGTAGACCCGGCTGTAGCTCCAAAGCGCTAAGGCAGCTGCTGCGGTGACGATCAGCGCCCAGCCCCAAGCGGGCATCGGGTAGTGCCAGCCCAGGCTCGTGTCGGGGTGGGACCAGCTGATCCGATCCAACCCCAACGCCAGGTCGATGGAGGAACCCGCCTGCGGCCAAACGATGGTGGTGGCCTGTTCAATCATGAGGGTCGTGCACGCCCCTGGTTGAGGCCACGTTTTAGGGCGATGGCCTGTTGGTGTTTGATGGAGTGGGCCGGGGCTAGCGCATGGCTAAACCACCGCGCCAAGCACATCTCTGCGAGCACGAACCCCAGTGTCACCCACAGCAATGGCCAGCTCAGGTTGGCGTGGGTGGGTTCAACGGCCAGTGACTTGGTCAATTGGGCGTGGTCGATCCACGCCCAAGGCCCGATTGACGTTAGCCACTGTTCTAGCCGCGGCAGGTCGACCGTTCGTGTGTTGCCGCCTTTGGCGTCGGGGTTGACCGCGATGGCCTGGCCGGTGGCGGTGGGTTGGGCGGTGTACACCCCGGGGGTATCCAGCGGTGGGTGGGGCACAAGCCCGTTGTCGGTGCGCCTCAGGCGTCGTTTTGTTGTTTCTTGGTCACGATCGCGCTGTGGTTTACGTTCACGCTGTAAAACCAATGCTTGAGCCTGCCCCCAGCGGTTTGGGTCGAGGGTGGTGTGGTCGCCGGCGATGCGCGTGTGATGGGGTGTACTCAAACCCGATTGACCCAGCACGCCGTACAGGGTTTCGTTGAGCAGCGGGACAAATAAAGGCTTGGTTGGCAGGTTCGTCCAGGTTGGGTCGATCGCGGTGGCCGAGAGCAAGGCTTGGCCGTCCCCGATGCGGCTGTAGATCAGGATCGGTTTGCCGTCTGCGGTGGCTAGCCACACCTCGGTTGGCGCTGCCCCGGCGCGGCCGATGGTGACGTCCAGCTGCTTGCGGACACGGATGGGTTGGAGCAGGTCTTTCCAATCGGCTCCGAGCAGGCTTAAGGGTTGGGGGGTGGGTCGATCGACCGCAAGCGGTTGGCCCATGGGGTGGTCGGGGTGTTCTGTAGGCGGTTCGACGCTGACTAGCCAATCCAAATCGAACTGATCACGCAAAGCCTTGCCCCACAAGGCAGGCGCATCGCCTGGGGGTGGGAATACCCAGACCAACCCGCCGTTTTTTAGCAGCGTCCGCAGCGCCCCCCAGTCTTGGTTTTGGAGCAGGTCCGGCTGCAGCACCAGCACGGCGTCCAGGGTGCGTAGCGTGTTTTGGCTTAACCCAGGCGGTTCAAGGTCGATCCATTGTGTGCCGCTTGGGGTTGTCGCCGACGCTTGGCTAAGCGGATCGGTGCCAATCGCGGTCAACGCCAAGCGGACCCACCAACCGGGTCTAAGCCTGTTATGGTGGCGGCTGCCTAGCGCCGTGGCTCGCTGTTGATCGATGATCCCGACGCTTAACCTTGGCTGCCACGCGACCACCGCCCAACGCTGGTCGTCGGCTTTGATCGCATCTGCGGTGCCATCCCCTGCGTCATTGTCACCGCCATTGGCGCCTGGGCCGGTGGGTTGGATCGAAGCCTTGAGCGTCAGCATGCGTTCGCCCAACGCCGGAACCCCTGGGCGGTTGCTTTCAAGGGTTTGGAGCTTATTGAGCGTGGCGGTGAGGTTGAGTGTGGCGTGGGTCTGGCCTGGGGACCAGCGGTGCTGGGCTTGGTGGGTAGTCAGCGGCTGGGTGTCATCCTCGTGATAAACAGCAAGCTCGATGTGGGTCGTGTCAGAGCGGGCTTGGCCGACGAACCGGGTGAGTTGGATCACCACAGGCAGCACCGGCGGGTGGCCCATCGGGGTAGGGAAGATGCGGCGGCGCAGCGGGCGCAGCTGGGTGATCTGTGTATTGGCCGCGTCGGGGGCTGGGCGGGTGACCAGCAGCTTGCCGCGTTGGCCCAATGGTTTGAGCTGTGGGGTTGTGTTTTGATCGAGCGGCAGCGTGTCGTTGGCCAGGTCGCTGATCAGCACAATGAAGGTCGGGTCGGCTGGTTTTGCCCGCTGGTCGATCGAGGCTTGGGCCGCGGCGATCGTGTTGGCCAGATCGCTGCGGCTGTGTCGGGGTCGCAGCGATTTGATCATATGGCGCAGCGTATCGCGGTCGTGCAGATCGGGCGGCAAGGCCATCTCCCCGGGCCGGCCCGCACGCCAGATACCCACCCGATCGGTCGCGGTCAGCTCATCGATCAGGTGCAGCGCGTGTGCTTGGAGCTGATCGAAGCGGGGCGGTTGGCCCGGTGTATCAACGGCCTGTGTGCTAAGCGAATCATCGATGACCAGGCAGACCCAGCGCCCGGGTTGGCCCGGCGTGCCGCGCAGCCACGCCAGCCCGCGTTCCAGCAGCAGCCCGCTTAGCGCCAGGCCCAGCACGATGGGGATCAGGCAGCGCAGCAACAGCAGCAGCCACTGCTCGAGTCGCAGGCGGTGTCGGTGTCGGCGTTGGGCTTGGCGCAGGAACCGCATGGCGCCCCACGGCTGGGGTCGGCGGCGCAGGCGGGTGAGCAGGTGGATCAGGATGGGGATGCTCGCCGCTGCGGCCCCCACGATCATCGCGGCGGGCTGGGTGAAGATCCCGGCTTGGGCAAGCGGTAGGAGCATCATCTATCGACCTTTGCGCGCCACGGTGGCGCGGTAAGCTAAGAAGCGCATCAGCGGCGCTCTTAAAGGTTGGGATGAATCCAGCAGCAGGTGGTCGAACCGGAACCGGCGGCCGGCTTGTTCGATGTGGCGGAGGTGTTCACGCAGCTGGGCGAGGTAGGCCTCACGCAGCGCTAAGGGGTCTAGCCCGATCATGCGCTCGCCTTCGAGCCCGAGGAACCGCACCGGCTTGCGCCACGGGAATGCCCGCTCCGCGGGGTCGAGGATCTGCATCATGATCAGGTCGTGCCCGCTGAACCGGACACGCGCTAGCCCGCGTTCCAAGGCTTCGATGTCGTCGAACAGGTCGCTGATCAAGACGATCAGGCTGCGCTGCGTCAGCTTGGCCAGCACCTGCTGGAAGATCCGCTCCAGGTCGGTTGGGCGGCCCTGGGCGGTGTGGGGTTGTGTTTCGCCGATCAGCTGGGCGGATTGGCTGACCAGTGTATCGACCAGGGATTGCCAATGGTCTTGGGCGCTGGACATGCGGGTGGTGGTTAAGACGGTGTCGGCGAACAAGGCCAACCCCACCCGGTCTTGCTGGCGCAGCGCCAGGTAGGCGAACGCCGCGGCCAGGCTGGCGCCCAGGTCGTATTTGGTCCAGGGCGTGGGGTTGGGCGGGGGCGTCTGGGTTGAGCCGAACGCCATCGACCCCGACACGTCGACCAGCACCACCAGGTCCAGGTTGGTTTCTTTTTGGTATTGTTTGATGTAGAGTTTGTCGGACCGGCCAAAGACTTTCCAGTCTAAGTGGCGCAGGTCGTCGCCGGGGGTGTAGGGGCGGTGCTGGGCAAACTCGAGGCTAGAGCCTTGGAACGGCGAGCGGTGCATCCCGGCCAGCAGCCCCTCCACAATCAGCCGTGCACGCAGCTCAAGCGAGCCAACCGCCATGAGCGTATGGGGGTCGAGGTATCCGGTGGGCTGGGCTGGTGTGGTGGGTTGTGGGGGGGGCACGGTCCGTCAGGCCTCCTTCGCTCGCAGCCCGATCGATAAGGCATTATGGCATTCTTATACGCGACGCGTCGATGTCAACAAGCGGGTGATGGTCCAGCGGGTGGAGGATGTGTGCTGTCATGCACAGCAGTAGGGTCATACATATCTGGATTAAATGTGAGTCGATAAAAAACACTGAGAAACCCGCTCCCTGACGGTCGCGGCTCGTCGCGATCGACTCAGGATTAATCCAAGTGCGTATCACTTCATCACCGCGCTGATCTGACGGGAGGTGGTTTCATCGGTGTCGTCTGGCCGGAGGGTCTCAAGCAGCTGATCGATCAGGCCATCGGGGCTCACGGCGTCGGCTTCGGCGTTGAAGTTGGTGATCAATCGGTGCCGCAGCACGGGGTGGGCCACGGCGTGGATGTCTTGGTAGTCGACGTGGGTACGGCCTTGGAGCACGGCCCGCGCCTTGGCGGCGAGCACCAGGAATTGGCTGGCGCGTGGCCCGGCGCCCCAGGCGAGGTATTGCTGGATGAACGGCGGGCGGTGGTCGTCTTGGCCTCGGGTGGGTTTGCGTGTCGCGCGGACCAGGCGCAACGCGTAGCGGATCACGTGGTCGGCGATGGGCACGTCCCGCACCTGGGTTTGGATCCGCATGACTTGCTGGGCGTCCAGGACGGGGGTGATGCTTGTGCTTGCTCGGGCGGTGGTGCGTTTGACGATCTCCAGCTCCTCGTCCTGGTGGGGGTAGTCCACGCGGATCATGTACATGAACCGGTCGAGCTGGGCCTCGGGCAGGGGGTAGGTGCCTTCCTGCTCGATCGGGTTTTGGGTGGCCAGCACAAAGAACGGCTGTGGCAGGGGGTGTTGGTCGCCCCCGACGGTGACGTGGTGTTCCTGCATGGCTTCGAGCAGGGCCGCTTGGGTCTTGGGCGGCGTGCGGTTGATCTCGTCTGCGAGGATGACGTTGGCAAACACCGGGCCCTTGACGAAACGCCACACCCGCTTGCCCGTGGTGCGGTCTTCTTCGATCACCTCGGTGCCGGTGATGTCGCTTGGCATCAGGTCGGGGGTGAACTGGATCCGGTTAAACCCTAGGTTGAGCGTCTTGGCCAGGGTCGAGACCAGCAGTGTCTTGGCCAGGCCCGGCACGCCCACAAGCAGCGCGTGGCCGTTGCAGAATAGCGTGATAAATAGCTGGTCGATCACCTCGCGTTGCCCGACAACGGCTTTGCCGACCTGTTCGTGGAGCGCATCGAAGGCTTGTCGGATCTGTTGGATCAGTTGCTGGGGTGAGCCGGAGGGGGCGGCGGGGCTTGTGTCTGACGGTCCGTCATGATTCGTCATGGTCAAACCCCTATTGGGATAGGCGGATTACTGGGGCACGCTGTGTTTGGCTCCGGCTGCACTGGCGGGCAAGCCGCCAGTGCAGCCTAACTCAGTAAACTACGAACCCTCGGTTTGGGTTGTCGATTCGGCGGAGCCTTGGGTGTCTGGTTGGGTGTCTGACTCAGCGGTGGGTGGGGCTTGCTGGTTATCTGTCTCCAGGTCTTCGGTTGGTTTATCGGAGACCACCCAGAGCTTGATGTGGGTTTTTAGGTCGTTGGCCAGGACGATCGGGATTTCGTAGGTGTCTAGCCGCTTGATCTGCTCACCGATGCGTACCGCCCGGTCCTCGACACCCAGGCCTTCCTCGCGTAGCGCCTCGGCGATGTCCCGCTGCGAGACCCCGCCAAAGAGCACGCCCTGTTCGTTGGCGCTGCGTTGGAGGGTTAGCTCGTAGCCTTCGAGTTTGGCCAGCAGGGCTTCGTTGGCGGCCCGCAGCTTGAGCAGCTCTTGCTCGACCTGGGCGCGTCGTTCAGCTAGCCGCTTGACGTTGCCTTCGGTGGGCTGGGTGGCCAGGCCGCGGGGCAGCAAGAAATTGCGGGCATACCCGGTCTTGACCCGGACCACATCGCCCACGATCCCCAGGTTGTCGATATTTTCGGTTAATAGGAGTTGTCGTGTTTTCATAACGGGTCTGCTTTTGGTTTAGAACGGGATGTCATCCTCTTCGAGGGGTTGGTGTGTGTTTGGGCCGGCGGCGGCAGGCGCGGGTGGGGGCTGAGGCGGGACAGCGACGGTCGGCCTGGTGTTGCCCATGGGCGGTGGGCCGGCGCTATCCTCTGTGCCGGCTCCGCCGCGTGAGTCCACGAACTGAAAGTTTTCGATGATGACCTTCATCTTGGAGCGGTTTTGGCCTTCCTTGTCTTGCCATTGGTCGAGCTTGAGCCGGCCTTCGATGAAGATCGGTCGGCCTTTGCGCAGGTATTGGTTGATGACTTCGGCGCTGCGGCCAAACGCTTCGCAATCGACGAAGGTGGTTTCTTCCTGCTGCTCGCCCTGCTGGTTGCGCCACCTGCGGTTGACCGCGACGCCGAGGCCCACCACCGCGGTGTTGCTGGGCAGGTAGCGTAGCTCGGGGTCGCGGGTGAGGTTGCCCATCAGCATGACACGGTTGAGGTTTGGCATGGCGGTGGTGCTCCGGTTGTGTCGTTCAACGATACTCCAGCGATCGCTTTTAAGCAGCGGTTGACTGGGTTTCTGTTGAGCCAGGCACGGGGCTTTGTTTGGCCGGTTGGTGGTGCGTGGCGTGGTTGTGGGGTGGTGTCGGTCTGCTGCCGGATTGGGCCCGTATCCCAAGCAGGCTTAGCCCTCCACGGGTGCGGCGGTTTCTTCTTGGGTTTCGCTGGCCGTGGTGGTGACCGGCGTCTGGGGTGGATCCTCACGCAGCTTGACCTCTAGCAACAGGTCCGGTTCTTTGTTGATCAGCTCCAACTCGGTTTCGCCGATGTGGTCGGCTCGGATGATCAGGTTGCGCAGCACCGTCTCGGACAGGTTGCAGTCGCGTTCGATGCCTGTGATTTTGTCGGTTTGGGCTTTGAAGTAGATGAGGATAAACAGCCCGCGTTTTTGGCGTTTGATCTCGTACGCCAGCCGGCGCTCGCTCCACTTCTTCATGGCCACCACCTGGGCGTCGGCCCGGTTCATGATCTCTTTGAGGTGTTCAATACAAGCGCCTAAGTCGTCGGTGGCTGCCTGTTGATCAAGCAGGAAGAGGCCTTCGTATAGAATCGTCGGGGGTTGAGCCATTGAGGCGTTCTCCTTGAAATCAAACCGCGCGTGCCGTGAGCCATTCAGCAATACAAATCATTGATATAAAGGGTATTGCCTCTTAAGGAGGTGGGTTGCCCCATACCCTAACGACGCTGTAAAAAGTTATTGTATCTCCCCGGCGTAACGCAGGCAATGGCCCTATTCCCACAACCGATGCGGGTCGCAGGCGGTGGGGCGGGGCACTACACTTGCGGCTGATGCTCAGGCCATGGGTTTCGCAAGCCCCAAGCCGTCGATCCGCGGCGAGCCATGGCTGGTTGCAAGGTAACCCCGTGGGGTAACAATCGCTGAGTCCGCTGCCCATGCCCTGGCTGATCTACCGGTACATTTTGAAAGACATGCTCAAGCTGCTGGCGATCTCTTCGGTGGTGCTGGTGTTGGTGATCAGCTTCGCCGCGGCGATCAAGCCGCTAAGCGAAGGGTTGCTTGGTGCCCAGGCGTTGATCAAGTACGTGCTGTACCTGGCGCCGACGATGCTGGGGTTTATCCTCCCGTTTTCGGGTGCGTTTGCCAGCACGCTGGTGTTTAGCCGGCTGGCGGGCGACAACGAGCTGGTGGCCTGCCGGGCGGCGGGGATCGGTTATCGCACGATCCTGATCCCGGTGGTGTTCCTGGGTTTGGTGTTGACGCTGGGGTTGTTCTACTTGGGGAATTGGGTGGTCCCCTCGTTTTACCGGCAGGCTGCGCTGATGCTTGAGAAGGATGTGGTGCAGGTGATCGTGAACCAGGTGCAGCAGCAGCGGCCGATTACGCTTGGGGATGTGGTGGTCTACGCCGATGCGGCGGACGACTCGCAACCCCCGCCGGTGATCCCCGGTGACGCGGTGCAGCCCACGAAGCTGATCCGGCTGCGTGGGGTCGCGGTGGGGCAGCTGGATGACCGGGGCCGGCTGCGCAGCGACAGCACGGCGCAAAAGGCAGAGATCCTGCTGTACCGCGTGGATCAGCAGACCTGGGTGACCATGCACTTAGAGAACGTGGTGTACTATGACGCGGTGCGGGGTGACCTGGTGGCGATCCAGCAGTGGTCGATGCCTCAGGTGTTGTTGCCTAGCCCGCTCAAGGATGACCCACGCTTCTTAAGCTGGCCCGAGGTGCGTCGGCTGCGTGAGAAACCCGAGCTGTACGATCGGATCAAGAAAGTCAAGCAGCGGTTGGCTGGGGCGATCGCGACTGAGCGGATATTTAGCCAGATCCGTGGCGCTGTGTTGTCACAGACCGCGGATGGGGCCGGTGGCGCTCGATTGATTGGGGCACACAGCCAGGAGGTGTACGTGGTGGACGCCCCGGGCGTCACCCGTGACGGGCAGACGCTGAGCCTTGAATCGCGTGGCGCGGCCCCGGTGCGTGTGACGTATCAAAAGGATGGTCGCATCACGCGCCGCAGCGAAGCCAAGCGTGCGACCGTATGGGTTGAGATGGCGGATCCCCAGCCCGAGCCGTGGGTGCGGCTGCAGATGCACGAAGCACGGACGTACGATCCCCAGGCCCAGCGCCACGGCACGGAGCACACCACCGTGTTGCTGCCACGGGGCCGATGGGCCACGCCGGTCTTGGAGCCGTTGAAGCAGATGCACAGCACACAGCTGCACGCCCTGGCGCGTCAGCAACACCCCGATACCAAGGTGGTATCGGAAGCCGCGGTCATGCTGCGTCATCAGATTGTGTACCTGATCGATCGGCGGGTTGAGGCTCAGCTGCATAAACGGGCGGCCCTGCCGGTGGCGTGCATGCTGCTGATGGTCTTGGGGGCGGTGCTGGGGATGAAGCTGGGCGTCGCGGTCCCGCTGGTGACGTACCTGTGGAGCTTCTTGTCTGCGGTGGTGGTGGTGGTCATCAGCAACAGCGGCGAGAACCTTGCGGCTCACCCCGAGCTGAGCATATCGACGGGCTTATTTGTAATCTGGCTGGGGAATCTGTTGTTGATTTTTGGGGTGGGTGGTAGCTACCTGTGGCTGGCGCGGCATTGAGCGTCAACCCCTGGCCCGTAGCACATGAAGATGGGATGGCCAAGTAGGCGGACATGAAAACGCTAGATCGCTACATCGCCCGTTACTTCTTGATCAACTTCGCGATCCTGCTGGTGGTTTTCACGGTATTGTTTGTGTTGGTGGATCTGATTGTTGATATGGATGAGTTTGTGCGTGCGGGTCGGGAGCGGTCAGAGGCATTTGGTGGCCAGTTCTTCGCCACGCTGTGGACCATCGGGGATTACTACGGCCCGATGCTGGTGCTGCTGTATGTTTTTTTTTCGGGGCTGCTGGTGGTGGCGGCGATGGGGTTTACGCTTGCATCGCTGGTGCGTACCGGCGAGCTGACGGCGATGGTCAGCAGCGGGATCAGCATGCACCGGCTGGCGATGCCGGTGGTGGTGATCGGCTGCCTGCTCAACGCGGTGACGGTGTTTAATCAGGAGCTGGTGATCCCGCGGTTAGCCCACAAGCTCACGCGGTCGAAATCGAAGATCTACCAAGAATCGTTGCCGTGGTTTGAGGTGCGGTATGCTGTGGATAGCCAGGGGCACCTGCTTAGCGCGTCGCGGTTCGAGGCGGCGATGGATCAGCCGATGCTCACGGGCGTGACGATCCTGCAGCGTGATGCGCAGGGCCAAGCGGTGCAGCGGATCACCGCGGAGCAGGCGTTCTGGAGCCCGGCGTATCAGGGCTGGGAGTTGATCGGGGGCTATGCGATCAAGCCCGCGGTTGGGCCCGACAGCGGCAGCGCTTCGGGGGCGTCTGCTGTGTCGCACGAGGCGCAGCCGGTGGCGTTTTTTGCCACCGACCTATCGCCCCAGGTGTTGCTGGCTCAGCGCACGGGGATCTACCCGCGTTTGCTGAGTTTCCCGGAGCTGCGTGACTTGGCGGCGAACCCCGCGGTCAACGACGGGCCGATCCGCCGGATCATGCATAGCCGCTTTAGCTTGCTGGTGATGAACGTGTTGGTGCTGGTGATCGGTTTGCCGTTTTTCTTGGTGCACCGCACGGTGAATATGCTGCGTCAGGGGGTTTGGGCGGTGGGGGTGTGCCTGCTGGTGTGGGGGGCGGGTGTGGTGTTGCCCGAGGCGGTGTCGGGGTATGTCAACCCGGTGACATCGGCCTGGCTGCCGGTGGTGGTGCTGCTGCCAATCAGCGCGGTGGGGCTGGGGTGGATCCGGACGTGAGGCGATCCCTGTTGCCTGTTAAGAGTTTTACGACATGGCTTTGGCGTGTTCGGGGAAGTGGTTGAGCAGGTCTGCTTCATTGGGCGGGCATACGCCGCGCTCGGTGATCAGCTGGGTGACTAGGCGGGCGGGTGTCACGTCGAACCCATAGTTCGCAGCCGGCGATGCTTCGGGTGTTAGCAGGATCTGGCGCCGCGATCCGTTGGACATGCCTTGGATGAATCGGACCTCGTCTGGGTTGCGTTGCTCGATAGGGATGTGCTTGACGCCATCGGTGAGTGTCCAATCAATTGTTGTCGAAGGCAGCGCTACATAGAAAGGGATGTTGTTGTCGTGGGCGGCCAGCGCTTTGAGGTAGGTGCCGATCTTGTTGGCCACGTCGCCGCTGCGTGTGACGCGGTCGGCCCCGACGAAGACGGCGTCGACCAGGCCGTGCTGCATCAGGTGGCCGCCGGTGTTGTCGGCGATCACGGTGTGGGGCACGCCGTGGTTGGCCAACTCCCACGCGGTAAGCGAAGCGCCCTGGTTGCGTGGTCGGGTCTCGTCGACCCAGACGTGCACGGGGATGCCCGCGTCGTGGGCGGCGTAGAGGGGTGCGGTCGCGGAGCCGTGATCGACAAACGCCAGCCAGCCGGCGTTGCAGTGGGTCAGGATGTTGACGGGCTGGTCGGGCTTGCGGTCGGCGATCGATTGGATCAGCGCTAAGCCGTGCTGGCCGATGCGCGCACAGGCCTGAGCGTCTTCGTCCGCAATAGCGCGTGCGGTTTGGAGTGCCGCGGTGCGCTTAGCGGCTGGGGAAGCGGCGGCGGCGATCGCGCTGACTTGGCGGTCGACCGCGTGGGCGAGGTTTACGGCGGTGGGGCGGGTGGCTTTGAGTTGGCGTGCGGCTTGATCGATCTTTGCACCCAGTGTGTGGTTGTCGGGTGCGTGTAGGGCGGCGAGGTACATGCCGTAGCCCGCGGCGGCGCCGATCAGCCCGGCGCCCCGCACGTGCATATCAGTGATCGCGTTGGCCACTTGGTCAGCGGTCGTTAGGCCTTCGATCGTGAATTGGTGGGGCAGCCATCGCTGATCGATGATCTGGATGGTTTGGGGCAGCTGGCTTGGCGGTCCGGCTGGGGCAGGCGGCGGCGGGGCTGGGGGTTGCTCCCAGATGGTGCGGTAGTGTTGGCCTTTGACATCCACGGTGCAGTTATACCAACCCGGGATGTGTGGTGGGGGGTTGGCTTGGGGGCGGCCTTGGCGATTCGCCCTTGGGGGGGCGGGGCTCCGTCAACCGGATCGGGGCTGGTATACATCCATAGAAGGGTCGTGCGGTGGTCTGCCTCGGCGCGGACGATAAGCCGCCAGCAGCAGCCCCAACATCAATAATGATGCTAGGCTCGCCGGTTCGGGGATCGGCGGTGGGTCCTGGCCGAACCGGATGTTGTCGATCCCGATGCTGTCGTGGTTGCCGCCCGGGAGGTTGCTGTAATCGATTTCGATCAACAGCACCGAGCCGCTTAGCGGGGTCGCAAAGTCGAACGGCGTGTGCCGCGGCCCATCGAAGTCCCCTTGGACCACTACATCGCCTTGTGAAAACAGTGTCGTATCCCCGTCGGTGACGCGTACCTCGTGGATGGTGTAGTCGGTTTCCGGCCAGCCGCCAAGATCAAAATGGTATAGCAAGACGTTGAACCCCGGGTCGGCGGTGAGCCGGACGTTTAAGGACACTGAGTTGTTGTTGCCGAACACAACGTTCATCAGATCGCCGTATTCCTCTTGCCACAGATTGGCGCCGGGGGTGCCGATCAAGCGGCCGTCGAAGATCTCTGTGACGACGTTAAGGGTGAACCCCTCGCCCGCGTTGCCGTAGGTAAATTCGCCGCCGGGCACCGCCTGGGGCGAAGCACCCACGCGATCGCCATAATCGGGTTCTACACTCGCACCGCTTGTTGTTGGGATGACCGGGTTGCCCGCTGTGCTGTCCCGCATCTGATCAAAAGTGAGAATCGTTCCTTGTGCTCCAGCGGCAAATCCGTTGAGGAGCAATGCTATGACAAACCGCCTTGCGTATTGCCCGAGCATGTGTTGGCAATGGATTGGCATCTCCACCCTCAATTTCACTCCACCCTACGACCGATCTTGATTCAACCGACACGCCCCATATCACCTTAGCCGGCATCGGCCAAAGATGAGGTGTGTTGTCATTGTACTATCAGCGGCAGCGTGCGCGAAGATATACCCGATGGGTATATCTTCAGCCGGGCGCTATACCAGCCCCGATCAGGTTTACGGGGTCCCGTTTGCCCGCGGCAGGGCAATCTTGGGCGTTTTGGTGACCCCGACGCGGCAAGCTCATACCCGATGAGTATATCTGGGAAATCCGGGCGAATCAAAAACCCTTGGCCCACTCAAGGGCCAAGGGTTGCTTTTATCGTCACGGGACATTGAGCGAACGTCTGTACCCCGCGGATCGTGGTGCGTGGGCGCACCGTGGTGTTGTTTAAACCATTTCTTTGAGGTTCTTCAGGGGCCGGATCTTGACCACGTTGCGAGCCGGCTTGGCTTTGATCATGATCTCTTCCTTGGTGAAGGGGTTGATCCCCTTGCGGGCTTTGGTGGCGGGCTTGCGTTGCACGGACATCTTGGCCAACCCGGGCAGGTTAAACACGCCCGGCCCCCTTCGACCCAGGTGCTTCTTGATCACCCCTTCGAGCGATTCGAAGACCGCGGCCACGTCGCGTTTGGCCAGATCGGTTTCTTCAGCGATGGTGGAGTAGACCTCGCTCTTGGTTGCGGGTTTGGCGGCCTTGGTGGTCTTGTAACTGCTTCTTGTTTTTTTCTTAGCCATCGGTAGCGCTCCTTGCTGTAAAGGAAAATAAGGGTTACGACCAATCCATTTGGGCGTGGATGATACCTCAAAATGTCGGCTGTTGTTGGCGGGCGGGATGATTTTTTTCATTTTTTTTCGGTTTTTTCCCTGAGATTAGGTGGTTGCCGGCCTGCGCCTGGGGCGCTGGGGAGGCCAAAGTCTTCATGTTGTTGCGGCTTTAGCCGGTAGTGGTTTAGTTTTTTTCGGTTTTTTCCCTGAGATTAGGTGGTTGCCGGCCTGCGCCTGGGGCGCTGGGGAGGCCAAAGTCTTCATGTTGTTGCGGCGGGGGGCGGTGTTGGATCGGTGGTGTTGGATTTTGTCTGGTTGGGGGTGTGGCGTGGTCCAAACCGTGGGTGGGTCGCGGTCCGTACCGCTTTGCCAAATTGGCAGCCGATGGGTCAGTGGCCCCCAGCCTGGCAGGCAGGGCTGTGGGTTAGATAGCTCTTATTCACGGTTTTTTAAGGGTTTTATCGCTGGTACGGCATGGCACCAGGTTTGCTTATGCACACTAGAGCAAGAGGCCAGGCAAGGCGTCAGCACGCCGCGATGGCCTAGGTACAATATCGAAACGTAACCCTTTGATTCTTTGGGTTCAAGCATGGCTAGGCGTTGAAGGCCAGGTGCCTAAGCTTCGCCGCCCACTTGGGCCCACCTAGAGCAGCGAGGTGATACATGGCAAAAACCATCGGGATCGACTTAGGGACAACCAACTCCGTGGTCGCGGTGATGGAAGCCAACCAGCCCAAGGTATTGATCAACAGCTCGGGCAACCGGATCACGCCTTCGATCGTGGCGTTTACCGACAAGGGCGAGCGCCTGGTGGGTCAGCCGGCCAAGCACCAGCAGATCACCAACCCGCAGAACACGATCTTCTCGATCAAGCGGTTTATGGGCCGGCGCCACAACGAGGTCCACAGCGAGGAGAAGATCGTGCCCTACGAGGTGGTGGGTGGCGAAGACGAGTTGGTCAAGGTCAAGGTCCGCGACAAGGCCTACACCCCCCAAGAGATCAGCGCGATGGTCTTGGGTGACCTCAAGAAAACCGCGGAAGACTACCTGGGCGAGAAGGTCGAGAAAGCGGTGATCACCGTGCCGGCGTACTTTAACGACTCGCAGCGTCAGGCGACCAAAGAGGCCGGCCAGATCGCCGGGCTGCAGGTCGAGCGGATTATCAACGAGCCGACCGCTGCGGCGTTGGCCTACGGGTTAGACAAGAAGACCAACGAGAAAGTGGCGGTCTTCGACCTTGGCGGGGGGACGTTTGATATCTCGATCCTGGATATCGGCGACGGGGTGTTCGAGGTGCTGTCGACCAGCGGCGATACCCACCTGGGTGGGGATGACTTCGACCAGCGGCTGATCGACTACCTGGCCGACGAATTCAAGAAGCAGGAGGGCATCGATCTGCGGAACGACCCGATGGCGCTGCAGCGGCTCAAGGAAGCGGCTGAGAAGGCCAAGTGTGAGCTGTCGACCACGCAGGAGACGACGGTGAACCTGCCGTTCATCACCGCCACGAACGAAGGCCCCAAGCATATGCAGATCTCGATCACGCGCGCCAAGTTCGAGCAGCTGTGCGCGGATCTGTTTGAGCGGTGCCAGGAGCCGGTCCTCAAGGCCTTGAAGGACGCCAAGCTGTCCAAGGGCGAGATCGACGAGGTGGTGCTGGTGGGCGGCTCCACGCGTATCCCCAAGGTCCAGCAGCTGTGTCAGGAGTTGTTTGGCAAGGAGCCCAACAAGAGCATCAACCCCGACGAGGTCGTGGCGGTTGGCGCCGCGATCCAAGGGGGCGTGCTGGAGGGCGATGTCAAAGACGTGCTGCTGCTGGACGTCACGCCGCTGAGCCTGGGGATCGAGACGCTCGGTGGTGTGATGACCAAGCTGATTGAGCGGAACACCACGATCCCCACCAGCAAGAAGGAGACGTTCTCAACCGCGTCGGACAACCAGACGCAGGTGGACATCCACGTGCTGCAGGGTGAGCGCGAGTTTGCCAACGATAACCGCACACTGGGCCGGTTTGGGTTAACGGGGATCGCCGCGGCGCCGCGTGGGATGCCCCAGATCGAGGTCGAGTTCGCGATCGACGCCAACGGGATCCTCAACGTCTCGGCGACCGACAAGGGCACGGGCAAGAGCCAGAACATCGAGATCAAAGGCTCCTCGGGCCTGTCGGAGGAAGAGATCAACAAGATGAAGGCCGACGCCGAGGCACACGCCGACGACGACCACAAGAAACGGGAGCTGGTCGACGCGCGCAACCAAGCCGAGCACGCGGTCTACGAGACCCGCAAGCAGCTCGAGGAGCACGGCGACAAGATCTCTGCTGAGGTGCGTGGCAAGATCGAGTCGGCGATCAACGACGTGGAATCGAAGGTCAAAGAGGACGACCCCGAAGCGATCAAGCGGGCGCTGACCCAGCTGCAGACCCAGGCCCAAGAGCTGGGCAAAGCGATCTACGAGGCGACGGCCAAACCCGGCGCCGAGTCGGCACCGGGTGGGGCGTCGGCCGGGGGCGGCGAAGCCGCGGCCGGGGCCGGCAGCGAAGACGTCATCGACGCCGAGTATGAGGTGAAAGAATAGCTGATGGTCGCTATGGGGTGATCATTGAACCCTTGTGGGCCCTACAAAGGCTGTGGTCCGCCGATGGCGGGCCCTGCCTACTCCTCGCAACACAAGACGAGAAGAGATAGAAGGCATAACAGGCTATTCAATAGACCCGCCCCGCTTCTTGTCCGAGGGATGTACGGATGCCTCTTTGATGCGTGCCACTGACAAACTGGTTTGTCAGTGTTTAAGGCCGGTCAATGCGCACTGACAAGGAGCTTGTCAGTGCCTCCCAACGCGATGTTCGTTATGAGAAAAAGTGTCCGGCCCAGCCGGACCTACGAGTCTGATTCACAACACCACCCACCTATAAATTTGATCATTATGTTGCCATTGATGGCGTGGCGGGGTGCTCAATGCTGTGAACCAACATGGGGTGCCTGTGGCTAAGTCGGCCAAAGGACGACGTGCCACAGCCCAACGCCCTTGGTCCTGGGGCACGCGATGCTTAGCCCCAGCCACCCGCCGAGAAGAGATAGAAGGCATAACAGGCTATTAAATTCGACCCGTCTCGTTTTCTTGCCAAAGTGTGATATCCGACCTGCCACCCACGCTCGGATAGAAGAATGGAGCCGCGACGGTCCACCCGCTTGAGACTTGACAAACAAGACAGCCGCAGGCAGTTTACCTGCCAGTGTGGTGGGCATGCGGTTATCTCACTGGCGGGCTAGCCGCCAGTGCCACCCGCCGGACCTACGGAGTTGATTCACAACACCACCCACCTATAAATTTGATCATTATGTTGCCATTGATGGCGTGGCGGGGTGCTCAATGCTGTGAACCAACATGGGGTGCCTGTGGCTAAGTTGGCCAAAGGACGACGTGCCACAGCCCAACGCCCTTGGTCCTGGGGCACGCGATGCTTAGCCCCAGCCACCCGCCGTTTTCTTGCCCTTAATTTTCAATGCCCTCGCACCCTGTGCCGTTTCCTTGCACACTGTAAAATAACGAGTAGCAATATTTCGGCCTTCCGATCACCTCGTGCAATTACACTGATTTCGAACAAATCCAGGGTCTACTCGATAAGGGCTATTCCGAATCTGTGAGACTAAATTCTTGCTTAAATGTGTATCGCCACTTTTTCAGAATAAATTACGATGCAAGTATACGCATCCATGAAATTTGATCACAGATATAACAATGGATTTTTCATCGACATTGCGACGTTTTTCAAGATCAGAGGCAACGAGTTCATTTTGTATCACACGAGCGGATTTAATGGTCGCATCGTAGATGTCATGAGATGTTTTCGCAAGCAACGCACTGCCGACCATTTCTTGAACATCCGGATCCTCATCCGACATTTCAAATTTCAGAGTAAGTATGGCCATCAACAAATTGTACAGTCGATCATGGTCTGCAAGATGAAGCATGGAAACATCGATTCAAAATGGATTTGGGCCAGCATAAATAATGTCCTCGCTATCTAAACGAAGAGTTCCTGTCTGAATCAGCTCTCCCTTTGAATTTCGAGTAAATTTGGCGGGGTCTGCCTTAAAAGCGATAACCTGGCTCCCGCGTCCAGCATGAGTTGGGAAGCCCGCAAACACTTTATTGAACGCCTCTGTTTCATTCAGCATGTCTTGAGTAACATGGACACGATTTTTTATCCCAGGTCGAATCTGCCCACTATCCAAAATGCCTTTCAATCCCGCCTCATCTGTATAGTGAAAAAATGTATCGCCGTCGAGTTTGTCGGCGAGATCATCAGCTGACCCTACACACGTAAGTCCTAGAGGATCTATCCACCGCCAAACATTTGATGCATACGAAAATAAATTATCCCCAGCTCGAAGTCCAAGCGGATCACGAGTGATAAAATTTCCTATTTCTGCATCATAATAACGATGCCGATTGTACGCTAACTCTGTTTCCTGATCGTAATATTGTCCCTGAAATCGCAATGGATTACGTGTCGATTCATCGGCTTGTTTTTCCTCATTTCCATATGTCCCATAGCTTGCCGACCAGAACAATTTCGCCTGAAGTGTCTGTCACCTCATTCGGTAAACCAACCAGATCATTCTGATAGTAATAAACTGTCTTGTCCGAATTGATGATCGCCAACGGCTCAAACGAATCGGGGTAGAACACAAACTCGCGCGGGCCTTCTTCCTCACCAGCTTGATCTGACAGCAGAAAATCCCTATCCCAGACAAACTGCGTCCGCACTTTCGCGGTCTCTTTGAACACCCGCCGCGCCAGCGGGTCGTAGCCCATGGTGGTGCGGTTGGGTGAGCCGTTTTGGGCGGCAATTAAACGGTTGTTGCCGTCCCACTCGAAGGTCATATGCCCTTTGGTCTTGTTCGTGCGTTCGATCAGGTTGCCCGCGGCGTCGAAGCGGTAAGTCGCGTCGTTGTATTGGCAGATGCGCTCGCCACGCTCAGCATCACCCCCGACTTGCTGCAATAGGTCGCCAGCGGGGTCGTGGAGGAACCGCTGGATCTGACCCTCGGGGTTGAGGTGCTTGATAATCCGGCTCATCGGGTCGTACGTGAAAGTCGTCGATCCCTTGTTGGAATCGGTCTTCTGAGTGAGGTTGCCTACGGCGTCGTACTTGTACCGACGGTTGACGATGGTGCGTTGGTCGGCTTGGACGTGCTGGTTGAGCAGCAGCCCGTCGGGGTCGTACTCGAACGACCGGTGGACCTTGTCGGTGAGTGTCTCGTGGATCGCTATCCCGCGCGCATCGCGGTGGATCTTGATCGGCTTGGCGTTGTTGATCGCGATCTCCATCACGTTACCCAGCCGGTCGTACCCGTACGCCACCTCGTTGCCGTGTGGTGAGATCCGCCGGGTGCGGTTGCCCGCGGGGTCGTACTCGCTGATGACAGCCAGGTCGCCCTGCTTCTCTTCGACCATCCGGTTGTCTGGGTCGAAGATGCGCTCAACGCGGCCGTGCTCATTCTCGGTCGCGATGAGGTTGCCGTTCGGGTCGTATTCGAAGGCTTCTTCCTTGCTATCGAAGTGTATTTTGCCCACCATCCGGCCCAAGGGGTCGACCTGGTACTCGGTCTTTCGGCCAAGCGGGTCGACGGCCCACAGGAGGTTGCCCACGGCGTCGCGTTTGTAGGTACGCTTCTGACCCCAGTAATCGATCTCTTCGACAACGCGCCCCAATTCATCGCGCACAAGGTGATAGGTTTGCCCCCGTTCGTTGGTGACGCCGATGAGCTTTTCTTCGGTGTCGTACTGGTACCGGACGGTCGTGCCATCGGGCTGGGCGCGTTCGGCGACCTCGCCCTGCCCGAAATACTTGAGGCGGGTGATGTGACCGGCCTCGTCGTGGTACTCGGTGAGGTTGTCGTCCCGGTCGTATCGGGCGCGGATGGTGCGACCAGCGGGGCTGGTGCGCTCGATAAGGCGTGACTTGGCATCGTAGCGGTAGGTGGTCGCGTGGCCAAGCGGGTCGGTCGAGCGGGTGACATTGCCCAGCGCATCGACCTCGAAAGCGGTGCTTTGATTCAGGGCGTTGATCACCGCGGTGGTGTGGCCAAGTGCGTCGACCTCGAACCGCGTGGGGCAGCCGCGTGGGTCGACGATCTGCGTCAGGTCGCCCCGCTCGTTGTAGAAGTATTGGGTGGTCGACCCGGTGGGTGTGGCTTGCTTGCGCAGCAGGCCGCGCGCGTCCCAGTCTTGGAACCACTCGTGGCCACGGGGATCGGTCGTCGCCACGGGCTTGTGCTGGTGGTTGTATTGGGTGGCGACCGCGACACCGTCGGGCCGAATGACCTTCAGCAGGTTGCCATGCTCGTCGTAGGCGTATTCGGTGCGGCGGTCGGCGGGGTCGACCACGGCTGTGGTACGCCCGACCTCGTCATACTCATAGGTTGTCTCGCCCCCCTGTGGATCAATCTCCTTGACGATCATCAACGCCTCGTCGTAGAACACGCTGCTGGTATTGCCCAGCGAGTCGGTGACGTCGGTCTGGTTGATCACGGGCATGTAGTCGAAGCGGTAATCGTAGAGCCCGTGGTCGCCGTAGGGGTGTACGCACCGGCCCTCGGGTGTGCACTGGTCGTATTCGTAGTAGAACGACAGCCCCTCCCGGTTGGTGTGCTGGGTGAGGCAGTGGTTGTCATAGACAAACCGGTAGGGCGCGTTGAGCTGGTCGTAGACCACGGTCAGATCGCCATCGCGGTCGTATTCGTACCGGACCAGGGGGCGTGGCTTGGTCTCATCGGGGTGGTGCAGCAGCATCTGTTCGATGCGGCCATTGCGTGATCGGACCTCGATGCGTCGGCCGGTGTCTTCGACGATTTCTTTTAAGCCTTGGTCATCGCGCACAAACCGCCACTCGTTGCCGCAAAGATCGGTTATCCGCTCGATGAGCAGCTCGACGCCGTTGTCGGTGTCCGGGGACCAGTGTTTCTCCTCAGCGGGTTGTGGCTTGGGGAAGTCGTAGATCAGCCCGCCCTTGGTGCGCACGACCCACAAGTCGGCGTGCTGTGAGAGCACCGCCCCGTCAACGAGTTCACGTACCGGCCCGTCGACGGGGTCGCCTTGGAAGAGCTTGGCGCCCGCGGAGCCGTCGTAGAACATCACGGTGTTGTCGGGCAGGACAACCAGGCGGGCATCGGCGGGTGTCTGCCAGCCGTGGCCGCAGCTGCCCACGCGGGTCTCGTGCGAGCCATAGCGCCGCGTCCATTGCAGCGGGATCCGCCCCTGGATCACAAAATCTTCTTGCTCGACAACCACCTCGCCTGAGACCACGTCGACCGGCTCGGCGCGGAGGACCTTGCACTTGAGGAATCCCGAATCCATGTTGCGGAAGACATGCCGCCACTTGTCCTTGGCCGCAGCAGCGAGCCGGCGGCCTAGTTTTGATTTCATAAACGCGCCTAACCCGGCAAAGGCGGCGCGGAAGCCCAGGGCCATCAGCGAGATTGTCGGCGGACCACCGATCATTACCCCCGCGGGTATCGGGATGACGACGCTGGTGGGCAGCACCATCGACACGTTGACCGAAGCCTTCTTGGGTCGGAACGGGGGGACCATCCCGAAGCACTGGCAGCTGAGGCAAGGTAGTGCGGCGTAGGTGCCTGCGTCTCCGTCCACATTGACGGTGCTTGAGCCCATGAAGCACTCGTTTTCGTGCTCGGGCTTGGGGGGTTTGCCCCAGACCCCGCCGATGGGGATGTGTGGTACGGGGTAGCCGGCTGTCCCGGCTTGGGCACGGTGGGCGCCGCCGATACTGACCGTCGATCCGATGATTGGGGCGTAGTCCGCAGGGTCGAAAACCATGCCGATGTGTGGGTGGGGAATGGGCACAGGTGGGACAGGCCCCGGTGGCTGGATCAGGTGGATGTCCACCCCCACAACCGGATCGCCATGTTTCGCGGCTGGTGTCATGCGTTGGCGGGCTCCGGTTCTAAGGGTTGGGCCCATTCCGGTCCCAATAGGCTGACCATGCGTTCTTCAACCTGCTGCGACAGATCTCGGTAAGCGTGCTGCTGGGTAACACGCAGCAGCGCCTGCCCGGCATACGGCAGCGTCGACGCCTCCCGTGCGTCGGTGTCCATCTGCTCGCCGGTGTCTAGCGCCAAATGCCCACACCGCCAGGCATCGTCCCAGTGGCGGGTCTTTTCGTGGCAGTACGCCGCCATGCGCCAGGCCTCCAGGGTCATGATGAGATCATCCTGCGCTTGGGTCAGCGGGGCGATCTGTTCATAGATCTGAGCGGCTGGCGCGTACTTTTTTTGGGTTAATAGGGCGGTGCACTGGGCAAACAGACTTTGGACGACAAGTTTCGAAGCGACGGGGTCGCCGGCGTCCTGGGCCTGCTGGGCGGTCTGCTGGGCCTGTTGGTAGGTCGCAAGGGCCTGGTCGGCTTGATCGTCGGCGATATAGGCGGTGCCAAGCGCCAAGTTGACAACCACCTGCAACTGAGGCCAGCCTTGCTTTTGAGCGAACGCCAACGCGGTTTTGGCCGACTGTTGGGCCTTGGCGAGGTCCTGCTTGCTGATCGCGTTCATGAGCTGGACAAACAATCGGCGGAACGTCGATCCGGGGCCCGTGTTGGGGGCTTTGTTGAAGATCTCTTCCACCGCCCCGGGCATATCCAGTTCCGGGCAGGCGGTCACCGCTTGGTCGGGCATCTGATCGCATAGATCATCGAGCAGCGGGGCTTCGACGCAATCGATCACCGTGAATCGGATCTGAGCGGGGATATCGGATTCCAGCAGCGACTGGAGCCAGGCGACCCACTTGGTTTTGCTACAGAGCATGGTGGGGGTCAAAACAACCGCAACGCGTTCCATGTAGTTGTCATAGTATTCATGGAATGAAGCGCAGGTCCGGATCAGCATTTCGATGCCTGTTTCACCCTCCAACGGCTTGGGGCACGACCACTGCGCGGGCAGGTCTTGCTTTGCCAAGTCATCGCGGACCTGTTCATAGTTCACCTCGAATGACTTCGCAAGATCGAACCCGTATCGGCTTGGGTCTTCAAAGGGGTTGCGGAACAAGATAAAACGGTCGGGGATCTGACCGACGCCACGGTCTTGGAGGTTAAAGAATAGCCGGATCATCTTGATATCGTCGCCGGGTACCCGCCAGCGCAGCAGTCGGGGTTGGTCGTTCTGGGCAAACTGATTCCATAGATTCCCCAGCCCATCGAGCCGGTGCTCGACCGCGTTATTTTCTTTTTTGGTATCCGGGTTTTCCATTGGCGTTACTTTTTTTAATGATGGCACGGCGGCCATACCATACGCGCGGTTATCGCCGCGGTCGGGTGAACGCGGTGGGTTACCCGTTGAGTTTGATCATGGGTGCGGTCACGCCTACATCGCCGCCGCCGCTGATATTCACCGGTCCGGCGGAGGTAATGTTGATCGCGCCGGGCGTGATCTCGATACACGACCCGCCCGAGACGAGCTTAACAAAGGTTGAGCCATCGACGGTAACCATTGAACCCTTGACTTCGATGATCGTGTCACCGATTTTGACCAGAGGGCTCATGACTTTGGCTTCGGCAGCGCCGGTGGCTTCGAAGTTTGGAGTACCATCGACCTTGACACCAGTGCCGCCGTTACCGGTGACCTCCACGCCCTGACCGTTACCGGTGATCTTCACGCCCGATGCGTCGCCGGTCATCTGCGCCCCAGCCCCTTTGCCGTGCAGGACTACCGCGGCGCTGGCCACGGCGCTGAAGTCGCCGCCGTTGACGTCCGCGCTGTACTTGCCACCGGTGACGTTGACGGTTCGGCTGCCGGCCTCGACGGTGAGGCTGGTGTCGCCTTTCACCGTTGTGGATTTGGTGCCCGCCTGGACGGCCAGCGTGTCGTTGCCGGTTTCGATGGTGGTCGATCGGTCGTGCTTGACCGTTGAGCTCATGTCGTACTGGCTGTGGATGGTGAGTTTTTCAACACCCTTGGTGTCGTCGAAGACGATCGAGTTTTTCCCGCCACCGCCTTTGGTGGTGTCGCTCTTGAAGCCGCTCTGGTTTTTTTCTTTGGGCAGGTCAAAGGGTGGCATGTGGTTATTGTTGTAGACACTGCCGATGACGATCGGCCGGTCGGGGTCGCCCTCGAGGAAATCGACGAGCACCTCTTGGCCGATGCGGGGGATAAAGACGCTGCCCCATTTCTTGCCCGCCCATGTTTGTGAGACACGGATCCAGCAGGAGCTGTTTTCATCAAACTTCCCCTCGCGGTCCCAGTGGAACTGGACCTTGATGCGGCCGTACTTGTCTGTATCGATCTCCTCTTTCGGGTCACCGGCGACGATAGCGGTCTGCGAGCCCTGCACAACCGGCTTGGGGGTAATCAGTGGGGGGCGGTAGTGACATTTTTCGGGATCGGCGTCTATCGCGGTAAAACCGCAAGAGAAGGTGGTCTCGCCGTTTGCCTGGGATGCGGTGTAATCCCCCGCTTGGAGGTGGTACGAAGCCGAGGTCACAAGGTAGGTTTTATTTTGTTTCTCCAGGGGGTGGTCTGCCAGATCAAACTTGCTACCGGTGCACAGCCCACGGGCATCCGACACCCCCGAAACGGTTTCATGCCGTATATCGATTTCTTGCATACGGATTTTTGAATAGGCACTGCCCTCCTCGCCTTTGGTGTACTCTCCCGGGTAGTCGTACACCTCGTACTGCTTGAAGCCGGGGATGCTGATTTTTGTCGGTGTGACGGATTTGAGGTCGGCTTTGGGGGTCGTGAAGTTAAAGTCGTTGAGCGCATATTTCCCGGGCTGAAACTGGTGCTCAATACGCCATTGGCTGATGAATTCTTCTTCGGATTCACCCTGGTTCGGGGGTAGGTATCGGATCGTTTTATAGCCGGGGAAAGGGTCATGGGCGCTAACCGAGTCTGCTAAGATCAAGGTGTGGGTATTCGCGTCGTGCTTGAAGTAGTAATAGATCCCCTCCTGCTCCATGAGCCGGCTGACAAAGTTGAACGCGGTCTCCCGGTACTGGGTGCAGTACTCCCATTTACGGTAGCTGCCGCTGAGGCTGTCTTTGAAATCGCTAAAACCCAGGTCCTGGAAGACTTGCTTGATAATCGTGGGTACGTCTTTTTTTTGGAAGATCCGGCAATCCGATGTGCGGGTGAGGAACCACAGCCAGGGCACCAAGGTGGCTTCATAGGTGACGGTGTCGCCCTCGACGCCGGTCTGGACAAATCGGCTGACATACCCGTTGAAGTATCTGGATTGACCGTTGGACAGTTCCAGTTGGAGGGTCATCGTGTCCCCCAGCAAATCCGTAGACTTGACCTTGTCGGGTTGCTGGCTAAACAGCTCTACGGTGTATTCGAACAGCCGGCTTAGCTGCTCGGTGCCGGAGACGCCTACGGGCAACAGCACCCCCGGTTCTAAAGGTGTAGCGATCGTCACCGGCCTGTGGTACTGAGCACGGATTGTTGACATCGGACCATCCTCTTCTCTAAAAAGGACAAACGTGCCCCCCCCTCCAATGTCATTCAGGATGTCACTGGGGTTGTCGCTGCATTTGGCGCAGCGACTTGTTCTCCTTTATGAGGCTGTTTTGCGCCGGTCCATTTTAAGGGTGGTTCGGTGTTTGAAAAAAACAGTATCGATGATCCACCTGAATCATGTCTTAGTATACCATAACAGGCTCAAAAATGGTAATTCTTTTTCCGGCTAGCTGTGGTGGGTTTTCGTCCAAGTTTGTGGCACGGATGCCGAGGTTGATCGGGCGCCTGGGGCCACACGCGTGCTGGGGTTCATCGGTCACCAGCGGGGCACCGCCGACCGGGTTGACAGGGCCCGGCTTGGATGGTGGTTGATACCCACCTGTTGGGCATGAAAGGGTTAACCGATCGAATACTACGCCGACAGATTAATGGATAAGGTCCAGCGGGTAGGCGCCCCGGTCTGTGTGGGGCTCGACCCGGTGTATGACCGGCTGCCCGTTGAGGTCAAGGGGGATACAGCGTCGGGTGCGCCTCAAGACGCACAGGCGTGTGTCCAAGCCATCCATGCGTATTGCCGCGGGGTGATCGATGCGGTGTCGCCGCATGTCGCGTGTGTGAAGCTCCAGTCGGCCTGCTTTGAGCGGTACCTGTGGCTTGGGGTTGAGTCGTACCACCGGCTGGTCCGCTACGCCCAGCAGCGCGGGCTGATCGTAATCGGCGATGTGAAGCGCAGCGACATCCACCTTTCGGCCAGCCACTACGCCGCGGGCTGCTTGGGGGAGACCCGCTTCAAGGATATTGGCAACCTCACCGGGCCCGACGCGGTGACCGTCAGCCCGTACATGGGCCAAGACGCGCTAGCGCCGTTTCTTCAACTCGCGGAGGGCCAGGGCAAAGGCGTTTTCGCGCTGGTGCGTACCAGCAACCCCGGTGGCGATGCGGTGCAGAGCCTGCGGTTGGAAAACAGGCAGACCGTGGCCCAAGCCGTAGCGCAGCTGATCGCCACGGTGGGCAGCGACACGCCCTTGATTGGCCATACGGGCTACAGCTCGCTTGGCGCCGTGGTGGGCGCGACCAAGCCGGACGATATCGCATCGCTGCGACGCGCCATGCCCCAACAGATCTTCTTGGTCCCGGGCTACGGCGCCCAAGGCGGGTCAGCCCGGGCCGTCCGGGCCTGCTTCAACCCCGATGGGCACGGCGCGATCATCACCGCCAGCCGGTCGGTCATCTATGCCTACGAACAGCCCAACGCAGACAAAGACTGGCGCAAGGCAATCGAACAGGCTGCGCTAGCGTTCAAGCAGCAGATCGCCGCGTTGCTGGGGTAGGCGTTGGGCCCATGGTTTTGTGTTGTCACCCGCAACGGACCCACCTTAACCATGGAACCCGTGGCGGATTACCTCGGCGTAGAACCGGGGGTTCAGCCAGCGGTTGCGCTTCGCCGCATAAGGCGGGTGGGATTGGATCCGCGGCCCCATCAAGGCGGGGTGGGTGGCGGTGAAGTTTTTCAGGATCGGGTAGCGGTCGATGAACCGGCCGAACTTGTTGCCCTTGCGGCGCTGCAGCTCGGCCGGGTCGAGCGTGCCCCACCACAGTTTTTCGACCATCTGGAATTTTTCGTCGAGTTCCTGGCGTGTCTTGACCCACCCGTAGTGGAAGATGCGCGCCTTGCGCGCGCCCCAACCACCCGCGGGATCGCGTGCCCACCGCACATGATGGCCAAGGTGTTGCTTGTCCAGGTAGCCGTCGTTGATCGGGCCTCGGTAGTCACGCAGACCCGGGCCGCAGGCGTCGCCGAAGATCTGGCACGACCCATCGAGCCGCACGACCCGGCTGGCTTTGTGGTACATCCACGGGTCGGTCGTCTGGTAATCCAGCACAAAGTGGAGGTATCGAAACAACAGGGCTTTGACGGTGGGGTGATCGACCCAATGGTCCATGGCGGCTTGGATCGCGGCGTGGTCGTCTTGGTGGACCACCTCGTCGGCTTGGATGTAGAACCCCCACGTACAGCCGGTGGCCTGGGCAGCGGCCAACGCCTTGTTCGCTTCGATCCCCAGCACCGCTCCGTCGACCTGCACATCGGGCCAGACCGTGTCCACGATCTCGATCTTGGGTGAGATCTTGGCCACGCGCTGGCGCGTGTCGTCGTCGCTGTCACCCAAGGCAAAGACAAACCGATCACACAGCCCCAGCACGCTGCCCACCGAAGCCTCCACGGGGTAGTTGAGCTTCGACAGGTTCCGGCCAAAGCTGAAACCGCAAACGGTGGCGTGTGGTGATCCTTGGCTCATTGGGGTTGACCATCATAGATCAATCCCGCATGCGTTGACGGCAAGCCAACCGCCCGCAACAGGGAAATCCCCCGCGTTTCTGTGATTCCGACACGGCAAACGCATACCCGATGGGTATATAATGGGCACCGTTACAGACCACACCCAGCCGGGTGGGCCGGGCCTGACCCGGTGTGACAAAAACGCCTGCGTCGCAGGGAAATCAGCCATGCGGTTCACCAAGATGCACGGGATCGGCAACGATTACGTGCTGATCAACGGCTACAAAGAGACCGTCGATCAGCCCACCCGGTTAACGCCCCAGATCGCCGACCGCCACTTCGGGGTCGGCGGCGACGGGATGATCCTCGTGCTGCCGCCACAGCCCCACACCGACGCCCACGTGCGCATGCGCATGTTCAACGCAGACGGGTCGGAGGCTGAGATGTGCGGCAACGGCATCCGCTGCGTCTGCAAGCTAGCGCACGACGACGGCCTGTGCCGAGCCAACCCCATGCGGATCGAGACCGGCAACGGCGTGCTCACGCTCCGCTACACCACCGACGATCAGGGCCGGGTCAACCAGGTGACCGTCGACATGGGCCAGCCGATCCTTGAGCCCCATCGGATCCCCGTGAACATCCTCAACCTCGACCGGGTGGTGAACCACCCCATCACGGGGCTGATCGAATGGCCCGCTTCGCTGGGGCGTGATTGGCTCCAGCAATGCGGCCTTGAGCAGCGCATGACCTGCCTCTCCATGGGCAACCCACACGCGATCTTTTATTGTGACGATGTGGCGAAGGTCCCGTTGGCTCAGGTCGGGCCGATGCTCGAGACACACCCCGTCTTCCCCACACGCACCAATGCGCACTTTGTCCAGATCAACGCGCGCAACGAGGCCACCATGCGCACCTGGGAGCGTGGCAGCGGCACCACGCTGGCCTGCGGGACCGGTGCTTCAGCGGTCTGCGTCGCCGGCGTCCTGACCGACCGCAGCGATCCCAGCTGCCTGATCCACCTGCCCGGCGGCGACCTGACCATCCAATGGGATCAAGCCACCAACCACGTCCACATGACCGGCCCAGCGACGCTGGCGTTCACCGGCGAGTGGGACCCCTCAGCGCATGCCCTTCGGGGATGACCCTGCCACGCAGCCAGGCCCAGTCCGGCACCTGCTGTTAGGCATGTCTCCACACACGGCCCCAAGCCCGCAGCCCCGTGCTGTTGGGCGCCACATAGACCCAGGCCTTCATGGGTTGGCTTGGGTCAACCCCAACCCCAACCCCACCTCCGCGACCCCATCGGGCTGGTCGGGGTGCGTCAAACCGATCTGATCTCCGGGTTCGACATCACCCACCGGCCCCCCACCAGGCACAACGGTGACCCGCGGCTTGGGCGACAGGATCAGCCGTTCGAATTCCTTTTGTGTCATCCCGTCGGGGATGATCCCTTCCCTTTTCAGCAGCACGGTCTTGACCGAGTTCAACTCAAGTGGGGTCAGCCCCATCAAAGCCAGGTGCTTAAACAGACTCCGCAGCTTCACCACACAGTCCAACGCCTCTTCATGGTCGTACGACACCCGCAGATACTGCTCGAAACCGATCGGGCCCAACTCACGGCCCGCCGTCTTGTAGCCGATCCACGCCTCAGTGAGCAGCGCTTTGACCTGCGCCGACCGCGGCCGCAGCACCACCCGCCCATGGTCGTCGACCTCTCGGTCACGGTACAGCGACAGGTACAGCCGCAGCGCTGCGTGTACCACCGGCGTGAGCATCCGGTCGGTCGTGGTTCGGAGGCCCTCGATCTCCGGCGACATCAGGTCGTTGATCACCTTGCTGTGGTTGTGCAATAAAATCTCAAGCAACGCCGCCAGATCGAGGTCTTCCGCCGAGACCCCCATCATCCGCAGCATCTCCTTCTCGCTCTGCTCCAGGCCGGTCTGATCCTCCGTGCCGGCTAGCTCGTCATCGGTAGGCACCAAAAATGAAAACAGTGAAGTGAGATCACCGAGTGAAAGGGAAAAGATTGCTATCGAAGAAGTAAGAAGTCTTCCTACCGTTCCATCGAAGACCATCCCTCCATCCAAGACTACGCTAACCGTTTCGCCTGCCGCCAAGCCCGCGATCCCGAAACCACCCGTTGGTATGAGTGTGTTTACGGAAAGATTAACGCTTTGTGGGCCAAGCGCAGAAGCCAAAACAACTGTTCTAGCATCAGGACTAAGCGTAGTGCTTGATGGGGAAATGGGGTTTAGGGTCAACGCATTAAGATTAACGCTGCCGCCAGACACGATATCCAACCCTTGATCACTCCCAAGCCCACCATTTGCTAGGAGCACCGGGGCTTCGGGCCGGAGGTTGAAGTTCACCGTATTCGCACTCACCGTGATATTGCCCGCCGCGCTTAAGTCACCGATCGACGCCACCCCGCCACCGACGTTGATCGAAAGATCCCCTAAAGCCGAAAACTTCTCATTTAAACCCATCGAGAAGCTGCCGCCATTGGTGATGAATTGTGTGTCGTCATTCCCAATGATGGTTGCAACCGAAGAAGTCGCAGGCCGGCCGTTGGGGTTAAGCTGGACATTGCCACCGTTTGTAATCAACGTGCTGTTGATCCTCAGCAATGCATTGGGAAGCATCCCTTGTCTGCTGCCGTCCGTCATCCCCGGGTTGACCTGCAGCACGATATCGCCGCCGGCTGTAGTGATATCGTGCACGGTGATATCACCGCCGGTCTCGGCTAGACCACCACCCCCCGAGGTGTCGGCGCTGACCGAGCCCACCTCCACCGCACCGCCCAGCACGATCCCGCCACCCGCGGCTTCGAGCGCAAGGTGGCCAACACCGGCGACCGTCTCCTTAAATCCCACCGAGCCACTTTGGTTGATCACTTGTGTGTCACGGGCCAGCTCAACCGCGCCATCAAACAAGATGTCGCCCGACCCCGTGCTCGTGTAGCTGTTCTCTGCCCCGCTCCCCAGGTCGTTGGACATGATCGTTCCCGCGGTGTACGCCTGATCACCCGTGGTGGTCACGCTGTGGGACTGTATGACCGAAGCCTCTAATTCTACATCGCCCAACGCGGCCGATTGCCCCACATTGCCCTGCAAATCAATCACCCCATCCGTCCCAGCGGTGAGTGTCAACGAGCTTTCGGTGCTGCCCGGCAGGTTGTCGATTGATCCGGCGACGGTGATATCGGCCCCCTGTTCAAACCCGTCACCGAGCTGCGTGGTGTCCAATCGGATCGCGGGGGCACCGCCTAGCAGGGCGTTGCCGTCGATGGTAATACGGTTGCCCTGGGTGATGATATCCGCGTTCAACACCACCCCTGAAGCACCGGGGCCGGTGAGTGTAATCGAGACGTCGTCCACCCCGGTGATCGGTCCATCCACCGTGATCGATCCACCCCCAGAAGCCAGGATCTGTACGGGGTCATGGAACGTCACCGCCCCTTCGATCGCGATGTTGCCCGTGTCCGTGCTGCCGATCACCAAGCCGCCGGGCGCATCGATCCGACCCAGCTCCGCGTTGGTAAACACCAGCCGGTCGGGGTCCGGATCCGATTCGGGGTCCACCCCGATCGCGACGCTCCTGTCTGTGGTGGCCGGCGTCAGGGTTACGAAGTCACTTACAAAAATGTCTTGGCTGATCGTGATTTCATCCGCGATCAGACCCAGGCTCTGGAGCCGGTTGGCATCCGAACCAATGTCGTTTGCAAACGTGGTCTGGGCCGTGCCCGAATCGATCGTCAGCGCTTGGGCACCGCTGACCGTGCCGTTGAACGTAATTGCTTCGTTGGCGGTCGAGATGCTCGTGGCCCCGCCGGCCAGTTCCACCGGACCTTCGAACACCAGCTCGCCTTCTGAGATCATCTCCAGCGGACCAATGGCTGTTTGGTTATTAAACGTTACTTGGCCATTGAAGATGTTGGTGCCGCCAAGGAATGCTGCATTGTCTTGGAACTCTACGTCTTGGAAGCTGCTGGTTTCGAAACTCTGGAGGATTAGCTCATCCTCAAATACGAGTTTCCCGGTCACGGCGCTTTGCTGGATCGAACCGCCCAGGGCGACCGGTTGGGTGAAGGTGGTTTCGCCGAGAATATCGAGCGTTAGCGATCGGCTGCCACCCACGGAGCCACCGATCGTCAACGCCGAGCCACTGGTGTCGGTCAGCGTGGTGTCAGCATCAAAGACAAGGTTACCGGTGTACGACTGGCCGGCCTCGGTCGTTACCGACGCGGTGGGGCCGGTAAACGTGATGTCCCCGGCCCCGCTGTTGGTGTTGGCCGTGAGCGACCCCGACCCCAGCGCCAGGCCGCCCGACAGGTCGATGTTGGCCCCTTCCAGGATCAGGTCCATGCCGGTGAATCGACCCGAATCGGCCGACCCGATCGTGACCTTCCCGGTGGTGGATTTGACCGTGTAGTCTAGCCCGGCCAGGCCGCCGTTGGTGAACCGGTTGTTCCCGGGCAGGGCGCTGGCATTGACCGCCCCGTCCTGCTCGAACGTGAACGCGGTGGGCGAGCCGGTGCCGCTGACGAACGCGGGTGTGCTGGCGTTAATCGTCCCGCCGTTGGTGGCGCGCAGCGCGATCGTGGGGGCGTCGAGCGTGGGGGCGCCGAGGAAATTCAGATTACCCGACGTGCTGTCCAGGTCGATCGCGGTCGTGGCGGTGAGGTTGTTGTTGATCACGATCCCCGTGCCGTCGATCTCCAGCGTCCCGGTTGATTCAAGCGCTTGGTTGACCGTTACCTGCCCCGTGGTGCCGTCCAGGATCAGGCCGCCGCCCACGTCTAGCGGGCTATCGATCGTCACGCCGGCGCCCGTCAGGGTCAACGCGCCCGCGACATTGGCGGTGAGGTCACCGCCAAAGACCAGCGGGCCGGTGTTGCCCACCGTGACGTTTCCGCTGGCCCCGCCGGCTTGGGTTGTGGTCAGCGTGAGTGTATCTCTGAAATCATTGTCAAACACCCCGTTGGCGCCGTCGAGGGTGATCGACCCGGCATTAATCGTGACCGGGCGCTCGGTCTGGAACGCGGCGTCGCCCACTACACCGCTGGCTACCACCGCCTGCTGGATCGCCTTAGTCCCGGCGTCGAGCGTGAACGTGAAGTCATCGTGAAGCGTCAGCCCCACCTCGCCGAGTGCCAGCGTGCCCAGGTCTGTGCCGTTGTCGAGGATGAATAACGTGCGTTGACTTATTGCAGCTGGAGGGCCAACAGCCCCCTCCATCTCCAGCTCCACCCGCCCGGCCGCAGCGGGGTCGGAGACGTCGATGATGACATCGGTCAGCGGGGAAAAAAGTGTTGTTGTGCTTGTTTCAACGATCCCCACTTCTTTCAGAAGGATCGCCCCGCTGCCCGTATCGACCACGGTGAGGTTTTCAGCGCCACCAAAGGCGAACGACCCGGTGCCCGATTCATCGCTGATCTGCGACGCGGTGAGGTTGAGCTGGTTGATGGTCGCTGTGCTGCCGCCAGTGCGTAGGAAAGGCGTAATAGTGCCATCCGGCACCAAGATCTTGCCCGCCCCCGCGTCGATCTCGACGGTGTTGGCGTCGATAAAGATCGCCGCCAACCCCAGCGAGATCGTGTCGTTGATGCCGCCATCTTTGATCTCCAGCGTCAGGTCGCCGCCTTGTGTATTGATCGTCTGGCTAGCCGCCACCGTGATGCTGCCCCCGCCGGTGCCGTTGTCGTTGGCGGTCGCGGTGAAGTTCCCGCCGTTGAGCGTGATGGGGGCGTTGATCTCGATATGGCGCTGGGCGGTCATCACGGATTCATCTGATCCGTTAATCGATAAAGCACCATTAACAAAGATATTTTGGGCGGCGACTTCCAATTCGCTGCCGATCGTTGAGTTGTCCAGGTTCAGATTGTTGGGGTCGGCGACCGAGACGCTGCCGGTCGTGTTAAACGCTAGGGTTGAAAAATCATTATTCGGGTTATCTAGAAAGACAGAATTGGCATTGATCGTTACCTGGCGCTCGGCCTGGATCGGATCTGATTCTGCGGTCTGTTGCAGTGTCTTGTTGCCGGCGTCGAGCGTGAGTGTGAGCGCTGAATCGAGGAGTAGGGGGATACGGGTTCCCACAAAAAAGTCCGGCAGGTTTAGCGCTTTCAGGTCCGTGCCGCTCTCGACAATGACCAATGGTCGCTCAGCGAAATCGAGTTCGACTGGCCCGGCCGCATCCGGATGGGACACATCGATGGTGACGTTGTTTAACGCTGAAAGATCCGCAAAGGGCACCTCGTTGAGGACAACTTCGCCAGAGCCTGTGTGGGTAACCGTTAGGTTTTTGACATCGATAAAGTCGAGCGAGCTGCTGCCGGACGCATCGCTGATCTGCGACGCGGTGAGGTTGAGTTGGTTGATCATACCCCCGCCACCCGGTACGAACGATAGGGGTGAACCAACTGGCCCGGATGATGTTGGCCCGAAGATGCTGCCTTGGCCGGCGTCAATTGTGATGGTGTCGGCATGAGTCACAATAGCAGATTGGCCAAGTGTAATCGAGTTATTTACCCCGCCACCCTTGATCTGTAGCGTCAGGTCGCCGCCGTTCGTATCGATAGTCGACCTAAACGCAGTCCCCGCGGCCACCGTGATATTCCCCCCGCCGGTACCGTTGTCGTTGGCGATCGCGATCAAGTCCCCGCCGTTGAGTGTGATGGGGGCGTTGATCTCGATATGGCGCCGCGCGCGGAGCGTCAGGTCGTTGGCCCCCGAGGTGGGTGCAATCTCGGCGTTCACGAAGATATCCCGGGTCGCCTGCAGCTCCACGTTCGCAGAATTTAACGCCGTCTGTACCGTAGTGTTCAAGAGAAACATTTCGGCAGGACTCATATTGAAGTCGATAAGGATACGGTTATCCACAGGATCGGCATCAGGCAAATCAGTAGTGAACGTAGTACTATCATCGAAAGCTTTGATCGTGATGTCCTGCGGATCCAGCAGCAGCGTCCCCAAGCTCCCTAGCGGCGCCGTGAGGTCCGCGGTGCCTTGGAATAGCAACCCTTCCTTGCCCGACACCTCGGCGAACCCGCCGTCGCCGCCCAGCGTGCCGCCGCGCGCGCTGATCGCACCGGCGTAGCCGGTGATCTGGTTGGCCCACACGATCACGCGACCGCCCTTGCCGTGGGTTAGCGCATCGGCACGGATCACGGTGTCGGCGTCCACGAGTGTGCGTGTTGCGTTGCGCACCACGCCGTTGCCCTGGTAGTCCCCGCCGATCAACACCTCGCCCCCGCCCGCATCGCCCGACGCATCGATCTGCGCGCCGTACAGCGCGACCTTGTCGCCCAGCACGTGCACGGTCCCGCCAATCTCACCCGGCGTGGTGTTGGACGCGTCGAGCGTGCCCGACACCTCGACCAGCGACCCGTTGCCGCCCTCGGCTTCGATCGTGTCAGCCTGGATCGTGCTGGTGTCTTGCAACGCTAATGAGATCAGGTCGCCCGCGGCGAGCCTGACGCGCCCCTTTTTGGCCTCGATTTTACCCGCGTTTGTCACCCCCGGAAGCTCTGACCCCGCGTCGCTGTTGTCCGCATCATTGTTTTGCGCATCGGCAGCCGCGCCTTTGAGGCGCACCAGCCAATGATCACGCACCTGGCCAAGCAAGACGTCGTCGCCCGAGACCATGGTGATCAACCCGCGGTTGTCGGCCACGATCGTGCCGTAGTTGGCCACGTGCTTCCCGATCAGGTGCGCAAACCCGCCTTGGATCGTCCCGTGGTTGACCACCGAGCCCGAGACATCGGTGAAATGGTCGACGTTGCTCAAGAAGTCGGTGTTGCTGATCGACGCGGCGGCGGCGTAGATGCCCCCGACATCGACCAGCGCGCCGTTGGCGAAGTAGATGCCCGCGGGGTTGACGATGTAGACCTGCCCGTTGGCCTGCAAACGACCGGCGATTTCGGTCGGGTTGGGGCTGTTCACGCGGTTGAGCACACGCGACATCTCGTTGGGCTGCACGAACCGCACGGTCTCGTGTGAGTGGATGTCGAAGCTGGAGTAGTTGATGATGGCTTGGTGGCTGGTGGTGATCTGCGTGACGTCGCCGCTGCGTTGGAAATCGGCTTGCCCCGCCACCACCTGCTCACCCTGGGGCGCGGCGAACACGACTTGCCCCAGCAGGAAGCTGTACGCCACCACCAGCCGCACCAGGCGCGACCCCGCCAAACGAGCGGTGAGGGGTTGGGGGTGGCTAAGGCGGTGGGTGTAACGAGCACAGCGGGGGTGGCGGTGGTGACAAGAGATCATGGTTTGGCCTTTCAGCTTCTGCTTCTCCAAAGGGGGTCGGTGGGTGTGTGGCATCGGGTCTTGCCTTGCCGTGGGCGGGGGGGATCACCGCCAAGCCGTCTGGGATGGGTCGGCGTTTATCTGTTGGCAGACAGACCGCGTTGGCCTATCGATCTCAAGAATCGGTTTGATGGCCCCCATGGTGTTGTTGCCTTTGGATCGGAGCTTCCCGGCC
Organism: Phycisphaeraceae bacterium; assembly: GCA_965223655.1. Lineage (GTDB taxonomy): Bacteria > Planctomycetota > Phycisphaerae > Phycisphaerales > Phycisphaeraceae > CBDCXC01. Next base: position 99,126 of record CBDCXC010000016.1, read on the forward strand.
GACCACCACCGGAAAGCCCTGCCTGGTGAGGCGCGGCCTGAATCTATCGAAGATTGAATTTTTCAGTCAACACCGTCTGCCTTGAAACTCCCTGTGGCTTGGCTTGCTCACGGTCGCGGCGTGAATGATTCAAGCTTCAATAATGCCATTATAATGATTCGGTAGGGGATCTCCAAACGGGAAATGCTTTTCTGGGGCGATGGCGTGCTACCCGATGGGTATATCTCAGGCTGTCTGTGACATGTACACGCCCGGCTTAGCCGCTCACGGATCAATTCAGCCGCGCGTCGGGGACTTCGATGTTGTGGGGCTCTTGGTAGCCGGGGATGGGTAGGGCTTGGTTGAGCGGTGCTTGTTTGGGCGTGGGGTTGTCGGGGAGCTTGACCCACACCTTCCACCCGGTGTCGTGTGCGTATTCCCGGTAGTTGTGGTAGTTGGAATCGCTGGGTTGCCAGTCCGTGTCGTTGCCGCCGATGCGCACGTAGAGCTGGCCGTGTTTCCCAACAATGAGGGCGGCGTAGACCCCTTTGTCTTTTGCGTTGTGTTGTGTGTGGACGGCGCTTCCCGCGTGCACGCCGGCGACCTGCCGGGCGTTGATCAGGGCGTTGATCTGCTCCCTGAGGTCGTGGCCCCAATCAAAGTAGTGTTTCCAGTAGACACAGGGCACGCCGGGGTGTGTGAGGATGTAGGCGTAGCCCTGGCGTACCTGCCAGTCGTTGAGGAAGCTGTCGGTGTGGTGGTGTTCCTGGGGGGAGCCGTCTTCGTGGGTGCGGTAGCCGGTGTCGTGGTTTTCAAGGAACGTGACGGCTTTGTTTTTCCAGGGATGGCCGTCGGTGGTATCGCCGACCATCCCGATCCCCTGGCCGTAACCGTACCAGGCGGTGTAATCGCCTTTGTGGGCTTTGAGGGTAAAGAACGTGGTGAAATCGAACACGCTGCTGGTGGTTGTTAGGTCCCCGGGGTCGGCTGCGGTGTGCCAGATCCAGCCCCGCTGTTGGGCGTGCTTGTCCCAGTCGTATTCACCTACGGAGAATGTTGGTGCGGTGGCGCGGTTGTATACGGCGATCCACTTGGCGTGGTAGCCGTGCACCATATCGTACCGCCACCCGCGGTAGCCCAATGATTTGAGCTGCAGCAGGTATTTGATGATGTCGCGGCGGACGGTTGGGTTGGTGTGGTCGATATCCCTGAACGAGGGGTAGCCGTACGTGGTGCCGGCGTGTGAGGCGTATTCGGTGGGGCGTTCTTCGTCGGCGCCTCTTTCCTCTGCGGGGGTTTGGAAGGCTTCGGATGCGGGGTTTGTAAAGGCTTCGTCGTGTTGGGTGATGGCCCACGTGCCCCACTGCGGGTTTTTGAATTCCGCCCAACCCGTGGAGCCGTCGCGGTGGTTGATCACGACGTCGGCGATGGGTTCGACGCCGTTTTGTAATAGTGAGACCAGCATCGACCGGTGCTGGTCGAAGCTGCCGTAGCTGTTGCTTAGCTTGAAATACTCTTTGGGGTTGTATCCGGCGCTGATCTCCCCGGCGTAGGAGGTGGGTGGCAGCCAGATCAGGTCAAACCGGCCCTGCCGGATCGTGGGGGCTTGCTGGCGCACGATGTCGTACCATTTTTTGTTGCCCAAGTTGGGGAATCGCTGGGTGTGGCCGTGGCGGTAGGATTCCCAATAAAAACCCTGGAGCATCACACGGTCGTCGTCGAACCCCGATTGGGCCGGTGCCAGGCTTGCCGCCGTGGCGTGAAAAACCAGCAGGGGGATGAGTCTTTTTCGCAGCGTGGCGGGACGTGTTGTCATAGCGGTGGACCTCTTGCTGGTGGTCAGCGTTTGGCCCGGCACGCTGCCGGGCTCGGGGGGATCGGACCCGTTGATGTATACCTATCGGGTATGCGTTTGTCGCGTCGGGATCACGAACACGCCGACAATTTCCCTGTTGCGGGCGAACCGGACCCCGTCAATCTGATCGGGACGGGTCTAACATTGATCGCCACCGCACCCGGCGACGCCAAGGGCGACCTGATCGTCAGCATCGCCGACTTGGGCTTGCTTGGGGCGAACTTCAACGGCGGCTTCAACACGCTGGCCGTTGCGGCTGAATCATTTGGCACCACCACTCCCGAGCCGGGTGCGGCGACTATGTTGCTGGTGGTCGCTGGGGTGGTTTGGCATCGATCTGGTGGGGTGTGAGCGAGGTGTTTCGCCCGTGCAACCAGATCGCTGTGGCTGTGAGTGTGCAACCGACGGTGTTGGCCACCAGGTCCCACCCGGTGTTGATATAGCCGCCGACGTTGGTGCTTGGCATCAGCAGGGTGGCGAAGAACTCGACCACTTCGTTTAGCGCCCCAAAGCCAAGCCCGCCGGCGCCACAGAGCACCATGATGCCGAACGTGGGGCGGATTGTCTGGCCGGCTTTGGCCACGCCATTGTGCAGCACCTGCCAACACAACCACGTGGTAACGGCGAAGCCGTAGGCGTGCACCACATGATCGTACTTAAGGCGGCCCGGGACCAGCCACAGGCTGTAGAGCACGCGGATATCGCCGTTGATCGGCCAATTTTCAGGTACCGGCACCAGCCCGCCGGCCATGTGCGCCAAGCCCCAGATCGACAACGCCCACAGCGCGGCTGTGCTTAGGCCTACATGCAGGTATAACGTCCATACGGTGGCGATCAGGATGGCCATCACCGCGATGTAGAACACGAACTCGAAGTTGCGTCCCATGATTGACGCGACGACAGCCGCCACCATGTACGCCAGGGTGAACGCCGCGACGGGCCATTGTTGGATAGGATTCGGTTTGGGGTGGGGCATGGTTATGGCTCCGGTGGCGGTGTTCCGGGTAACGTTTTTTTGTTGATTGCCTCAGGATCGATTACAGCAGGGAATTCTTCGATGTTTTTATGTTCTCCACACGGAAAAATCATACCCGATGGGTATACATCCTTCATTCATTCATCAGAATAATGAAAGGTCCAGCCGCACCTGGAACATTGGTCAACCTCGTCAGGCATGTTGTGGCCGCAGCGGAGGCATACACCTGTATCTGATTCGTCCGGAGCATAGGGGTTGGGTATGCCTTGAGGCGGCGGGCTCATTTTGTTGAGCATCTCTCTGGCGTGATCGGCGTCTGCGGCGGGTACCTGGAGTTTGACGCCACCGATGGCGCTGCTCAGCTCCAATTGAAGCCCTACGGTTTCAATGTCCTGCAGAAAGACGTAGATGCCTTCTTCTTCAAGGCAGGCCTTGGCGATGTACGCTTCATGCGCTGTCAGGTAGCTGGTGATTGTCACAAGATCGGCTGGCATCAGGTTTGCCTTGTGAGGGTAGACTGAGGGCTAAGTTTATATACGATGTGTTGTATACCAATCCCGATCAGGTTGACGGGGACCCGTTGGCCCGCGACAAGAAAATCTTGGGCGTTTTGGTGATCCCAACACAGCAAACTCATACCCGATGGGTGTACAACATCGCGGATTTTTTGCCGTTGACGGATGGGGTCTGTCATCTCAACCAGGCAGAGTAGAAGGCAGAGGCCCCAGGGGCAGCCCAGGGCAAGCTTTTCTTGGCCCGCGTCGCTTTTTTTGTTTTTGCGTTAGGCGGTGATTCGGGTATACTCGTTGTCTTTGAATGAGTTAGGGTCATCTGCCTGCGGCCACCCTCTGGCGGGGTGAGAAACACGCGGGTTTTTGAATGACCTAAGAAGAGAGGGCCCTATCTGTATCAGCTGGCGTATGCATGATGCAACGCTATGGGGGGGCTAGCAAGGATGGCGGGTTGCTTTTTATTGTGGCGTGGATGGGCCGGGGATCCAAACGGTTTGGGGACAGCGGAGATATTGAACACCATGAAGATCAATCACCAAACAGGCGTGGTATGGCGGGTGGGTCGGGTTTGGGGCTTAGCGCTGGGGCTGGCGTGGGCGGCATCGCCGGCTGGGGCTGCGACGTTCACCTGGGACGGCGGGGGCGGGGACAACAACTGGAGCACCGCGGCCAACTGGGACACCACCACGCCGGACAACAATGGCACCGCCGACCTGATCTTCACCGGCACCACACGGGTGACACCGAATGTTGATTCACCCTGGTCCCTCCAATCGGTTACGTTTGACGATAGCGTCACAGCGGATTCCTTTACTATTGGCGGCAACGAGATGACCTTTGCCGCCGGTGGCAGCGTGACCAATGACAGCCTTAGCACACATACGATCAACGCCGACTTGATCGCAGATACGACCCAGACTTTTGATAGTAATGCGGGTAACCTGTCGATCGGCGGGGGGGTTGACCTTAGCACAGGCGCTGCGGTGCTTACAGTCGGCGGCGCGCAGGACACCACTATCTCGGGCGTTATTTCGGGTGCGGGCGGCAGCGTGGTAAAGAACGATGGTGGGACGCTCACACTCAGCGGGGCCAACGCCTTTGATGGGCCGGTGACCCTCAACGCGGGCACGCTCGCGGTGGGCAACAACGCGGCACTGGGCAATAGCTTGGTTATCAACGGCGGGTCGCTGGAGGCTTCGGGCGGCAGCCGGGTGATCCCAGATAGTGTCGCGGTTACGCTCGCCACCGATCTAAGCATGACAGGGGCGCTAGGCTTGGAGATCGCCAGCGATCTAGATCTGACCGACAACCGGACATTCAGCACCTCGAACGCCACCGAGATCTCGGGTGTGATCAGCGAGTCGGGTGGCGTACGGGCATTAACCAAAGCCGGCTCCGGCTCGCTGGAGCTTAGCGCGTTGAATACCTACACCGGCGATACAACGGTCAGCGGCGGCAGCCTGATCATCACCGGTTCGGTGATGGGTGATGTCGATGTCGCCAGCGGCGCGACCCTGACGGTAGGGAGCGATGCGGCGATCCGGTCGGGCCAAACCCTGACGCTTAACAGCGGCAGCACGCTCCAAGCCACCGGAGGCAAACGGACCATCCCCGCTGGGGTGGCCCTGGACGTTGTGGGGGATTTCAGCATTGCCGGCAGCGATGACCTGGAGATCGTCAGCGGTATCGCCCTGGCTGCAGACCGGACGATCACGGTGACCAACACGGCTGATACCGAGATCTCCGGCGAGATCAGCGGGGCCAATGGGTTGACGAAAGCCGGCACCGGCTCGCTGGAGCTTAGCGCCACCAACACCTACACCGGCGATACGATGATTAACGGCGGCACGCTGATCGTCAGTGGGTCGGTGATGGATGATGTGGTGATCAACAGCGGCGGGACGCTGGCGATCGGGAACGATGGGGCGGTCCAGCCAGGCAAGACGTTAACGCTCAACGGCGGTGCCCTGCAGGCGCATGGGGGGGCGCGGACCGTCTCGACACCGGTAACGGTCGGTGGTGATTTCGCGGTTTCCGGTAGCGAGGATCTTGAGATCGCCAGCGGCTTCACGCTGGGTGCGGACCGGACCATCACAGTCACCAACACCGGCGTCACCCAGATCTCCGGCGAGATCAGCGGGGCCAATGGGTTGACGAAAGCCGGCACCGGCTCGCTGGAGCTTAGCCATGACAACCTCTACACCGGCAACACCGTGGTGGACGCGGGGACCTTGCTGCTTAGCGGGTCGGTTGATGGCGGGGTGCTGGTCACCGGCGGGTTGCTGGATCTAAGCGGAGAAGTCGCTGGGAACGCGACGGTGACCGGCGGGATGCTGCTGGTGAACGGCGGGGCCATTACCGGTGGGACCACGACCGTGGATAGCGGCGGGACGCTGGCGCTGGGCAGCGACCTGGCGGGGGCTGTGACGATCAATGATGGCGCTAGCCTTCAGGCCAGCGGCGGCGACAGGACGCTGACGGCGGCGGTTGCGCTCAACGGCGATTTTACGGTCTCAGGCACCCACGGCCTGGAGGTCACCAGCGATCTTGCCTTGGGTGCGAACCGGACCGTCACGGTGACCAACGCGGCTACAACCGCCAAGTTGTCGGGGGTCATCAGCGATGGCGGCGGTGTGCTGGCGTTGACCAAGGAGGGGTTGGGGTCGCTGGAGCTTAGCGCCATCAATACCTACACCGGCAGCACAACGGTCAACGCCGGCAACCTGATCCTAAGCAGCGGCTCGGTGATGGGGGATGCCAACGTGAACAGCGGCGGCACGCTCACCCTCAGCGGGGGGGCCGTTGGGGGCGATACGAATATCCACAATGGCGGGACGCTGGCGCTGGGCAGCGATCTCACCACAGGGCACGTCATCCTCAATAACGGTGCTAGCCTCCAAGCCGTCGGCGTCGCCGGTGCCCCTCGCCTATTGGGATCGGCGATTACGGTCAACGGGGATTTCACCGTTTCCGGGACCGACGACCTAGAGATCGCCAACAACATGACCTTGAATGCGAATCAGGTTCTCACGGTAACCAACACGGGGTCGACGGAGATCTTAGGTGTGATCAGTGAATCGGGCGCGGGCCGGTCGCTGACCAAAGAAGGCGCCGGCTCACTGACGCTTAGCGGTGTTAACACCTACACGGGTGATACGGTGGTGAACCAGGGCACCTTGACCATCGCCGATAGCGGCTCAGTCGCGGGGGATGTGGTCGTTAGCGGTGGGACGCTGGATGTCGCTGAGATGGGCACGGTGGGGGGGGTGGCCACCGTGACCAGCGGGGCGATGAACCTGGGCGGGACGGTGACCGACGCGACCGTGGATGGCGGGACGCTGAGCATCAGCGCCACCGGGCAGGTCACGGGCAACGCCACGGTCAATGGCGGCGTGCTGAACCTGAGCGGGACGGTTGCGAACAACGCGACCGTGACTGGCGGGGCGCTGCTAGTGGGCGACGGTGCAGATATTATGGGCACCACGACCGTGGATACCGGCGGGACGTTGGCGCTGGGCAGCGATATGTTCTCGTTGACCAACGTGACGCTTAATAGTGGTGCTGGCCTTCAAGCCAGTGGCGGGGCGCGTACGCTGGCGGCCAGTGCGATTACGTTGGGCGGCGATTTTGCGGTATCGGGCAGCGAGGACCTAACGATTACCGGGCCGATCGGATTAACCTCGGATCGGACAATCACCGTGACCAACACGGGCGATACAGTGATTGACGGGGTGATCAGTGGTGCGCATGCGCTGACTAAAGATGGTGCTCAAACACTTGAGCTAAGCGGGGCCAACACCTACACAGGTGATACGAACATTGACGGAGGCACGCTGATCCTTAGCGGATCGGTTGTGAACAACGTGGTGGTCAACGATGGCGGGGCGCTGGCGATTGGGAACGATGGGGCGGTCCAGTCAGGCAAGACCATAACGCTCAACAACGGCGGCGCCCTGCTGGCCAGTGGCGGGGCACGGACCGTCGCGTCGGATATCAATGTCGTGGTGGGTGGAGACTTTACTGTTTCTGGCAGCAACGACCTGCAGATCGCCAGCGACATCGCATTGGGCGCGGATCGGACGATCACGGTGAGCAACCTGGGCGGCACGGTGGTGTCAGGCGTTTTGAGTGGGGCGGGTGGTCTGACCAAGGCTGGGAACAGCGTGCTGGAGTTAAGCGGGGTCAATACCTACACGGGCAACACCGTCGTGAGCGCCGGGACGCTGCTGGTCAGCGGTTCGTTGGCCAGCGCCACGGCCACGGTCAACGCTGGGGCGTTGCTGGCCGGGAGCGGGACGATCAACGGCAACGTGGCGGTGGTGGGGTCCGGCTTCCTCAACGCCGGGGCGATTAACGAGGCGGGGACCATGACGATCAACGGGGATCTAGCGTTGAACAATAGCAGCACGCTGCTGGTCGATCTGGCGTCCGTGACCCAGGGTGATTTATATGATGTGAGCGGGTCCGCTGCGGTCGACGGCACGCTGCGGGTCGCCGTGCTAAGCGGGTACGTCCCCGGCAACGGCAACCAGTTTACCGTGATCGAAGCCGACGGCGGCGTCACGGGCGCCTTCGATAGCGTGTTGGATACGATCCCGGGTTTAGCCTTTGAGATTTTTGATGACGGCGACCCCAACACCGTGGTGATCGCGATTGATGACGTGCCTTATGTGTTGACGGCTTCTTCGTCGAACCAGATCTCGGTGGCGGCGGTGCTTGACACCCTGCGGCCCACCGCGACCGGCGACCTGGCGACGGTGTTCAACGAGATGAACATGCTCAACGCCGGGCAGCTTCAGGCGGCGTTGGACCAGGTCGTGCCCGAAGAGCTGGGGGCGCTATCGAACATGAGCTTTGGGTTGTCCAATATCCAGGCGACGAACGTCTCGCACCGGATGTCAGAGGTGCGGCTGGTGGGGCATGGGGGAGGCCACAGCACGCGCCACCTGCAGCTGGCCAGCGCCGGCAACACCCCCCATCAGGACCTGATGCTGATGGCGTTGGCCAATAACGACCCGTACCCGTATTGGCCGCCCAGCACGGAGAGCTATGGTTTTTCCAAGGACCAGCCGTGGTCGTTCTTTGCCTCGGGCGCCGCGACGCTGGGCGAGATCGATGACACCGCTAGCCACTCAGGGTACGACTTCACCACCACGGGCATCACGCTGGGCATGGACCGGCGGTTCCACCGCCACCTGGTGGCGGGCCTGATGCTGGGCTACGGCAAATCGGATATCGACATCGACAACAACGGCGGGGAGGTGGACGTCAACAGCGCCCGGGTGGGTGTGTACGGCACGTACTACCTCGATGGGTTTTACATCAACGGGATGATCGGCGGTGCGTTTCACGGCTACGACGTAGACCGGCATGTTCAGTTCGGTGGGATTAACCGGACGGCGACGGCCTCGCCCGATGGGCTGGAGTTCAACGCCATGATCGAATTCGGGGTCGACATGGACTGGCAGCAGTACCAGATCGGGCCGGTGGTGTCGATACGGTATAGCGACCTGACCATCGACGACTACACCGAGAGCGGGGCAGGGGCGTTAAATCTTAGTGTCGAGGAGCAGGGCGTGGACTCGCTGGTCGTACAAGTGGGCATGCGGGCGTCGACCGAGATGGTTGTGGGCAAGACGCTGCTGATCCCGTCGTTTCGGGCGCTGTATCAGAACGATTCGGATGACCAGGAGCGGTCGATCACGGCCCGTTTCGCCGGTGGAAGCGGTGGTGCGTTTAGCTTTAACACGGCCGATATCGGGCAAGATTCGGCGATCCTGGGCGCGGGGGTGACGATCGTTTCGGACACGAACTGGACAGCGTTTTTCGATATCAACAGCGAGCTGGGCCGGAAGGATTATATCGTCTACGGTGTGCGCGGCGGTCTCCAGATCTCGTTTTGAGGGTTAGGGGTTGTCGGGCTTGAGGTGCCCGGACAATTTATTAGGATAACCCCTAGTATTTCATCACGTCATAATTTTCGGGTAGAGGCGCTTGAGTTTGATTCTGGCATCGGCGGTGGTGAATTGCCAATCGACGCCGGTTTGGCTGGCGTTGCGTTGGGACGACCAGGCTTGGGTTTCGTGGCGAATCGTTCGTGTTTCTGGAACCCGACGGTTGAGACATTGGCGGCTGAGCACGCTCAACTCGCATTCGGCGATGTTCAGCCACGAGCCGTGTTTGGGCGTATGGACTAACTCGATCCGGTTGGCGATCCGTAACGCTTGGGTCGGCTCGAATGCCGCGTACAACGACGCGAGCTTGTGCGTGTTGAGATTGTCGCACACCAGCGTGATGCGTGAAGCATCGGCATAACGCGGATCATCGACCAACGCTTTCACCTGATGCGCCCAATCAATCGCGGTGCGTCGATCACTCACCGGCGTGCGGCGCCAGCCGCCCAAGGGTTCGACGAACATCCACACGTTGCACACGCCTTCGCGGATGTATTCATGATCGACGCGTTGTTCGCCGTTCGACGTCGTGATCGGTTGGCTTGTTTCACGGATCAACTGTTTGGGTTGCTCATCCATGCAAACCACGGGGCGCCTGGGATCATAAGGACGCGCATACACCTGTAGAACCTGCTCCATCTGTGCCACAAACGCGGCGTCTTGATCCGGCGGGATGCACCACATCTTCCGACGCCAGGGCTTCAAGCCGTTTTTTTCATCGTGCGACGAACCGTCTCGTCACTGATCGAATCGACCACCTCCAAGGCCACCAACGCGTCGGCCAGCATCTGCAAAGACCAACGCCCACGGCCCTCGGGCGGCTGGCTGCACGCCAATTGCGCCAGCTTCGCTTCGCCGGCACCGTCGAGTTTGCGTTGCTTGGATCCGTCACGCTTCTTGCGTTCCAACAGCGACAGCGGACCCCGCTCGACCGCCTGCTTACGCCAGCTCTCCAAGCTACGCGTGGTCACATCGAAGGCCTGGGCAATGCGGGTATCCGTCCAGCCCGGCCCGTCATCGCTTCGGTCGCACTTGAGCAACGCCTGGGCCCGTTGAATCTTCCAACCGGCCGCGTGGCCACAACGCACCAATTGCTGAAGTTCGTGTCGTTCGTCTCCGGTCAGATGAACGATATGCCTGATCCTGTTTCGACGTTGAGCCATGATGATCCTCCATGATCGGGGTGAACAGTACCATCACAGATCATCGGACAACATCATCAATCAACGAAAATTATCCCGGGGGGAAGCACTAGGCTCTGTCGGAAAACGGAAGCGTGTGCCACTGGCGGCTGGTCCGCCAGTGTGAAAACCCGAGAGATTCACTGGCTGGCAAGCAGCCAGTGGCACACGAATCAAGCCACGAAACGAGTTTTCCGACAGAGCCTAGCGTTCTGTTAGGGCGTGAGCCTAAGTTGAGAGTTGGCTTGGATCATCCGGGGCAGACAAAACGATGACACCCGCATGCCCGGGGTTTTTACAGACAGATCCTCTGATTGGCCCGCCCAGCATGACCGCCCAATTGGGTAAGAGATACGCTATACTTGTGGAGTTGAATTCCAGGGGCTGCGGTGCCCGTCTCGTGGCTGCGGATCCTTCCCGACACGCTAAGGAGTGCAACCGATTATGGCTGATACCCAGGTGTTGATCGCCAAAGAACGCCGTGCGCTGATGGACCTGATGGACAAGGGTCCGTTCAAGGTCTCGAAACGCCGGGTGGATGAGACGCTGCTGATTGCGACGTGGAACATCCAGCAGTTTTCGAACAACAAGACCGGCCGTGCGCTGCAGTACATCGCGGATATCTGCGAGCGTTTCGACATCATCGCGTTGCAAGAGGTCAAGACCGATCTGCGTGGGTTGAGCCGGCTCCAGAAGCTGCTGCCGGGCAACTACAAGGTCCTGGTCTGCGACCCCACGGGCAACCATGAGCGGTTCGCGTTTATCTATGACAAGCGGACGGTGATCAGCACGGGTTTGGTGTGTGAGATCGGTTTCAACGTCCCGGCCAAGACGCACCAGGGCTACCAGCTGCACCGCATGCCGTACTGCGCCTCGTTCCGCGCCGGCCGATTCGATTTTGTGATCGCCAACGCACACATCTACTTCGGGAAGACCAAGAAAGAGCGCCTCCAGCGTGAGGAGGAGATCCGCATGCTGGTGGAATTTGTTGATCGCCGATCCAAGACGGAGCGGTCGAAGGTGTTCGATCGCGATTTTTTTGTGGTCGGGGATTTCAACATTGAAGAGGCCGGCGATCGGTTCTTCAACGCGCTGGTGTCCAAGGGCTTCAAGGTCCCCCCGAAGATGCGGACAATCAAGACCAATTTTGCTCAGGACGCGACGTACGACAAGATCGCGTGGGTCGACCGGCCGTCGTTTTCGTTTACCGGGAAGGTCAACGTTGTCCCGTTTGGCCAGGTGCTGTACCAGGACAAGAGCCCCAAGGGCGGCAAGAAGCAGATCAGCGATCACCTGCCGCTGTGGGCCGAGTTTGAGATCAACGCCCTGACTCAGGAGCTCGACCAGATCATCAACCCCGGCTAGGTGAGGCATCCCGATGCTGGGCATGGGTTTGTCGCATCCGGGCCACCCCCGCAAGCCATTCGCCCACGGCTTGTGGTTGATCGGGGCAGGCTTGCGGGGTGTCTGGTCGGGGTTTGGTGGACTTGTTTTTTTATTTTAACAGCGTAATATCATCGGATGACCGATCGCCTGGCAATGTCGCCGGGCAACTTTTGTATCGAGACGCCCGTGAAGCTCCTGTTTGGGTAGCCGACCGCGTGCCTCACCAACAGCAAGGAGTTTTGCGATGAAGATCTATGTTGGCAACCTCAACTTCAGCACGACGGAAGACGGGTTGCAGGGCTTGTTTAGCAACTACGGCGATGTGGCCGAGGTTGCGGTGATCAGCGACCGCGATACCGGGCGCTCGCGCGGGTTTGCGTTCGTGACGATGGACGACGACGCAGCCAAGCAAGCCATCGAGGCCTTGAACGGGACGGAGTTTGAAGGCCGCAACATCACCGTCAACGAAGCCAAGCCCCGTACAGACCGCGGTGGGCGTCGGGGCAGTTTTTCGGGCCCGCGCCGCGACCGCTGGTAAATCAAGCGCCTGCCCCAGCCGTGAACCCATCACAGATCAAGCGTGTGTTTGATACACACCTAGGCGGACCGGGGTGTTAGAAAACCGTCGTGGATTGAATCAACACGGTTTTCTAACACCCTTGGTTTGCTGCGCACTTATAGCCATATTCTAGCTGAGTTTGCGACAAGCGGCCCGCTCGCGGCAGGGGAATTCCTGGTGTTTGGCGCGGTGCTTTCATACGCGGTGCGTATAGAACCATCTGGGGTAGGCCAGGTTAAAAGAAAAAGCTGAAAAAAAGTAGAAAAAATCTTGGTGTCCCTCCAAGTGTCAGTATAATACATAGTGTTTGATGCACCCTAACATTTTAGATTAGAGCCTTTTGCATGAAGTATCGCCATGTCGACGCTGCGGTCGGGCGGGTTATGGGCCGGCTTTCTTGCCAGACGGTAGGGAGAAAAAGGACACAAAATGCTCTAAATCCCCTAAAAAGGGCATGAGTGGTTGTCTCTTTGTGGGTCATCAGATACGTCAATCCCCATTGTGTTAGGGGCGCTAAGAGGAAATTGGAGAAAGTCAAATTGAGACCTCGCTGCTTAAACGGATAGGGAGAAAGTGCTCATGATACCGTCCCCGTTTCACCACCAACCGGTTTGTTGTCACGCTAGATTCATTCGTGTTTTCTCGCTAGGCATATGCCTGCTGCTCCCCAGCACCCTTTGGGCCGCCGAGCTTACGACCAACGTTTATGGGCGGATCAACGTCGCGAGCATCAGAGTTGTCGACGAAAGAGTAAATGGACTGCCATTGAATCCATCGGGTGATTCGGTTAGCCGTCAGGGAATGACAAACTCTAATCAGGGTCCAACTCCAACCCTTCGATTCGAGTCGACCACGGGCATAACGGGCAATGCACTCGGTGCTGGCGGTTCCTGGGCGGGTAAAAGCCTTATCATTGACAATGGCATGGGTGGCACCTCTTCGCCCATCACCGCCGCGGTGTCTGGGGGCAAGGTAACTTTGCAAGATGAGATCACGGTCACCTCGCCGACTCTACCAGACGGGACGCCGGTCGATGTCGAATTCTCCTTTTACGCGGTCCATTCGTCGATGCTCACCCACACGCATGTCTTTGTTCCCAACAACAACACTTCTACGGCCAGTTTTGATTTTAATGCCTCTATCAGTTCACCCACCGGGACAATTTCTATCCCAAGGGCCGACAACCTCTTTTTTGCCGGTCCGAATTCGACCCCTCTGGTCTCTTTGGGGATGATGGACCCCGCGACCCCTCAACGAGACGTCACGTTCAGCTCGCTTGTCGGGGAAACCATCAGCCTTCATATGGAGGTCGACGCGGAGATCGCTGGAGGGGTGGTCGCCATGGATCGCCTCGATGATAATGTGCTCGGGCTTGTCGATAACGAAGGGACAGGGATCGGGGCGTTGGGCGTCGCGTTTGGAGCGACCCCTGTTTCACCAGACACGAACCTGGGATCGCAGCTTGTTGCGGCGGCCACCGCTTTGCCGGACGTGGTCCTAGAATCAGAGCTTTTTGGTGGGGCTTTCCCGCTGGCGTCTATGGCTACACCCGCCAACGCGGCGGCGGCGATGCCCGACATCGTCATCCCCACCCCGTCAACGGCATCTATTATCCTTGCCGCTTGTTTGGTGGTGGGGTTCAGGGCGCGTCGTGGCCAAGCTGGTCAATCAAGCGCCTGCCCCAGCCGTGAACCCATCACAGATCAGGCGTGTGTTTGATACACGCCTTGGCGGACCGGGGTGTTCGAAAACCGGGGCGTGGCTTAAATCTTGAGCTGTGGCCGGTACCCCAGCTGGCTCTGATAGCGTTGTCGGATCGGCGTCACGGTGTGCTGGATAAACGCATCGACCTGCTGCGCGGCCCGGCCGATCAGGTTGACGGGGTCGATCGCCTGACTGAGATCCACGCCTTGGAAGGCCGGGTCTTGTGCTAAGCGTTCGAGCAGGTCATTGGGTGCGGCTTCGAGCTTGACGCGTCTGGCTGCGGCCTGGCTGTGTTCGCGGATCAGCTCGTGCACCTGCTGACGATCACCGCCGCGCTGCACCGCAGCCATCATCAGGTTTTCGGTGGCCAGGAACGGCAGCTCGGTGCGCAGGTTGGCGGCGATGGTTTTTTCGTAGACCACGATGCCGCGGGCGACGTTGATCACCAGCTCCAATACGCCGTCGATGGCTAGGAACGGCTCGGGCAGCGATAGGCGGCGTGTGCTCGAATCGTCGAGCGTGCGTTCAAGCCACTGCTGGGCCGCGGTCTCAAACCCCACCTGGGTCAGCCCGATCACAAAACGTGACAGGCCGCAGATCCGCTCGCACCGCATGGGGTTGCGTTTATACGCCATGGCCGACGAGCCCACCTGCTTGTCTTCAAATGGCTCTTCGAGTTCCTTGCGGTTGGCCAGCAGGCGCATGTCGGTGGCGAACTTCTGGCATGCTGTGGCCACCGCGGCGAGTGTTGAGGCGACCAATCCATCTACAACGCGGGGGTAGGTCTGCCCTGAGACGGCATAACGATGATCCGGGTCCCACCCCATTTTTTGTGCCACCATGCGGTCGAGCTGTTCGACTTTGTCGTGATCGTTTTGGAAAAGTGCTAGGAATGAGGCTTGGGTGCCAGTGGTGCCCTTGACCCCGCGGAAGCGGAGGGTGGCCAGGCGGTGCTGAACCTCTTCCAGGGCGATGGCCAGGTCTTGTGCCCAGAGCGTGGCCCGCTTGCCCACGGTGGTGGGCTGGGCCGGCTGGTAGTGGGTGAAGCCCAGCGTCGGCAGCTCACGGTGCTTGGCCGCGAAAGCACCTAGCGCATCGATCGCGTTGGCCAGCTTGACCGCGACCAGTTCCAGGGCGTCGCGGATCTGGATCAGCTCGGTGTTGCAGTTGACGAACTGGCTGGTGGCGCCCAGGTGGATGATCGGCCGGGCCTGTGGCGCGATATCGCCCAGCGTGTGGATGTGAGCCATGACGTCGTGTCGCAGCCGCTGTTCGTAGCGCCCAGCGGTGTTGTAGTCGATGTCATCGAGGTGTTGGCGTAGCTGGTTGAGCTGCGTGTCGGTGATCGCCAGCCCAAGCGCTTGCTGCGATTCAGCCAGCGCCAGCCACAGCCGCCGCCACGTGGAGAACTTCCGCTGCGGCGACCAGATGGCTTGCATCGGGGCCGACGCGTTGCGGCTAGCCAGGGGCGAGATATACCGATTGGGGTCGTCCATAGGCGTGGGGTGTTGACCGGCCGCCGATCGTCGCCCATAGTATACGCTTCGCGTAAGACCATGCCGTGTGAGGCTTCGCACGACTGCTGAAGCTTCGGTGGTGATGGCCTGCCGCGGACGGATGGCCGTAGATCCATCTGTGACCGGTATCAATGGATTGGGCATGGGCAGGGCTTGATCTTGATCCTCAGACGCCAGGGCTCCCCTTCCGGGTACAGAGCCTGGATTACCCGATGATCCGGAAAGGGTCGAAGCAGCGAGCGACCCACCCGGCGGTTGCTATGCCAAGGCCTAGCCCACTCTTGTTTGGGTCTTGCACCAAGCCCAATTCAACGCCCCTTTTTTTGGCGTCATCGGAGAAGGGCCATGTCCCACCCTTCGCAAACCGCGCTTGTTGACCGTGCCCGCCGTGGCGATCACAGCGCTCTGGGTCAGCTGCTGCAAAACCATCAGCAGCGGCTCTACAACGTGGTGCTGCGCATGGTGGGCAACCGTGACGACGCCGCGGAAGTCACCCAAGACGCAATGCTCAAGATCATCGAGCACATCAGCGGCTTCAAGGGCGACTCTGAGGTCTCGACGTGGATGATCCGGATCGCGATGAACCTGTCGCTGTCCCACCTGCGTAAACAAAAGCTTCGACGAACCACCAGCCTCGACGCCAGCCAGGCCCACCCCGCTGGCGGTGAGGATCAGATGACCCCGCTGCGGGCCCAATTGTCTGATTCTCGGGAACCCAACCCGGCCTCACGCGTCCAACAAGCAGAGGCCGTGGCGTTGCTGCATGGGGCGTTGGCCAAGCTGCCTGAAGATCTGCGGGCCATCTTGGTCCTAAGAGACATCGATCAGATGGATTACCAGCAGATCAGCCAGGCCCTAGAGATCCCTGTGGGCACGGTTAAGAGCCGGCTATTCCGAGCGCGGCTGGCGTTGAGGCAGGAGATGGCGGTGCCTGATACTCCTCCACCGCCTGGCTTAGAGCCCCACGCATCCACCAACCACCGCGCCGCATCGAGCGCCAAGCCCAGGGCCACACCCAGCGAGCTAGCCGATGGTTAACCGATACGACGAACAAACCCTGCTGGGCTATATCGAGGGCGATCTATCGCCCCCGCAGCGTGAGGCGTTTGAGGGCCTGCTGGCCAGCGACCCCAAGCTGCAGCGGTTGGTCACCCAGCTGTGCGCCGACCGCGATCGTTTGCGCCACCTGCCCCCCGAGCCTGCCCCACCGGCATTGATGGATCAGGTGGATCGGCACTTAGAGCGTACTATGCTGCTGGACACGCTGGAGCCTGAGGCCCAGGTCGTCACGCAGAAGCGGGGGCTGCGTATGCGGCGGTGGGTGGCGTACAGCGGCTTGGCCGCAATGGTCATGGTCAGCGCCGCCTTTGTGGTCAGCACCCTGGTCGATCGGAAGCTGTACGACCAGTTCACCTCATCGGCCCCAACCAAAACCGCCGGAGCCGGGAAGACCGTGGCCATGGGGCATGACGATCCCGTGCAGGATCATCGCGCCAGCGGGGCCATGGCGTTTCGAGCCCAACAGGGTGCGTTGGACTCCCCCCGTAAGCTTAAACAGGATCGTGTGTCTCATGAGCGGCCTGGCGCTGTGGCGTTTCACGAAGCAAAACAAAATCAGTCGAACCGATTGGCCCAGGAACGCAGCGATGCTGCTGCGCCGGGCGAATCTGAGGCAGATGAAGTTTTAGCGATCATAACGGATTCCCCGTCGCGGTTAACGCGCCCAGCGGTGGGTGATCAAGACCAAGCAACATCCTCCCCCGGGCCCGTGGTGAAGATCGAAACGTTTGCGCGGCTCCAGGGCCCGAAACGCGCCGACCAACCGAGACAGGTCGTCCCCCACAGCCCGCTGGCCCAGAGGGTGCGTAGCCTCTTGGATCGGCTTGAGCCGGCCGACCACCCATCGGCGGTGGCGTCGGGCCAGGGGCCACAAGAATCAGAGGGTTTATTGGTTTTAAGACAGCTGCAATCAGCCGATGAATCCAAGAGCGCCATCGCCTACGCAGACCCGCCTGGCACCATCGACACGAACGAGGCATCAAAAACCCATAAACCTTCGCGCCCGAGGCACCCACAGACCGACCTCGACATCCTGACCGCCAACCAAACGTTTGGGCCCAAGCCCGAGCTCCGCGTGGCGGTCAGCGCTGCGGCACCCGATTCAGCGCAACGGGTCCTGTTGAGCTGGGCGGTGGCCAACCAGGTGCAAATCGTTTCGATCCATTCTGACAACGGTGCTGCGTCTACCGCGATAGCGGGCCAGCCCCGACCTGCGGGTGGGGGTAGCGGGGCCAAGCATCGGCCGGCTGGGGCTACAAGGTGGGTGGTATTAACGCTTACCGCAGACCAGCTGGGGAGCCTATTGGCCACACTCAATGAAGAACGTGATCAAACCGCAAGGGTCATCCCCCAGCCACCATGGCTAGAGCGGCTGCCTCAAGGCCCCGCAGCCCAACCCTCCCCACCGGGCCAGAGCGATAACGCATGGACGATATCGTCCTTAGCCGCGACGCAGTGGGGGGGGCTTTTGTTCCAACACCTGCCGCTGACGCCAACGGTGCCCACCTATGCACCCCAGACCCAGGTCATGGTATGGGTCCGCATCCAAACAGCCCCAGCGATCTCACGACCAACGGCTACTCCGTAGGCTGGGTTGTGGGTACCTCATCATCGGTGGCGCTGACGACGCGTGGGTCGCTAGGGGCTCGTTGGCGGTTGTCTAAGGGATTCAGCGCCGCGTGGAGCTGAAAGAAGACCGGTCCCGGCCAACGCATCACGATCGTATACAGCTTATGGGGCCCGTCGAAGACCAGCGATGCGCCCGGCACCAGCTGGTCAAAGCTGTAGATGCCTTGGGTGCCGTCGACAACCAACCGGCTGCCTTGGCCTTGGTCCCACTGGACCCACGCCACGCTCGCCGAGTCGGGGCTAAATGCCACATCATCGATCGCGTCGCCCACCGCCCACCGGTGGCCATCGACGATCAAGACAGACCGGCTGTCGGGGTTGGCCGCGGTGTACGCCAGGCGCATCGAATCGGGGCTGAACCGGATACTCTTAGCCGAGACCTTGGCAAACGAGCGGTGCCGGTGTTGGTCGGCGACCACGAACCACCCGTCTTGGCCCATGGCCCCATACACGATCCGGGACGAGTCGGGGCTAAACATTAAGCTGTCGGCCAGCAGCGCATCATGGTCGGCGATCTCCACGCCGTCTAGGATCACCTTCCAGCGACGGTTGTCCATAGCGGCGTAGAGCACGTGTTTGGAATCGGGGCTGAAGACGAGGCTGCCCTGCCCCAGCGCGTCGTGGCGGGGGCCGACGCGACCATCCAGGTACACCCGCCAAAACCCTTCTTGGAGCACAAACGCCCCGACGCGTGAGCAGTCGGGGCTAAACCACAGGCCGGCGTGTTTTTTGGCCCGGCTATTGAGGTCTTCCTGCCCATCGGACACGATCAGCCAGCTGCCCGAGGGCCTTTTGGACCCAGTAAGCGAGGTGCTGTGAATCGGGGCTGGAACACCGGGTGGCCCACTTGGGCATAGCCAACCCCTTCTTGCCCGTTGACGATCATGAACCAGTATTCACCTCTTCGAGCCGCGTAGGCGAACTGTTGGGAATCGGGGCTAAACGTGAGGCTGTCGTTCGCCACCTCGTCATAGACGACCATCTGGGACCGCTTGTCAACGATGACGAATTGTGATTGCTCTTCGCGGGCCACGTACGCCACATGCTGGCCATCGGGGCTGAAGATCGGAGCCGACACCGGCTCAGCGGACCGAACCCGGTTGCCATCGACCGACAGCCAACCTTGCCCGTGGTGGCTGAGGGTGGTGGCGATACGCTTCGAGTCGGGGCTGAACGTTGGTCCGTACAGGATCATCCCCTTCTGGCTGACGGGCTTGTCATTGCGGATGGCCATCTGGGTGGGTGGGTCGGCGCCCTGCATGGCCGCCCGGTAGGCTACTTGGGTGGAGTCCGGGCTGGCCAGGCAAGAATCCGTGACCAATGTCCATTCTTGAGGGACCGCCGCGATGGGGATAATCTGTTCCACAAACGCCGGCTGAGCGTAGCCCTGTGGGGGACCGCCTAAGAGCACTACCGTGGCTAAGCACCCGGCCAATCCCACGCACATAGTCCCACCCAGCGGGTCGCAGCGGTGTCGATGGTAGAGGCTGGTATTGCTCATGGCTCGCGGTTGGGGCATCTGCTGAAAAAACACGCCTTGGATAGCCGTAAGTGTTTTCTTTTTCGACTGGTTGCTGGGAATTCTTGACCGGCAAGCAGATGTGGACAAAATCCGTGTGTGGGCAATAAAGTATTCTCGATCAAGCACTTTGGTTATTGTTCGGGTGTTGCGGTTTCCGGTTGGCGCGCAGGTTACCGGTCGGCCACGGCCTGCTGGGGCCGGTGGAGGTCAATGTGGACCTGGTAGAGTTTAGGGCCTGGTGTATCGACCACCATGGTGCGTAGCGTGGTAGGCGAATCAAAGATCAGCTTGGCGCCGAGGACCCATGTGGAAAACGTGCGATCGGCTTCGACCCCGTCGACCACCACCACGCTTCGTTTGCCACGCCGACCCACCCAGGCAACATGGGCTGAGTCTGGGCTAAAGACCGGGGGGGAGGCCTCCTGATAAGGCGGTTGGATCAGCCCGTCGATCATGACACGCTGCTTCGATTGCGTTACCCCGATGTAGGCCAGCTTCGAGCCGTCTGGGCTGAATTGAATCGTTTCAGGCAGGATTTTGTCGAACCCCCGCTGCTCATACCCGTCTACCGCGACGAACCATTGCCCTTTGCGGAAACCGCCGTAGGCTAGGCGTGTCGAATCGGGGCTAAACCGAACCGAACCGTCCAGCAGCCGATCGTAGACCGGCTGCTCTTGGCGGTCCTTGACCACCAGCCACTGCCAGCCCCGCACGGCGCCGTAGGCCAGGTGCTTGGAGTTGGGGCTAAAGACCATGCTGTTGTGACCGATGGCGTCGTAGGCCGGCCCGGCTTGGCCGTTGATCACGACCCGCCATGTGCGGCCCCGTTTCACAAAACCCGCCAGCCGCCTCGAGTCCGGGCTAAACGCCAAGCCGTGGAAGGCATCGGCTTCATAATCGGGGTCTTCCAGGCCATCGATCACCAAGGCCCAACGGCCGTTGTGTTTTTGGCCCCAGTAGGCAAAGTGTTTGGAATCGGGGCTAAAGACAGGCCCTAAGCCGATCCGCTGGTAGCCCGGTCCCTTTCGGTTGTCTGCGAAGACGTGCCACAGCCCGTTTTGTTGGATCACATACGCCGCCCGTTTGGAATCGGCGCTAAACACCACCCCGGGTTGCCCCACCCCCTGAAATTTACCGATGACCTGGCCGTTATCCACGATCGCCCACTTGCCTTGGTGCTTGGCCAAGTAGACAAAATGAGAACCGTCGGGGCTGATCTGTAGCGAGTCAACAACGGTCTGATCAAACACCGGGTGTGGCTGGCCATCGACGATCAAGAACGGTTTGTCGTCGGTGCTGGCCCAGTAGAACATCTGAGCCGAATCGGGCGTAAACATCGGTGGGCTGACTGGCGGCTGGCCCAGGGTGGTTTGGCCATCGGTGACCACCCACCAGAGGTTGTCGCGTCGGCCGAAGTAGGCGTGGCGCTGAGAATCAGGGCTGAATTTTGGTCCGACAATCTGGTGGTACGACGGGTCGACCGCATCATCCACGACCACCGCCACCTCGTTGGCTTTCCAAGCGG
This sequence comes from Phycisphaeraceae bacterium, assembly GCA_965223655.1. Taxonomy (GTDB): domain Bacteria; phylum Planctomycetota; class Phycisphaerae; order Phycisphaerales; family Phycisphaeraceae; genus CBDCXC01. Next base: position 120,484 of record CBDCXC010000016.1, read on the forward strand.
TGTAGGCTGCGTGCCTCACATCGGGGCTGGCTTGGATGGAGTTGCGAAGGATCGACCAGTAGGCAGGGGGCTTGCCCAGCACCGACCGCTGCTCGACGAGCGTCACCGGTCCCCCGGCCATCGCCACACCACCGTGGCCTAACACCCCAACCACCATGGCCACGATCATGGCCAGGTGGTGTCGGTGTGTTCGTGCCAGCGCTGTGCCGCGATGGATCAGCATCAAAACCTAACCCCACACGCCCCCATCGACCCCGGCGCGTGCCCCTAAGTGTTTATTGGTTCTGCTATTGATTGATCGCCCACCAGGCAAGGCCGGTTTAGTGTTATCCATAGGGCAGATGATTTTGTGGGCGGTCTCTGATCGATATCCGGTCCTATGGCACGCCGGTCACCGCTTGCTTGGCTTTCCGTGCGGATCGGTCTCGCGGCTCGATTACAATTTGGCCGCATCACGCCCCCCTTGCTGCTTGGGGTTCCTAGCGGTACGCTCTGGGTCTAAGCCTGAATAACTCCTTGAGGAACACCCGCGATGAAAGTGATCTGCGATCGGTCCGGGCTGGTTGATCGATTAAACCTGGTGAACCCCGTAGCGCTGACCCGCACCCCCAAAGACGCGCTGCGGTGCGTCAAGATCTGTGCCGATGAGGATACCCTGACCCTGACGGCAACCGATTTAGAGCTGGCGGTGAATGTGCGGACGCCCCGGGTGGAAGTCACCCAACCCGGTGAAGCCTTGGTGCCCGCGGACAAGATCAGCCAGATCGTCCGGGAGTCAGCCGACCCCACCCTGACGCTCGAGGTCGAGGACCAGGTGATGCACATCCGCGGGCAGGATGCGCATTTTCAGATCATCGGGTACCCCCCAGCCGACTTCCCGCCGCTGCCCCAGCTTGACGGCGAGCCCGATTTCGAAACCCAAGCCGGCGATCTGCACAAACTGATCACCCAAACCCTTTTCGCCACTGCCCGAGAGACCAGCCGTTACGCGATCAACGGCGTGCTGGTCGAGCAACAGGGCGACAAGCTTACCCTGGTGGCAACAGATGGGCGCCGGCTGGCGCTTGGCAAAGGGCATTGCAAATCACGCGGCAACGGCGATGGGCCCACACGGCATTCGGTCATCATCCCCACCAAAGCACTGAATATGGCTTTGAAGCTCTTCGAAGCCCCCGAACAATCGGTGCGTGTACACATCACACAAAACCGGGCTTTTTTTGTGACCGACGACCAGCTATTGGCCACCACGCTGGTCGAGGGGAATTTCCCGCCATACGCGGATGTGATCCCGCGTGATGTCGATAAGAAAGCCACCCTGGACACCAGCACCCTGACCAGCGCCGTCCGCCGCGCGGCGCTGCTGACCAATGAAGAGTCCAAAGGCGTGCGATTCGGGTTCCACCAAGACGGGCTGACCCTGTCGAGCCGCGCCCCGGAGATGGGCGAAGCGCAGATCGATATCGAGATGCCGGCCTACAACGGCGAGCCGATCGATATCGGATTCAACCCCCAATTCATCCTCGACGCGCTGAAGATCGTTGAAGCCGATCAGATCCAGATGGAGCTCAAAGCCCCCAGCAAGCCGGGGGTTTTCCGTACCGGCCCAGATTTTCTGTATGTCGTCATGCCGGTGAATCTGTAGCATGGAGCATGATCAAGCCAACGAAGCTCCGGCTGCTCGACCAAACCCGTGATCGCACTAGCCCCATCAACCATCAACCACCGAGCACCGCGATGCCTGAAAAATTAGGCTGGACAGACGTGGAGGAAATTGGGATCCAGCTGTGCGAGCAACACCCCGGCGTGGACCCGCTGAGCGTGCGGTTCACCCAGCTGCGTGAGCTGGTCGGGCAGCTGCCCCAGTTCGATCCCGAGCCGGGCCACAGCGTCAACGAAACGATCTTGGAAGCCATCCAGGCGGCCTGGTACGAAGAGTCCCAGGACATCGATCGCGACGAAGACGATCACTTCACCCCGCCCAATCCTTTCAAGCCGGAATAGCGACCAGCCATGATCATCGGCGTGCCCCGTGAGATCAAGCCCGACGAGTACCGTGTGGCCATGCTGCCCGTGGGCGTGCAGCTGCTGGTTGAAGCGGGCCACAAGGTGCTGGTGGAAGCCGGCGCCGGCAGCGGCAGCGGTTACAGCGACCCACAGTACACCCACGCCGGCGCGACCATGGTGCCACAGCACGAACAGGTGTTTGAACAAGCCGATATGATTGTCAAGGTCAAGGAACCCCTGGGGCCGGAGCTGGACATCCTGCGACGCGGGCAGGTGGTGTTTACTTACTTCCACTTTGCAGCCGACCGTGCGCTGACCGAGTCGTGCCTGAAGGCAGGGATCACCGCGGTGGCCTACGAAACATTGACCAACCCGGCGACCGGTCGGCTGCCGCTGCTGACGCCCATGAGCGAGGTCGCCGGGCGCATGAGCATCCAGGAGGGGGCCAAGTACCTTGAAAAACCCATGATGGGCCGCGGGATCCTGCTGGGGGGCGTGACCGGGGTGGAGCCGGGGTATGTGCTGATCCTGGGCGCGGGCGTGGTGGGGACCAACGCCGCCCGCATGGCCGCGGGCCTAGGGGCACACGTGGTGGTGATGGATATCGACCTGGATCGGCTGCGCCACCTCGACGCGGTCATGCCGCCCAACGTCCACACGGTTTACTCCGATCCGCACGCGATCGCCGAGCACGCCACGCAGGCCGACCTGATCATCGGCGCCGTGCTGATCCCCGGGGGGCGCACGCCTGTGCTGCTGAAGCGGGGCCTGCTAGCGCAGATGAAGAACGGGGCGGTGATCGTCGATGTGGGGGTGGACCAAGGCGGGTGTGTGGAGACGTCTCGCCCTACGACGCACCAGTCCCCGACCTACGTGATCGATGGGGTGGTGCACTACGGGGTGACCAACATGCCCGGCGCGGTTGGCCGCACCAGCACCCAGGCGCTGTGCCACGCCACGCAGCGCTACGTGCTGCGGTTAGCCGACGCCGAGGCGGGGATCGATCATCTGCTGGCCAACGACCCGGCGTTTGCTGCGGCTTTGAACATGCGCGCGGGCCGGGTCACCAACGCCGCGGTCGCACAGGCACACGGCATGTCAGGGGCGTTGTCTTAAGGCTTGTGGATGTGTTGATACAGCCCCAGATGAATCGGCGTGCAACCCCCCCAGAACCGCGACCGTTATTAGCGAGCGGGGTTTCTGCTGGTCCATCCTACAAATATACCCATTGGGTATGAGTTTACCGCGTCAGACACACAAAAACACCGGGCGTTTGCCTGCCGCGGGCAGACGTCCCCCGTAAACTCGATCGGGATTGGTATAAACAACGCATCAGGGTTCGCCTGATGCGTTGCCGTGTGATTCGTTGTTACGGGTGTGTCGGCTTCTTAGGCCCGTCTGCGTAGCTGTAAGCCCAAGCCCGCCAGACCCAGCCAAGCCAGGCCCGCAGTGAGCGGTTCGGGGATCTCCGCGCCGCCATCGTCGTCGCCGGGCGGCTCTTCTTGGACCAGTGCCCCGAGGAGATACGCCTCTTCTTTGCCGTTGTTGTCCAACGCCGCTTGCAGCTCGGTGACCCACAGCCAGTCCAAGCCCACGGGCGTAACACCATCGTCGGCGTTGACGCTAAGTAGGTTTACCGGCATACCGGTTTGGGAATCGATCAGGTACCCGCCCCAGTCGACGTGTGCCGCATCGCCGTTGTTGTCGACCGGGACGATCGGCCCCGGCCCATCGGGATCAAACACACCGGGCAGAAACACCCACTGGTCGTCGTCTTCGCCTTCATAGGGCAGCGTATCCTCATCCGGATCGAAAAAGACATCATCGAACACCGCGTCATCGTGTGGGAAGTTGCCGCCTGGGAAGAAGACCGGATCGCCACCCGGGTCATCCAAGAAGAGGAACTCACGGATCTCTGAGGGTGCGGCGTTGAGGATCACTTGATCAACTTGATCGGGCGTTAGTGTCCCATCGGTTGGGATCAGGGCGGGGTTGATTAGGAATTGCCGGCCACGCAGCAGGATGTCTTGCTGCAGGATATCCGGGATGGGGTCTGGGTTATCAAACACGATATTTGTCCCGCCTTCTTGGTTCTGATCGAAGCCAAAGATCGGGGTCACCGGATCGGTTGGGTCTAACTCCGCCCCGGTTTGGATGAACTGCACGATGCTGCCGACCGTGGTGGCGTCTTGGACGGTTGGGGTGGTCTGGCCCTGTCCTTCGAATTCTAAACCAAAGTAGAGCTCGGAGCTGCCTATTGGTCGGCCATTGGCGTCGAAGTCGTTGACGTTGAAGGTATCCTTGTAATTGGGTGGCTGAGTGGCCTGCCCAACGGTGTTGGAATCCGGGTCCCACACCGTCGACTCGGTGACACCAACGGCTTCAAGATCCATCCCTTGGTTGGTATTCCCATTGGTGAACAGCCGGATGACCTCGTTGGTTACTCCCGTCGGGGTGTTGGGAGCCGATACCGCGCCACCGCTGGTTTGTTCCAGCACCCGCCAGTTGATGCTGTTTAAGTCACCGAACTGAGACGGCAAGGCGTTGTTGATGTCATCGATGGTAACCGTGGTGATAAATGGCACCGCCCACGCCGGGACGCCAACCCACAATAGGGCAGCCATGTAAACAGAAAAACACCGCCTCGTGTGCAATCTACCCGTAACAACCATGGGACAGTCTCCTTGAGAAGATGATGCTTAGAAAGGTCCTAAATGAACTAAATTATCTTTATTCATTAATCTAATTACATCACTTATTTGACGCATATTAACAAAAAGAGAGGGGGTCCGCAAGGTTTCAACCAGTAATTCAAAAAAAATTTTGAGAGCCCAGTTGCCGTTGGGATCTGCAGAGAAGGGTTATTTGTTAGGGTCGATTGATTTGATGTAAAATAAATCTAATAAATAAGTTATGTACATTTAAAAGAGTGTTTCGGTCTGGCCGTTTGCCCGACCACGGTCCTTTAGACCAAGTTGAATGAGAACCAGCCGGGGATCCGTTACGATAGCCTGTGAGGGGTGAGCAATGCGCTGCGATTGATATGAGATTGAATGGCTGAGATCAGATGGGTACCCCGCGTTTATATGCTGGCCGAACTGCGGTGCTTGTGGTGGATATGCAAGAAAAGCTCTTGCCACACATGCACGAGTCCCAGCACATCCTGGCTCAGACCCAGAAGCTGCTAGACGGCGCCAACGCACTAGGTGTGCCGACCCTGGTCACCCAGCAGTACCCCCAGGGCCTTGGCCCCACGGTGCCCCAGCTGGCCAGTCGGCTGCAACAGGCCGTGGGGTCATACGACAAGCTCACTTTCTCAGCCTGTACCGAGCCGGTGCGTGAGACGTTGGCTAAGTTGCAGGCCCGGTCGGTCGTGGTCTGTGGGATCGAAGCGCATGTCTGCGTGCTCCAGACGTGCTTGGATTTAGCGGACCGCGGCTTGATCACCGCCGTCGCGGTCGATGCGATCGGTTCGCGGCGAGCCGCCGATTGCAAACCCGCGGTTTCACGCATGGTGCACGCAGGGATCCTCCCCACAACCGTAGAGTCAGCCCTGCTGGAGCTGGTGCGTGAGGCCGGGACCCACGGCTTCAAAGCCGTCTTGCCTGTGATCAAGTAAAAGCCAGCCTCTGGCATGACCGAACCAGCGCCCTGCGCCACAAGCGGCAACACGCCGCCAAAGCACTGGCCCCGATCCGCGGCGGGCCTGGGAATGAAACACCCCTGGACCTGGACAAACGACACCGGCGAAACGCGATGGGGATAGACCCATCGGGCATGGGTTTGCCGCGTCGGCATTACCAAAACGCCGAAGCTTTCCCTGCCGCGGGCAAACCGGACCCCCTCAACTTGATCGGGACTGGTATACAATCCCGATCAATCTTCAATGCCCTACACCAACCCACAAATCGCCGCGGTATTCCAACAGATGGCCGACGTCTTGGAAATCCTCGGCGGCGACCGCTTCCGGGTCAACGCCTACCGCCGTGCGGCTCGCATCGTCGATGATCTGCCTCAGGACTTGGCGGCCCTGGGCCCCAACGTCAAGCAGCTGGCCGCGATTGAAGGCATCGGCAAGGGCACCGCCCAACGCATCGCCCAATTCCTGACCACCGGCAAAATCGAAGAGCACGAAGAACTTTTAACCAAGATCCCCAAAGGCCTCACCGGCTTGCTGGCGGTCCCCGGGCTGGGGCCAAAAACCATCGCCCTGCTCTGGAAACACGCGGGGATCGAGAGCCTGGAAGACCTCAAAACCAAGCTGAAAGATGACCGGCTGGCTCAGCTGCCGGGTTTGGGCTCAAAGAAGCTTGAGAACCTACGCCAAAGCATCGCCTTTGCCTCAGTTTCTGTTGCTCGGATCCGAATCGGTCAAGCGCTGCCGTTAGCGCTGTGGTTTGTCAACCAGCTCCGTGAGCTGCCGCACGTCCAGCAAGCGGCCTACGCCGGCAGCCTACGCCGTGGCAGAGAAACCATCGGGGATATCGACCTGATCGTCGCCTCGCCCCTGGCTTCTGGCACACCACCGAAAGCGACCAACCCCACCCAAGCCATCAGCGATGCGTTTGTCGGCCTAGAGCCGGTCAACCAAGTGCTGGCCCAAGGCCCCACCAAGACCTCTGTCCGCGCCGGCGATACCCTCAGCGGTGATCAACGCGGGGTACAGGTCGACCTGCGCATCGTGGGGCCCGAAAACTTTGGTGCGGCTTGGCTGTATTTCACCGGGTCTAAAGAGCACAACGTCGCCTTACGCGAACGCGCGATCCAACAAGGCCTCAAGCTCAACGAATACGGCTTGTTCAAAGGCAACCACTGCTTGGCTGGGGAAACCGAGGATCAGATCTATCAACAGCTTGGATTAGCATGGATCCCACCGGCGCTACGCGAAGACCGCGGTGAGTTGGTTTTGGCACAAGACAACAAGCTGCCAAAGCTGATCGAATTGGCCAACATCAAAGCCGAGCTACACGCCCACACCACCGCCAGCGATGGGCGGTGGTCCGTCTACGAGCTGGCGATGGCCGCTGCCGAACGCGGCTACCACACCATCGCCATCACCGACCATTCCAAGAGCCAAGCCATCGCCAACGGGCTGTCAAACAAACGGCTAGAGCAGCACATCGAACACATCAAGCACGTCGCTCAGCAGCTCAAAAACACCATCAGTGTCTTGGCCGGCAGCGAGGTCGATATCCTCGCCGATGGCTCATTGGATTACCCCAACAGCCTGCTTAAGCAGCTCGATGTCGTGGTCGCTTCGCCACACAGCGCCCTGAACCAAGACCCCGAGAAAGCGACCAAACGCCTGCTGCGCGCGATCGAAAACCCCTACGTGACCATCATCGGCCACCCCACCGGGCGCCTGATCAACCGGCGGCGGGGGCTTCGCCCCAACTTCGCACAGCTCTACCCCGCGGCCACCGCGCGCGGGATCGCGCTAGAGATCAACGCCAACAGCTGGCGGCTGGACCTCAACGACACCCACGCCCGGGCCGCCATCGACGCCGGCGCTATGCTCGCGATCAACACCGACGCACACGGGCCCGGAGACATGGACCAGCTGATCTACGGCCTATTCACCGCCCGCCGCGCCGGAGCAACCCCAAAACAAGTCGTCAACTGCTTGTCCAAAACCGCGCTGGCCAAGTGGATCAAGTCAACTAAATTTTAGGCCACACCCATCGCCTTGACATCAAAGCGCAAAGGTTATCCAATTGGCCTGCTGGGACACGTTGCCCAATGGTGCCGGGTTGGCTAGGCTAGTAACAAACGATGCGGTTCACCAAGCCTGTGAGCCAAATGATCCACACATAACCAGGAGTCAGGCCGATGATAGAAACGTATGAACAGCTCAAAAACCTCGTGGATTCCATGGAAGAAGACGTGCACAAGGCCGCTGGCGGCAACAAGGCCGCCGGCACTCGGGTGCGTAAGCTGATGCAGGATGTCAAAAACAGCGCCCAGTCGCTCCGGGTCAAGGTCTTAGAAAGCCGTGATAGCTCGGTTGGCCAAGCCAGCAACTCATAGCGCGGCGCTCCCCCGGCCTCGGGGGATTGACATAACCCCCCGCCTTGTCCGACACAGGGGGTGCCGATCGATGAGCCGAGCGTGACAAAACCATTGGGCATTGGAGACGGTCTCCCGGTATGGTCCCCACTTTTTTGTTTGACCTGTCTGGCGTCGATTTGGACCACGTCCAATTCGATGCACAGGCGATCCAGCGGGTGAACCCCCACCGCGGGGCGATGCGCATGCTCGATGGGGTGAACCATCTCTCCGATGACTTCAACCAAGCCGTGGCGTTCAAGCAGGTCGGTGACGACGAATTCTGGGTCCCGGGCCATATCCCGGGCCGGCCGCTGTTCCCCGGCGTGCTGATGATCGAAGCCGCGGCTCAGCTGGCCAGCTTCCTCACCAAGCACCACCTTGAGCCGGCCCAGCAAGACGCGTTCATCGGGTTTGTCGGCGCCCAGGACATCAAGTTCCGGTCGCAGGTGGCCCCCGGCGATCGGCTGACCCTGCTGGGGAAGATCCAAGCGTTCCGCCGCAGGCGATCCACCTGCGCCACGCAGGGGATCGTCAACGGGGCGCTGGTTTTCGAAGCCACGATCACCGGGATGATCATCTAAGCACCACGCCCCAAACCGGATCGATCATGGGCATTGGCAGGGCCATCACACCTACCCGTGGGCTTCGTGGCTATACGCACCGTGTATCAATTTGACGCGTCGGTAACGTCATAAGTTTTTGATACGGTTGCTTCCGCGTCGCCGACCATCGGGCAGACTTAGACGATGGAGGTATACCCTCATCCTATTCATTATTCCACCATCCGGGTCGAAACCTTCGCCTTTAGGCGTAACCGCTTGAGCGTATCTTCTTGAGGTAAACTCGATGGATGTCCCCAACCGAATATCGTCACGGAGCCCACACGATCTACGACGTCAAGTACCACTTGGTGTGGGTGACGAAGTATCGGTATCCGGTGCTCACGGGGCAGATCGCGGTCCGGGCCCGGGACACGATCCGTCAGGTCTGCATGGCCAAGGATATCACGATACTCAAAGGGCACGTGAGCCGGGATCACGTTCACCTATTCGCGTCGATCCCGCCGCGGATGTCGGTGGCTCTTGGTGTGCAATACATCAAGGGTCGTTCTTCGCGGTTGCTCCAGCAAGAGTTTTCGGAGTTGAAGCGTCGGTACTGGGGCCGCCACCTCTGGGCCCGGGGTTACTTCTGCGCCTCGTCGGGGACGGTGACGGACGAGATGATCAAGGCGTATATCGAGCATCAGCAACAACCTCCAGACGACGGATTCACCGTAGCCGACGAGTAGCTTTAGCCGGCTTCAGGCGAGGCTTGAGTCGGCTTTAGACGAAATAGCGACTTTCAGTCGCCGGGAAACCTACCGGCTTTAGCCGGTAGTGGTTTAGTTCTTGGCCTGCGGCCGATCGGGGTGGGGCCAATCGAGGTGGAAAAACTCACCCCGCTTGCGGTCGACACGCTCGTAGGTGTGGGCGCCGAAGTAATCGCGTTGGGCCTGGAGCAGGTTGGCCGGCAGGCACGCGGCGCGGTAGCTGTCGTAGTAGGCCAACGCCGACATAAACGCCGGGCACGGCACACCCGCTTCGCTGGCGATCGCCACCACACGGCGCCAGTTGGCCTGGGCGGCATTGATCTTCCGCTTGAAGTAGGGGTCGAGCATCAGGTTCGCCAGCCTGCGGTCGTTTTGGAACGCGTCGGCGATCTTCTGCAAGAACCGCGCGCGGATGATGCACCCGCCACGCCAGATCAAGGCGATGCGCCCAAAGTCCAGCCGCCACCCATACTGATTCTGGGCCTCGGCCATCAACGCAAACCCCTGGGCGTAGGCGCAGACCTTGGAGCAGTACAGCGCATCGCGGATCGCATCGATCAGGTCGTGCTTGGAGCCGGTGTGCTTCGGCTTGGGCCCGCGCAGCTGCTTGCTGGCCGCGACCCGTTGGTCTTTGATCGCGCTAATGCACCGTGCGTAGACGGCTTCGGTGATGGTGGGCGCGCACACGCCCATGTCTAACGCGTTGACGGACGTCCACCGGCCGGTGCCCTTCTGCCCCGCGGTGTCCAGCACGTGGTCGACCAAAAACTTCCGGGGGTGGTCGGGGTCGCGCTGGGCTAAGATGTCGGCGGTGATCTGGATCAGGAACGAGCTTAGCGCGCCCCGGTTCCACTGGCCGAAGATCGCCGCCATCTGGTTGGGCTTGAGCCCAAGCAGGTGCTTCATCAGGTGGTAGGCTTCACAGATCAGCTGCATGTCGCCGTACTCGATCCCGTTGTGCACCATCTTGACATAATGGCCAGCGCCGTCGGACCCGATGTGCGCGGTGCACGGCACGCCGCCCTTGACGGGTCGGCCCGGCGCGGCGCCCTCGATGGGCTGGCCGGTCTTGGGGTTGACCTTGGCCGCGATCGCGTTCCAGATGGGCTTGAGGTGCTTCCACGCCTCCTTGGACCCCCCGGGCATCAGCGACGGGCCGAATCGAGCACCCTCTTCGCCACCCGAGACGCCAGACCCCACGAAGTGGATCCCCTTGGCCGCCATCTGCTGTTCGCGGCGGATCGTGTCGGTCCACAGCGAGTTGCCCCCGTCGACCACGATATCACCACGGCTCACCAGCGGTGCGAGCTGCTTGAGCACCACATCAACGGGCTTGCCCGCGGGGACCAGCAGGACGATCTTCCTGGGCCGCTTGAGGCTGGCGACCAAAGCCTTCATGCTGCGCGGGGCCGTGAGCTGGCCAACGGTCTGCGGGGCTTGATCCAGGAAGGTTTGGACCAGGCCTGCGTTCAGGTCATAGCCCGCCACGCTGTAGCCGTGGTCAGCCATATTCAGGGCTAGGTTTCGGCCCATCACACCGAGTCCGATCATGGCGATGTCGGCTGTCGGGGCGGGTGTGCGCTTCGCCATGGTGGTCGGCTCCTCCAAGGGTGGGTTAGGCGCGGTCGGTGCGACGATGGCGTGTGTTGGCTTAGCAGCCTGCCTTTACTGGTTTTTCGGCATTCTGTGGGCCTAGGTTTGGCCATACCAGTGGTTGAGCTGGCCCGACTGGAGGGTCAGGGTCAGGTCGGCTGCCCGGGCGATCCGCTGGTCGTGGGTGACCATGACGATGGTTTGCCCCCCTTGGTGGAGCTGGGTGAGCACATCTAAGATCTGCTCGCCGGTCTGGGCGTCGAGGTTGCCGGTGGGCTCGTCCGCCAGCAGGATATCGGGCTGATTGATCAACGCCCGGGCGATGGCTACGCGTTGGCGTTCGCCGCCCGAGAGCTTCGCTGGCCGGTGGCGCAGCCGGTTGGCCAGACCCAGCTGATCCAGCAGCTGCTTGGCGCGGTCCCGTAGCTGCCGACGCGCCCCAAGCCACTTCGGGACCGAGTGGCCCACCATCGCGGCCAGCACCACGTTTTCCAACGCGTTGAGCTCGGGCAGCAAGTGGTAGAACTGAAAGACAAAGCCTGTGTGGCGGTTGCGGTACCGGTCCAGCGCCCCGCCGCGCAACGCAAACACATCCCGCCCATCGAACACCACCTTGCCGCTGTCGGGCCGGTCTAGCCCGCCCAGCAGGTGCAGCAGCGTGCTCTTGCCCGACCCCGAAGAGCCCAGGATCGCCAGCCATCGGCCGCGGGTAACTTCTAGGTTCAGGTCACGCAGCACATCCAGCTGCTGGCTACCCATGCGGTAGCCGCGACGCAACGCGGTAACGGTCAGCAGGGGGGGTGGGGTGGTTTCAGGCATGGGGGTCGGTATTGAGGATAGGCGGCTATTCGTACCGCAAACACTCCACGGGGTTGAGCCGACCCGCGAGGTAGGCCGGGATCAGCGAGCCGGCGACGCTGCTAAAAACCGCCACCGCCCCGATCACGATCACTTCCAGGGGGTCGAGCTGGCTTGGGACCTTGTCGAAATAGTAAATGGTGGGGTCCCACATGGTGAAGTTGAATTGCTGGGTTAAAAAATCCTGGATCGGGTTGAGGTTGTAGACCACCACAGCCGCCAATACCACCCCCAGCGTTGCACCGAGGCAGCCGATGGTCAGCCCGTAGCCTAAGAAGATCGACACCACCCCTTGGCGCGACGCGCCCACCGCGCGCAGCACCCCGATATCGCGGGTTTTCTCCAGCACGATCATGTAGAAAATGGACCCGATCATCGCCACCGCCACCGCGCTGATGATCGCGAACAAGAAGGTCAGCAGCAGCTTTTCTTTTTCGACAGCGCCCAAGAGGGTGGCGTGGCGCTGCTGCCAGGTCAACACCGACAGCTGGCCGACCTGAGGGTGAGCGGCGATGAAATCGTTCACCGCGGTATCGACCGCGTTGCGCAGCTGGTCGAGTGTGGCCTTGGGATCGCCTCGGACCATCACCTCGGAGGTGCGCGCGGGCAGCCACTGGCCCGTGGGCTGGCCGGTCCGGGGGTCGGCCTGCTGGGCGGGGTCCATCTTCAGCATCTGCTGGGCCACATCGAACGGGACGTAGACACGGTTGGCGTCGATCTCGAACAGCCCGCTCTTGAACTCGTTGGCCACGGCCATCCGCCGCACCGCCGGCTCCATCACCGTGCCACGCTGTGTCACGGGCAGGATGGTCAGCGTCAGCTCGCTGTTGATCGCGCTGTTATTGAAGTGGTACTGTCCCCGGTGGTCGCGTTGGTTGTAGGGGCTGACTTCGATCCCCAGCACGATGCCCGGCGGTCCGGGTTCGCCAGCCTGCTGACGCGCGGTGGTGAACCGCATGCCCAGGTCACGCAGCTTTAATCGCTTGATCTGCTGGAGGCGGGCGTCATAGTACGCACGCTGCCGCTGGGTCATCTGATCGGGGTCGGGCAGGCTCTGGTTGAGGTCATCAAGCAGGTGCTGGTTGGTCCAGTAGAGCGTGTCGCGGTAGCCGGTGACCGCGTCGAGCCCGGTGGGGTCGATGCCCACCACCTCGACCGTGTGCACACGGTTGTGGAGGTTGACCAACCCGTAGGCGCTGATTGTTGCGGTGGCGGCGTCGACCTCGGGCAGCTTCTGGAGGTCCGCGATCAGCTGCTGGTAGTGGGGGAACCCCCACAGCCCCGCGGAAATCGTTACCTCGCCGGTGAGCTTCTTCGCCGCGTCGCGCATCAGCTCCAGGAACCCGCCCATGACGCTGATCACGATGATCACCATCGCGGTGCACAGCGTGACAGCCAACGCGGCAAACAGCGGCGCCAGCTTCCGCCGCAGGTACTTTAGGATCAGTAGCAGCTTGTACATGCTCGGGTATTAGACAAGATTTTTGCACACACCACATCTCTGGGAAGTGAGGCGGGGTGACTTTCGAGATGGCGTTAATGGGAAGGTGAATCGGACAGGACCGGGATCTTAAGCAGCTCACCGGCCTGGAGCCGGTCGGGGTCGTTGCCGATCTTGTCGCGGTTGGTGTCGAAGATCACACGCCACCGGTTGGGGTTATTGTAGTACCGCTTGGCGATGGTCGTTAGTGTCTCACCGGGTCGCACGATATGGGTCAGCGTCTGGCCCGAGTCGTCCGCCCCGGCCGATCCCATACCCGCGTCGAGCAGCTCTTGGGTGCTGGGCAGGTTCAGCTGCTGGCCCACGTACAGCTGCTTGGGGTCGACGAATGGGTTGGCCATCGCGATGTCGATCCAGTGGTGCTCGGACCCGTAGACCTTGACCGCGATCGTGCTAAACGTATCACCGGGGTAGACGGTATAGGTCTGGGGTGCGCCCGGGTTGTCGGCCGTGGTCTTGGGGGCATGATCCGCTTGCTGGTGTTGTTCGGGTTCAGGCGCCTGCTGCGGGTCATCATTGGGCTGGGGTGTGGCAGGAGGGTCATCCTGGCGATGGGTCACGACGATGGGGGTCGAAACCCGGCGGGGTGGGGCGGGGTCGGTCGGCTCTTGGGGCTGATGGGGTGATTCGAGGGAATCGGAATCCCCATCCGTCAAGGGGTCGGGGGCTTCGGTGGCGGGTGTGGCTAAATCCTGGTTAAGCTGCTTGGGGGTGGTTCGAGCCAGGGGCGATAAGGCGTCCAAGCCGGTGCTGGGGTGCAAGCCCAGGGCTTCATCGGACGGCTGATCCATCCGTCTACGGATCCGTGACATTAGATCACTTAACCCGGGTTGGTCTTGGGTTGGGGCAATTGTTTCTGGGTCTGGGGCGTTAGCCGATGCGGGGCGGGGTGGGTCTGAGGAAGGGGTGAGCATCTTGCTTTGGGGGCGGGTCGGCTGGGGCGGGGCCACGGTGGGCGCAGACGAGCTTGGGTCGGACTGCAACAGGTGGTAGGTGAGGATCCCTCCACACAGCACCACCGCGCCAACGATCGCCAGCTTATAGGACAAACTCATGGCTGACCCTTTTGCCACTTCTTCTCCCCTTAATATCTGCTCGAGGCCTCTGGTGGATTAATTTAACACGCCCTTGGCTTCGAAGCCATGCCACGACGATAGGTCTGTTCATATCGGGTGGTGCTCCAGGCCGATCCGATCTAGCCCCCCTTGCCTGCTGCGTTTAGACTATCTCGCATGGTTAAGATTTCCGTTGCGATCTGCTGCGTGAACGCCGCGGACACCCTAGCACACGCCTGCCGATCGGCTCAATGGGCCGACGAATTGGTGGTGGTCGACTCCGGCTCGACCGACCAGACCCCCCAGATCGCCCAACAATACACCGATCGCTACATTGTCGAGCCGTGGCGTGGCTACACCCAGCAGAAGCGGTTCGCCGCCGGCTTGTGCCGCAACGACTGGGTCTTTGTGCTCGATAGCGACGAAGCCATCTCACCCGGGTTGGCTCAAGAGCTCCAAGCGATGGATCAGGCCCAACTGGAACAATGCGATGTGTGGCTGGTGCGGCGGCGAAACCATGTGATGGGCCGGCCGGTGCGCGCGTGGTGGCCGGATTGGCAGTCCAGGCTGATCCACCGCGACCGCTGCGCCTGGCCCGAGGAAGCGCTCCACGAAGCGCGCCTGCCGCGGGATCCCTCGCGCCTGGGCAAGCTCAAGCATTGGATCGAGCACAAGCAACACAGCGCCGCGGGCTTCGGCGATTACTTCAGCGGGCGGCGCATGGACGAACGGCTCATCATGGTCGCCAAGCAGATGCACCGAAACGGCAAGCGGTGTGGTTGGGCCGACCTGGCGCTGCGCCCGTGGCTGTCGTTCTGGAAATTTTATCTCGTGAAACGCGGCTTCTTAGACGGCACGTTCGGTTTGCTGATCGCTCAAAAAGCCGCGGTCAGCACACAGCTCAAGTACGCCGCGCTGTGGGCGGTGCAGCAGGGAGCAAGCGGGGAGGATCAACCGGACTGATCGGCTACCCCATTGCCGTGCGCACAAACCCGGCCCTTGGCCCCTATACAGAAGCCGCCGTCAACAACCGCGGCTTCAACCCTCCCCTGGGACCACGCCGCGTCACCCACGTAACGCCAAAAAACTTCCGGGGGGGCCGATTGGACGGTTCTCGTGTCGAGGCTGGCCCTCACCTGCGGACGACTCAAAGGGCGGGGATTCGCCCCAGCGGGGTGCAGCTACACGGGCCGGTCAGGTGTTCGCCCCATGATCACCCGCAACGTGTTTTTTAACGTGCACGGGTGTTCGGGCCTTCGTGTGCCCATGACCTCGCCCCTAGCGGCACACGATTGACAACACGCTACCGGTCACCGATCACCGGCCACGCACAGCTGCAACAAGTGAAGCCAACACACACCCAGTGGGGCGGGCATCCTGCGCGCCACTGCGCACAACAAGCGGGCAAGATGTCTGTCCCGCCTTTGGCTGGCTGTGCCGATCCGGCTTGCTGTTTTACAGGCTCCGCAGCCGATCGGGGTTAAGGTTGAGTTTGAAGTCACCGCCGACAATCGTGGCGATCGCCCGCCCCACAACGCCCCAGCCGTGGAAGGGGCAGTTGCGGCTCTTGCTCTTGAATTGGTCCACGTCGATGGCCCAGCGGTGATCGGGGTCGATCACGGTGACGTCGGCGTCGGCCCCGATCGAGAGGGACCCCTTCCCGGTCAAGGTGCACAGCTGCGCGGGGTGGTGGGTCATCATCGCGATCAGCCGCGGCCAATCGATGGTTTCGGTTTCGATCAGGGCTTTGATGTATAGCGGCAGGGCGCACTCTAACCCGATGATGCCAAACGGCGCGTCGGCGAACTCCAGCTCTTTTTCTTCTTGCGTGTGGGGCGCGTGGTCGGTGGCGAGGATGGTGATCGTGCCATCTTTGATCGCGGCGAGAAGCTGCTCGATGTCGCGCTGGGTGCGCAGCGGGGGGTTCATCTTGAAGTGGGTATCGTAGGTGGCGCAGCTGTCTTGGGTCAGCAGCAGGTGGTGTGGCGAGACCTCGGCGGTGATGTGGGCCTGGCCAAACAGGTCGTGCCGGGCGCGGCGTAACAGATCGACGCTGCCGCCGCTAGAGACGTGCTGCACGTGGTAGCGGGCGCCGATGTTTTGGCTGAGGTTCAGCAGGATGTCGCGTTGGATGATGATTTCTTCGGCGACGCGTGGCCAGCCCTCAAGCCCCAGCCGGGTAGCCAGCGGGCCGGCGTTCATCACGCCCCCGCCCAGCTCGGGGTCTTCGCAGTGCTGCATCAGGGCCTTGCCGGTCATGGCGATGTAGGCCAGCGCCTTGGCCATCATGCCCGCCGACGCCACCGCTTGGCCGTCGTCGGTGAACCCCACCGCCCCGCCGGCGGCCATCAGCCCGATCTCCGCCATCTGCTGACCGGCGCGGGCCTTGGTGATCGCGCCCACGGGGAAGACATTGGCCTGGTTGGCGCGGCTGGCTTGGTGGTAGATGAAGTCGACGCGGCCCTCGTCGTCGATCGCGGGCTGTGTGTTGGGCATGCAGCAGATGGAGGTGAACCCCCCGGCTACCGCGGCGGCCGCCCCGGTGGCGATGGTCTCTTTTTCCTCCTGCCCCGGCTCACGCAGGTGCACGTGGATATCGATCAGCCCCGGGCAGACGATGCAGCCCGAAGCGTCGAGCACGTGGTCGGTGTCGGGCCGGCTGACCTTGCCTAGCTTTGAAATCCGCCCATCGGATAGGACCAAGTCTGCAACCTGGTCCACGTCGTTGGCGGGGTCGATGATCCGGCCTTGGGTAATCGTTAGCGACGCCATCGACAGTAGTTTATACAAGTTCCAGATGGAATGGCTGTGGGGCGGGTATACAACCCCAAGGCCACGGATTGGGATATACCCATCGGGTATAGATTTGCCGCGACAAAGACGCAAAAACCTCGAAGATTTCCCTACCGCGGGCGGACTTGACCCCGAAAACCTGATCGGGACGGGTATACATAGGCTTTGGGAGAGGAGGCGGGGAGAAGTTAGGGGGAAAATTCAGGGAGCATATTCCATGTTCGGTGTACTTGGGCTGGGGCATGCTTCGCTAGCTCCAGGCACCCGGCGTATTTTTTTCACAAATCCTTGTAATACCCTTTTTTTTAGAAGACCCATCTGTTAATATAAGTCCAATGAGACAAGAAGGCTTGAATAGGTAAGAATAGGGAGTTGCAGAAACCAGGCAGGGAAATTTTGGGTATAATCCAAAAATTTCCTCTATAAATCACAAAATCAAGGTGGTCTTGAGTTTTTGATAGCAGTGGAGGACAGCAATTTTTGTCCGCTGAATCCCTCCTCCTCCCATTTTAACCACAACTGATTTTTATGAATTGTCTTGCGACAAATCCAGATCCTTTGACCTGGGGAATCTGGGCTAAATAGGAATGTAGCCGTTAGCGGAAACTCAGTGCCCTTTTATTGAAACATAACTGGATGTGCTAAAGGCAATACGAGAATCACTGTTGAGATGACTTTACGCCGAAAAGCGATTTTTGATTTTTAACACCCTTTTTGATGGAGAAAAAAGATGAACTATCGTTCTATTAATTTTAAAGGTGTCGTGTTTTGTTTGCTGGTGCTGGGGGCTCAATTATTCGTGCTGCCACGGTCTGTCTTCGCATGCGGCGTGAACATGGCTCCAACCGTCCCTGTATTCAAGATACGTTTCAGCCCAGAATCGCTAGTCGCTCCATTAGGCGATGTGACTCCCGGCAATGCTGGTGATACATGTGTCGCTGCTCTGGGAACAGACCCACATTTATCAGAAATATCCGATTGGTACAGTAACATGACAATGCAAATCGGAGTCGTGGACCAGCGGGCGCGCTCGTTTACGCCAATAGACCTTCAATTCTCAGAAAATATCAACACATCCCGTGGGTTTCTAAGCGGTGGAAATGGAATCACACCAAGCTTAACAGGCGAATGGAAAGGGTATTCAGCTAGAGTCCCCGAGAATCTTGTTGTCCCAGACCTTGTTGGCGATGAGTACTATGCGCTACGCTTCAATTCCGTCCCCGAGTTTGATATCCCAGATCAAACCCTAGTACAGGCTGCCTCTGGCCAAGGGTTCTCCGACGGTTCCCCGATGTTTGATGGACCGCACCCAGCCGAGTACTCAGGCGTTGCACAACTAAACCAAGACCGGCCGATCGGGTTTGCTGGGAATGAAGTGACAGGCCTTCAGGCAAACGCTACTGCTTTGAATTTTGACCTCAACGGGACGTCTTTCAGATCTGGCCCGGTCAATATCGCCCGCGGCGCGGGGCCCGGCCCGATCAGCATCATAGATGCTGCGACAGGCGACGCATCGTACCAGTGGGATGCGAGGGTTTCATTTGATAGCAACGATTCGAATTTCAACAACATCCTATTGGGTGGCAATCCCAACGCAACGATCCCGGCGACATTGATCGGGCCAGGCACGGCCAGCCCCGCGGCCCAGTCAGACGACCTTTCGGTGATTGCGATAGATGTCGGGACGGCTCAGTTCCCGGGGCAACCCTCTATCCCGCCGATCATCATCATCAACGTAAATAAAATTAGGTCACAAACACAGGCGGACGAGATCCCGATTGGCGAAGAATTTGACGCTGTCTTTGAGGATCTAACATCAGCAGAAATCGTGGCGATCCGACCCACGTTGCTATCCTCGCTTAATGAAGCCGTCAGTCAGTTAGCGGAGATAAACCCCAGTGGCGCTAGCTTGTTTACAGCAGCTGTCCTCGATGATGCGGTGGATTTCTACTTGAACAACCCAACAACAGAGTTAGCCGTCGGTATCCCCGATCTGTCAGGCGGAGGGCTTTCTTACACGCTGTTGGGATCGGAGCTCACGGGTTCGGCCTCTTTTAAAACCTACAGGCCAGCTGATGCCAATGGTGACAACGAGGTGACGATCCTTAGTGACGGGACCGCGCTTGTTGAGAACCTCGGTCAAACCGATACCGATTGGCGCCAGGCGGACTTTAACTTCGACAACATGACCACCATCCTTGGTGACGGAGCCATTTTGATTGAGAATCTGAGCGCCAACACGGGGCTGGCTGTGTCCTTAGCGCCCCCGCTTGAAGGCACCGCCCAGGCCACGTATGACCCGTCGACCGGTGAGGTTTTCATCGAGGCGACTGGCCAGCTCATCCTTGGCCTCTTGTCTGCCGCAGGCAACCTGATTACCGGTGGTGATGACTTGGGCGGTACCATCGATGAAACCCTCCTGGGCAACGAGATCGGCTGGTTGGATTTCGGCGGATTCGATGGGTTGCTCGAACCGGGATCGATTGTCGCGATCGGCACCGACATAGAAGATCTGACTTTCGTCTACCAAAACTTGGGGGAGTCACTGCAGACTGGCACGATCACATTGGTCCCAGAACCTACGACGCTGGTATCGCTCTTGCTCGGTGGCGTAGTGCTGAGCCGACGACGCAGGTTGAATTTTGCCCAGCTTCGTCACCAGCCCGTCGGCTAGGACCAGGCCTGCGACCTGATCCACGTCGTTGGCGGGGTCGATGATCCGGCCTTGGGTAATCCGTTAGCAACGCCATCGGCAGTAGTTGACACAAGTTGTAGATGCCGTGACGTTGGAAGCTGTTGGTAATGTGGTGAGATCAAACCTACAGGTCATTAAAAAAACCTTCCGTTCAATACAAAGAAGCCCACGGATTGGGATCCGTGGGCTTCGGGTTTTTGATTTGATGGTAATCGCAGATCACAGCCTGCGGTCAATTTTGCTTAAGCCATGCGGCGGCGGGTGGCAAGGCTGACAACCCCCAGGCCCATGGCCCCAAGCACGGCGCTGACCGGTTCGGGCACGCTATCAAAATCGTCTTGCCCGCCGAAGTCATCACCGCCGTCATCGCCCGGGGCGCGGGTACCGGTGAACAGCCAGTCGCTGGCATAGACATGCGGGAACACACCGGTTGTTCCGGCTGGTGCGTGGTTCACCCATCCCCAGCCCACAAACGTGTCGGGGCCCGACAGGCCCGTACCGCCTAGGCGGTGGTTGTCGATGTTGTTGAACTTGAACGAGTAAGCATGGCTGCCTTGCTCGTCTTGGAGCACGTACTTCAGCGCCGGGTTGCCGACTCTTTCGATGGTGCCCACGTGGTTGGTGTGGTCCTCGGCGTTGACCACGACCGAGACGCTGCCGGCGAACATCGTATCGAATTCAAAGGTGATCCCACCCGAGTAGGTAAAGTCCACGTCCCATAGCCCGCGGTAGGCGTCGTTGGCGTAGTAATCGTCGGGGTCTGCGGGCACATCGGTCTTCGAGGTCCAGATGTCTTCGCCGCCATAGACCTGGCCGTGGATCCGCACGGTGTCGGCGTCGGAGTCGAGCGTGAGTTTCATCGGTGTGGTGATCTCGGGGCGGTCGAAATCGAACGTGAATTCTTTGGAATTATCGCCATCCAACCCATCCAAGCGTAAGCCGTAAAACGGCAGGCGGATCCCACCGTTGGGGTGGTTGCCCAGGTTGTAGGTCATGATCACCGCTTGGGCCGATGATCCAGTAGCGACCAGGGCGGCCCCTACTGCGGCGCATGACAACACACGTTTTCTGTTAATAAAACTAAATCCCAACATGATGTCTTTCTCCCGTCCGCCCGACTTTGGCGAAAAAAGTAACTCGGCTTCTTCTTGTAGCCTGCTAAGAAATGCCCCCGCTTAGCGAGACATGTACCTAATACTAATAATATACCCCAAGATCGACCCAAATCAATGCGCTGGGCAAAAAAGAAGGGAAAACAACAGCGGTTGAATGGGCAGAATGGGCAGATTAAACCGGATGTAACGATGATATCCCCATTGGGTATGCGTTTACCGCGTCAGACACACCAAAACGCCCAAGATTTCCCTGCCGCGGGCGAACGGGACCCCGCCAACCTGATCGCGGCTGCCTATGGCTTTGGGACGCCGGTTAGCAACAAACAGGACACAGGCTGCGGCGATCAACCCCACACCAAACAGGTTCAACGAAGCGCCTTCTTGCCGGACGGTCACCCACCAGTGGGAACCACTAGGGTCTGTTGGAAAACTCATTTCGTGGCTTGATTCGTGTGCCACTGGCGGCTTGCCCGCCAGTGAATCTCTCGGGCTTTCACACTGACGGACCAGCCGCCAGTGGCACACGCTTCCGTTTTCCAACAGAACGTAATCCACAGCCGCTGTGATCGCTCACCCATCGATCCAATCAAATGAACGATCCAATCAGCACACGGCTTCCCGGACACGGTTGATTAAGGAGCCGGTCATCGGCTGCGGTCTGCTGTCACTCACCTCAGTGCTAAGTTATGATGCTCGGCTCTTGGTGGCGTTGCGGGGCTGGCCAGCGTGGCCTTTTGTTGGCGCACCCCACCGAGATTCGAGGAGTCTGCAATGCCGACGCTGTGGTCCAAGACGCTGATCCCCACCGCCCGGCAGGTGCCCGCAGAAGCCGAGGTGCCAAGCCACCAGCTGATGCTGCGCGCCGGGTACATCCACAAGCTGGGTGCGGGTGTGTATGACTACCTGCCGCTGGGTGTGCGCAGCCTGCGTAAGGTGATGGCGATTATCCGGGAAGAGATGGATGCCGCCGGGGCGATCGAGGTGTTCCTGCCGGCGTTGCAGCCGATCGAGCTGTGGGAGCAGACGGGTCGGCGTGCGGCGTATGGTGAGAACCTGTTCGTGCTCAACGACCGGCACAGCGATCAGCCTAACCTAGCGCTTGGCCCCACACACGAAGAGGTCATGACGAGCCTGGTGGGGGCCTGCGTGCACAGTTACAAGCAGCTGCCGCTGACGCTGTACCAGATCCAGACCAAGTTCCGTGATGAGTTTCGGCCGCGGTTCGGCGTGCTGCGGTCACGCGAGTTTCAGATGAAGGACGCCTACTCGTTTCACTTAGCGCTTGAAGGACCAGGTGGGTTGGATGAGACGTACCAGAAGCAGTACGACGCGTATTGTCGGATCTTTTCGCGCTGCGGGCTGCCGTACGAAATCGTAGAGGCCCAATCGGGCCCGATCGGGGGCTCGGCGTCGCACGAGTTCATGGTGCCGTCACCGATCGGTGAAGACGTGATCCTCAAAAGCGATAAGGGCAACTATGCGGCGAATGTGGAGAAGTGTGGGATCGGGGAGCGGCCGATTGCGGCTAATTTTGTATTAAAAGGAACAGACTACTATCCAGGAGTTGATTTAGATCATCTAGCCCCGGACGCCGATCCAACAGGAATTATTGAAGCAGTACATACGCCGAATTGTTCGTCTATTGAAGAGCTGTGTAGTTCATGGAAGAAATTTGGTGGTGGCAAACTCAAACCTCAGAACACTCTAAAGACAATTATTTATCGAGGGCCGACTACTCCTACAGATCGATTGGATCAGGTTTATGATTGGGTCATTGCTGTGGTTCGTGGTGACCATTATGTCAACGAACCAAAATTGCGTCAGCTATGTGGTGATCAACTAACTTTAGCTGAGCACGAAATTGTTGCTGGATCAGATTTACCTTTTGGATTTCTGGGACCTCATATTGCAAACGATCAGCTGAAGTGTTGGACAGTTGTTGACCCTGACGCAGCGCAAGATCAGTTTTGGGTAACCGGAGCAAATAAAGCTGATTATCATGCCCGACATTTTCATTGGGCACGAGATTTTTTTGAAAACCTTTATGTTCTGGATTGGCATAAGAAACATCAGGGTTGTGGATTTACAGTCGCCGACATCCGCAACGCCGTCGATGGCGATCCGTCGCCGGAGAACGACGGCGGTGTGCTCCAAGCGACGAAGGGGATCGAGATTGGGCATGTGTTTAAGCTGGGCGACAAGTACGCCGAAGCGCTGGATGTCAAAGTATTGGATGAGCACAACGAACGCCGCCCGCTGGTCATGGGCTGCTACGGCATCGGGGTGAACCGGATCCTCGCCGCTGCGATCGAACACGAAGGGGGGCACGACGCTAATGGGATCATCTGGCCCGCGTCGATCGCGCCCTATACCGTGTTGATCACACCGATCAAGTATGAGGGGACGGTACGGGAGACCGCCAATCAGCTGGCAAATGAGCTCGAAAATATTCCGGGGGCGGGGATCGACGTGCTGATCGACGACCGCGGCGAGCGGCCGGGCGTGAAGTTCAAAGACGCGGACCTGATCGGCATCCCGATCCGGATCACGGTGGGCGACAAGGCGCTGGCCAACGGGCAGGTCGAGGTCAAGCCGCGCAGTGCCGCCCAGCCGGTGCTGGTCGCGGTAGGGGACGTGGCCAACCACGTTGTGCAGCTGCTTGAGGCGCTATGAAAAGCCATGGATTACTTGAGTCGTTTTTGTCTGGGTCAGCATCGGAGGCAACCTACCCGGATGAACAATTCGGCTCTATCCAAACACCATAGGTGTGCCACTGGCGGCTGGTCCGCCAGTACGGAAACCCTGAGGATGCACTGGCTGGCAAGCAGCCAGTGGCACACAGACCGGCCGGGAGAAAAAGTTTTGCGACAGATCAATTAGAGCCTGCGGGTGTATCGGTCCGCTTTCTTACGGTCGCGGCTCGTGGCGGGCGGTCTTCGTGTATATCCATCGGGTATGAGTTTGCCGCGTCGGAACTACAAACACGCCGAGGATTTCCCTGCCGCGGGCCAACGGGACCCCTAAACCTGATCGGGACTGGTATCTCTCTTTTTGTGATCTGATTCGGCTACACTCATACGCATGACGGGCAAGCCAACCCCGCGTGACGCGGCGGTGAAGATTGTGGGTATGCTTCAGGAGGCGGGTTATGTGGCGTACCTGGCGGGCGGGTGCGTGCGTGATGCGTTGCTGGGTTACCACCCCAAGGACTACGACGTGGCAACCGACGCCAAGCCCGACGCGGTGCGTGGGCTATTCCCCAAGAGCCGGTACGTGGGCGAGGCGTTTGGGGTGGTGCAGGTGCGCGTGCCCGGCTACCGCCACCACCCGGTGGAGGTGGCGACGTTCCGCACGGAGTGGGGCTACCAAGACGGGCGCCGGCCAACTAGCGTCCACTTTACGGACGCCCAGCATGATGCCCAACGGCGGGACTTCACGATCAACGGGTTGTTTGAAGACCCGCTGGCTGAGGGTGATGACCAGCGGATCATCGATTTTGTGGGCGGCCAGCGCGACTTACGCGCGGGCGTGGTGCGTGCGATTGGCGACCCGGCACAACGGTTCGATGAGGATTACCTGCGCATGCTGCGAGCCGTGCGGTTCGCCACGCGGTTGGGGTTTGAGATCGAGCCCGCCACCGCCGACGCAATCCGGCCGCTGGCACCCAAACTCGCCGCGATCAGCCGGGAGCGGATCGGCCAAGAGCTGCGGTGGATGCTCACGCCTAGCCGGGTGCTGGCCCCGCAGCGCATGCCCGGTGCAACGGGTGGGGAGCGGTCGGGTAGCGGGCCGTTGCGGGGGGGGGCAGACCCGCGTGCGGCCCGGGCGATCGGGCTGATCCAGGATCTGCACCTCGACGGGCCGACACTGGACGAGCCGCACCTGGTTTCGGATCTGGCCACCGTGTCGGGGTTGGCCAGGGGGCTTGGGTCGGATACAGAACAAGCCGTTGCCACGGGTAGGGGCCTGGCCTCTGGATCGGGTGAAATGGAGATGGCGATCCAGACTCCAAGCTACGCGACCTACCTGGCGGCGTGGCTGCTGGATCGGTATTTTTTTCAAGACACGAGCCAACCCTGCGGTGCACTGGGTGGTGATGGGGCGGTGTTGGCTGGTGCCATGGAGCGATTCGTGAGCCTAAGCTCGAAGCCGATTGTCCGAGGCTGGCGTCGGGCGTTGTGCCTGAGCAATGAAGATCGCGGATCGTTTACAGGGGTTTTAACGCTTCTGCCGGTGGCGCTGCGTTGGCCGGGGCTTGGGGTGGCCGGCCGCAAGCGGCTGCTGGCCCAGGTGCTGTGGCCCCAGGTGTGGGCGTTGATCGCTGCGTTGCGTGATCGGCCGGGGGTCGGGGCGTTGGTCGCGCAGATCGCCTCGGATGCCCCCACGCTGTGGACCCAGGGCGTCTGCCCAGAACCGTGGGTCAGCGGGGATGATTTGATCGCGTTGGGTCGCAAACCCGGCCCGGTGTTTCGCCGATTATTGGATCAAGTGTACGATGCACAGCTCGAGGGCCGGCTGACCAGCAAAGACCAAGCACTGGATTGGCTCAAGCGGCAGCCCTAAACGTTTTTACATTGTCCTTTGGGTGGTAGAAATTGGCGGCCTCATCTCATGGAAGCGTTCATCCAAGAACTGATCCACCAGCTGCCTTATCTAGGGGTGGTCTTGGTATTGATTGCCGGTGGGTTGGGCGTGCCGATACCGGAAGACGTACCGCTGCTGATCGGGGGGTACCTGTGCGGGGTGGGCAAGGCCGAGCTTGCCATCATGCTGCCCACGACTTTTATCGCGGTGATTGGGGCGGACCTGATGGTCTACGGCTTGGGTCGCCGTTACGGGCACCATGTGCCCAAGCTGCCGGTGATCCGGAAATACCTTAGCCCCCAGCGGCTGACGAAGGCGGAGATCTCGTTCCACAAGCACGGTGGGAAGACGCTGTTTTTGGCTCGGTTCATGCCGGGGCTGCGCACGCCGATTTATTTTAGTGCCGGGGCTTTTAAGATCCCGTTCTGGAAGATGCTGTTATTTGACGGGACGGCTGCGGGGCTAAGCGTGCCTACGCTTGTGTTGGTGGCGTGGTACCTGGGGACGAAGGTGGACCTCGAGACACTCCAGAGCTGGTCGTTGGCCACGCAATCGGTTCTGGTGGCGGGCTTGATCGTGTTGGTTATCGCGGTGTTGGGGTGGAAGCGGGTGCGTGGGCGCAGGCTTGCGTCTGTGGGTTGATTGCCTATCGATTCGACATGGCCTATCCTTTCGGCATGGTTACCACGTCACAGGCTATCCGGCCGCGTAAGCTACGCGACGCGTACCGCAGTACGTGTGACCGGGTTGCGGAAGCCGCGATCCGGTCGGGCAGGCGGCCCCAGGATGTGATCCTCGTGGCGGTGACCAAGACCGCCAGCCCGGATCAGATCCGAATGATGGTGGAGATGGGCCAGCGGGACCTGGGCGAGAGCCGGGTGCAGCAGCTGACCCAACGGGTGGCGTCGATCGAGGAGTTCCTGGTGCGCAAGCGCACGCTGGGTGGGGCGATCAGCAAGGGCGGGGCCAACCCACCGGGCGGGTTCCCCAGCGTGCGGTGGCATATGGTGGGCCACCTCCAACGCAACAAGGTCAAGCAGGCGGTGCCGCTGGTCAAGCTGGTGCACAGCGTCGACAGCCTCCGCTTGGCTGAGGAGCTGCACAGCTACGCGGCCAGCACGGATCGGGTGGTGGAGATCTTGCTGCAGGTCAACGCCAGCGGGGAACCCAACAAGTTCGGTGTGGCGGCCCCTGCGGTGCCCCACCTCGCCGAGCAGATCGACACGATGATGCACCTCAAGCTGCGGGGTCTGATGGCGATGGCGCCGCACGGCGAAGAGCCCGAGCAGGCCCGCCCCTACTTTGCCCGCACGGCGGAGCTGTTCCAAGAGATGCGTCTGGCCAATGTGGGTGGCAGTGATTGCAACATCCTCTCGATGGGGATGTCCGATGATTTCGAGGTCGCCATCGAGGAAGGGGCCAACGTGGTGCGTGTGGGCCGCACGATCTTCGGCAACGGCGACGCGGCAGCTTAGCCGCAGCCCACCGATTGCCCCATCCTGGGGCCAAGGCTGGCGGGGCCAAGGCCGGCCGCTAACCCATACAGCCTGAAATACCATTACTTTTTGTGGATATCGGTCTGTCCGCCAGCTGCACCGTCTTAGATGGACGGCCGATGAAGACCGTGGCTGCGCCTGGGGTCCAACCATGGTGTGGCCATGCGTCAACGCGGTTGGGGGGCCAGCGCCTAAGTGCCAACCCGCCGTGTATAACCCGATCGGCCTCTATCAACAGAGCATGAGCCTGTGTTGCCGCAGGCGGTATGGTGTTTCGAGGGAGAAGTGCCAACCAGAACGATTGTGACCGGTGATGATGATGAGATCAACCTGCTGGCCAGCAAGGTCCAGCAGGTGGTTTGTCCTGATTGCGGGCATCTGGTGGCCGTGGCGGACGACGCCCAGCCGTTTGACAACATACCCTGCCCAAGCTGTCTCTCGGACGTGTGCGTGCCGATGCAGCTCGACCAGTTCCAATTGGTCGGGGTGCTGGGTCGGGGCACCATGGGCCAGGTGTACCAAGCGGTTGATCAGAAACTGGGTCGGGGCGTGGCGGTCAAGCTGATTCGCCTAGGCCAGAACGGGGCGGTGGACCACCCTCAAAGCGGTCTGGCGGAAGCTCGGGCGCTGGCGTCGCTGAACCACCCCAATGTGACGCAGGTGTACGAGATCGGGGACAAGGCCGATCACTACTACATTGTGATGGAGCTGGTTGACGGGGGTCGGCTGGATCAGCTGATCACCGCGGATCAGCCGATGGACGAAGCGCGTGTGTTGGAGATCGGGATCGATGTGGCTTTGGGCCTGCAGGCGGCCAACCGGGTGGGGCTGGTCCACGGCGACGTGAAGCCAGCCAATATCCTCTTAGACCACCAGGGTGTGGCGAAGCTGGTCGACTTTGGCCTGGCACGGTTCGAGAGCAGCCTGGATCAGATCGACAAAGCCTACGGCACGCCCCAGTATGTAGCGCCGGAGGTCGTGCTCAAGCAACCGGTTGACCACCGGGCGGACATCTTCAGCCTCGGCGCTACCATGTACCACGCGCTGTCGGGCTGCCTGCCCTACCCGGGCCAGACCGTGGAGCAGGTGCTGCGTGATCGCTTGACCGAATCACCCCAGGACCTGCGTGCCCTGCGCACACGCCTGCATATCCAGACCGCCGACATCATCGATCAGATGATGCAGATCGATCCGCAGCTGCGGTACCAATCGTATGACAGCCTGATCGAGGCATTGCGTGAGGCGTTTGAGGCTGCGGACCCCGGCCCGGCCCAGCCGAACCTGGACGCGCTCGATACGGTGGTGCGCAGCGCCAAGCCGGTTCGGCGTCGGCGTGTGTTCAAGGCCAAGTCCAACTGGCGGGCCGTGCTGCTGCTCGTATTTTTAACCCTGCTGATGGCGGGGTGGTTTGGTGGGGTGTTGTGGTGGAACGCCCAGCACCGCGAAGCGGTGCGCCAAGCGGTGCTGGCCAACCAACGCCCGGTCGACGCATCGGGCGCTACGTTGCCGCCGTGGGCCAACGCGCTCCAAGCGGTCGAGCCCGGCCGGGACGCCGTTGCCGGGGACTGGTCGGTGCAACCCGATGGCTTGGTGGTGCACGCCTCGTCCGCGGCTCGCCTGACGGTGCCGATCGAGGTCGACGATCGCTACGATGTGCGGGTCGAGCTGGCCCGCATTTCGGGGCAGGGGCAGGTGGCGGTCTTTTTACCCGTGGGGTTCAACCAAGTGATGCTCGTGCTAAGCGGTAACGATGGTGCAGCCAGCGGGCTCCAGTGGATCGATAACGAAATGATCGCCGCCAACGGCACGGGCGTGGGGTCAGCGGCGCTGGCTGAGGGTGAGAAACACCTGTTCGAGATCCGTGTCAACACCCAGGGCGATCAAGCCCAGATCGAGGTGGACCTTAATGAACAACCTTACCTCCGCTGGTCGGGGCCGTGGGCATCGCTGGATGTGCTACCGCCTTGGGTCGGGTTGGACCCCGACTCCATTGGGTTGGGGGCGGACCAGTCGCAGGTGGTGTTCCACAGCGTGAAGGTTCGGCGCTACCACGATCCACCCGAGGTTGATGAGGCTGACCAACCCGAATCGGTAGGGCCCGCGACGGGTGGCTGGGGCTGAGCACAGCGTGCCCCAGGACAAAGGGGATTCGTCTGTGGCATGCTTTGCTAGCCACAGGCACCCGGCGGACCACGCCAATCTCAAATGTCGCCGGGGATCTGTGGTCCGCAGATGGCGGACCCTACCCGGTTGTAGGCGTCGATCCCCATCGGATTCCGTTTCACAACAGGTCGACCGGGTCGACATCGATCGCGATATGCGCATCGGACCGGATGCGCTGCGTGTTGCGCAACGCGGTAAGCAGTTTTTGGAGGGTGGCTGCGGCGCCGGGCTGGGGTGCGACCAGCTCGATCTGGTGGCGGTGGTAGCCGGCGATCCGGGCGATCGAGCACGGCATGGGGCCACGCAAGTCGACCCGCATCGCCAGCGTCTGGATTAAGGATTCAATTTGGTGCGACAGCTTCTGGGCCCGGTCGACACAGGCTTGGTGGTCGGTATCGCGCACAACGAACCGGGCCATGCGCGACCACGGGGGCAGCCCAACCTGGCGGCGGAACGCCAACTCACGCTGGACGAATCCGGTGTAGTCGTGTGCGCTGGCCAGCACGATCGCGGGGTCTTGGGGGTTGTAGCTCTGGACGATGACGCGCGCCAGCTTGTGCCGATCGCTGCGCCCGGCGCGGCCAGCAACCTGCGCGATCAGCTGGAACGTACGCTCGGACGCACGGAAGTCGGGGATGTGCAGCGACGTGTCGGCTGCGACCACCCCAACGAGCGTGACGTTTGGGAAATCCAACCCCTTGGCGATCATCTGCGTGCCCAGCAGCACGTCGACTTCTTGGCGAGCAAACGCTTCAAGGCTTTGCTGGTAGTCGCGGCCGCTGCGCATCGCGTCCGAGTCCATGCGCAGCGCGCGGATGTTTGGGAATTTTTGGCCTAGCTCTTCTTCTACACGCTGGGTGCCCACGCCAAAGACTGTGACTTTTTTAGAACACAGCGGGCAGTGGGCGGGCAGCAGCTGCTCGGCTTGGCAGTGGTGGCAGCGCAGCAGCCCGCCGGTCGGCAGCGCCCGGTCCTTGTGGTAGACCATCATCGCGTCGCAGTAGTCGCAGCACATGGTCCAGCCGCAGCGGTGATCGGGGCAGGCGATGTAGTTGGCGTACCCGCGGCGGTTCAGCAGCAGCAGGGCCTGGGCCTTGGCTTGTAACGCTTCTTGGAGCGCCTGCTGCAGTGGTTGGCTGATCAGCGGGATCCGGCGGCCACGACGCTGCTGGTTCATGTCCACGATCTGCACCTTCGGCAGCGTTAAGCCTGCGACACGGTTAGGCATCGACAGCAGGTGGTAGGGCTGCTTGATCGGTGCAGTGGCTAGCGGTTGGGGTTGTTGCGGTGAGTCGGGCGTGGGTGTAGGTATGGCGGGGTTCAGCGTGTTGCTGGTGTTGGGGCTTGATGCCCCGGTGTGTTGTGCATCATGGGGGCGTGCGAAGGTGGCGTTGAAGTAGCTTTCCAGGCTGGGCGTGGCCGACCCCAACACCACGGGGATCTTCAATAGTTGGGCGCGTCGGATGGCGACGTCGCGTGCGTGGTAGCGTGGCAGCTGGTCTTGCTTGTAGCTGGTGTCGTGTTCTTCATCGACGATGATTATGCCCACACGCGGCATCGGAGCAAACACCGCCGACCGTGCCCCGACCACAACCTTGACCTGCCCGCGGCGTACGCGTTGCCACTGCTCGTGGCGTTGAGCCGCGGTCAGCCCGCTGTGCATCGCTGCCACGTCCCCAAACCGCTGGACGTATCGTTCAATGGCTAGTGTTGTCAGCGCAATCTCCGGGACTAAAACAACCGCACCGATCATCGGTGGCTCACCGGCTTGACTCAAAAGATGCTCGATCAACCGGAAGTAGACCTCGGTTTTCCCGCTGCCGGTCACGCCGTGTAGCAGGTGGACGCCAAACCCACCCGAGGCGTGGCGGGTCAAGTGATCCAGGGCACGACGCTGATCCGCGGTGAGTTCAAACGCGTGCGTTGGCGCGTCGTGGGTCTTGGAGGCGATGACCTCACGGCTACGGATCGTGGCCTGGTGCTGCGTGGTGAGTAGGCCTTTGTCGATCAGCTGCTTGACCGGCGTGACGGTGCGAGCACCGGCCATGAACGCTAATTGCTTGATCTCGATCCATGGTAGCGCTTCTTCTGGTTCATCTTTACCCAGTGCACAACGCAGCACCGCTTTTTGGAGCTTGGTGAGTTTGTACGGGCCCAGGTCATCGGGCTGGGGTTGGCAAGGCCCAACCATCGTTTGGGTGACCCGCCCGGTGCCGCGCTTGACCGCAGCGGGCAGCATGGTGGTTAGGACCATGCCCAGGGGGGTGCAATAATAGCTGGCGACCCAGTGTGCTAGCGTGATCAGGTCCGGGGGTAGGGACACACCCAACGGGTCGCGTGACAAGATGGGTTTGATCCGGGTGGGGTCTAGCGGTCGGCGTGGGTTTGTTGGGGTGGCTTCGAGCTGCCCGGCACGGTCGGCGACCTGCGTGACGTATCCCGAGACGGGCTTGTTTTTCTTGCCCAGCGGCACGACCACGCGATCGCCCACGCCAAGCGGGTCCAACGCCTGGGGGATCGCGTAGGTCAGCCCGTGTGGGGACATATCGACGCCCTGCTCCAACGCGACGTGGGCATAGCCGGCGACAGGCGGGGCATCGGGCTCGAATAGGTTGGCCATGACACCATGATCATACGCTTTACTGGCCAATCAGAGAGCCACAAATAAGCCATACCGCAAACCCGTTCATGACCGGTATACTGTCCGCTATGGAACTACTCGAACAACTCACGCAGACGCCCGCGATTGCTGGGCGAGAAGAACTGATGCGCCAGGTCATCCTAGCGGAGACGAAGAACCTATTTGATGAGACCTATGTCGACGCGATGGGCTCGCTAATCGGCATCCGCCAACCCCGGCCCCAAAAAGGCAAGAAAGCGGGCCGATCGTCTAAGAAGTCGCCCCTGAAGGTCATGCTCGCCGCCCATATGGATCAGATCGGCTTTGCGGTCCGACACGTGGGGGACAACGGCTTCTTACGGGTGCAGAACGTTGGGGGGTTCGACCCACGAAACCTGTTTGCTCGCCTGGTCACGGTTTGTACGGAGAAGGAGCAGCTGCCGGGCGTGATGAACCCCGGCGGTCGGCCGGTGCACATCGCCACCGAGGAGGACCGCAGAAAGATCCCCGAGATCGCGGACCTGGTGGTCGACCTGGGCCTACCCGCCAAGGAGGTGCAGCGCAAGGTCAAGATCGGGGATATGGTCGTGATCCGTGCGCCGTTTACGCGTGTGGGCAAAACGGTGGTGGCCCAGGCGATGGATAACCGTGTGGCGTGCTGGGTGGCGATCCGGGCGATCCAGAAGCTTGAGCGGCTAACCGGGCACAGCTGCGAGATCTACTGTGCGTTTACCACGCAAGAAGAGGTCGGCTGCCGCGGCGCGGGGCCGGCTAGTTTTAGCATCGAGCCCGACATCGCGATCAGCCTCGACACCACACTGTGCGTCGATACCCCGGGTGTGCCTCAGGAGCAGCGGGTCACGCAGCAGGGCGGTGGCGCGGGGCTGCTGGTCATGGACTCGTCGATGATCAGCGACATCGATCTGCTGCACGAGATGGAGCGGCTAGCGAAGCGGAAGCGGATCAAGCACCAGCGCACGATCCTGCCGCGTGGCGGGAACGACGGTGGGAATGTGCAGCGAGCGGCGTCGGGTCGGCGTGTGATCGCTGTGGTCTGCCCCACCCGTTATATCCACACGGTGACGGAGATGGTCTACACGGATGACCTTTATGCTTGCCGTGATCTATTGGCGGCGTTTTTGGCGGAGGTGGTGTAGGGGGAGATTGGTCAGGCTCGCTGGCACAAGGCCTAAGGGCTGCCGTAGATACGACAGACGGGCAAAAGTCGGACTAAAAATCGTTTTCCAACACCAACCGGTGTGCCGGATGGTTTATACTCGCTTCGGATAGGCCGCCGACATAGTTTGCAAAGTAAGTCCGAGCCCACTCAGTTATGTTACTAAGGAAAAAAATCGACTCCGGCAGCAGCGAACTCGATGGTGTTCTTTGTATTGGTGTTGCCTGAAAACCGCACACCGACCGATATGCCAATACCCCATTTCACGTCCTTACGCGGTCTGATGTTAAATCGCTCCAGTCCGAAGTTTTTGGGGGACAAGTTGAGCCCATTGCGATTCAGTATCTTGATCTCGCCATCATAGACATGCACGGCGGTTACATCCGCGTTCGTGCTCTTGCTTCGAAAACGCAACATAGCCGAATCGATCGAAAGGCGGTTGTTATCTACAATCACAGGCGTAGGAGTCGCAAAATGAAACCAGTTGGTTGTATTGGCTTTTCCGATAACACGATAATAATATCCTAGCTTCCGTTCGCTTAAGATGTTATTGGGGAATTCGATAGCCATACTGTGGCCATGAGCCCACATCGCCTTTTCGATTGCCATGGTTCTGAATCCTTATTGGGCGATCTTTTTTAGAACAGATTGCGAAAGTTCTTTAATCTCCATAGACGCTTCGTCTTTGGATAATTTTTCGATCGACGTCCTCAGTTTTGGCGATACGCCTGCATTAATCGACTTGAGCACTAGTTTTCTGACGCTTAAGCTATTGCTCTTTATCAGTTTCTGTGCGATCATATCCTTTGGTGCAGATTCTAGATTCACCAAGCCCGACGCAGCGGCGATTTTCTTTACATCAGTTCGGCTCGCTGCTGCCGACGCAACTATCTTCGCGGTATCTTTGCGGTCCAACAGACTCGCCAGATAAATGGCTTTGGTGGCGATAGAAAGATTGCGTCCCCTAGCGAACTCAGCAATATGTTTGATGGCTGATGAGTCGAGTTGACGTACAATCTGGACGTACCTCGGCTCTTCGTTGCTGAGTAACCAATATAATTTATCTTTTGAAATAGCCATTGGGGGATTCTTTACGGATCGATAGTGAGCCTGCTGCGACGCATAGTTGCGATCTCATCACTTGAAAGATCCGGCGGCGGGTTGGTGATATTAAATGTTCCATTTCCGGTCATCAGGCAATCGTTATCATCGACATGCCCCAGGCCAAGGAGGTGACCGACTTCATGCCCTAATGTCCAGCGGCTGGCGATACTCGCCACAACGGCACTCGGCCGATCGGAAGGCGAAGCGGCGCAACCGTTAAATGGTGGATTGGTAGCTTGCACGAAGTAAATTGCGATATCATTGTTGCCAACATTGTTACGGTTATCAAATAACAGGTCCTGTTCTGGGGTTATGCTTGATCCTCGGCAAGCGCCGACGTCCACCGTATTCAATACCGCAAGGTTGAGGTTTTCGTCACTCGCACGCACCACTCGGAAACCAGCAGGTTCGTACACATCTCGCATCGATTGGAGCATTGTATCGATGGCGGTATTCGGTGCCATGAGTGTTTTAAAGTGGAGCCGTATCGATTCAAACAGATTCAGGTCTGCTCCTGCTGAACTGAACTCCATGGTGTTCTTCTGATCTGTATTGCCAGTGAACTTCACCCCAACACTAATACCGATACCCCATCGAATGTCCGGCTTGCCCGGCATGTTGAATCGCCTAAAGCTCCATTTCGATGACGAAAGACTAAGGTCGTCGTAACGCATGATTCGATTGTTGCCATCGAAAATATGAACGTTGGTGATTTTTGCAGACGCCGATTTAGATCTGTATCGCAACATGACGGAGTCGAGCATCTGTCGCTTGTCAGCGTCGATCACGACGGTGGGAACTGAAAAATGAAGCCAGTTGGTCGTGTTGGGCTTGCCAACAATCCGAATGTAGTATCCAGCCCGTCTTTCGCTTTTCAGGCGATCCGGATACTCGATCTGCATACTATGACCGTGCACCCACATTGCGTGCGTAATACTGCCCATGCCAGCTACTCTTTAAAAAAACAATGATGATTAATCTATTAAAATTATAATTAATATGCCGGCGGTGTCAAGATTAAACTCTGCCGCCCATGTCGCTGGGGTTAATAAGAACCCCTAACAAATTGGGTAATGCTGTACAGGTAAGGGTGACCGGTTCGAAACCACGAAGGTGGTGGGTATCATATCGTTACTTCTTCAGCACTACCACAAATTGAATGCCATGATACGCAATGCCTATTTTGGGGTTCAAATGACTGGGGCACGCTGCGCTTAGCCCCAGCCACACTCTCATTGTGTTAGAGGTTGGCTTTGTTGAAACCCTTAACGATGAAATGGAAAAAAACACCGAAAAATATCGCCTTAAAGCAGGTTGCCCTAATCGAGCCAATCAAGAATTGTCCGAAAAGGCATTAAACGCTTATTTTTCCTGTTGAAGCACACATTATCACCCAAAGGGTTTCAACAGAGCCTTTGGGGCTCTAAATTTGTCCTGCTGATTTTTTTTAGGCAACCCTGCAAAGTATGGCTCAATGCTAAACCCTGGGGCAACAGATATTCAATCCTTGCCGCTGCAGGACTAGCTTTTTTTCTTGTGGGAATGTGCAGCGAGCGGCGTCGGGGCGGCGTGTGATCGCGCTGGTCTGCCCTACCCGTTACATCCACACGGTGACGGAGATGATAACGTCCTAAATCATGCGCACATTTGAAAAGGCAGCTCTCCCGGCGGATGGTGTTGTTGAAAGACAGTACCCTCAACCAAGGAGAGCTACGATGGATGATGTTACGGCAAACGATGTCGGGATGAAAGACGTGTTTCGGATCGACGAAGCTCAGGTCCGCGGTCACGTCGACCGGCTTGTGGTGGAGTCTGTTGAGCAGACACTCAACGGGCTTTTGGATGCCGAAGCCGCGGCGTTGTGCCAAGCCGGCCGGTATGAACGCACCGATGCCAGGAAGGATACCCGGGCCGGTTCGTACCATCGCAAGCTTCAGACCAAGGCAGGCCAGGTGACGCTCAAAGTGCCCCGGTTGCGGTCGTTGCCTTTCGAGACGCAGATCATTGAGCGTTACAAGCGTCGTGAAAGCAGCGTGGAGGAGGCGTTGATCGAGATGTATTTGGCGGGCGTGAGTGTGCGTCGAGTCGAAGACATCACCCAGGCGTTGTGGGGCACGAAGGTATCGCCTTCGACGGTGAGCGAGCTGAACCAGAAGGTGTATCAGCAGATCGATGCATGGCGGCACAAGCCGATTGAAGGCGAGCATCCGTATGTGTACCTCGATGGCACATACCTCAAGCGGAGCTGGGGCGGTGAGGTGAAGAACGTGGCGATCCTGGTAGCGATCGGCGTGGCGCGCGACGGTTATCGCGAGGTGCTGGGCATCGCCGAAGGGGCCAAGGAAGACAAGGCGTCGTGGCTGGGGTTCTTGCGTCACCTCAAGCAACGTGGTCTGTGCGAGACACGCTTATTTGTCAGCGACGCGTGCTTGGGACTGGTCGAAGCGCTGGGTGAGGTGTTCCCGGATGGACAGTGGCAACGCTGCGTGGTGCACTGGTACCGCAACGTGTGGAGCTGCGTGCCCCGCAGCAAAGTCAAAGAGGTCAGTGCGATGCTCAAGGCAATCCACGCTCAAGAAGACCGTGACGCGGCGCTGAAGAAGGCCGAGGATGTAGCGGTCAAGCTTGAGGGGATGAAGCTACCCAAGGCTGCGGCGTTCGTTCGGGATTCGGTACACGAGACGCTGCGGTATATGAGTTTCCCACGTGAACACCGGACACGGCTACGCACGAACAACCCGCTGGAACGATTGATGCGTGAGATCAAACGCCGCACGAAGGTGGTGGGTGCATTCCCAGATGGCCACTCGGCGGTGATGCTGGCTTCGGCGCGGGTGCGTCACGTAGCCGGTACGCGTTGGGGGACACGGAAGTACCTGGACATGGATCGACTTTACGAACTCGAACGTGAGCGAGACCACGAATCGGAAGAAGAACGATTGAGCGTGGCGGTGTAGCCACGCAATGGTTGGCTGGCCCTTCGTTCGGGCTCGCTACGCTCGCCCTCACTGCGGCCCAGCCAACCAGCCATCCCCCGGAGACTGCTTAACCAAAGTGCGCAACTTGACGGACACTACCACGGAGATGGTCCACACCGATGACCTTTATGCTTGCCGTGACCTGCTGGCGGCGTTCCTGGCGGAGGTGGAGTAGAGGGGTGGGAGATCGGCTTCTCTAATCATAACTGACAATTTTGCCATCGGTTATGATTCAACTGTTCAATGACCAATCCATGCCCACAAACACACCGGAGACCCGGTGTGGCTCGGCCGAGCCCATCAGATTGGCATAGCCGCGATCTCGCTAATAGGGGAAAATAGGATGGGATCGAATAGCCTGTAAGAGGGTAGTTTGGGCTTGGCGTTGCTCGCCTGTGAATTGGAATATCCCCAGGCGTCGGCCATGCCGGCTTGCGAACCGGAAGGTTGGCCTGACCGATGGGGTGGGCTTGGGCAGCAGAACGCCCTAGATCACCATCATCGACGACCCATCTACGTTTAATCGGCGTGCCATACGCATTGTGTATCGTTTGTGCGTGACGGATCGCCTGCCTCAGTTTGCGGATCAGCACGCGCATTTAAAAGCGGCGCCTACCAGCTGAATCCTGATTGGTGTCACGGCCGGGTTAGGCTGCGAATAGCGGCGGGGCGGCGGCCTTGATGATGATCTGGCACAGCTCGTCGATTTCAAACGGCTTGTGGACCAAAGCAAACGCGCCGGCCTGCTTGGCCAGGTTCTTGATGCGTGGGGATTTCTCGCCGGTGATATAGATCACGGGTGTCTGCTGGCGTGGCAGGCCGGTGGGGTTGGTGAGTTTTTCCAGCCGGTCTTGGACGCTAAAGCCATTGCCCGCGGGCATGTGGATGTCCAAGACCAGCACATCGGGCTGATCGACGCGCGCTTGGGCCAGCGCTTGGTAGCCGTTGCTAGCGGTCAACACCTCGAAGCCCTCGTGCTCTAAGTGTACCCGCAGCGCGTAGAGCAGGGTGGTGTCGTCGTCGGCGATCAAGACTTTAGGTTTGTTCATCCACAGGTCCCCGCATGAAGAAAAGGATGGTTTAACCCACTAACCGGGTTGGCGGACGCGATTGGGCTAGCTCGATCTGGATTAGGTCGTGGAGCGCTTCCCACTCATAGGGTTTTTGGACAACGGTGACCGTTGAGAATTTAAAGATGTATTTCTCATATTCTTGAGAGAAGCCGGTAAGGGCGATGATCGGCACGTCGCTGGTGCGGCGGATCCGTTCGATCAGCCCCACGCCATCCAATGCGGGCATGTTCAGGTCGGTGATGATCAGGTTGATTTCTCCCAGGGAATACTCGGCTAGCCCCTGTTCTCCATCGGGCCGCGGTGACGCAGTCGTAACCGCTGCCCTTGATGCGGGCGGCCAGCGCCCGAACCAACCCTTGATCGTTGTCGATCACCAACACGCGTTGAGTGCTGTTTTCATCCATAGCGTATCGCTCCAGTTGGGAGCCGGTTTCCCGTGACACCGTGTGGTGGCCTGGGCTACGTAGGTGGAGGCAGGACCAGCCGGACGTTTTCGATCAGCTCCTGGACCTCGAAGGGTTTCTTGATGACCGCGATGGCCCCCAGCTGCCCGTCGGCGGCGAGGATGATCGGCCGATCGGTGATCAGCGCCGCGCCTTGTGTCTGAGGCGGGGCATTAGAATCGTGGGTGGACTCGTACATCGATCTTGGCCTTCTGCTGTTAGCCAGCCACGCGTCGCTGATCCCGGTGCGTCCAATATGTGTTTCGGTTCGTCAGGCTTTGAGATAAATGCGGACCCACCGGCCGCATCAGCTTTTTGACGGGTTGTTTGGGTTGCGCCGGCTGAGACGAAGATAACGGTAATATCAGACAACTCGGGGTTGGCGTTGAGCGTGCTGCTAGACCAGATCACCTTCGCCGGAACCGCGGTAACACAATCACATCATCGCCGTGGTCTTGAACGGGGTCGTGGGCCTGTGTCCCATCGGGCAGGGCCCACACCACACGCCACGTAAACGGCCCCGGGTCGAGCACCACGGTGCGTGGGGAGCGATCGGTCACCACAACTTGTTTCATCTGTGAACCGCTGTGGAATTCGATTGTCGCGGTTGGCGTGGCCTGGGGATCGAAGTAGATCGGGAGCACTTGGACCTCGCGGCGTGGTTGGCCTTCGATCCCCACGGTTAACACCCCGGGTTGGGTGTCTTGCCAACCGCCTGAAGCAAATCGCCCGTCGGTAAAGCTGGTGTGCAGCCGCCAACGGATTGGCTGAGAGCTACCCGATCGCGCTGGGGTGACCCACTGTGCAAAGTCATCGAGCCCGCGTAGCTCGATGGTTTCATCGACGGCATACGCGCCGTCTTGGTATTGCAGGTCGACCATGGCCAGCGCCACGTCGTCCCACCCGCTGCCTGTTGGGACCAGTGACAGGCTTAAGGATTCAGACGCGAACGGCTCGGTGACGATCACCTGATCGCCTTGGATATCCTGGATCGTGCGATCGAATGTCTGGCCCTGGTGGGACACATACGTGAGGCGGGCGGTGACCGTGCCACGCACACCGTTGAGTGGCTGGGTCCACACCGCGCTGCGGTGGGCTGCGTTGAGCTCCACGGTGTGTGATTGGGGTGATTCGTCTGGTGCCTGATGCTCGAGCACCACCCGGATCGATGCCCATCGGGTCTCGAAATGGATGCCGGCTGCGGCCACCTCGATACTCAGTGTTGAGTGTACTGAAACGGGCACCGTCAGGCTGCTAGAGCCGTGTACTTCCTGCCACTGTGACCATGTGCCCGATGGTCGGCCCGCGATCTTGATGCGGCGGCGCCATTGAAAATCGGTTCTGCCCAGCGGCACCGATAGGGGCGCGTCGTTCGAGACCGTGACATCCACCGTTTGGCCTGAAGGCAAGGGGTTGAGCTGAACATCAACGCGCTCGAGCGGGCCACCGAAGTCGCCCAACACCCGCAGCTGGGTCGGTGGGGTTGACCCCAGCTCGCCTGCCTCGAGGATCAGGGTCTCGACCAACGGTTGCTGCGACGACGCATCCACAAACGGATCGAGCGTCCCAGTCAGCTGGATCGGCCACCGCACCACATCGGACGCGGCGGCTTGGATGCTCATCGCTTCGCCCTGCGCAAACCGTGTGGCCAACTCGTCCAGGGCCCACTCGCGTAGCGACCGTTCTAAGGCTGCGTTGTTGGAGCCGCGGATCTCGATGTGCGCGTTGGCGTCGATGATTGATCGGGTGATACTGGTCTGACGGCCCCCGCGTGTGTGTTTGACACGGCGTGTGATCTCTTGAACATTGGCCGATGCGATGACCTCGACCGCTGGGAGCCGAACCCGGACGTGCCCCAGCCAAGTGACCTGCAGCGGTGAAGTGGTGTCGGGTTGGATCATCGGCGCCAGGATGTTGACCTGGGTTGCAGAGAGGTCCACCGCCACAGCCGCGACAGCGCCGGTTGCGATCGATACCTGGGTCTCCACCGGGTCGAACCCCGGCCCATCGATCCACACGGTGGCGTCGAGCCACGGCATCGGCCGCACCTGGCGATCGGTGAGGCCCGCGGCGGCCAGCTCTTGGGGCGTGGGCACCACGTCGAGGTCCAGGGTGAGGCGCCCGCCGGTCGCGGGCAACCCGCTGGCGGGGGTGTCCCCCCCTTGCTGCAGTGGCACCCAGCGCAGCAATTGGAACGCAGGGTTGCCGTCGGCGCGTTTGGCCACACGCGGGCGATGCCGAACGACATACACCTGGTCGGGATGCGTGTCATCGCCCAATGCAACAATGTCGGCATGGGTTTGGATGGGTAGCACCAGCATGCCTCAAACCTCCAGGGTCACGGTAGGCCCCACACCGTTGCGCCACGTTGATTCGGTGATGGGGCGGGTCGTGCCATCGGCGCTGCGGGGGACGTGGCGTGTGCGGTATCGCAGCTGCGGGGGTTGGAACCGGTTGGCCTGCCGCACCGGCCAAGTCACCGTTGCGCCGGGGTCGATCGTGCGCCACGGCCCGCCTTCGATCTGCACCGCTAAGTAAGCGGCCTGCTGATCGATGTTGGTGGGTGGCTGGAGGGTGACGGTTTTGATTTGGCCAACCTCTAAGAACGCGAGATCAAAGGTGAGCCCCTGGCCGCTGATCGCCATAGCCCCAAGCGGTGCTCGGTCGCCCGAATCGAGTACGGCCCATACATCGACCGTCGCCGGTGGCCGGCGTCCCACCGCCCACGCCTGGGGCGAGGTGGGTGTGAGTGACAGCGTTCGGCGGCCCACGATGACTTCGAGTGACGCCACGTGCTCGAAAATAGCCGGCTGTGCGAGGAACCGCAGCGGCGTGAGATTCAGCGACCGTGTATTGATCTCGACCATCAACCCCGATGGGCGCAGGTCGTTCTCAACGATTGTTGGGCCGTTCGCGGTGTCGACGGTGGTGCGTGTCTTGCCGCTTAGCGCTAGGTCTTCGAATGTTTCGCGCACAAACCGCAGCCGGGCGCTGCTGGGTTGGCCTGGGAGGAACTCGTGGCGGACGATCCCCGATGGCCCGCCGGTTCGGATCTCGACTCCAATCCCGCGGATCCCCGAATCAGCCAGCGGCACGTCGTTGACCACGTGGATATCCGCGGCCACAAAGGGCGCGGGGATATCCAGGTCGATCAGGTGGAGTCCGGGGTCGGGCTGGGCGGCGAGGAACTCAGAGAACGACCACCGCAGGCCAAACCGCTGGGTTTGGGTCCGTGGCACGGCCAGGCTTACATCCAGGTGCGTCGCATCGCTGTCGGTTAGAGACCAGCCGCCTTGGGATTTTGTTAGGAGTGTTGGTGCGGCGTGGTGTGCGATCGCCAGCATCGCTTGGTCGGTGGGCGGGGGGACCGCGCCGGGTTCGAGGGGGTACCAGGTGAAGGTGTCTTTGGATAACCCTAGGAACGCGGCTTCGACACGCTCCCAGGTCGCGGGGGTCGGGCCTAGCAGCGCGGCGATGCGGCTTTGAATCATGTCCGACTCGGCGCGCACCAGCCAGGGGAACATTGGCGCCAACCCGCGGATGTCTAGCTCGACCTCGACGTCGATCAGGTCGCCCCCGCTCTGGCTGATCCGCTTGGCGATAGCGGTTTCGATCGGGTCGAGCGAGACGCTGCGGTTGACCACTGTATCGCCCTGTGTTGGTGTGTCTCGCCATTGGCCGGCTTCTTCATCGATGGGTGTTTTGAGCACCAGGCGGAATCGCCCGGCTGAAAAAGGGACGTGTTTTTCTTGAGCGTTAAGCTGGGGCCAGGCTGCGCCCAGGCGTAGGTGCAGCAACCCTCCGTCTGGGCTTCGGCTGATCACGGCCTGTGGGGTGCCGTCGGGGCCGGGCAGCGGCGTGAGGCCGGTGGGCAGGCGGTAGGTAATCGCCGGGTCGGTGTCGTCTGGGAAGCGGTCATTGATGCGTGTAAGCACCAACATCAAAAATCTAAGTCCATCTGCCCGTTCGCGGTGCCGACTTTGAGCGGCTCGGTGCCATGGCCTTCGTTCCAAGCGGTCCTTGCGCCTTCTCCGCTGGCATGGATGTTGGTCACACGGTAGAAGTAGCGTTGTTGGTCATCCGCGGAGCCCAGGATCTGATCGATCAGCCGGCCGACCAAGGAGACCTCGACCTGCGGGGTGTCAGCCGAGAGGTTGGCCTTGGTGCCGTCGTCGAATTCCACGAGCAATTCGGTGATCGCTTCACCGCCGCTGGGGGCGGGCTGAAAAGTACCCTCGGCTGCTTGAACGGTGAGTGAGAACCCCAGCGCGCTGTACCCGGGCGTGACGATCAGCAGCTTCAGCAGCGCGTTGAGGTCGGGTTTGACCTCGCCCATCACCATCGGTTCGATGGTTGTGACGGGTGTGGCGGGCGGGTTGACTTCGTAAACGATCTCTTTGGTTTCTTGGGGTTGGAGCACCTGGTTGAGCACCGAGCCGGCATCCACCGCGTGCGCCACCACCCCCTCGGCTACGGCCTCACCGGGCAGCTGGACGATCTCGACCGGGCTTTCGATCCGGTTTCGGATGCGCACCTTGTACCGGCCGGGTTGGGTATCCGGGCCCATGAACATGACGTCGAACAGTTCATCGGATGTTTCCCACAGCGAGAGGCTGACATCGACCTTGGTGGTGCTGCCGTCGAACAGCTGGTATTCGACTTCGCCTCTGATTTGGGCGTTGCTTTGCGCGAACCCCTCACGCCACAATTTGGTAAACGTATCATGATCGAGGTCGAGCGTATCGGTGATCCCGGATGCGGGGTCGACGGTGGCTTCGGTGCGGTTCTGTTCGTCGTTGAGGAATTTTAGTTTAAGCGACAATTTGGCTTGGCCACGCGGCACGCCGGTCATAAATCGGGCCACGTGCCCCTGGCGCGCCAGCTGGGCGCGGGCCAATTCAACGAGCTCGGGGTCTAGCCAGGGTTCGAGGCGGTAGACCGCGGCGACGCGGAACATGACCTCTGCGTTTTGATCATCCTCGGTCGTGCTGAACTCACTGGCCAGGAAGCTGATCGCAGGCAGGTAGGGCGCGGTTTCTTCGCGCATCA
Organism: Phycisphaeraceae bacterium; assembly: GCA_965223655.1. Classification (GTDB taxonomy): domain Bacteria; phylum Planctomycetota; class Phycisphaerae; order Phycisphaerales; family Phycisphaeraceae; genus CBDCXC01. The sequence goes on from CBDCXC010000016.1 coordinate 164,142, forward strand.
GCCGGAACTCGCTGGGCGCTAGGTGGACCACATCGGGCATGAGGTTGTCTTGGTAGGCGGTATGGGTTTTGCCGTCGGGGGCGGTGAGTGTCATCGGCAGCAAGAGGTGGATCCCGCCGTGGTCAAACCCTTCGACGGCAAAGACGTTTTGGTTGGCCGGGTCACCGGGGTCGAAGACGAAGGCCAGATTGGTTTCATATTCCAGGTCGGTATCGATCACCGCGGGTTGTTTTGAGCTGTCTAGCGCGACCTGCATGGGCACGGCTTTTTTGCCTGCGATCTTGAGGTCGCTGTCGGCCACGGCTTCTGCCAATACGGGTGTGTTGACACGCAGCAGGGTGGCGGCGGTATTGAAGAGTGTGGCCTTGAGTGGGTCGGCGGCGGCGACAGCGGGCACGGTGGCGGTGGCGCCGGTATCCGTGGCGGTGCTTGCCCCGGTAGGCTTGAGGATCTGGCTGACAGCGGTGGCGGCCAAGGCAGAGAAGATCGCATCGGTATCGAGCTTTGGTTTAGACGCGGGCTTCGCGGTAGCGCTTGGTGTTGCCCTTGTGGCCGAGCGTGCGGTAACGCTTGGCGTTGCCCTTGCCACGGAGCGTGCGGTAGCGCTTGTGGCAGCCCTTGGGGTTCGCGCTGTTGTTCGGCTCCGAGCCGAAAGCAGCGCCGCCCTTGAGATGGCGGGGGTCGCGATCCCTCGGACGGCTGCGGGTTGGGCGGTTGCCCGTCTCGGGGTTGTGGGGGTGGCGGTGGGTTGGGTTGGTTGGGCCTTGAGGTTCACCCGTCCCCGCCCGCTGGTACGGCTGTCTCGCTTTAGCGTTGTGAGGTTTTCTTTTCGGATCATGTTGGTGAACAGCGCGTTGCGTTTCCGCATGGTCCGTGCTTGATCTCTTTCGGTCATCCGGCCCACGACAACCTGACGCCAGGTCTGCACACCGGCCTTGGCGGTGATATGGATCTCAAGTGTGGTCCCGCTTTGGGGGTTGCTCATGGCTTGATAGACGGCGTTGAACTGGGCGACGTCGGTGAAGACGGTTGTGGAGCGTGCCAGCTGCCCGCCTAGCTGCTGGGCGGGTTGTAGCGGGATGCTCTGCTCCCAGCCTTGATCAGAAGAGGGTGGTGCGTCGGAGCTGTCTGTGTCCACGGGGATGCGGTATTGAAGCGAGAGGTTGACGATGTGGTCGATCGTGCGGAGCTCGAAGCGTTGGTCTGCGCTTGGCGGGTCCCAGGTGAGGGTGAGGGTCAGGCGGCCGACTTCTTCGGCTTGGCTGTCGATGTGGCGTAGCTCAACCGCTGGGCGCTGTTCTTCGTCAACGGCGACACGGTATTTGGGCAGGTAGTATTGGACGGCTTTGTTGCCCGATGACGGGTAGAGCTTGTTGGGCTCAAGCGTCTGTTTGCTGGTGAGGACGGGCCGGTCTTCGGTGACCGCTGTTTCTTGCTCTACCGTCCCTTCTTCGCGTAGCTGGTGGCGGACGTCCAGCAGCCGATCAAGGCGCACGGCGCCGAGTTTCCGGTCGACTACAAAGGATAGATTGGGCATCTCTGGATCTCTCTTCAATGATGTTCAAGATGGCGTGCGTGTTGGCCTCAACCGGTAAGCAATCGATTCATTGCTTGACCGCCCACATTTTTCAATATACTATGCGGGTTCTTGTTTGACAAGAGTATAGAGATAAGAGGCAAAATCAAAGATAAGCAAGCCAGCCATTGGACGCACTGACTGTGTTGGTGGGGACATTGTGATATGCCCTGCACCGCGAGGTATCGATTCACACCATTCAATTTAGGTGGTAACAATTATGTTGCTGATCTCCGAATCCCGAAAGATCGACGATATCGTAGTCTATCAAGACGATGCGGATTGGACGCTTTTTTATCCGTTGCCGTCGATCCCCAGCATCCGGGAGGATAAGAATGGGCGGCCGATCTTTCTTTTGGCGCTCTACCACCTCTCCGACCAAGCGCGTGAAGAGAACAAGGATCTGCCCCGCGGCGGGGGCTACATGAGCTTCGACGTGCAGTTTGCGCTGACGGAGGCTCAGACCACGAAGGTCAGGCAGGAACTCCAGGCGTGGGTTGATCAGGAGCACGCCCGCCGCCTCGCGCGCATGCCTAGGGGTGCTGCGCGTGCTTCGAGCACCCCGCCCCAGGTGAAGCTGGCCGACCCGTTGCTGTCGGGTGGGAAGGTCACGATGCACACGACCCAGTCGGAGGTGCTGACGACCAACCGGTTTGCCGAGGCGCCTGCGTCGCTGGTCAGCGGGTCGACCGCGGTATTCAACATCGACTTAACCGAGCACGGCGCTTCGTTCATGAAGCAATTGATGGTCGATGATTCGGGCGCGGGGAACATTGATTTAACCCCGGTGCAGGTGATCTACGACCTGCAGATGTGGGCACGGATGCCCCCGATCAAAATCACCGTCACCGGCAAATCCGAGCGGATCCATAAGACCCTGCAAAAAATCTCCGAGACCAATCAGGACAACCCTTGTACATCAAGCGAGGTGGAGACCTACCGTGAGACCGGTGTTAACAGCTCCAACCTGAAGGAGACCGGATCGGTCGATGTAAAAGTCGACAAGGGTGATGCCACGGTCCCCGATGATGTGGTGGACGCGTTACAGCAGTACGCCTTAGACCTTTTTGACACGATGGTCGAAGAGCGATTCTTGGTGCCCGCTGAGTCAGATGAAGAGTCACTTGAATTCGATTCGGACGACCCTGAAATCAATCAGCCCGATCCCGGGTGGGGCGCGGTCTTGTATAAGGGCTCCAACTTTACGGGTGAGTCTGTCGAGGTCAACGAGCCCATCGACAGCCTCTTCGATTCCTCTCTTGCCACCACATCTTCTAGCTCCTCCACAAAGAAGGATGCTCGCGGGAGAGTCATAAGAAAAACCTCCTCTAAAAAAATAACGGTTTCAGTTTCGTCGATCCGTGTACGCCCCGGTCACCGGGTGACGCTATACAAGAAGGCAAATTATAGTGGTGCCAGCAAACAGATAACCGCATCGATTAGACAACTCGATAAGAATTGGCAAAAGGTGGGTTCGGTCAAGATCTGGCGGCCGCCGACCGCCCGCTACAAGGTGCGCAAGACGGTCAACCACTCGACGATGAATCTGGAGATCACGGTAGATCGGTCGCAGGTAATCGAGTGGCCCCTGGTGGGGCAGGCGACGCTTCAGACCTTCTTTGCCGACTCTAGCCCCGAGGAGATCAAGCGGCACGTTGTCGAGATATTTGCCGATGACTTCAATACCCTGGGGGTCGAGGTGCGGGCGTTTGTGGATTTCGAGAACACCCCGATCCGGGCGGTCGAGATACAGACCGAATACAGCGCCAAGGACAGCAACGGTGAGACACGCACCAGCCACGGGGCGTTCACGTTCCAGGCCGGCGAAACCAATGCGCAGCAGTTCGACCCTACGATCGTCGAAGGCGAGAAGTCGTACCGGTTCCGGTACAAGGTTTTTTATGATGACGGGACGGTGACCGAGCCCACGAGGTGGGAGACGACGACCAACCGCGACCTGAATGTGACGGTGGTCGACCCGGGTCGGCTGGAGCTGGAGGTCAGCGGCGCGAGCCTGAACTGGGATATCCTCCGCGGCGTGATGGTGCAGCTGTCGTACGCCGAGCCGGGCGATGGCAACGTCGAGCGGACCGAGCAGACCTTTGAGTTAACAAAACTCAACCCTGTGCGCAAGTGGGACCATCGGTTCCGACGGGCGATCGAGGGGCACGTTGAGGCGCAGATCACTTACTCGCTGGTGGACGACAAGGTCGTCCAGGCCGACCCGCACCAGATCGAGGTCAGCGACAACCTGTTTGTGGTGCCCCCGCCCCAGGTTGATGTCTTGAACGTCACCCTGGTGCCAGCCGGGGATTGGAGCGATGTGGCGCAGGCGGTGGTATCTCTGACGTATGACGCCGGCGAGGGGCATGTCTACGACGAGACCGCGAGGTTTACCAGCATCGAACAATCGTTTGAGTGGGAGGTGTTGTTGCGCGACCCGACACATCGTACTTTCAAGTACCAGACGCTGATCGTTTACAAGAGCTCGGGCGATGAGGACAAATCGGAGTGGCAGACAGCCACGGGGGATCAGGCGTTGGCGATTTTCGTCCCGGGCGTCCCGAAGCTGCGTGTCAACGTGCTGTCGAACCTGGTCGACTTTTCCAAGACACCGGTCGCTACGGTGTCGCTGTCCTACGGGGATGAGCGACAAACACTTAGCTTTACCAGCATCTCAACGAAACAGTGGGAGGTCGAGTTGTTATCTGAGGACAACCGGGCGTATGCGTACGAGATCACGTGGCACACCACCGCCGGCGATGAGATCAAGTCGGGTGTGATCCGGACCGAGGAGACCGAGCTGTTTATCCCGCGTGCCCGCATGCCGATGGAGGGCAAGTTAGAGGTGATCGTCCGCGGCTTTGCGGTCGACTTTACCGCCACGCCGTTTGTGGATGTCGCGTTATCTTGGACCGATATCGACCGGGAAGAGCGCAAGACCCTCACGCTAAGCCAGGCCGAACCCAACAAGAACTGGACGGTCGATATCGGCGACCGGCAGCAGCGCCGGTACAAATACGCCGTCACCTACAACCTCGCCGACGGCACCCGTGTCCCGGGCGCTTCGGGTGAGACCGACGATCCGGTGCTATCGATTACCCGCTATCAACCCTAGGCCCTAGAGAAAATTATTGAGGAGTGACACGCCATGATGAAACTTCCCGCATTCAAGCAATACCAGTTCCCGACCGGTGAAACCGCGACGGTGTTTCAGGACGACGCAAAGCTAGGGCAGTTTTACGTCATCCCGGGCTTCCCCACGGTCCGGGTGGGCCCAAACGGCGACCCGATCTTCATGCTGATCAAGTACAAGCTCTCGGATCAGTCCCGCGAAGAAAACCCGGAGCTGCCACGCGGGGGGGGCTACATGGTGTTCGACGTTGAGCTGAAGGTGAAGGACGAGCACCTCGAAACCATCAAGGAAGACTTACAGAAATGGGTAAACGATGAATTCGAGCGGATCAAGAAGATCCCCAATAGCCGGGTGCGTGCCTTGACGATGGGGGCTGTATCGAACGACAAAATCGGCGACCACTGGAAGAAAAAAGGCCATGAAGGCAGTCAACGCGCTTCGGGTCTGACTCACACCAACACAACCCTAACCATGCCGAACCCGGATTTCGACCCCACACTCGTTCAGACCGGGGAGCCGCCCGAGGTGGTGTTTGGCGAACCGCTGTGGAAAGCCGGGAAGGTCACCATGAACGCCCCGGATGCACCGGGGCTGGTCAACGGCAAGATCGGTGAGCGTCCCGCTTCGCTGCTAGGCAACAACGTGGCTGCGTTTAGCCTGGACCTCACCACCGACGGGGCGGCGTTTATGGAGCAGACGCTGGTGGACTCGGGCGGCACGGGCGCGACAGACCTGACGCCGATCCAGGTGGTCTACGAGTTGACGATGCTGGCCAAGCTGCCCCCGGCCACGATGTTCCTCAAGTTCGACACTGCCAGCGTCTACCACTCACTGCAGGAACTATTCCACGAGCATCACAACTGCTCGGACGACTACTTTACATCTGAGACGATGATGTCGACCGCGATGGAGTCGGGGCTGATCACGGTCAAGATCGATATGGGCGGGGTCACGGACGAAGACCTCCAGCAGATGATGATGCAGCAGGCGATGAGCACGGTCCAGGAATTGATGACCAATCGTTTTGCGAAAAAAGAGCGGGCCCCCATGGAGGAATGGGCCAATGAAGAGGTGGCCGAGAGCTCAAAAGAGATCTACCGGCTCAAGCAGCAGACCGAGGTCGACATGACCACGTTCGAGCAGCGGGTCGAGCTCCAGACCACCACGGAGTTCACCGTCGCGCCCCAGGCCACGCTGACGACGTTCTTCGAAGGCCGGTCGGACATGGACAAGTTTATCCGCATCGTCGACGCCAACGACCCGTTCTTTATGACCCTGGGGCTCAAGGCCCGGGCGTTTGCCAATTGGCAGGAAGACGAGGTGGCTTTTGTTGAACTAGAGGTCAAGTACGAGCACGGCGGCGAACTCAAGACCAATACCTTTACCTTTACCCCCGAATCGAACGAGCCCCAAGAGTGGGACCCGGCGGTGATCGACGGCAAGCGGAAATACGACTACCGCTGGCGTGTGGGGTTCGCCGGTCGCGAGGCGGGGAAGTGGTCCAAGTGGGAGCGCAACGCCACCACGCGCAACCTCAATGTTTCGGTTGAGACCCCGGGCAAGCTGGATATCGAGGTGACGGGTGTGGGGATGGACTTCGAGAATGTTTTAGACGCCGTGCTGGTGCACCTGCGGTACGAAGACCGCAGCAATGACATCCCCAAAATCAGCCACTCGGTTTTGATCTCCCCCGACCGCGCTTCGGGAGCCTGGCAGCGCCAGCTGTTTGGGCCTTGGGAGAAGTCTGTTGAGTACCGCGTGGAGTATCTACTCAAGAACGGCCAGACCGTGGAACACAGCTGGGAGAAGACCGAGGGCCCGACCAATAATATCCTGGTGGCCCGCCCGGACGTGGATGTGCTGGACCTGACGCTGATCCCCGCGGGCCGCTGGGACGATGTGATCCAATCGGTGCTGTCGCTGCGGTATAACGACGGCGACTTCCACCGCGACGCGCAGTTCAACTTTAAGTCAGCCGACGAGTTCAAGAAGTGGGCGGTGCTGCTGGTCGATTCCAGTCAGCGGCACTTTGAGTACCGTGTTTTGACGACGTTCAAAAACGGTGATACGCAGGAGACCGATTGGTTGTCGCGTGAAGGCGACCAGGCATTGCCGGTGATGGTCGAGGGGCCCCCGCGGCTGGACGTGAAAGTCAATGGGGCGGTGCTCGATTACAACAGCACCCCCTTGACCAAGATCGACCTGGAATACACCGACCCCGAAGGAGAGGGTGATGTGGCAAGCTTCTCGCTCCAGAAGCCCACGGACGTGCACGCCTGGTCGGTGCCCATCCGGGAAGACGGGCCACGCAGCTACCGGTATAAAACAACGTACTTCCCGATCCAAGGCGACCCGGTGATGCGGGATTGGGAGGTCACTTCGACCGAGCTGATCGTGGTGCCCCGCTATTCGATCCGCAAAGCGGGCGCCGAGTTCAACCCGGTGTTGCAGAACTTCACGCTAACCCCGGCTATTGAGGTGAACCTGACCTACGACGACCCGCAGCGCAGCGTGCACGAGCGCATGACGCTGGTGTTTACAGACAAAGAACGCCAGCCGTGGTTTATCCCGATCGCCGACGACGCGCCCAAGGCGTATGTGATGACGATTACCTGGTTCTTCGCCGACGGCACCCAGCACAGCACGACCCCCTTGACCCTTGAGAAGCCAGCGGTCCTGCTGCCGCCAGCCCCACGCCGGGAGGAGAACTAACATGCTGTACCTGGGTCACGGTGTCCGCCAGCTGTCGGTCGGGGAAGATAATCGGGCGCTCTATGTCTTCCCCGATTTCGCGGACAAGAATCAGTTTTATTACCTGCCGAACTTCCCTCAGATCGCCAAGATGTCCGATGGCACCCCAGCGATCCGCCTGCTGATCTACCGCGAAGACCTCGACACGATCGATGAAGATGCGGAAGAAGCGGTGGGTTTCCTGAGCCTTGATGTCGATTTGGCGTGGCCGGCGGACATCATCGAGGAGGCGGCCAGCGCGTTGCGGCTGGAGGATCGGCTGGACCAGAAGCCGCGGCTAACACCGATTTTTTTCCGCAAGGGCAGCGTCAAGCTGATGCTGCTGGACGCCTCGACCCCCGATGAGGATGCGGCCCAGCCCGACCAGCCCCAGCCCACCCAATTTGTGACCAGCATTATGGGCGCTTCGTCCCCATCGCTCTACGGGGACAACCGGGCCATCTTCCAGGCCTCACTCAGCAAGAAGGGCGCCGCAGCGCTGTCGGGCGCTTTGGATGGGGTGACCCCGATCGGGGTGGTGTATTCGCTGACGTTCGCCGGGCTCCAGCCGGCCTTCAACATCAAGGCCCGGGTTGACTGGGAGAAGGTGTACGACCACTTCAGCGAGCAGGAGAAATTGAATCTCCTTTTTTACGAAAAGGAGATCCAAAAATCGATCGACACCATGGTCGAAAACAAGACGATCCAGCTGGAGATCACCGTGGAGGGGATCGGCGCCGAAGCGGCCGACGAGGAACGTGAGAAGGTGATGAACTCGGTACGCCAGCTGATTTTCGAGCAGTTCTTTGAGGCTACCTTTGAACGCGAAGACGCGATAGGCAGCAGCACAGCCGACGATATCGTCGATACGCTGACCCACATCCACAAAAATGCGCACACGTTTGGCATTGGGTATACCTACCGCCGCAAGGAAGTCAAGGTCGAGGAGCTGCGCACGCTCAACATCGATTGGACGATGCGGAAGGCGGCCGAGCGCACGATCTACCCCCAGGCCCACATGCACAACCTGATGACGGGGTCCGCGATCACCGAAGATCAGCTGATCACCATCGTCGACGGCGGTGCCGCGGCGTGGAAGGTTTTGCCGTTCCGGGTTTCGGCCGCCGCGGCGTGGGAGGCCGACGGCATCGCGGGGATCTCGGTCGACATCGAGTACGACGACGCCGACAGCGGCGCCGTGCGCCACTGGAGCACGTTCCTGGATAAAGACCAATCCGAGGATACCCACCGGGATTGGATGGACCGCACCTCCGGGAACAAATTTCGTTACAAGTACGAGGTCGTCTTCCAAGACGAAGCGGTGCCCGGCCCCAGGCCCAAGGTCGATTCAGGCGAAGACTGGATCGAGCACGAAGGGACGGTGCTGGTGCTTCAGCCCCGCGAGCTCTACGAGAGCATCGAGCTGGAGGTCGCCGCGATCCCGACCTTCCCGTTTGATCGGTGGCCGGCGGTGCAGGCCATCATGCGGTACCGCACCGACGACGGGAGCTACGAGCACTACGAAGACGGCGTGATCCAGGCCTCGAAGAAGAACTTCAGCACCCGGTTCCGGGTCGACAAGGATACGTCGGGTCAGCGTGAGATCCGCCTGACCTACATCGGGGCATCGGGCGAGCAGGTCGAGACCGGCTGGATGCCGATGGAGCAGGACGAAGCGATCGTTACGGATCCCCACCCCAACAAGCTGGTGATCCGGGCTATGGTCGCCGGCGACCGCCGCAACACCGCCAACCTGATCGTCGACCTGGAGTACACCGACGAAGAAAACGGGATCCATGAAACCGGCACGCTGATGTTTGACAAGGAAAACATCATGAAGCCTCTGGCGTGGACGGTGAACCTGGCCGACCCGACCAAGCGCCGCTACCGGTACCGGATGACGCTGATCACCGCGGACACCGGCGACTTCGTGCAGACAGGTTGGATCGGCACCGACGCGCCCACGATCCCGGTGGGTGAAAAGTATGTGCGCCAGCTCACGGTGCAGGTGGTCACCAAGGAACTGGCGCCCGGGGTCGAATCGGTCAAAGTGGAGCTGGAATACGACGATCGTGACGAAGACAGTGAAGGGGGTGAGGGCAGTGAGGATCATGTGCACGAAACAGAAACCTTTATCCTTGGTCCCAATGATCAGAACGAATGGCAGATCCAGCTGAAAAACCCCAGCAAGCGATCCTATCAATACACCATCACGTGGCTGCGGTCCGACGGCTTCAACCCCACCAAAGGCCCCAAGAGCAGCAACGACACTTTGCTTGAAATCCCCGCGTCACCTAATGGAGGATAACCGATGCTTGCGTTGGACCGCCCGCTGGGTGTGATCGCGGACCTGGCGTTGTTTGGCGACCACGCCGACCCGGACCGTGTCTTTTATATCCCCGTCCGTCCCAGCATCGCCCGGGTCGGGGCGGAACCGGAACTCTCGTTTGTAAAGTTCCGGCGGACCGATGTGATCGACGACGCCGAGGTGGGGTTCCTGTCGTTTACTTCCGAGTTAAGTGTCACCGAAGACCAGCTTGAGAAAGCCACCGAGCATTTGATCACCCAGGGGATCAGCCAACCCAAACTCGTGCAGGTGCCGTGGATCGGGGGTAAGGCCTACCTGGCTGCGGCGATGCAGGAAGGCGACGGGTTCGTCGAGAAGCTGCTGGGTGAAGTGACGCCCGACCTGGCGGCAAGCAACCGCGCGGTCTTCTCGATGATGCTGGGCGGGCAGGGCGCCCGGCTGGTTGAGGCGCTGCTAGACATCGAGGGCGTCAGCCCCCTGGGCGTGCGCTACGAGCTGGAATACGCCGGGCTGCAACCCGCGTTGCATGTGAAGCTCCACGCCGACTACAAGCGGGTCTACGAAGAGCTTTCGTGGGGGTTTGAGTTCGGTGTGGCGTACCAAGGGGTAGGCGTGCGTGCCGGGGTGGAGTCGGCGACGCAGAAGCTGGTCGAAGCCGGGGCGATCCGGGTCGAGGTCACCCACTTCACCGACGACGCCGACCTGCAGTCGAAGGTCGATCAAGCCATCCGCTGGTTCCAGGACAAGATCCTAGAGGAGTTTTTTGAGAGCAGCATCCAGCCCCCGGCACACGAGGACCTGCTCCAGAAAGCGACCGCCGCCGCCACCGCGCTGGGGGCGTCGACCCTCCAAGATGCGCTGGCCGATAACTCGATCGCCTCACAGCTGTCGGAAAAGCTGGGTCTCTCCCCCGAGGCGTTGAATCTCCTTGGGCAAGGCGGGGGCGGCGCAGCCGGGGGTCAGGGCGGGGCGGCTGGGGGCCAGTCAAGCTTTGCGCTCAAGCTGCAGTTCACGTTCCGCGACATCAAGCAAGAAGAGCTGCGGACGATCACGCTCGACTGGTCGGAGTCCCGCGCGGAGCGGCGCACCGCAGCCCCCCAGGGGTTGCTGTCGCGCATCGGGCCGCGGCCAAAGATCGTCGAAGCCGAAGACCGCGGGGATTTCTGGGACCGGCTGTTGGTCAACGTGCGCCCGCTGGGCGACTTCGATGCGCTTGGGGTCGATCGCTTGGTCGTACAATTGGCCTACCCCGACGAATCAGAACCTCAGGAACAGAAGGCTTTGGTTTTCAGCCCCGGTGCGATGGAGCCCGAACGGTTCGCCGCCTGGACCGACGGCCAGCCGCCGCGGTATCGTTTTCGCACCGAGGTGCACTTCCGGGACGACAGCCCCTGGCCCGGGCCGCCGGCCTTTATCTCGCCGTGGCGCACCAGCCAGTCACTGGAACTCGCGGCCCACCCCCTGAGCGGCGTGCCGCGGGTTGAAGTGGAGTTGTTGCCGGGCACGGTGGTCTTTTCCGAGACGCCCCAGGTCCAGATCGACATGATGGTCGAGGGCAAGCAAGAAGAGACATTCATGTTAACCGAGGCCCAGCCGACGGCGACGTTCCGGCATCGGTTAGAAGCAGCGTTGTCGCCCGAACCCGATCGACCCACCGAAGAGAACACTGACGAATCGCAGCAACCCCCGGAATTGCAGATCCAAGCCCGGTCGACTTGGTTTTTAGCCGACGGTCGGCGTGAGCAAGGCCCGTGGGGCCCGGTCGAAGGCACGTCGCTGCTGGTCCACGCCCCGTGGCAGAGCCGGCGGACGCTGCGCCTGTTCCCGATGCTGTCGCCTGATTTTTTGGAGGCCTCGGTGAACGTCGCGTTCGCCGATGGGACGTGGTCGGCGTCGGACGCGGTGCGGTTCGAACCGGGGGTGCGCCGGTCACAGACGGTGGTTTTGCCCTCGCTTTCACCCCAACCCCCGCCGGCCCTGATCGACGTCTTGGTGATCCGCGGCGACGGCAGCACCTTTATGGACCAGTTCGAGACATCCGACCCGGTGGTCTTAATCCGAGACCACACCGGCGACCACCGCCAGATCCGCGTCCGGCTGCTGGCCGGGCCGCAGCTGGCCGATCATCAGCTGATCGCGGTACGGGTGCAGCTGTTGGACGACCAAGACCAGGAGATCGATTCGGTGGCCTTTACGGAGTCTGATCGTGACCCGGCGATGCTGCTGGCGCCGGTGGGCGAGGACGGCATGGGATCGGTGCGCTACCGGGTGATCCGTTACGGGCTCAACGGGCAGCCGATGGTTGGTGAGATTGAAGAATCGACTGATTCGCAGCTGCTGGTGCCTGCGGTGGGGACACCTGTGGGGTAAGGAACAGCCGCGCCCGGGGCCCATTGCCGTCAACCCTCACTTCACAGGCCCGCCCGACCCGCCACTTGGGGTTGGTCTCAGCGGTGGCTTGGCAGAGGCTCCACAGCGCCTGGGCGTGGTCGCGGCAGCCGCCCAGCGCCGCCATGAGCCGCGCTAATGATTTTGGTTTATTGGTATCTTCGGGTGTTAGCACCCAAGCGGTATTGACCACGCGCAGCGCCGGTGGGCTGTGATCGTCTAGCGGTGTGGCGAACACCCACCGCCCGCTTCGGCCCGGGCGACGGACAAGGTGGCTTAGTGTTTCGACAACCACCGGCCAATGGCCCGGGGCGAGGGTGTTGGCTACCGCTTCTGGCGAGGTTTGCCGTCCGATGATCCAGTGCAGGTGTACCCGGCACAAGCCGGTGTCTGCCGCTTCAACCCGCAGCGCCCAGGGCCGGGCGCCGGGCAGCTGGGATTGGATCTGTTCGAGGCGCTGGCGCTGTGGGTTGTTGAGCACCTGCTTGACGCGGTTTACAGCTTGGGTGGGGTGGCGGTCGCGCAGGTCGACAAAGATCGATTGCCGTGCTTGGGTCCAAAACAGCCACACGCCGATGCTCGCGTGAGAGGCGGGTGGCAGCGGCGCCAAGGCTTGGGTTAAGCACCGGCGGTGTGCCTCGGGGACAAGCGTCTCAAGCGCCGTGTTGTCGTCAAGGCGGTCACCCAGGCGCAGGCCGATGCGCAGGCCGGCGGGGCCCGGGGCGTCGACCGTGAGCTGGATCGGCGCGCCCGCGTCTAAGCAAGAGCGTGCGTCGCCGATCGCGGTGGCCGCGGCCAGCCGCTTGGCCAACACAGACGCTTGGGCGCCTAAGCCCGCCAGCAGCGCGGCCCGCAGCAGGATGCCCTCGACGCTGCTTAGGGCAGGGGCATCAGCACGAGCACCTTTGTGTCCGACTCCGTCCACGGCCCTTCCTTTGGCCCGGTTTGACGAAACTCCGTGACCCTGTACCGGTAGCTGCGTAGCTCCTCGTCTTGGATAGGGATCGACCAGGAGAAGTGCCCTGGGTGATCGCCTCGGATCAGCTCCGAGTGCTCCCACCGCAGATCGTTGAATTCGTCTTCGTACAGCAGGTCGATCTTGACCGCTACCAGGTCGCCCGATGGCGGGATCAGCCAGTTGACCTCGACGGGGATGACGTCCTTGGCCTTAATCCCGAAGACTACTTTTGTTTCTTGGGTGTCGGTCCAATCGACGGTGTCGATGTCGCCGCTGGTCTTAATGAGTGTGGCTTCGTATTTCCAATCGCGGTGGTCGGGGGATTCTAGCCGCACCGCCCACTCTTCACTCTGGGCGTGCTCGGTGAGCTCAACCTTCTTTTCAACCACCCGGTTCTGGTGCTCGTAGCGCAGCTGAACGATCACGCGCTCGTACTCATTATTGGGGTCGGCTAGCATCACCATCACGCGTAGGATGTTCTCACGCGGCTCGTTGATGACGATCAGTTCCTGGGGCGACCATTCCTGGGTGGGCAGCGGCACCTGGGCGCCGTCGCGGTAGAACAGCGTGCCTTCGGACTTGAGCTTCTGGTCTTCCAACCCTTCCTCGGGGCGGATCACCAGCCGGTGAGAGGGGGTCTGGGCCGACAGCGCCAGGTTTTGCCGGTACGGGCCGTAGTGCAGCGCCACCATCGCCCGCTCGAGCAGGTCGTAGTGCATGATGCCGGTGTCGACGTTGACCGTCATCGCCGGCGTGACGTCACGGGGGTGGATCACCAGGTTGCGGGAGGTATCTCGGATCCAGCCTTCGGCGTCGGCGCCTTCGGCTCCGACGCTGGTCACCGCGCCCTGCTGATCGCCTAGCGCCACGTCTTGGAGGTAGTTGATGGTCACGCGGTATTCATACCAGTAGACCACCGGCAGCGCCGAGTCGTCGTTTTCGTGCAGCACGCCCATCTTGGTGGCTGTGACTTCTTCCTGGGTGGGTGTGAGCTGCAGCGAGCGGCGGGTCTTAAACGTTCCGTCGTGCATCGGCCCGTACCGGATATCGATGTTAATCGAATCGATACCGTCGGTTTCCCACTGGGCGGTGGTGGACGCTTTGATCTGGATCCATTGGAAGAAGTCGATGGCCCCGTCGGCTTCGATGATGTACTTCGATGGATCGATGACGTCGAGGATCAGCTGCCCCTGGGGGTGGACCTCGCGGGTGCGGGCCTTGCGGGAGTTCAGCTCGTAGACCGCGGTGATCTTCTCGGTGCGTTCGATCATCTCGAGGTTGACCTCGAAGCTGGCTTCGATCTTGGTGGGGTCGGCGGGGCGTCCGCCGCCGCCTCCCCCGCCTCGGCCTCGCGTGAGGGTGCCGCGCAGCACGGATGGCGTGCCCCCCGGCGGCGGTGGCGGAGGAGGCGGTGGTGGTGGCGGCGGTGGAGGGGGAGGAGGTGGTGGCGGCAGTTTGGTGCCGGTGATCACCACCACCCGGTGAGACGGCTTGCTGCCGTTGCGCTGGGGCTGGGGATCGGGGGTTCTGCCTGCTGTGTCGCTATCAAGTTCACGGATTGCGTCGGGGTGGTCAGGGGGGAGCCCGTCAGCGTCGTGACCCAGCGCTTGGTGATCGTTTGTATCGAAGGCTTGTCCACCAGGCTGATTTTGTATTAACCGTCGAGCTACTTGAAGGCGTCGTTCCGACAGTCTCTGGTTATGTGCGGTATCACGGGGGTCGCGTTCGTTGCTGGCGTAAGCGCGAAGCTTAAGCGGCACATCGGGCGTTAGGGTCTGTAGCCATGCGGCTAGCGCTGCGGGGCCGCGGGGAGACGGGGAGGTCTGGTCTGACTCGGAACGCGAATGATTCGTAAAACGGTCATCGGGGTCAGGCGGGTTACCAGATGAATAGGCATCAACTTCTGCTGGGATATCATCGGGTTGATCAAAGTTAAAGAATAGATGGAAGTAGTCTGTAACAACGGGGGCGGTTGGCTGCTCAGGTTGTTCGGGCTGCTCGGGCTGCTCGGGCTGTTCTGGTTGCTGGGGTTG
Source organism: Phycisphaeraceae bacterium (assembly GCA_965223655.1). Classification (GTDB taxonomy): domain Bacteria; phylum Planctomycetota; class Phycisphaerae; order Phycisphaerales; family Phycisphaeraceae; genus CBDCXC01. The sequence continues at coordinate 179,271 of CBDCXC010000016.1, forward strand.
GCTTGGTTGGCCGGGTTGGGGTGCGGGCCAGGTGATCTCAATGTGTTTGGTTTTGCCGGCGGGCACGTCGATTTTGAGGTTGTTGCCTTCGAGTGGTTTGGGTTGTAGCGCGGTGGCGCTGTCACCGACCTTGGCTGTTGCGCCATCGCCGCTGATGACCAGGATCTCTTCGTTGCCGCTGGTTGGGGTGTGCGATGCGCCGCGGTTGGCGGGGAAGCCGGGGCTTTTAAAGGTTTCTTTCCACACCGCGTTTTGGCGGGTATTGCCCGCAGCTGCGCTTGTGCTGGAACCGCCGCTTGAGCTTGAGCCCGATGAACTGGACCCACTAGACCCCGATGAGCTAGAGCCGCTGCTTGCGCCGGAGGCAGCCGCCCCAAGGTTGGTCATCTGGGCGGCTTGGGCCAGTGAGGGCTTGAACCATTTGGAGCCCATGAGGTTGCCGATGATCTCGTTGATCATTTCCTGGTTGGCTGCGGTTCGCCCGTTCTCGCCGGGGATCGGGTCGACCTCTTCGACTTTGACCACGCGGTTTTCCTTGAGCTCTTCGATGAGCATATGGAACCCGGCCTTGCCCACGAACTTGGTGTTGCTGTTGCCGACGCTGATGCCCGCGTTGAGCCGCAGGTCGAGGTGCTCGAAGACGCGTTCGTAATCGATGGTGATCTTGAGGTTGTAGGCCGGTGGGATCGCGGCGTAGGTCAGGTGGTAGATGGCCAGCGCCATGGTGACGCCGCCTTCTTCGATCACCTGCTTCATCAGCGCCGCGCCGTGGTGGTCGAGCACGACGCTGAACGCGGCGCGTTGCGTGCCGTAGAGTGACGGCACCGTCGACCCGGCGATCTTGCGCACAAAGGGTTGGCCCTCGTCGTCGCGGTTGACGCCAAGCAGCACCAGCTCGACCGAGCCGTTGAGGAACGGGACGGGCACGAGGTTGGCGTCGGCGCCGAACTTGCTTCGGATCTCTTCTTTGACCTCATCGAGCAGGCCCTCGTTGACGTGCAGGTCGGTATCGAGGTTGAGGAACCCCCCGCCGTTCTCCATCCCCGCCGGCGGCGGGGCGTTGGGGTCTGGGCGGAACAAGACCAAGCGCATGGCGTAATCACCCGACTCGTCGCCCTCGGCGCTGCGTGCGATGCGGGGGGCTTCGGGTGGTAGGAAGTAGTAGGTCTTGGGGTCGCTAAAGTCGCGGAAGATCGTCAGGCCGCGGTGGTACAGGATGGGGTCATCGAAAAGCATGGCGGGGTCTCTCCTGGAGGGTGTCTGTTTGTCTCTTCTAGGGGGTCTGGGGTACCAAGGATACCGGGGGCAACACGATCAGTGCATCGGGGTTTTCCCAGCGTGTCTCACGGACCTGCCCGGAGTTTAAGAACTCGCGGGCGACCAGGACCGGTGGCGGTGCGCCTTGGGGTGTCATGAGCACAAGCCGGGCTTGGTCTTGCGTGCCCTGGAGCACCTGTTGGGTGTGGTGTTCTGCTGCGGTTAAGGCCAGCTCGATCGCGAAGCTATCGCGGGCGCTCGGCCCCCCGCCCAGCAGCACGATTTCTACGTTATGGACCACCATGGTCTGGCCGGCCTCGATGGTCGGGACGACCAGCACGGTCTTGTCTTCGCTTGTCCAATCGCCTGTGTCGAGTGTGCCGTCTTGATGGACCAGGCTCACCCGGTATTCGTAGCGGCGGGGGCTGTCCGCGGGTCGACGCAGCCCGACGCGCTGGGCCTGGGAATCGGGCGATTCCCACGACACGCTCTTGTTGTGGGTAAAGCCGTTGTGCGTCATGCGCAGATCAACGGTCATCGAGAGCACTTGCGATGACGGCCGGGGGACGACCAGCACGTTGATCGAGTCGCCGAACGGGCTATCGAGCACGAGGATGTCGTCTTCGACGGTGCGTATAGGGTCTGATTGTGACGGCTCGCCGGCCACACCGCGCCAGTGGGCGGTGACCGAGAGCGGGCCGTCCCCGGCCGCGGGGAAGTAGGCGTCGGCGCTTCGGGTTTGGCGATCGAGGATTAACGAGCGGGGCAGCTCTTGGGGTGTGTCGATCGCCACCTCCACGTGGTCGAGCCAATCGAACTCGGCCCGGCCCGCGATGACCGTGAGTGTCCGCGGGGGGAACAGGTATCGGGCCGAGACAAGGATCAGGTCGCTTGGTGCTTCTAGCCAACCGCTTTCCCGGTCTGTGGCACGGGTTTGGTCGGGGTCGAATCGGGTGCGGACACGGTACCGCGGTGTGCCGGTGATCCGATCGGTGGTGATCTGAACCTGGGGTTGTTCGTCGGTCAAGACCACGGTCTGATCGACATCCCTGTCGTCATTTTTATTCTCATCTGCATCGTCGCCGGTGTCGGTATCGGTGTAACGGAGATCGACTTCCACCGCGGCTAGCCCCAGCGCTGCTAGCTCGGGCTCGACACGCACCATGATCTGGCGCTGATCGGTGGTCAGGTCGGCGAGATGGATATGGTCAGCCGCGGGGCTATCGCCTAGCAGATCCACGAGGCTGGCTGCTGCGTAGTGGCGGATCGGCATGGCCCGGCGTTCCAGGAAGCTCCAGCGTGACGTGGTGGACAATTCTTCACGCCGGACGGTGAGGCGGAAGCTCAGCTCCAGCGGTGCGACGGAGCCGTCTTCGAGTTGTTTTGGTTTTTCTTGTGGTGGGAACGGGCTGAACATGCCGGCGATCAGGTCTTCTCCGACGCGGCGCATGGTCTCGGCCCGCTGGCTTTCGAAGTCGCCGCTCTCATCGACCACGCGGATCCGGATCAGGTTCTCGCGTTCCATCATCTCCCAGGTCTTGGCGATCCGGGCGTAGCCGTAGGGTGTGGTCAGTGCGCCTTCGGCGGTGAGGCGGTCGTGTATGGCTTGGAGGTCGGCCTCGGCCTCGACGCCCAGGGGCCCTGAGAGGCCCAGTGTTTCGAGTTCGAAGATCAGCACGGTCGGCAGGGCGTTGCCCTTGAGCGCGGCGTCGGCCAGGGCGGCGCCATGGACATCGAGGCGCGCCGCGACCACGGCCATGGGATCACCAACCAGCATCGGTGGCCCCACCGCGAGCATGAGCGGCTTGAGTTCATCGGTTTGGAGCCATCCCGCGACGTGCACGGTGCCGCGGCGCCAATCCGGGCGGGCCAGTGTGACACGCCGGCCTGTCTGGAGCAGCTCCTGCTCGGCCTTGGCCAACTGTGCCTCGGTCGGGGCTAGGGTGGATTCGAATTGCAGCAGCCCGCCGCTCTGCTCGCCTCGGAACAGCACCAGCGAGAGCTGGGGCGTGGGATTGGCCACCAGCCTGGGCGTTTCGGCTAAGACATAGCGCCGGTGCTCGTCTGCGTGATCGTAGAAGAGCGTCAACCCGGCGATGCGTTGTGGGGGTCGGCCTGAATCGAGCATGGCAGCTGTGCCCCATGGCTTACGGTTTGCCTTTTCCTTAAGTCGTCAAGAACTGCGCTGCGTTGAGCCGCCCCAGTCCCCAGTCATTAACGGAGTCTGTGGCGCGGCGGGTGCTGGCGATCTCGATCCGGTTGCGGATCTGCCCGGTGTCGAGGTTGGGGTCCATCTGGAGCAGGGCTGCAACGGCACCGGTCATCATGGGCGAGGCCATGCTGGTGCCCTGCAAATCGACGACGCCGCGGGAAGTATCGTGCGGTTTCCAGGACTTTGCCGAGCTGATCATCTGCCCGGGCATGGTCACATCGATGGCGCGCTGCCCGGGTGCGGCTGCACGCAGGGGTCCTGGTGAGGAGAAATTGGCGAGTTCGCCGACCGTGTGGCTTGGTATGCCGGCCCGGCTGGTGAAGGCCGCCACACAGATCGTGCCGTGGCCTGTGCCGGGGGTGCTGACGATGTGGGAGTTAAATTGTCTTAACTGGTCGGGTGTGTAGGTGACCCCAATCCGCGGCTGGGTCACAGCCGGGTCGAAGATAAAGCCGCCGGAGTACTCTCGGAAGGCGGCAAACCCGTGGACAACGCAGTTCGACCGCCCGGTGTTGCGCAGCCGGACAATCCATGGCGCGGTGGATGGGGCGGGCGTTGGGGCTGGTGGCGGTGCCGGACGGCTCCAGTAGATCTCCGGGTTGAAGTGGCGGTTGTTGGGCCTTTCCGGGCCGTTGTGGAGGTTAACTCGGAGCCCGCCTGGGAGGGGATAGGTGACCCTTCTGTGCGAGGTTTGCATGGGGATCTCTCCGGTCGCAAGCAGAGCGTTGGTTGCATGCCGGGTCGAGATGCGCAGGCGTACGGCTGTGCCATCTTCATTGTAAGCCCAGAACGTCACGCCGTCGAAGGTAGTTCGTGAACTCACACCACGGCCAAACGGCTGATAGACCACGGAGGCCTCCCCACCGGCGGGGATTGTCGTCTGCCAATGCAGGTTGTCACCACGGTTGTTGCCCGCTGATGCGCAGATGATCCGACCGTCGAGGTACACCTGCGTAGCGGTAGCAACGAACAACGAAGATGGGGTGAAGTTTTGGCTGACGAGCTGCGTTAGCGCGATCGAAAGCGGATCGGTGCCGTCGTGGGCATGGTGCGAGGTACCGAGGCTGATGTTGACCACGCAGGGCAAGCTCAATTCCCGCGCTTTTTGGAAGCAGTATTTGACACCCGCGATGACATCGTTGACATATCCACCGGACGTGCCTACCCCCGCGACAACGATCGTGGCACCGGGTGAGATCCCGCCTGGCCAGGTCCCAAACGCGCGTCCGGCGGCGATCCCTGCGACGTGCGTGCCGTGCCCGATCCCGCGATCGTTGACGGTCGTGACTTCGTCATGGCCGATGTATTCCCGGCCGAATTGCATGGAGCGGTACGCCGGCTTGTTGGCGCTGCTGCTGCGGTCCCAGGGCGATTGGCCGCCGGATTCTCGCATGTTCCAAACCGAGTGGATACGGGTTTTGGTTGGGTCGTCGTGTCGGCCCAGGAATGCGGGGTGACCGCCGTCGATCCCCGAATCGACGATACCCACGAGCACGCCTTGACCGGTATTGGCCGCGGTAACGCCCGTGGGGAGTGTGCGGCCGGCTAGGTTGATCTCCTGCTTGGCCTGCTGCATGGTGGGCCAGACCGGGGTTGACAGCACGAGGTTATCCACGTCATCGCGTTCGGCTAACGCCATGACATGCTGGGGCGGGCAGCGGAAGGTGCGGGTAGCGCCTTCGCCATCAGCGATAACCCCTTCGGGCAGGTCGGTTGCGGGGAAGGCTTCGGTGACGGCGCCGATCAGCAAGACGTAGGGCGACTGCTCGGTGCCGACGATTGGTGTGTTGGGGTCGGCAAGGGTGGCAGCGAGATCGGCCTGAAGGGCGGGCAGCTCATCGACCAGTGCGGCGGTGGCGGGGTCCAATGCTGATTGGGCATTCGGGGGCACAGCTAGCCCCAGGCCGGTGTCGGCATGGAAGAAGATGAACCGAGAGCCGGTATTTTCGGGTTGGGTGGCGCCAACGGTGTGCAGCAGCGCCAGATGCCATCGGTCGGTGGCGTCCTGGCCTTGGTCACCACCACCTTCGCCTCCTTGTTGTTCTTCTGCTTGGTCATCGATCCGATAGACCAGCTGCCGGTAGCGGGTGGCTGGTGCCTGGGGATTCCAGAGTTGTTCGGGGACCATAGCGTAGCAGTAGAAGTTGTCCCGCTGGAGGCGGATCTCGGCCAGGTTGCCGGTGTCTTGGGCGAGGTAGGTTTCGCTGACGCCTGCGGGGAATTCGCCTTCGGTGACCGATCCTTTGGTGTAGTAGGTGCCGTCGGGTTTGTAGGTGCAGAAGTAGGCGAGGAAGCTTTTGAGCTCATCGAGGTTCGATGTTGGCAGGCCGTCTGGTACCTCGGTGATGTCGCTGAGGTTGCGGGCCAGCGCTTGGCGTGTGGCGGGGCTGGACAGCGCCTGCGCCCAGTTGTTGGCGTGCTGCGTATTAAGGCTTTCGTCCTCGGCTGAACCCGATGCGTTTGGTGGCCGGAAGTCGGCCAGGATGCGTGCCATGGTCTCAGCCCCATCGGTTTCGACATCGATCCGCTCGACCACCCAGAGCATGGCATAGGTTCGTGTGTTGGATTCCGACCCGGTGCGGATCGCGAAATCGGGGGTGATCGAGGTATTGGGCAGTGGCGTGAATGCGTTGCCGGTGTAATCGATGTAGTCGCCCATCAGCTCCAGCGGTCGGCCCTGAGGCTGGCGCGGCTGCAAAGTTTCGATGGTGGGTGATCCGGGCAGGTCGGCCAGGAACTTTTGGAAGAAACCGTCACGGTACGTTTGTAGGTTTTCGTGTGGCATGGTTTATTCTCAGGGGGCTAGGGGGTCGAGCAGGAGGATCTCGTCGTTGGTGGTCACCGGGCCGGTCGTGGTGCGCTGCCCATCGGTGCCGAACCAGGTGACTTCGTAGGTGTAGGAGGTGGCGTCGGTGCGCGTCATGGGCACACGCCAGTTGAATTCTTCTTCGCCGCTGCGGAACACGTATTCGATGTTCGGGTCGGCCCAGCTGGGCGCGTCGGGGTAGGTCAGCTCGATCTTGGCCAACCGGAACCCGCCGTCGGCCAGCGCCCCCAGCATCATGATGTTGACCTCCAGGACGCCCACGGCGCGGTCGCCAACGATGACCAGTGGGTTGTCGGTGGTGACCCAGTCTTCTTCCCGGACAGCGCCGTTCTTGAGAAACGAGGTTGCGCGGTAGGCGAAGCTGACATCTCTTGGCTGGGCGCGTCGGAAGGACCATTGGCCGGAGGTGGTCGCGTTGTCGAGCTTGAGGGTCCGTTGCACGTCGGGCTGGTCTTCTGCGGGGCGACCCAGCTGCACACTCACTTGTTTATAGCGGTCGAGGATATCGGTTAGGGTGACATCGACCACGGTGCTGGAGTCGGGGGGTTGGTTGAGGATGAACGGCTGGTCGCCGCTCTGACGCAGGGTGAGGGTCTCGGTCTCGCCGTCGTTATAGAAGAAGGTGGCTTCGACCGAGACTTCGCGTGCGTTGGGGTCTTTGGGTCGGATCGGCACGGAGGCGGTGGGGATTTCTCGGGTGAGGATCTTGGTGTCGGCGGCTTGGATCCCCGAGGGGGTGTCTTCGTAGCGGACATGGGCCTGGATCTGCTGGACGGTATCCCAATCGACCATCGCCGCTTCTAGGCTCACGGGGATCAGGGAGCTGAAGGTCAGCGGGTTGATATCGAGGTGGCGTGTTGTTGTTGTGAACCAATCCGATTCGTCGGTGGTTGCGTCGTGCCCGATGGCGAAGCCGGACCGATACACCAGGACAACCTGGTATTGAAGATCTTGGGTGCCCTGGTGGTCGACGAAGAAGCGGTAAGTGTCTGAGTTGCCCGGTGCGGTCAGGGTCGCTTCGTGGAGGTCTTTCCATTGGGACCCGTCGGGCTTGACGCCGTAGCGGAGCTTGACCGTGGCCGACGCGACGCCCATGGCGGACAGGTCGGCGGTGGTGGTGATGGTGCCTTCGATGGTTTTGAAGAAGTCTGCGTTGAGATCGACCTCGAGGATCCGCCCGGGCAGGTCGGTGGCGCCTGGGAGCATGCGGATCTGTCCCTGGGGTGCGATGGATCGTTCGACGGCGGCGACTTGGCGCAGCTCGTACTCGATCCGATGGCGTTCATCCTGTTCGAGGCTACGCAGCATGTACGCGCCTTGGGGTCGGCCGGCGCGGTTCCAGGCTTCGACCGCGGTTTCGGGTTGATCGGATGGTGTTTCTGTTGGCTCGGTGGGGGCGGGTTGGGCCGGGGTTTGGCCTTGTTCTTCAACGGCGTCGGTGGCGACCGCGGCGCCGGGTCGGCGGGGGGTGCCTACGTCTTGTGTCGAGCCCACACCCGTTAGTGCGGCGCGTGAGGTGCTGGTGAGCCCGGTGGTGATGCTGGTGACATCGGCCCTGGCGTCGTAAGCTTCGAGTGTCCCCCGGTCGGCGGCCAGCACGGTCCCTGGGTTCATCGCGGGGTTGAAGAAGGTCCATTGGGCCAGCTCCTTGGCCAACGCGTTGAGTCGGGTCATCCGGTCTGCGGTGGCTTCGGGCGATTCGGTTTCGTAGACGACCTCTTCGATCTTGATGGCCCCGGATTTGCGGAGCGACTCCATCTCGCGGTCGATATCCGACTTGAACCATAAGGTGTTCATCTGCATCCGTGATCGGAGGTGTTCGTATGATTGACGGAAGTCGATGGTGATCTTGACGTCGTAGGCCGGGTGTAGCCCGACGTACTGGAGGGTGTAGACCAGGACGACCGGTGTGGCGCCTTGCCCTTCCAAGGCTGCCTTCATGAGTGTTGCGCCCTGCTTGCTGAGCGTGGCGGTGAACGCGGCGCGTTGATCGCCGTACAGGCTGGGCGTGCCGTTGGCGATCAGGTTTTCCACGAATCGTGTTTGGCGTGTGCCCTGGTCTTCGACTGTGGCGCTGTCTAGCGCGGTGACGCGCACCGACCCCGATTTGACGGGCACGGGCGTGAGTGTGGCCTGCACGCCGAAGCGACCCGATAGCTCGTTGGCGACCTGTTGGAGCGTTCCGGGCGATACGCCCAGGTCGGTGGTCATGGTGAGGAACCCCCCGCCGGTTGGGCCCGAATCGGCGTCGCCGACGTCCCGGTAGATCAGCAGCTGGAACATGGGCTGGCCGGCTTCGGTTGCGAGGCGGGGCGCGTTTGGGAAGTAGTAGAAACGGCTTTTATCGTTGTAATCACGGAAGACCGTGATCCCTCGGATGGTGACCGCAGAGTCTAGATACAGCATCGTGGTTCTCCAGTGGAGCGAAACCCATCGGGTATGGAAATACCGTGTCAGAAAGGCCTATACAACAAGGATGGCCCTGGCACGGACAGGTGACTGACCGCAGATTCATTCACGACTCATCGATACCCCAAACAAAGTTGTGGCTGGCCGGATGAAAAAGGCGGTGCGCCTTAGGTAGGGATAGATTGCCTCAACCTCAAACCTCAACTGCCTCACACCGGCATGTGTAATACCACCGTGCCAGAGGATACCATTAAGCCGTTTGGTGTGCCACCCTGGTTTTGTGGGGCCGAGTCGGGTGGGGTGCTAGCGGGGCATCTGGCGGGCACCGGCGGGTTGAGTTGTTTGGTGCGGTGTGACGCGCGTGGTGTTGATATACCCATCGGGTATGAGTTTGCCGCGTCGGAATCACAAACACGCCGAGGATTTCCCTGCTGCGGACGAACCGGACCCCGTAAACCTGATCGGGACCGGTATACCCATGGGTATCAAAAAAGGCGACGACTCATACGAATCGTCGCCCGGAGGGAAAAGAGAGACGCCAAGATAAAAAGCTTGTGACCCACCCCGGTCGGGCTCGGGGTGTGGGCGGTTTAGCCCGCGTCTTGGAGCAGCACCATGGCTTCTTCGGTGGCCTGGGGCAGTGTTTCACTGATCTGATCGATGTCGGGCTGGGTTAGGCTCAGCTCGGAGAGGATGTCTGGGTTCAGGTCGTTGGTTTCTACGCCGTTGCAGAATCCGATTTTCAGGTTTGACGCCACGATGTCGGCGATGTGCACCAGGCATGTCAGCCGGCGGTTCTGGGGAGCGAGCTCTAAGGGGCGGTGGTGGAATCCTGTGACGTGGCTGAAGCTGACGGGGAACTTCCACAGCTTGCACAGCTCGGCTCCGAACTGTTCGTGGTTGGCGCCGATCACCTCGGTTTCGACGTTACGCAGCTTGAGGTTGGGGTTTTGCTGTATCCGCTCGATGACTTCGACGAATTGGGCCCGCCTGGCTTGGAGTTCGACCATGATCCCGATGTTGTGGATCAGGCCGGCCAAGAACGCTTCGTCGGGCAGGCCCAGCCCGGCTTTGGCCGACAGCATGCGCGTGCACGTGCCTACTGCGATCGAGTGTTGCCACAGCTCCCGGGCGTTAAACGCCGAGCAGATCTGCCCACCCCGGAACAGCTTGGTGAGGCTGGCGGCCACCGCGATGTTCTTCACCGCGTTGAGCCCGAGCAGCACAATCGCTCGGTTGGTCGACCCGATCTGCCCCGGCAGGCCGTAAAACGCGCTGTTCACCACCTTCAAGATCCGAGCGCCAAGCGCGGGATCATTGCTGATGACGTTGTTGAGGTCTTGGGCGGTGGAGTCGGGGTCTTCGACGAGCCGGATAATCTTGAGTGTTACCTCAGGCAGCGTGGCGATATGGCTGATTTCACGCGTTACCGCCTTGATCACCGCATCGCTGTCGTGGCCGGATGAATTGGCGCCGGCGGCAAACGAGGCTTGGCTCATGGTGGGCCCTCCGTTGAGCAGCACATGGTGTGCTAAGAGATTGACTCTCCAGATGTATCGGCTGGTGGATGGGGGCACTTTATCAGGCTACCCGCCCAAGGCTTGCCCCAGCCCTGACTGACCGCTACCGTTGAGTGATGGCGATCTGGTGGATCCGTCATAATCTGCAGGGCGGGCCCCAGCCACAGGCGATCACCCCCGGTTGGCCGCGCTGGGTGACGATGACAGCACTGGTTGCGGCGACCCTGATCTTGGTTATACCGCTGGTGGCGCTGCTGATCGCCGCGGCCATCGTTGGGCTGGTTGTGTTTGTTACGCTTGGGGTGATAGCGCAGCTGATCTTGTTGGTGCGGGTTGTATGGATGAAGCTCACCGGCGGCCAGGTGCGCACCTGGCCGGATGATGGGCGTCGCAACGTCCGGGTGATCTGGCGTGAACCGTGAGGGGCCGGCCCCAAGCCATCTGATCGCTGGCAGCCACGGCGTGTGGGCCCTTGATGTGTTTGGCCGCTACCCCACCGCCAACCGAACCAACCGGTTCACCAGCGCCGGCATCGGCACCCCCGCATGAGCCGCGGCTTGGGGCAGCAGCGAGTGGCTGGTGAAGCCGGGCATCGTGTTGACTTCCAGGATCCACGGCTGGTGGTGTTCATCCACCATCAGGTCGACGCGGCTCAAGTGGCGGCAGCCCAAGCCGCGGTGGGTCGCTAAGGCTAACCGCTGAACCTTATCAAGTACCGCGTTGGGCAGCTGGATCTGGTCCGAGCCGATCAGCAGCTGTGTGTCGTCGCGTTTGTACTTGGCTTGGTAGTCATAAAAATCGGTCGCGGGCAGGATCTGGATCGGCGGCAAGGCCTGGTCACCTTCCGGGCCAGATAGGATGCCCACGGTCAGCTCGCAACCGTGCACATACCGCTCAACAAGCAAATGGGGGGATGCCTTGAGACGGCGCAACACATCGTCGACTTGTTCACGGTTGTGGCAGATCGACACATCGATGCTGCTGCCATCACACAGCGGCTTGATGACCAGTGGGGGCAGGAGGCTGGGGCGGGGCGCGTTGGGCTGGGTCAGCTCAGACTCGGGCGTCGGCAAGCCCAGTTCAATCAGCGCCTGCTTGGTGCGGTGCTTGTCGATGCACAGCGCGGCGGCGGCGGACGCACAACCGACAAATGGGATCTGACGGCCCTCTAAGATCCGCTGCAGCGGTCCGCCCTCGCCCCATGGCCCGTGCAGCACGGGGAAAATGACGTCACCACCCCCTTGAACCCATCGATCTAAAGCCGCCAGGTTGTCGGGCCCGATGTCGGCTTGCTGGACGCTGTGGCCCGCATCGCGCAATCCCTGGGTAACCGCAGCGCCGGACTGGAGGCTCACCGGTCGTTCACGGTCCGGCCCGCCGGCCAACACCATCACCTGAAGCTTTGAATCCGACACGGGTGTCCTGCTGCAAATCTTAACCAAGTGTCTGAGATAAGGTGCGCCACGCAACGCCGCATCTGAACCTGATCGCCGCTGAGCGTATCAGCCGGTGGTGTTACGCGTTGCTGGAGGTGATCTGCCGAGCGATGGGTGTCAGCAGGTTGGGGACCAGCCGTTCGGTCGCGAGTGTCTCGGCGTGCGAGGCCAGCAGGTCGAAGACACTCAGCAGGTCTTCGATCCGCTCAACCGAGCCATACTTCCGGACGGTGAGGAAGATGCTGATCGGCTCTTGTCGGTGGCTGCGTGCGGGTCGCCCGCGGCGGGTCTTGGTGCGGGTCTTGACCTCAAAGTTGGCCTGCAGGTCGCCCAGCTCATTGAGCGACAGGCCGAACATCGGCTGGAGCTCCATGACCTTGGCTTGCGGGATGCTCAGCAAGTCGGCCAGCGGGGTGTTGGCGATCAACGCCTCATACACCACCTCGTCCTGGTTGGCTTTGCATTCCAGGTCAAAACCGAACAGCAGCTCAACATAGTCGATGTCTAACGGGCTGATCGTCAGGTTGTACGGGGTGAGCTCAAGCATCAGGCGGTGGAGGCTGTAAGCGTCTTTCATGGTCGCGGGGTTGACGTGGCCCGAGCGGATGCTCGTGCGGCGCAGCGCCATCCAGCGGTAATCGACGTCGCCTCGGGCCGACTCCAACGCCAGCTCACCCTCGTACCGCCTCAAGCGGCTCATGGTCGGGACCGCCTTGCGCACCCGGTCGAACAGGTGCAGCACCGTCTCGCGGTCCTTGGGCAGGTCCATCTTCAGAGACAGCTTCTGGTTCACGTAAAAATCTGTGCTTAAAGCACCAAAGCTGGTCGCCATCGTTCACCTTTGGGCTAGAGGGAGCAAGCTTGTGTGTGTAGTCATTATACGCACCTCACTTGGAAAACGCGCTTCAAACCAATGCCTGTTGTTTTAGGCGGCGGCACCGGGCGGACGCATAGCACCTAGTGATGGCCCGCGTCGTGGTCGGCTGCGGGGTCGGGCCGCTGGGCTTTTAAAGCGGGGATCCCCAGCACCACGGCGGCGACAAACAGCCCCACCGCGATGGCTAACATCGGTCGGTACCACCCCACATCACCCCGCTGAGGCACCAGCAGCTGGGCAGCGGCCAGGGCAGGGTCGTGGTGGTCATCATGATGGGGATCGGCAGCCGCGTGGGTGGGGGGCTGGCCATGGCCGCCCTGCAACGCGCCGTGGTGGGGCAAATCATGCGGCGGGTGGTGGGGCTTGGGGTGCGATTGGGTATCGTCTGCCAAGCTCACACCGGCCGTGGGCGCAATACCCGCCACATACCAACCCAACGCCAAGCCAAAAACGACCACGGCAAGCTTCTTGGTGATCCGGTTAATCCGCATGGTTTTAGTATACCATCCTGGCACCCCGGTGCGCCCGGGGCTTATGCTATCATGCCCAGGCGCGGGTAGGGCGGGCGTTTGGGCCGTTGGCGCGGCGTGGCTGCCCCGCGGCGTCTTCGATGTTTGCAATGGGATGTGTGCCTATGCAACCGGTCATGGAAAAACCCGACCTCGCTGAAAAAGGGGCGCCCAAGGACGGTCAACCCCAGCGGCTGGACCGGCGTCTGTACGCTCAGTTCTTAGCCATGGGTGGCTGCCCCGATGCTAGCCGGCTAAGCCAAGCCTTGGCGCAAGCCAAGGTCGAAGCGGTGGTCTATGAAGACCTCCACGACCCGCGTGGCGTGGGGCTGCTGACCCTCCACGAAGACCCCGATTTCTTTGTGGCCCAGCTGCGCCCGATGCTCAACGCGGCGCCGTTCGACGCGCTGGCGATCAAACCCGCGATGACCATGCTGGGGCGGACCTATGCGCTGGGGTATGAGCCCGATCTGGAAGACGCGCTGCTGGGCCGACCACGCCGAACCGCGCTAAACCCAAACTGGCCTTGGGCGGTCTGGTACCCCCTGCGTCGGCGTGGTGCGTTTGCGCAGCTGCCGCCCGATCAGCAGCGGCCGATTTTGATGGAGCACGCCACCATCGGCCGGTCGTTCGGCGAAGCGGGCCTGGCCCACGATGTGCGCCTGGCCTGCTACGGGCTGGACCCCAACGACAACGATTTTGTGATCGGCTTGGTCGGCCAAGAGCTGCACCCGCTATCGGCGGTGGTTCAAGCCATGCGTAAGACCACGCAAACCGCCCAATACATCGAACGCCTCGGCCCGTTCTTTGTCGGCAAAGCGGTGTGGCAAAGCCCATGCCCGGACTAAACGCAACCCCGATGCCTAGCTAACGCAACACGCCGACCGACCATGACCACGCAGCAACAAGCCATCAACGAGCGGTTCTTCGCAGCCAAGAACACCCTAGAACAGGTGGGTCAATCGCACGCATTGCGATTCTTTGATCAATTGGATGCGGATCAGCAAGACACGCTGTTGTCGCAGATCGAAGCGGTTGATTGGCCCCAGACCGCGCGCTTGATCGAGACGCATGTGAACCGCCAACCCGAATTCAAGCTGCCCCGGCAGATCGAACCGGTCGATTTTTACCCCTATACACCCACGGGTGCGTTGCAATCCAAATACAAGCAAGCGCGTGAGCTGGGCCAGCAGCTGATCCGAGAGGGCAAGGTCGCGGCGTTTACCGTCGCGGGCGGGCAGGGCACGCGGCTGGGTTGGGACGGCCCCAAGGGCACCTACCCCGCGACCCCGATCCGCAAGCTGCCGCTGTTTGCCTGCTTCGCCGAATACCTGCGCAAGGTCAAACAGAAGTATGGCACGCCCTGCCGTTGGTCGATCATGACCAGCACCGCCAACGACGCCGACACACGCGCCTACTTCGAAGCGCACGGCTACTTTGGGCTTGAGCCAGACCACGTCACTTTTTTCCCTCAGGCCATGATGCCCGCGATCGACCTCCAAACCGGGCAGGTGCTGCTGGAATCGCCCGGGGCGTTGGCGCTGTCGCCCAATGGGCACGGCGGGTCGCTCAAGGCGCTGCATACCAGCGGCGCGATCCAAGCCATGAAACAGCAAGGCATCGAACAGATCAGCTACACCCAGGTCGACAACCCGTTGGTCAAGGTGATCGACCCGCTGTTCGTGGGGCTGCACGCGTTAGACGGATGCGAGATGTCGTCGAAGATGCTGCCCAAGGCCTCGCCCACGGAGAAGGTTGGCAATTTCTGCCTGGCCGACGGGCGCGTCTCGGTTATTGAATACTCGGATCTACCCGATGATCTGGCTCAGCAGCGTCTACCCGACGGTCAGCTCAAGTTCCGGGCCGGGTCGATCGCGATCCACATGATCCGGGTCGATTTTGTGGAGTCGCTCAACACCCAGCCAAGCGGGTTTGCGTTGCCCTACCACCGCGCCGAAAAGAAGGTGCGCTGTGTGGACCCCGACACCGGCCAACCGCTCTCGCCCGACACCCCCAATGCCGTTAAGCTGGAGCTGTTTGTCTTCGATGCATTGCCGCTGTGTCAGCGGTCGATCGTGTACGAAACCGATCGGACCCAGGAGTTCGCCCCGATCAAGAACGCTGAGGGTGTGGATAGTGTCGAGACCAGCTATCGGCTGCAGATCGAACGGGCCGCGGGCTGGCTTGAGCAGCACGGTGTCGGCGTGCCCCGCAACGATCAGGGTCAAGCCGATGCGGTGATCGAGATCAGCCAGCTAGCGGCGATCGAACCCGAGGACCTGGATCAGACCCGGCTGCCCGAATCGATCCAACCCGGCACCGAGCTGCTGGTGTCGTGATACCGGTTGGTGCGCCAGCCAACAGTTTTATTACGCCATCACGCCACGAGCCGCGACCGTCAGGGAGTGGGTTTTATTTTCCAATGATTCAATTACTCGCATGCAAGGTTTATCCCTCGGTCGACGATTAGATTGGCGGTTCGACCCGCGTGAAGCGTTGGGGCGGTGGCCGGCGCATACCCGGGCGTTGCTGTTGCATTCGGGCCGGTTTGATGCGCGCTGGGCGCGGTGGTCGGTGCTGACCACACCGGTGGGCAGCTATCGGTTTGTGGTAGACCGGCGCACCAACCAGCCCCACCCTACGGGGACGGGGCACCCACCCCCGGGCCAAAGCCAGTGGATCGGGCCCCGTGAGCAATGCCCCGTTCGTCAATGGACCCACCAGCCGTTCCATGACCTGCGCCAGCTGTTAGAAGCCGATAGCGAAGGGATCTGGGTCGGCATGCTGGGCTACGACTTGGGGCGGTGGGTGGAACCATTGGCCACCGGTGGGCCCTACGCGGCGCAGGACGATCGGGGCTGGCCGGTCATCGAGCTGGGGTACTGCCCCGGTTACTTGGTCTACGATGGGTTGACTCAATCCTGGTCGGCCTGCGGCAGCTGGGCCAAGCAAGGCGCGCCGGGCTGCCCCGATTTGGATCGCCTGCCACCCAACACACCCCGGTGTGGTGTGGGCACACCCACCAGCGATTTTAGCCGGTCGGCGTACGAACGGTGTGTCGCCCAAGCGTTGGATTACATCGGCGCGGGTGATGTGTTCCAGGTCAACCTCGCTCAACGGTTCACCTCCCCACTATACGATACCATGCCCGGCAGCGGCCGCGGGCTGTACGATCAGCTGGCGCAGGTGTCGGGTGCGTGGTATGGGGCGTATCTCGAATTAACCAACGCCTCTGCCACGGGTGCCACCGTGGGGTTGGGGCCGTCTCACCGTGCGATCGCGTCGGCGTCGCCGGAGCTATTCCTCCAAGTGGGTGGGCGACATGTTGTGACCCGGCCGATCAAGGGCACAAGGCCCGGTTGGGTCGACCCCACCCAGCTGCGTGACAGCGAGAAAGACGCCGCCGAGCTGCACATGATCATCGATCTGATGCGCAACGACCTGGGGCGTGTCTGCGATTACGGTTCGGTCCGGGTGACCCAGGCGCGTCAGGTCGAATCGCACCCCACGGTGCACCACGGCGTGGCAACGGTGCAGGGGCGGCTGCACGACTCGAAGGATCTGGTTGACCTGCTGCGCGCCGCGCTGCCGGCGGGGTCGATCACGGGTGCACCCAAGGTGCGGACGATGCAGATCATCGATGCGTTGGAGCCGGTGTGGCGCGGGCCGTACTGTGGGTGCATCGGGTACCTGTCACGGCGTAGCGCGTGCCTGAGCGTGGGGATCCGCACGATGCTGGTCGACACCCAAGCGGGTCGCGTTGACTTCTCGGTGGGCGGGGGGATCGTGGCCGACTCGCAGCCGGCGTTGGAGTACCAGGAAACCCTCGACAAAGCCGCCACGATCATGGCCGCGATCGAAGCGTATCAAGCGATTGGCACCACGCTAAGCGGCTAACACACACTGGGATGGGTGCGGGTTTGCAGAAGAATCGGGTCTGCTCGTGGGTCGTGGGGTTACCCCGGGTCGACCCTGGCCCACACCCGGCCCTGGTGCACACACGCGGGGTACACCCTGATGCCCACTTCGGGGTTGTCGGGGCACCGGCCCGTATCGACATCGAACGGCCAGCCGTGCCAGGGGCAGACCACACACCCCTCGTGGAGGTGCCCGCCCGAGAGGCTAGCGCCCGCGTGGGGACAGGTGTCGTCGATGGCGCGCACCGCGTGGTGCTCGCCCTGGATCCGGAACACCGCTAGCGCTTGGCCCTGTATAACCACATGCTTCCCATTGGGGTGAGCAGGGATCTCGTCCCACTCACACAGCGCCACCCAGCCTTGGCTGGGATCCATTCCATGTTCACAGGAGGGACGACCCGCTTCAGCTAATTCGATGGCTGGCTGCTGGCCTTGGGTGTGGCCGCTACCCAGATTTTGATCGCTGCGCTGGCTTATGATGATTCTCAACAGAGCGAAATCGTGACCAAATGGGTATAGTTGAACCGCCCCAGAATATACATTAGCTTGCCCGCCCACTGAAGTGGATTGGACCCGACCATGACCGCTACGCCTGCCCCTGTGTTTCACAAGACCCGTCTGCTGACGCCCGGTCCTACCGCGGTGCCCGAAGCGGTGCTGCTGGAGATGGCCCAGCCGATCATCCACCACCGCACCAAGGCGTTCCAAGCGATCTTCCAAGACGCCTCGCAGCGGCTCCAGCGGCTGTTGGGCACCGCTGGGCCGGTGCTGTCCATCGCCGGATCGGGCACGACCGCGTTCGAAGCGGCGCAGGTCTCGCTGCTTGTGCCCGGCTCCAAAGCCATCACGATCGCCAGCGGGAAGTTCGGCGAGCGGTGGCAGGACGTGTACGATGCGTATGGCGTTGAGCAGATCAAGATCAACGTCCCGTGGGGGCAGGCGGTCAGGCCCGATCAGGTCTCCCAAGCGCTTGACGCCAACCCCGGCGTGAGCGTGATCACGGTCTGCCATTCGGAGACGTCGACCGCGACCGCAGCCGATGTGAAGGCCATCGCCGCGATCACCCGCCAGACCGACACGCTGCTGCTGGTCGATGGGATCACCGCGGTGGGCGCTCTACCGGTTGAGATGGATGCGTGGGGGATCGACGCGCTGGTCACCGGCTCACAGAAAGCGCTGATGCTCCCGCCCGGGCTGGGGTTTGTGGGGCTGGGTGAGCGGGCGGTTCAGCGGCTAGAACAGACCCAGGCCAGAGGGTATTACAACCTCGACCTGCGCCGCTGGCTGGCTAGCTGGCGCAAGAACGACGTGCCGTTCACCCCGCCGGTGAGCCTGATCCGCGGGTTGCGCGTCGCGTTAGAGATGATCGGATCCGAGGGGCTAGAATCGGTTTGGGCGCGCACCGCGTCGCTGGCTGGGGCGACCCGTGCTGCGTTGCAAGCGATGGGCCTAGCGCTGATCAGCGATTCGCCCAGCGACTCGGTCACCGGGGCGTACTACCCCCAGGGGGTTGAGGATTCGAAGTTCCGCGCGGCGCTGCGTGATGGGTATGGCGTGCACATCGCCGGGGGGCAAGACGGGCGGGGCGCGAAGTGGAAGGGCAAGATCTTCCGACTCTCACACATGGGCTATGTCGATGCGGGCGACACGCTGGCGGCACTCATCGCGATCGAATCGCAGCTGCGCCGCACCGGGGCGTTGGCGGCTCCGCAAGGCACCGCGGTCGCCGCGGCGACCCAGGCGTTGGGGTAGGCCTAGCCGGCTTGTGTCTGGTATCGATCTGGGATGCTTGAAGACGCCCGCTCCCTGACGGTCGCGGCTCGTGGCGTGGATAATTCAATGTTCAAGCCTATCGCGCAAAACGGTGTTGGTCGCTGCGAGTCGAAGCCAAGCCCCAGCAAGATCGTGACGGCCCTGATCGCTTAACCCGAACTCAGCAAGTGTGGGAGAAGGCGTGTGCCACTGGCGGCTTGCCCGCCAGTGTGATCAACCTACGCTTAACGCACTGGCGGGCAAGCCGCCAGTGGCACCCATTCCTGACATCGGCATGCTTCTCACACACTTTCTCAGGCTTCTTGGCTGTCGCGTAGCGATGCCAGCACGGAGAAGTCTTCGAGTGTGGTGGTGTCGCCCTTGACCTCGCTACCCGATGCGATCTCACGCAGCAGGCGGCGCATGATCTTGCCCGATCGGGTCTTGGGTAGCGCCTCGGTGAATCGGATCTGATCGGGTTTGGCGATCGCGCCGATCTCGTGGCCCACGTGGGTGGTGAGCTGCTGCTTCAAATCAGGGTTGGGCTTGGTGTCGCCCTTGAGCGTGACAAACGCGGCGATGCCGGTGCCCTTGATCTCGTGGGGGACACCCACCACCGCGGCCTCGGCGACCGTGGGGTGGCTGACCAACGCCGACTCGACCTCTGCGGTGCCCAACCGGTGGCCCGAGACGTTGATCACGTCGTCGACCCGGCCCATGACCCAGAAGTTGCCATCTGGGTCCTGACGCGCCCCGTCGCCGGCGAAGTAGCAGCCCTCGATCTCGCTCCAATAGGTCTTGATGAACCGGTCGCGGTCACCGTAGATCCCACGCAGCATGCTGGGCCAGGGCTTCTTGATCACCAAGAAGCCGCCGGTGTTGGTCGGCTGCTGCTTGCCGTCCTTGTCGACGATGGCTGGCTCGATCCCAAAGAACGGCTTGGTGCACGACCCCGGCACCGTAGTGGTAGCGCCGGGCAGGGGTGTGAGCAGGTGCCCGCCGGTCTCGGTCTGCCACCAGGTGTCGACGATCGGGCAGCTCTCGCCGCCGATCAGCTTGTTGTACCAGATCCAAGCCTCGGGGTTGATCGGCTCGCCCACGGTCCCCAACACCTTGAGGCTCGAGAGGCTGTGCTTCTGGGGGTGCTCATCGCCCCACTTCATGAACGCGCGGATCGCGGTTGGCGCGGTGTAGAACTTGGTGACCTTGTGGCGGGCGACAATATCCCAGAACCGATCGGGGCCGGGGAAGTTGGGGGCGCCCTCAAACATCAAGGTCGGCACACGGTTGGGGAGGATGCCGTACACGATGTAGCTGTGTCCGGTGATCCACCCGATGTCAGCCGTGCACCAGTAGAGGTCGTTGGGGTCGTCTTCGTGCAGGTCGAACACATACTTGCTGGTGAGGTAGGTGTAGACCATGTACCCGCCGGTGGTGTGCATGATCCCCTTGGGCTTGCCGGTTGTGCCGGAGGTGTAGAGGATAAACAGCAGGTCCTCGGCGTCCATCTCTTCGCAGGGGCAGTCGTCGGAGGCTTCGTTCATCAGCTCATGCCACCAGTGGTCGCGGCCCGGAGCCATGGTGACGCTGTTGTCGCAACGCTTGAGCACCACCACATGATCGACCGGTAGTTTGGTGGCGCCGTCGGGGGCTTCTTGGAGCGCCTCGTCGACGGTGGCTTTGAGCTGCACGTGCTTGCCGCGGCGCCAACCGGCGTCGGCGGTGATGATGATCTTCGAGCTGGCGTCGGCCACCCGGTCGCGGATGGCCGCGGCGCTAAAACCGCCAAAGATAATCGAGTGGGGCGCCCCGATCCGTGCGCAGGCAAGCATGGCGATCGCCAGCTCGGGCACCATCGGCATGTAGATCGTGACGACATGCCCCTTCTTAACGCCCAGCTTCTTGAGCACGTTGGCGAACTTGCTGGTCTCACGCTGCAGGTCTTTGTAGGTGAGCTTGCGGATCTCGGGCTGGCCGTTCTCGACCGGCTCGCCCTCCCAGATAATCGCGGTCTTGTCGCCCAGGCCAGCCTTTACCTGCCGGTCCACACAGTTGTAGCAGAGGTTGGTCTTGCCGCCCACAAACCACTTGGCGTCGGGCAGGTTCCACTCCAGCACGCGGTCCCACTTCTTGAACCAATGCAGCTCGGCGGCCTTCTCGCCCCAGAACTTCTCGGGGTTGTCGATCGATTCGCGGTACATCTGCTCGTATTGGTCGAACGACTGGATATGGGCCGTGGCGCTGAAGCTGGCTGGCGGTGGGAACTTACGGGTTTCTTGGAGGACCGATTCCATCGCGTTAGAGCCGGTGTCTTGATCGGGGGTTGTCTGACTCATCAAGCCTCTCCTTGGGGCTTTGTTGGGGCTGCTTGACACACGGCGTAGCGTGCACGCCTTGGGGACAAGCTGATCGTATCACGCACAGGCTGATTAGCTTAAAGGCTCTATGGGCTGGGGGCAAGGGGAATTTTGACCCGATCCCCGCTAGCCAGCCCATACACCCCTGGTAAAAATAGGATATATACCCACCGATGCCCTTGCTGGTCGACTGCTACAACCTGCTGCACGCGACGATGCCGCCCCAGCTGGCGGGCTTGGAGGAGGTGGGCCTGTGCCGGCTGCTGGCACACACCCGGTGGGCACGGGGCCGGATCGTGGTCGTCTGTGACGGATCAGTCAAGCCCCACGGACCGGCCCAGTCACCCGTGGAGCAGGTGGAGCTGGTCTACTCCGGGCCCCGCCGGTCAGCCGACGATGTTATGATCGACATGATCAACGCCGACTCGGCGCCCAAAGGACTCACGGTGGTCACCAGCGACCGGCAGATCCAGAAAGCCGCGCGCCGCCGCAAGTGCCGGGTGATGCCCAGCGATAAGTTTGTCAAAGTATTGGCCTCTACACGCAACACCGTCATAGGCCCCGCAACACCCCGCAGGCCCGCAGCCGACAAACCACCAACCAGCCCACTCAACGACCAAGAAGTGAACGATTGGCTCCAGCGGTTCGGGTTTGACCCCGAACAATCAGAAGACAAAGACGACACCAACAACCCCTGGTGAAAACACAGGCCAGCGTCAAGGTATACCAGTCCCGATCAGGTTGACGGGGTCCGGTTCGCGCGCGGCAGGGAAATTGTCGGCGTTTTGGTGATCCCGACGCGGCAAACTCATACCCGATGGGTATATAAAATTGACGGGCTTGGGGCCCCCTTGCCCTTACGGGGCAGCCTCCTAAAGCCTAGGAGATCGCACGCATCACGGGTACGGCGAGCATTGCCGCCATCCATTTTGTCTTCAAGGATCACACCATGAATCGATACCGGAGCACAACGCCCCACCGCTTTGCGGGCGTGAGGCTGGGCGCTACCGCCATACCCGCGGTCGGGCTGGCCGTGGTCTTCATCGGGTTGTGCACGGAGCTGGGGCAGCGTGTTGGGTTGGCGTTGTTTGGCCCGCCGAAGGCGCAATCCAACGAAACCTACGCCACCCAACCCGACGGCCCCGGCTTCGATCATTCTCCCTTAGACCGCCTGCTAAAGCAGCATGTCGCCCCGGGTGGGTGGGTGGACTACGACGCACTGGCCACAGACCCCCACGACCTGGATCGATACATCGAGGCGCTATCCCAAACGCCGTTTGATGATCTCGGGCGTAACCAGAAGCTGGCTTTGCTGATCAATGCGTACAACGCCTTTACCCTCCGGCTGATCCTAGACCACTACCCGGTTGATTCGATCAAAGACATCCCCGCCGGTCAGCGGTGGGACGCCAAACGCTGGCGCATCGGGCGCTACACCTGGAGCCTCAACCAGATCGAGCACGAGCAGGTCCGCCCCCACTTCAGGGAGCCGCGGATCCACTTCGCCTTGGTCTGCGCCGCCGTGGGCTGCCCGCCGCTGCGATCAGAAGCCTATACGCCAAGTAGGCTCGACCAGCAGCTTGAAGACCAAACCCAATACATCCACACCCACAACCGCTGGTACCGGTTCGACCCTCAAAGCCACTCGCTTGCACTGACCAGTCTATACAATTGGTACGGCGGCGACTTTGAGCAAGACGCCGGCTCGGTCATCGATTTTGTAACGCGGTACGCCCCGGCTCTCAGGCAAGCGATCAACACCCACCGCCGCCCACCCAAACCCAGCTGGCTGCCGTACGATTGGTCGCTTAACAGCGTCTCAAACGCCCCGAAGGGGTCTGCACCCAAGTAGCCGCTCTTCAACAACCGCCTAACCACACTGCCACCGGTACGTCTTGACCCCACGCGCCACGTCGCAGGATCCTTATCGCTGCCGTCTGGTGGTCACGCCTAAGACCGCCAACCCAAGCAGCGTCGCCGTGCCCGGCTCGGGGATGGTGATGCCAAATGATTCAGCGGCGGCCATGAGGGTGTTAAAGTCGCCGTTGAAGTTCGCGGCCAGCAGGCCGAAGTCGTTGATGGTGGTCATGCCGTCGCCGTCGAAGTCGCCGGTCTCCCACGTGCCGGGCTGGTTGAAGTTGCCCGCCAGCACGCCGAAGTCGGAGATGTCGACGATCAGGTCGCCGTTGGCGTCGCCGGGCGCGGTGGCCAGGAGTTGCAGCACGCCGTTGGCGTCGTCGTAGAACTGGCCAAGCGCCAGCACGGGTGAAATAAAGTGCCCGGTGACCTGCTGGAACACGCCGCTGCGTGTGGCGTAGGTGAGGATGTCGAACGTGTCGCTGTAGTTTGGTGTGAAACCGTCCAGCAGCGTGATGTCGAGCGTGCCGTCGAGTGTTACGTTGCTGGTGATGTTGATCTGGTCGTGGTCGTTGGCGCCGCTGCCGGGGTTGGTGCCGGCTAGTTCGGCTTCGAGCAGCGCGGTGGGCGCGAGCGTGAGGCTGCCGCCAAAATCGACGATCGCTGGGCTGTTACCGGGTAAGAGTGTTCCGTTGACCTCGACCATCCCCAGCCCGGGGAACGGGCCGCTTCCAGAAGTGGTTCCGAAGAAGACGGCCTTGCTATCGGCGTCGACGGTAATCGACCCGTTGTTGACCACATCATCAAAGAACGTTGTGGTGCTGCCGCCCAAAACGCGGGTGGTGCTGCCGGCGGTCATGGTTACATCGCCGTAGACGTCTGTGAACCCGCCGGAGAAGTTTAGCTGACCGTTGTTGTTCAGCCCGCCGTCGGTGATCAACGTGCCGCGGCCGGTGATCTGGCCGGAGGTGGTGTTGGTCAGCGTGTGGGTGAACTCGGCGGTGCCGCCGTTGTTGAGGCGGAGCTTGCCGCTGTTGGCATTGGAAGGGCCGGTGAAACGGATGGTATGACCGGCGTCAACACGGATCTCGCCGTCGCTGTGGTTGGTGACGGGGTTGCCAACCTGCCCGTTGCCGCGGAGCAGGCCGTGATTGTCGATCAGGCCGCCTGAGAGGGCGATGCTGTTGTCACCTAGGTCGATCTCGCCGTCGTTATTGATCCCGCCGGTAGCGTGCAGGGCGCCGTTGCCGGTGAGCTTGCCGGCGGCTTGGACGGTGAGGGTTTCGTCGATGAGGATCTGCCCGGTGGGCTGGAGGTGTAACTCAGCGTTGCCGGTGGCCTGGGCGCCCAGGGTTAGGGACCGCATATGCGTGAAGGTGGTCGGGCCTTGAACCAGTGCTGGGCCATCGGGCTGGATGAATGTTGGTACGGCGTTGCTTGGTCGCGCCCCCAGGGGCCAGTTGGCTCGGCTATTCCAGTGGCCCCCAGCCCCGCCGGCGGGGTCCCAGCGGTGTTCTGAGAATGCGGCGTAGAACGTGCTGCCAGAATCGTCAAACGAAAGCCGCATCGCCAAGTACCCGTTGCTCAAGCCATCGCGCCCAATGGATACACCGCTGACGGTCCTGCCGTCGACCATGTCTCCGGTAGCCACCACTTTTTCGAACGCACCATCCTTTTCGATATACACGCCCCTGAGGTCGTTATCGCCAGTGGCTTCAAACGCGATGTCACCGTCGTCGATCGACACGGAGCTTGCGGCAATCCCTGTGAAGTTGCCCGTTGCTTCGGGGATCGCTGTGCTGGTATCCGCCACGGTGCGCAGCGGGCCGCCCTGGTTGGTGTAGACGCCAGACACCCCGCTCCCAAAGCCGTGGAAGGCAGTGCTGATTCCGTCATACGCGGGATCCTGAAGGAACGTGAACTTCGTTGCCCCCCGACCGGGGATGTTGGTGTTGGTGTCGGCCACGGTGCCGAAAGCGACGATAAAGCCGGAGATGCTCCTGAAGTATATCCCGCTGTTTGAGCTGCCCGCACCGGAAAAGACGACCGTATTGTTGCGGTGTGCAAGCGCAGTAAACGATTGAAAGGTGTCAAACGAACCGCCGGGTAGGTTGCTGAACTTCTTGATGACCAGCGACGGTTCGTTTGCCGAGTTGACATCCGCGGCGTAGATCCCGCGTTGGCTCGACGAACCAAACCCGATGAAGGTGACGCGCTGCGCATCAATCGAATGATCCCCGAGCGAGGTAAAATTCCCGGTGCCGCTGGGGATGGGGGTTGAGGGGGTCGCGATCGGGAATGCCTCCGCTAGGTTATCGATGCTGCGGGTATAAATCCCGTTCCCAGAGCCTCGGTTGCCGACAAACGACCCATAGGGGTCGTGCGCATCGGATGAGGCAACACTTATGCTGGAAAAGGAGTCTGCGGTGCCATTGTCGGCGAAGGAGATCAGCGACCCGCGTTCATACCGGAAGATCCCCTGATGGCTACCGGAGATCCCAAACATGACGATATCGTTGTGGATGGTGGGGTTGGTGCCTGAAACGCCGATATCGGCACCGGTACCGGGGTAGCCATCGGCGAAATCAAAGACCTTGACGAAGCCCCAATCGGCGTGCAGGGGTTGGGGGCAGGCGATGGCGAGGGTGATGGCCATGAGGACGCCTCGTCGTGCTTTAGTGCCCCAGCGGCGATAGGCATCGTCAATGAAATGGTTGGGTCGAGTATCGAAGCGCATGAACAATCTTCCTGCTAAGGATGAACGGCATATCAGAGTTTGATTTGAGGCGAGCCTACACGGCAGTTCCCCCCTCTCCGAAAACACCAAGGGAACGAATAAGATTTAGGTTGCATCCATGTATTGAAGCTATTGTATACCCATTTCAGCCAGGTTTACGGGGTATCGGGCCGGATGATTTCGAAGTTTTCGCGCAGCAAGGTGCTTAGCGTTTCTCGGTGCTCGTGGAGTGATTCAAAAAACGCTTGGCATTGTGACTTGAATTCAGCGAACGTGTTGTAATATTTGTTATACAGGATCTGCTTGCGCGTGTACTTCCATAGCCGCTCAATCAGGTTCAGGTTCGGCGAATAGGGTGGCAAGAACATCAGCTTGATCTTGGATGTTTGGACAAACGCTTTGACAATTCTTGATTGGTAGTACCTTGCGTTGTCGCAGATCACGTGGATGGCTTTGGCTTTGCGGTGCTTGCGTTGGATCTCTTGGAGCAACGCAACTGTCGATTGAGCGTTAACGCTTGGGTCGGTGCGGGTGACGGTTTTCAATGAATCGATGTGGATCGCGCCGTTGATGTTGAGCCGTTTCCGGTTGGTATTGCTCGCGATCGTTTTCGCCACGCCACGCTTGATCCAGCCGTGCGCCCCAACGGTGTTGTGCTGGAGGTGCACGCCATCCATGAAGTAGACCGGATTGGTTTGGCCCTTGTTTTTCCGTAGTTTTCTGTACTTGGCCAGGAATCGCCGCTGCTTCTGAAGGTCGGCTTTGCCCGGCACGACCTTCGGCTTTTTGTACACGTAACCCATACGGTGCAGCAGATCGGTCGCGCCGTTGACTGAGTACGTCACGGCAAATGTCGTTTGAATATACGCTGTGATGTCGGCCGCCCGTAGGTAGATTTGTTGCGATAGGTGTTCGTTGAGTTGAGCTTCTTGTTCTGCCGTGAGCTTGGCGATCCCGCCGCGGTACTCGAACGTGAGCAGCCGCTCCACACCGCCTTCGTGGTAACGCTTCACAAACCGACGCAGCGTGTCGGCATCCAGCAGCAACGCCTCGGCGACTTCTTGCTCGGTCCACCCGCTACCCAAATGGATGATCGCTTTGAGCCGGTCCGCTTCTCGCTTGTCACACACGCTGCGATGTGCCGCACGCAGCTCTTCGATATCCTCAGGTGAAAGCTTCAACCCAGCCATACCCCTTCAGATCGGACAACGACCGGTAACCTCAACAATTTTTCCCGCGGCACAGATTGACCCGTAAAATCGATCGGGAGGGGTATAACGCCAACGAGTGTTGATAGGAAGAAAAATTTTTCTAACGGGGGATAGGGATGGATTGATCCTCCACGTCCGTAGCGATCTATGCTTTCTATGTTGTTTAGCTTAATGCTTCTACGTACTTTGATTCAATGGTGGTTGAGATGACTGCCCAAGCAACCCACTCCCTTTATCTTTCACCCATGATCATGGATTGTCGTTTATCGTGGTGTATGGGTGGGCGACTCAGGGCAAATCGGAAGGGGGTAGGGCTACGGTTGCTGCACGCCTACGCGTTTAATCAGCGGGCCGATAGTTAGCTCCTGCACCGCGATGGAAAAGATGACCATGCAGTAGGTGATGGTGAGGATCACGTCGTGTGCTGCCGGTGGGAAACGAAGGCCAAAAGCATCAACCCAAGCAGTGTGCCCGCGGTGCCCGGCTCGGGGATGGTGATGCCCAACTCTGTGGCGGCTGCCGCAGCGAGATCGTTGAAGTCGCCGTTGAAGTTCGCGGCCAGCAGGCCGAAGTCGTTGATGTTGGTGATGCCGTCGCCGTTGAAGTCGCCGGTCTCCCACGTGCCGGGCTGGTTGATGTTGCCCGCCAGCACGCCGAAGTCGGAGATGTCGACGATCAGGTCGCCGTTGGCGTCGCCGGGCGCGGTGGCCAGGAGTTGCAGCACGCCGTTGGCGTCGTCATAGAACTGCCCAAGCGCCAACACGGGTGAAATAAAGTGCCCGGTGACCTGCTGGAACACGCCGCTGCGTGTGGCGTAGGTGAGGATGTCAAACGTGTCGCTGTAGGCGGGTGTGAAGCCGTTGAGCAATGTCAGATCGAGCATGCCGTCGAGTCTTACGTTGCTGGTGATGTTGATCTGGTCGTGTTGGAGGTTGGTTGGGGAAGGATCAAGGCCGGCTAATTCGATAAAAACGTTGGCGGACGGGCCGAGGATGACGTCGCCGGAGAAGTTGGCGATACCGGGGCTCGTGCCGGGTTTTAAGTCCCCTTCAAAGGTGGTGGTCCCCAGGCCGGTGATCATGCCGGCGCCGGTGTATGCCCCAAAGAAGACGGCGGAGCTGTCTTCGTTGATGCGGATGATGCCGTTGTTGGTCACGTCGTCGAAGAAGGTAGCGGGCCCGCCGCCGGAGATAATAATTTGAGAGTCGGGCTGGTTTTGGACGTCGCCCAAGACGTTGGTCAGCCCCGAGAGCGAGATGGTGCCGCCGTTGTTGTTCGTGTTGTTGTTCTGGAGGGTGCCGTGGCCGAGGATCAGCGCGGTGTTGGTCAGCGTGGCGTCGACGCGGAGCGTGCCGCCGGTGAGGTTGATCAGGCCTTGGTTGTTCAGCCCGCCGGCGGTGACGCGCAGGTGGTCGCCGGTGGTCAGCGTGATATCGCCGGTGGGGTTGTTGAATAATCCGCCGTTGATGCGGCCGGAGCCGGCGACGGAGCCGTTATTGACAAGCTGGCTGGTTTCGATCTGCGCGAGGAAGCGGTTGGTGAATTGGACGGCGCCGTTGTTGGCGAACTCGTCGTCGACCTGAACCATGCCGCGTTGGATGATCCATGTGCCTGAGTTGTTGACGGTTTCGCTGAAGAACCTTCCGCCGGTGATGTTGACGGTTCCGGTAGAAGAGAGGTTGACGGTCTCTTCGACGGATAGCGAAGAGTCATCGGCGAGGTTGAGGGTGCCAAACACGCTGTCGAGCATGACTTCGGTGTCCATAAACACGTGGCCGGATATCAGCTGAACCACCGAGCCGCCGGTTTTATTGATCGTGGAAGTGTTGAGCGAGCCGCCGTCGATGATGAGTTGAGCTAACGAACTGAGGTTAACGTTGGTGGTGTTGATCGTGCCGCCGGTGAGCCGCAGCTGCGTGCCGGGACCGGAGAGGTTCAGGCTCGCCGCGAAATCGGCGGTGCCGCCGGCGATGGTGGCCTGTGCGCCGTTTTTGAAGTTTCCGGTCAGTAGCCCGCCGACGGTGCCGGCGGATTGATGGAACGCGCCCCCGGTGATGTTAAAGGACCGCGGGCCCAGGGTGCCGCCGTTGAGATTGAGTGTGCCGCCGGGGTCGACGATCATCAAACCCCCATTGATGTCGCCGTCATTGAGTGTGGCTGTTCCGCCGGAAGCGACGTTCAATTCTGCCGCGACGCTGGGTAGGAAAAGCGTGCCGCCGGCGATGGTCAGGTCGGCGTCGAACCCGGTGACGTTCAGCCCACCGTTGGGCTGAAGCGTCCCGCCGATCAGGTCAACCCGGCTCAGGTTATCCAGCGTGGTGGCTTCGAGCGTGGTCAGGGTTTGACCGGGTGCGTCGAGGATCAGCGTCGAGGCGCCGGCACCGCCGCCGCCGCCGACCGTCAACGACTTCACCGTCGTCGATGCGGCGGGGCCGAGGACGGTGATGTCATTGCCGGGATCAACGAACACATCGTAAAGTGGTGCGGGCGTAATACCCAATGTCCAATTGTTATTGTTGTCCCAAGCCTCAGAAGTCGGGGCGCGCCAGTGCAAGTCGGGTGTAAAAAGGAAGATGCCGAAGGTGTCGTCCGTGAAACGGGCTTGATATGCCAGTTGCCCAGCGTCGTTGAGGAAAGTGCGTCGTCCATCCTGACCGCCGGAGGAACCGAAGTGTAGGTTATCAACTATTGACAAAAGATCGATAGTTTTGCCCGCAAGGGTATTGCCCTCCATGGCGACCAGAAGCTGCTCGGTTCCATCGGTTATCCAGATGCCAGTATCGTTTGATGATGTGATCCCCGGCCCAGTGAGGAGAGATTTGTGGGCGACCTGACCGACACCATTAAGCACTGGAGAGCCTAGGGAACCGAATGTTACGCCGATGGGTGTTCCGGGGGCGTGATCGCCTTTGCGCACCATAAGGGTCGAGTCTCGCCAGATTCCCCTGTTGTTCAATGCATTGATTCCGTCACCGATTAATGAAGATTTGTGAACGACCTGACCGACCCCATTAAGTACTGGAGAGCCTAGGGAACCGAACATTACGCCGATGGGTGTTCCGGGGGCGTGATCGCCTTTGCGCGCCACGCGAATGGTCGGTACGAGGGGAGAGCTTAGCCAGATTCCCTCGTTGTTTGCGGCTGTGATACCCGTGCCCGAGAGGTAAGAGTTGTGGGCGATCTGACCGGCGTTGTTGATCACTGGTAGACCGAGGTCACCAAAGACCGCAGATGGTGTCTCGGGAGCTGGGTTGCCTTTGCGAACGATGAGTTCATTGTCGCGCCAGATTCCTTCGTCGTTTGTTGCCGTGATATTGGTACCAAATAAACCCGCATGGTATGCGGCTTGTCCCGTGTCGCTTAATGCGGTGGCAGCTAATCCACTGAAAACAACACCGCCTGCTGTGCCTGGAGCAGGGCTGCCCTCTCTGGCAATGGGTGTCGTATTACGCCAGATCCCCTCATCACCTTCAGGAAATCCTGAGAACACTGATAAGTGAGCCACTTCACCGGTTCCACTAAATACAATCTGGGGGTTGATAATCAAAAAAATTCCCGTTGTACCAGGCACAGAATCACCCTCGCGCACGATAAGCGTGTTATCTCGCCAGATTCCAATATTGTTCGCACCGGTCACGATCCCGCCGATTTGCAGCGTCGAGCGGTACGCCACCTGCCCCGATGCGTTGAGCAAAGGGTCATCAAAGAAATCAAATTTTCCATTGGTGCCGGGGGCGGTAGTATCTTCTAAGGCGATCAGCGTGTCGTCTCGCCAGATACTTTCGTTATTATCGATAGAAATATTGGGGCCTTTGAAAAAAGCACGGTATGCAATCTGGCCTTGGTTGTTAAGAACAGGTGTGCCAAATGCAGAAAAGACCACACCGCTGGGTGTGCCCGGTGCGGGGTCGCCGGAGAGGGCGATGGTCTCGTTTCGCGCATGGGCTACGCCAAAGGATAAACCCAGGATGATCGCCGCCCCAATGGCCGGGGCCCATGCGGGTGGGTAGATCCGATGCAGCATCTGGCTGCCTCCTTTCTGAGGGGCTGTGGGTAGGCTGCCCCGCTGACTGACCGCCGGGCATCGTCTGTTTACACGGTGAATGGCTTGAAGGTGCCATGGCTCCTCAACTCCGTGAGGTAGGCCGCCATTGTATCCGCAGGGATATAAAAAACAATTGTTGATTTGGGATCAGATTGACCCATGCCTAGGCCGTGGCAGGGGGGCCATGCGCGGGCGTCTTGATCAGGTTTTCGACATCGTCGGCTAGGCGCAGGGCGGCGTGGTTCGCGTGGCGGTGTAAGCGTCGTAGTGTGGTGATCCGCCACGGGCGGGCTAGCAGGTAGCGCAGCACGGCGATGGTGTTGGGTTGGCCGTTGGGTTTGATCCAGCTCTGCATGGCCGCGGGCAGGGCCATGTCGGCTGGGTCGTAGATCGCGCGCAGCACAGTTAGCGGCACATCACATTTGGCTACCCGCTGGGCGATGTGAAAGGTTTCCATATCGACAGCATCGCAGCTATGGCGTTTGAATAGATCGTGTTTGGCGGTTACCGAATGGACGAGTTGGTCAACGGTTTGCAGATGCCAATCTGACGGAGGTGGGCCCTGGGGTGAGTCGGCCGCCCAGCGAGCCAATTTGATTTCGTCGCCTTGTCCATTGATCACCCAATTGATCTCAAGCACGTGGCCTGCTCGTAGGTCTGGCGCGAGCCCGCCGGCGAACCCGATCAGCAAGACACGTTGGGGTTGATAGCGATCCAGCAAGCGATCAACCGCATTAGCTGCTTGTACACCGCCCATCCCCGTTACGGCGGCGGTGATCGACATCTGTCCAACTCGCCCGGTATAGACATCGCTGTGGCGATCGAGGCTCAAACGATGCACCGTTGGCGCTAGTTCGTGTTGGACCGCGGCGATTAGCAGGAGGTCTGTGCTTGATGGCATCGATTTAGGCCGTGTGCAAACAATTGGTTTGGCTGTTTTTCACACTGGCAGGCAAGCTGCCAGTGGCACACCAACCGGGGATTGGATCAGAGACGATCACGCATTCACCACATTGATGGGCTTGCCGCTCAGGAACGCTTGGATATTTTTCGCAGCCAGCCCCATCAGCCGTTGCCTGGCCTCGACGCTGGCCCACGCGATATGGGGGGTGATCACGCAGCGCGGCGCGGTCAGCAGCGGGTTGTCGGGTGGGGGTGGTTCGTGGCTTAGCACGTCCAAGCCGGCACCGGCGATCCGGTGTTGCGTTAGCGCATCGGCCAAGGCTTGCTCGTCGATCAACGGTCCGCGCCCGGTGTTGATCAGGATCGCTGTTGGCTTGACGCGGGCTAACAACCGGGCGTTGACCAAGTGATGGGTCTGTGGCGTCAGCGGGCAGTGCAAGGTGATCACGTCGGCGGCTGCGACCAGGTCGTCTAGCGGCAGCCACTGGATCTCAATCCCTGGTAAGCGGACGCGGCTCATGCTGGATTGGTGCGCTGCAGCGACACGCATCCCAAGCGCGTGGGCGATCTGCGCCACACGCCGACCGATCGCACCCAGCCCCACAATCCCCATGGTCTTGCCGGCCAGCTCGGTGATCGGGGCGACCGTGAAGCTAAAGTCGGCGCAGCGTGTCCACTGTCCTGCGTGTACCGCTTGGTTGTGTGCCCCGATATGCCCCACCAGCTCCAGCATCAAGGCGAACACGTGCTGGGCGACCGAGTCGGTGCCGTAGCCGGGGATGTTGGTTACCACGACCTGATGCTGGCGTGCCGCGTCGAGGTCGACCACGTTAACCCCGGTGGCCAGCACGCCGATGTAGCGCAGCTGTGGCAGCGAGGCGATCGTTGGGGCGGACAACGGCGTCTTGTTGGTCAAGACGATCGGGGCGTCGGCTGCGCGGTGGGCGGCTTGTTGTTCGGTGCTGCGGTCGTAGACCGTGGTTGGGCCTAAAGCCTCGATCAGCCCCCAATCCAGTGGCGGCGTGGGGCTGCTGGTTGGGCTTGAATGACCCGAATCTGGATCGCTCGGGGCAAGCGTATAGCCATCTAAGACAACGATATTGGGTTTCATCCACACAGGCTCCGTGAGGCAAGGGTCGATCCGATGGGGTCGATGGTATCACATCCGGCTTGGTGATTAGTTGGTCCTGCAACGATCGGTGGTTATGATAAACCCCAACCATGGCGGTCTACCTCGATGATGTGTTGGTGCGGTTAGAGGGTGGGGACCTGGACGCGGTCTTGTCTTCGGCACAGGAACGGTTGGCACCCAGCGGTCGTATCGTGGTCGAGGTGTACTACGACGGCCAGCCGATCCAAGCCAACCAGCTGTCACAGCGTCAGCAAGAAGCGGTCGAAGACCACGAGCTGCGGCTGTATTCCGCCGACCCGTGTGACCTGGCCATCACCGCTTTGCAGCAGGCCAACGTGCAGCTCCAAGAAGCGACGGAGGTCCAGACCCGCAGCGCCGAGTTGTTCCAGCAGGATCAGAAGAGCGAAGCCATGATCCAGATCGTGAGTATGATCGACATCTGGCTCCAGGCGCATCAAGCCGTGCTTTATTCCAAACAGCTGCTGGGCGTCGATTTTCAGGACAAGGCCGTTGACGGCCAACCCGTAGAGGAGATGGTCCAAGGTTTGATCCAGCAGCTCCAAGACCTCCAAGACCTGCTCAAAGCACAAGACACGGTTGGCTTGGCTGATGTGTTAGCCTATGAGTGGCCCCAGACCGTCGAACAGTGGGGGCGGCTGATCACGGAATTGATCCAGTGGATCCAGCAGCAAGAAGAAAGCGGTGAGAACGTACACGAATCGTGACACAAGGACTCGCCCCGATGACCCCATCACCCCCACTCGACCACCCGACCCTGCAACGCGTCAAGTCACAATTCCCCAGCGTGAAGCTCTTGGCCGCAGCGTTCCGAGGGCAGACTTCGTTGATTGTGCCACGGCAGCAGATGCACGACATCCTGGCGTTCTTGCGGGACGACCCCGGATGTGCCTACAACTTTCTGTCTGACGTGATCGGCGTCGACTATCTGCGCTACCCCTCTGCTTCGGGGCCAATACAACACGACCAGCGGTTCGCCGTCGTTTACAACCTGGTTAGCTTTGAGCACAGCCGGCGGCTGTTTGTGAAGGTGATGCTTAGCCCGTCGCGGGATACGCAGGGGATCGAGCAAGATCCTGCGCTGGGGCTGCCTAGCGTCTGCGACCTGTGGCCGGGTGCGGAGTGGCCCGAGCGCGAGGTGTTTGACATGTACGGCATCTGCTTCGAGCAGCACCCCGACCTGCGGCGGATCCTCACGTGGGAATCCTACCCGGCCCATCCCCTACGCAAAGACTACCCCCTACGCGGCCGGGGCGAGCGCGAGACCTACCGCGTGATCCAGCGCGATAGCGCGTAACCGTCGCTTTGCACACATGGCGTCCTATAAAATCCCCTGGCTGGGCGTCCAAGGCCGGGCTGGGATCGGCGGCCGAGTCTGTGGGCGGTATAGCCCCGTCCCGTCCCGATCCGGTTGGCGGGGTCCGGTTCGCCCGTGGCAGGGGAATCTTGGGCGTTTTGGTGATCCCGACGCGGCAAACGCATACCCGATGGGTAGATCAAACGGTTGCGCCACCAGCCCAAAGGCACCGGCCATTTCATATCCGACCGGGTTGTGCCGATGGTGGGTATAAGAAGGTCCATGATTTCATCTAGGAGGCAAACCATGGCTCGAGACATGACCACAACCACTTACCGGTGCACCGAACGGCGTACGGATGTCCGCCTGGCCAGCGACAAAGCTGTTGATGTGGCCATCGTTGATCAATACGATCAACCCGTCGCCGTGCTGGGTGACGCCAAGGCGATCAACGTCTCGGCCGGCGGGATGATGCTGCTAAGCCAAACCCCAGCCCACGCCGGTGCCCGGCTGAGGGTGGGCCTACCCACCGCCGATCAGGGCCGCGGTATGGCTCAAGCGTTCAACCTTGAAGCGCTAGCCTGCCACCCCCAGCACGACCACCAACACACGATCCACTGCAAGCTGGTCACGGGCCGGATCCCCGCCCGCTTGATCTACAACTGGTAGCTGCCCCGACCCGAGTGGGTGAATCACAGGGTTCACACTGAGCCGCAGGCCGCTTGTCGCTTAGCTAGCGGCAACGAGGCGTGGTCTCAAATCACGATGGGTGTGCCTTGGTCTACCCATTGGGTATACTTCTTCCTGACCAACCTTAAGCTTACCTGACCCCAACGCCAGCCCATTGATCAGCCAGGGCGATCGTGGTATGAATAGCCCAATGCCGTGGCGGCGTTCGGGGGTGCACAGGTATTGTTTGTATACCATTCCCGATCAGGTTGACGGGATCCTGTTCGCCCGCGGCAGGGAAATTTTCGGCGGTTTTGTGGTCCCGACGCGGCAAACGCATACCCAATGGGTATATAGCAACCCCAGATAGATGGGGTTCAAAAAATAAGGAACGATCCATGTCGAAGCCAATCGGTGCGGTCGTGCTCATGCTGGGCTTGGTTGCGGGCCAAACCTTAGGTGGTTGCAACCGAGGCTACCGCTACCAATACGCTGAGGACACGCCGCCTGAGCCCTGGGCCCAAACCCAGTACCCCCCAGAGACCGCTAGCCCATCCGATGCGGTCAGCTTCGAGGCCGCCGCTGTACCGGCAAGCTCGCCGCACGAAGCCCATCCTATTGTGGTCGAAGCGGCCAATACCTACACCATCCGCCGCGGGGATACGCTCTGGTCGATCGCCAAGCAAACGTATGGCGACGGGCACCGCTGGCAAGACATCGCCGCGGCCAACCCCGGGCTCGACCCGACCAAGCTGCGCATCGGCCAAGTCATCGTGCTGCCCTAATACGCCAACCCCACCCTGCCCCCCCTTAGACCGGTCCGGTTGCTAGTTCCCTAAACTAGCGGGTTTGGACCTAAGAAAGGGGTATTTCATGGCACGCAAACGGTTCAGAGTCGAACAGATCATTCCCTTGTTACGGGAAGCAGAGGTGGGGTTGGCCCAAGGCCTGTCGGTAGACCCTGTTCCATTGGCCGCAACTGGCACGGATGGCGCTTGCGCCATGCTTGCGCAGGAGCGCGATCAAACACAGACGAAAGGACACAAACCCCAAGGCCGAGAGAATGCTGTAAGCGTCTTGCCAGGCGAATGAAAGGCTATTAAGCCAGGGCAATGGGCGCGGCTGGATTCGAACCAGCGTAGGCATAAGCCAGCAGATTTACAGTCTGCCCCGTTTGGCCACTTCGGTACACGCCCAGGATTGGCAATCATTTATACCTTCATCGTCTAAGTCTGTCCGATGGTCGGCGACGCAGAAGCAACAGTATCAAAGACTTAGGACGCTACCGACGCGTCAAACGGATACGCGGTGCGTATACAATACTTTGTTGGCCGGCTTAGCCGATGGTTGCCGGTCGTGATGGCCACGCGGAAAGTATAGCTGAGAATCAACGGATGCGCAAATTCGTCAGGGGTATGGCGGGGGGTATTGGTTGGTGTGGGAGCAGCGGGGGGGGTGAGGCTCCGCGGGGGTGCCGGGCACGCAGTGCCCGGCTCTGTTGAGAGGGGGATGTGTGTGCATGGGGTAGGCGCACAGCGGTGGGGCGGGCATCTTGCCCGTCTGTTTGGCGCGCGGGGGGGGATGCGGATCACGCTGTGGTGTGGCGTTGGAAGGGGTATAGGCTGACTAGGTTTAGGATTTGGGTGAGCTGGTCCAGTGCGGTGCGGGATTCGTCTAATAGTTGTGGGTCGGCTAGGTCGTGGGGTTGGAGTCGGTCGCGGTAGTGGCGGTTGACCCATGCGGTGAGTTGGTCGTAGAGCGTGTCGGTGAGGAACACGCCTGGGTGGGTGGCTTGGCGTTGGGGTTCGGTGAGCACGACGCGTAGGCGTAGGCAGGCTGGGCCGCCCCCGTTTTGCATGCTCTGACGCACATCAACGGGGTGTACGGCTGCGATGGGGTTGTCGTCTGCGATGATCTGGTCGAGTACACGCTGCGTGCGCTGGTGTTGCGTGCATCCGATGGGGCAGATCAGCGCCATGTTGCCGTCGGGGAGATCGACCAGTTGGCTGTTGAAGAGGTAGGTGCTGACCGCGTCGGCCAGGGGTAGTGCGTCGGGGGTGACTTCGATGCAGACCAGGTCGTCGTTGCAGGTGTTGCGGTAGGTTTGGCGGAGTTGGTCGAGGGTGCGGGGTGTATCGACGTATGCGTCGGTGTGTACAAGCAAAACGTTGCGGTTGCCTACGGCGATGACGTCGTTGTGGAAGACGCCGGCGTCGATGGCGGCGGGGTTTTGTTGTATGAAGATGACCCGGTTTGAGTCTAAGCGGTGTCGGCGTGCGATCGCAGCGGCGGCTTCGCGTGTTTGGCGCGCGGGGAATTGAGTGGGTGTTCTTTGCTTGGTATCTAAAGCGGCTTTGCCATAGACAAATAGCTCCAGCCCGTGTTCGTGGTGTGACCGGCACAGGCGGGTATGGTTGGCGGCGCCTTCGTCGCCCAGGTGGGGCGAGGGTGGCAGCGGCGGGTGGTGGGCGAAGACATGGTCATCCTTAAAGATCGCGCGCAGCGTGGCGGCGGTCGTGGGGGGCTCGAGGCTGCGGTGCAGGTGACTCACGAGGTTGGCGGGTGTGAAGTGGACGCGTTGATCGGCGGTGTCGGGGCTGGGCGAGACGGTGGCGGCGTTGGCGGCCCACATGCTTGAGGCGCTGCTGGCTGCGGCGAGCAGGCCCGGCGATTCGCGGTGGGCTTGTGCGAGTATTGCGCTATCATCGCCTTGGAAGCCCAGTTGCCGCAGCGTTTGGAGGTCGGGTCGGTCGTGGGGCGGTAGCACAGCCTGTTTGAGCCCCAGGTCGGCGAGGCGTTTCATTTTGGCTAGGCCCTGCAACGCGGCTTGCTTGGGGTTGGAGGCGTGGTGTTCGTGTTTTTTTGAGGCGAGGTTGCCGTGTGACAGACCGGCGTAGTGGTGTGTGGGGCCGACCAGGCCGTCGAAGTTGACCTCGTACGCCGGCTGATTCATGGGGTGAGCCCGGGTATCGGGGTGTCGGGTGGTGCGAGTTGATCGGATTCGATGGATGCGACGGGGAACGAGCAGTAGTCGGCTGCGTAATACCCGCTGGGTCGGTGGTTGCCGCTATCGCCCGTGCCGCCAAACGGTAGTTGTCCGCTGGCGCCGGTGGTTTGTCGGTTCCAATTGACCACGCCGGCTCGGACGGTGCGGTAGAAGCGGTCGTAGAGCGGGCGGCTATCGCTGAACAGCGCGGCGGATAGGCCGTAGGGTGTGCGGTTGGCTTCTTGGATGGCGGCGTCGAAGTCTTTGACGTAGATCACTTGCAGCAGCGGGCCAAAGGGTTCTTCGCGGTTGGGTCGGTCGGCGATAGGCGTGACATCGATCAAGCCTGGTGAGAGCAGGGCGGGGCAGTTGGGGTTGGGGGTCATTTCAACGATGGGTTGGCTGCCCTGATTGATGAGCGATTGTTGCGTGGCTAATAGTTTTTTTGCTGCGGTGTTGGAGATGACGGGCCCCATGAAGGGTTCGGGGCGATCGGTGTAGGGGCCGATGCGGATGTTGTGTGTGATGGCGTGTGCGAGTTGATCGGTCCACTGTCGGCCTTGTGGGGTATCGGGGAGGATTAACCTGCGTGCGCAGGTGCATCGTTGGCCGGCGGTGATGAACGCGGATTGGATGGTGGGGTTGATGGCGGGCTGGAAGTCGGCGACATCCCAGATGATCAGCGGGTTGTGCCCGCCCATTTCGAGCGCCAGGATCTTGCCGGGGTGGTTGGCGAAGGATTGGCTGAGTGCTTTGCCGGCTGCGGAGCTGCCGGTGAAGAACAGGCCGTTTAGGTCGGGGTGTTGTGCGAGCTGGATGCCGGTGTCGCGTGCGCCTTGGACCATGTTGACGACACCGGGGGGTAGGCCGGTGGCGTGCCACAGCTGGATCATGTGTTGTGCGACGGCGGCGGTTTGTTCGCTGGGTTTGAACACAACGGTGTTGCCCGCGATCAGGGCGGGAACAATGTGCCCGTTGGGCAGGTGGCCGGGGAGGTTGAACGGGCCATAGACCGCACACACGCCGTGGGGCTTGAAGCGGGTGATCGCGGTGGCGTTGTTCAGGGGGTGGGTGACCGTAGATCGGCGCTCTTCGTAGGCTTGGATCGATAGGTTGATCTTGCCGATCATGGCGCCGACTTCGGTCAGCGATTCCCATAGCGGCTTGCCGGTGTCGCGGCTGATGGTTTGGGCTAGCGCTTCTTTGTGTTGCTTGAGTTGTTCGGCGAAGGCTTGGGTGTGTTGGATGCGTTGGGGTAGGGGCGTGTCGGCCCAGGGTTGGGTTGCGGTGCGTGCGGCGGCGACGGCCTGGTTGATTTGGCTTTGGTCGGCGGCGTGTCCCTGCCAGGTGGTTTGGCCGGTGGCGGGGTCGGTGCATACCAGATCAGGGCCTTGGCCTGGGACCCACTGCCCGTTGATGTAGTGGTCTAAATCGCTCACCGCCGTCGTCGCTCCAGTGGGATGCCAAGGATGCCGGGCGGTGGGGTGACAGCTTTTTGTTTCGTCGATCGCAGTGGTGCGTGGCGCACGGGGTCGCCGATCTTAACGCCCAGCGTGACCGCGGTGAGCTTGTCGAGCTCGACACCGCCGTCGCTGTGCACAGCCAGTGGGCTTTGGCAGGCGCGGAAGTCGCGGCTGGTGTTGCTGATGATTGAAACAGAAGCATCGATGGGGTCATCGGCGATGCGTGTGATGGTGGCTTTTTGGCTGAGTCTGACGGTCCGAACTTGATCGAGCGGGCAGGCCATGACGGGGCCGGCCTCGAAGATATCGACCATGCCGTTGAACTTGAATCCCTCCGACTCAAGCAATCGCACCGCGGGTTGCGTGTTGGGGTGTACTTGGGCGATCACGTCTTGGGCGGCCTTGGGTAATAGTGGGATGTAGATGGGGTGTGTGGGCATGAGGTCGGCGATGAATTTTTTGTCGACCATGCTCAGGTAGTCTGCGGTAGGGTATTCGATCTGGAAGAAGTGGCTGCCTAGTGCGTCCCAGAAGGGGGATCGGCCGTGCTCGTCAACCACGCCACGCATCTCAGCGATGACTTGTGACTCAAAGGATGAGCGGTGCTGGGCCATGAAGAGAAACCGTGACAGCGACAATAACCGCCCGACGCCCTTGCGTCGGTAATCGTGGGTTAGGAACAGGCTGCCGACTTCGCAGGGTCCGCTGTGTTCACGCACCAGGTGCAGGGTCTGGATCTCTTTGTGGATGTCGAGCATCTTCGACTGGTGCACTGAGGTTTCGATGTTGTAGGCGTAGAAGGGGTCAAACCCGCCGACTTTGGAGACCATGCCACAGGTGCCCACGATCTGGCCGCTGGTGAGGTCTTCCATCACCATGAGGTAGGCTTCGCCCGCGGGTTTTTCGGTGGTCTTCTCGAAGCTTTGCTGCGAGTCGGTGATTCGTTTTTCAAGTAGCTTGCGGTCCTTGGGCAGGGTGGTGAGCCCGAACTGCGCCAGCGTGGCGAGGTGCTCGAGCTGGTCGAGGTCGGCGAAGGTGATCGGGCGTATCACGACCATAGGGTGACCAGCTCCTGGGTGACAACGATGAGCGATTGCTCGATGATTTCACAGACGGCGTCGATGTCTTGGGGGGTGACTGCGCCCATGGGGATCAGGAATCGGATGCGTGCGGGGTTGGAGCCGGCGATGAACGCGATAACACCCGCGGCGTAGAGGGCGGCGATGAGTTTTTTGGCGGTCTCGATGCGGCCATCGATGGGGGTAAACGCGACCATGGCGCCGATGCCAAAGGGGCCTGATAAGCACCCGGGCTGGCGCTGGGCGATCTCTTGTAGGCGGGCTACGAAGTGCTGGTGTAGGCAATTGTTTTTCCCATCGTGCCCAAAGTAACCGCCATCGAGCAAGCCTTCGATAATTTTCTGTGCGGCGAAGATCGATGATGTGGAGCCAGTAAAGGTTTGGCTGATCAGACCGGGCTGGGGCTTGAATTCATCGGTGAACAGCGTGGCGCAGACCTGGCTGAGCTTGCCGATGGTGACCGCGTCGACGTACTCGTCGAGCCCGAAGTGCTGGAAGGCGAAGAGCTCGGTGGTGCGGCCGAAGGTCTGGACTTCGTCGACCATGACCGCGATGTGGTGCGACTTGAGGCATTGCATGAGCGCGATAAAGAAGTCGCGGTGGCCTGGGTAGTAGCCGCCTTCGCCCTGGACCAATTCGAAGCACATGGCGGCGTGCTGGTCGGGGTAGCGGGCGAGGTGTTTGTTGAGTACGTGCAGCGCGCGGTCGGTGCTGCCCTGTGGGTCTTGTGGGTTGAAAAAGGGGACGTAGTCGACCGCGATGGTTGGCGGTAGGCCGACGCGGTAGGCGGCTTTGTCGGTGACTTGTGCTAGCGCGAGTGTTCGGCCCATGAAGCAGCCTTCGAATGCTAGCAATCGGCGGGCGGGTTGCTTCTTTTGGAAGAGCATCTTCAGGGCGTTTTCGTTGGCCATGGCGCCGCTGGTGGATAGGAAGCAGTGTGATAGGTTAGAGCCGTTGCGTTGGGCGGCGTCTAACAAGATTTGGATGAGGTTGGCGCTGTGTTGGCTCTGCTGGAGGTTGCCCTGCATGATGGTGTCGCACAGGGCGGCGTCGATGGCGGCGTCGACGAGGTCGGGGTGGCCGTGCCCCCAGCCGTGGACGCCGATACCGGTGATAAAGTCGTACTTGACGCTGCCGTCGGCCAGCTCAACCAGCGGCCCCTTGCCGAAGCCGCTGCCGAGGTAGGGGAAGTAGAGCTGGCCGCCACGCATCTGGCCGAATTGTTTGACGGCGTGGTTGTAGGCGGGTTGGCGTTGGGGTTGGGCGGGTTGGATTGAGGTGAGTTGGGTTTGGTGCTCTTGGAGTGCATCAAGGATGAGCTGCTTGGCCTGTGCGATGCGTGGGTCGTCAGCGAGTTTGTCGGCGAGCAGTGGTTTCATGGGCGGCCTCCCTGCATGCTTAGGCGCTGTCCGAAAAGTTGTATTTATTGAGCATTGAATATTCCAGTCAACATCATCTGCCTTGAAGAACCCTGTGGCTCCGCTCCCTAACGGTCGCGGCTCGTTGATCGGAATATTCAATGCTCAATAACTCGATCGGTGTGCCACTGACAGCCAATGCGCATCTCCTGGTGTTGGGCACTGGCGGGCTAGCCGCCAGTGGCACACCGATCGTCTTTTGAGACCGAGCCTCGTTGTTCGGACAGAGCCTAGTTAACTATGGTATCGGCTAGGGCCGGGTGTTGGGCCAGTCGAGCTGGGCGGTGGCGAGCTTCATCAGCAGCAGTGCGGTGAGCTTGGCGCGTTGGGTGAGGCTGTGGAGCAGGAGGTATTCATCGGGGCTGTGGATATTGCCGCCTTGGGGGCCGAGCGTGTCGACGGTCGGCAGGCCGGCTGCGGCGAGCTTGTTGCCGTCGCACACGCCACCGCTAGATTCCCATTGGATGGGGGTATCCAACTCCTGTCCGCAGGCGGCGATGTGGTTGAGCAGTGTGCGTAAGGGTTGGTCTAGCGGCTTGGGTGGTGAGGTCCAGCCACCGTGCAGCTCGACGCGGATGCCGTCTCGCTGCTGGGCTTGGTTTACGATCTGTTTGAGGCTGGTTTCGATGGCTTGGATGGGCTTTTGATCCTGTACGCGGACATTGAAGCGGCAGATGGCGAGGTCGGGTACAACGTTGAGTGGTCCGCCGCCTTCGACGCGTCCGACGTTGACCGTTGCACCAGGGATTGTGGTGTTTAGTGCGCTAAGCGCGGCGATCATCTGCGCCATGGTGTCGATGGCGCTTCGGCCGAGGTGGAACTGGCGGCCGACGTGTGCGGCTTGGCCGCGGATCACCGCGGTGTAGTTGCCCGACCCGCCACGCGCGCCAATGAGCGTGCCGTCGGGTAGTGTGGGTTCGAAGACCAGTCCGATGTGGTTGCGTTTGGCGCACAGAGCCAGGAGGGGTGCTGACCCGGGTGATCCGATCTCTTCATCGGTGTTGATCAGGGCTTCCCATCCGATTCCGTTGGCCAAGCCGCTGCGCTCCAGGGCTTCGAGCGCGATGAGCATGACGGCCAGCCCCCCCTTGGCGTCGGCTACCCCGGGGCCGCGGAGGGTGTTGGTGTCGATCTGCTGGGGGTTTTGGAATGGGTGGTCGGGTGGGTAGACGGTGTCGATGTGGATCCCCAGGAAAACGCGCTGTGGTGCTTCTGGGCGTTGGGTGGCGTTGATCGCGGGCGCTAGGGTCGATCGGTGGGGGTTGCCGGCTGAGTCGATCGAGCTGGCGGGGTCGACGTCGATTAGGCGGGTCTGGGCCCCGAGTGCTTCAAAGGCTTGGACGATGTGTGGGGTGAGTTGTTTGAGGCCTTGTAGGTTATGGGTCCCGGTATTGATCTCAGACCAGTGGTGGACCCAGTCGCGCATGCGATCGGCTTGCTGGTCGATCCATTGCAGGTGTGGGCGGTACTGCTGGGTCACAGTCCTCCCTTCGGATCGATCGGTCGGGGAGTTTTCAAAATAGGTAGGCGGTTTGGAGGGCGGTCTGGTGGTCTAGGCAATTTTCTGCGGTGGTTGGGTGTGTGTTTACCCAACAAGCCGGCATGCGGTGTCGTCTGAGGATTGAGGGAGCCGACCCCAGGTGCCTGCTTCTTCTTGCAGTTTGGATGCTAGGAATGCTTGTACCTGCTTGGGATGCAGCGTGTTGTTCTTGAATGCAAAGCGGTTCTCGATGACCGAGGGTGCGACGGGGTTGTCAAAGCAGTATTTGAGCACATAGGGCGTTTTGGTGAGCTTGAAGCTGGTGTCGAGGTCGCCGTGGAGCAGCACGACGGGTCGGTCATTCACCGCGGGGTAGATGGTTTCATCGGCGATCTGCTTGAAGCCGAAGGCGCGGATATAAAACCGAGCGTGGCGTGGGTGGACGCCCAGGATCCAATCGGTGCAGCAGCGGTTGAGCCCGAAGTAGAACGCCATGCGCATCAATTCGTAGAGCGCGTCTCTGATCTGGCGGCTGCTTCCTTCGATGCCCATAGCTTGTGGGTCATCGCCGGGCAGCTGTCCGCGGTGGGCGAACAAGCCACACTCGATTAGCCTGCGGCCGTGGTTGCGGAGCTTGTTGAGTTCATCGTGATAGACCTGGTCTAGTGGGAGGCCGTAGGGGGTGTTTGGGGCGTCCTCGATGGCGGTTGCGGTGGATTCGATTTCGCCGTTGGC
This sequence comes from Phycisphaeraceae bacterium, assembly GCA_965223655.1. Taxonomy (GTDB): domain Bacteria; phylum Planctomycetota; class Phycisphaerae; order Phycisphaerales; family Phycisphaeraceae; genus CBDCXC01. The sequence goes on from CBDCXC010000016.1 coordinate 223,374, forward strand.
GGTGCTGCCGTGGAACACCGCGGCGAAGGGCGTCACCGCTTGGTTTACGGTGTGGAGACGGTAGGGGTTGGCATCGATCAAGCCCGAATGGGTATAGACCTTATAAACCAACGACCACGCTTCTATGACCTGGTGGATGTTGTGGGTTGGGCCGTATTGACGCTGTGATCGTGGTCGCGTTAACTGCAGCGTTGTGGGCCGTTTTAACGGGAACGAGACATCTTGGTCATAGGTGTCTTGATCATAGATGGCTTGAATGGAACCCGGGATAGCTGGTGCGATCATGTTCCGGCTCCTTGGGTTAGCCGATCGCCTTTATCATGATGCTTTGAAGTATACCCATGGGGTATGCGTTTGCCGCGTCGGGATCACCAAAACGCCGAAGATTTCCTTGCCGCGGGCCAACGGGTCCCCGTAAACCTGATCGGGATTGGTATATCAAGTGGCGGGTTAATCGATATTTTTTGCATGGCAATGACCAGCCGCAACCCGATGCCTGCTTACAGACGAAGCCTGGGGTTGAGGCTTTGGGCAAGGGGTGGATGTTTTTGATTGTATCGGCCATGGGGGGGCAGGGGTTGTACTTTCGCGGTATGAAACAGGTGTTTCACTGTATCAAACGCGATGCTTCTCCTCTTTCGCTGCGGTTGGGTCGTCCCATTTCAAAATCGTTGTTGTTGTGCTTTCTTTTCACCCTCTTCTTTGGGGTAGGGCAAGTCAAAAATCATTTTAATCGTTGCGTCGAGCCGATCTTGTGGTGTATCACCGTTCATTTTCGGGCACAGCCGTTTGGCTTTGACACGGTGGTACTTCGCGCCATCCCGAACCCGCATGCATCATGACCCAAAACTCCAAAAATAGACCAAAGGCACGCTGCTAATTTAATGATTCAGCCCTTTTGGTTCAATAGCCATCAACTGAAATCAAGAGACACTTAACATTGGAGTAACGGTTTATCTAAAATCCTATACATTCAGGATGAATTTTTATTTTATCAACGGCGGTCCGGGGTTGCAACAATAATATTGATGATCTGCTTGATAGTGATTCTGGATAAATAGGATTTTCAGCCGATCGGTTCATTTAGCCTAGGCCAAGCCTAGGCAGGGCTTTCGTGTTATGAGTGAAATCACTGTAGAATCGTTATTTATACGCATTCCGATGATTTCTCTGCTGCGGACGAAACAGGCTCCGTCAACCTGATCAGGGTTGGTATAGCGTCGGTGGCGAGGTTGGTCTGTGTTTGGCGATACACCCGTGATGCCCTGCTTTAACCCAGTCCATTAGCCGACCTAACATCTGTTGTTTGGTACACTTTCCGTAGGCGGATCATGCCAAAGCAAGTGTGGTATAGTCAAGGGCTTCGTTTTTCCTGCACGCAGTGTGGCCACTGCTGCACGGGTGCCCCGGGTTATGTTTGGTTTACGGATGAAGAAGCCCAGGCGATAGCCAGCTACCTCAAGATCAGCCCCGGCGTGTTCCACCGCCGCTACGCCCACCAGATCCATAACCGTTGGTCACTTAATGAACAAGAGACCGAACACGGATACGATTGCGTGTTTCTGGTCCGGGACGAAAAAAGCCAGGCCAAGTGTCGTATCTACCCGGTGCGCCCCACCCAGTGCCGCACATGGCCGTTTTGGGATGAAAATCTGAAGAGCCCTGCGTCGTGGCGGCGTGCGGCCAAGACCTGCCCCGGGATCGACCATGGGCCACTTTACCCCGTTGACCAGATCCGGATCATCCGTGACCGCACCGGATCGGGCTTGGCCACCGGTTAGCACCGCGGATGCGGCATCTTGGGTTGTGTGGTTTGAAGCCGCACAAACCCCGCGTATTGATCGGCTTGTGCGCCGGGTTTACCAACAGCTTGACGACGCGGTTGGCAAGCATACCTCGGCGTGCTGGCGTAGCGGTCGGTGTTGCAACTTCGACGCTTACGGCCACCGGCTCTACGTGACCGGTCTGGAGATCGCTTGGGTGTTGACACAACAGCAAGAAGCCCTGGCCGCTGCAGGGAAGCTTGGCCCGCATACCCAGGTGGATCTGGGTGGCACGTGTCCTTTCCAAACCGAAAGGTTGTGTGGGGTCCACACGATCCGGCCGATGGGTTGCCGTATTTTCTTTTGCCAACCAGGGGCCAGCCAGTGGCAGCATCGGATCTATGAACGCTTCTTAGGCCGGCTTCGTGGGCTGCACCGATGGCTGGGGCTGCCGTACCGTTATATGGAATGGCGCCATGGGTTAAGTGAGGCCTTGCGGTTAGCCTGTGCCGAGCGGGCTTAGTGGTTGTCCCAGATCAATCACAAAAAGACGTTGTCGTTTGAGCTTCCGCATGATTATTGAACATTGAATCTTCCAATCCACATCATCTGCCTTGAAAATCCCTTTAGCCCCGCTCCCTCACGGTCGCGGCTCGTTGAATGCTTGGATGGGTGATGGGGGGGCGAAGTGGGGTCGAGCGGGGCAGGGCTAAGCAAGCCATCGAGGCAATCATTATTGACGATTGAATGCTTAGATGGGTATCGGTCTGTTTGGTGTCCGGTCACGGCCTGCGGGTTTGAGGGGGATCTGGTGGATTTGATTTTTGCTCGTCTATCTCGAGAATCGTATGCTTTGGTGTATGCTTGGCGTATGAAGACACCGCATTGAGGCCCTGCAACACGGGCGTCGGCACCACAAGGCCACATTTGTAGCGGGCTTGTCCGTTGCAGGCAGGTGGTTGGCCGCAGGTTGATACGCGATGGATCATCGGCACCATGGATGAGCAAGTGCGAGAGCATGTCGGCGCGGTGTTGGGCCGGATCCCGTCGGGTTTATTTGTGCTAACCGCCCGGCACGAAGACCGGCGGTCGGGGATCCTGGCCAGCTGGGTCCAGCAGGTTTCGTTTAAGCCGGCGATGGTCAGTGTGGCGGTGGCCAAGGGCCGGCTGGTCATGCCGCTGATCAGCGAGTCGCGTCGGTTCGGGTTGTGCCAGCTGCCCGAAGACGAGCGGATCATTATGCGTAAGTTCGCCTCGAAGGGCGACCCGATGGAGGATCCGTTTTTGGGGTTCGATATGCTCAATCAGACCGCGACTCAGGTGCCGATTTTAGCCAACGTGATGGGGTACCTTGAGTGTGAGGTCACCTGCCATTTGGACGTCGAGGGCGACCACGATTTGTTCGTGGGCACGGTGCTGAGTGGGCGGCTGTTGATGAATGGCGAAGAACCCCCCAAGCCTTATATCCACCTGCGGAAGAATGGTTTTTCGTATTAGCCCTGGTTGGATTAAGGGTAGATCCGGGCCTGCCCGGACACGGATATTTCCTTTGGCCTCCACAGCCCGGGGGGATCCAGACCTACGATAGGGGTCAACGGCGATGGCTATCGGCTTACAGCTTCGATGGTGTGTTGGGCCAGACGCTGGCCTAATCTGGCGGCAGTGGGGCCAGGAGTTTGTCGTGTTCCACCCCCCGTCTGGTGATACGCATGTGTTGAACCCAGTGGCCGCTGAGGCGTTGAAGCGGTTGGAGCGATCGGCGGCTAGTGTTGAGGGTCTGACCCAAGCGATGGCCGAGGCGGTGGGTGTGGAGCCGGACGGTCGGCTGGAGCACGATATGCAGCAGCTTATCGCCCGGTTTGATGAGCTGGGGTTGATCGAGCCGGTGGGTTTGTGAAGCTTCATGACACCGCTCCCGATCGGCTTGTCCAAGCCATGCGCGGCCAAGGGGTCGATGTGCGCCTCGGGCCGTTTGTGCTGCGGTTGCAAACCACGCTCCCAGACGTGGCGCGTCATTTCGGATTTCTTTACGGCGATTTCCCTGTGGATGAAGGGGGTGTGGCGGACTTCCACGTGCGCCTGGTGAGGCCCCGGGGTGTGCGTCGTGTGGTGTATCCCCAGGTCTTGTTTTACTGCGATGGGCGGTCGCCTTATGCGCCGTTCCCGCGGCGGTTGGGGCTGGCGCTGCTGGAGTGGGGCCTGAACTGGTGCGTGATGAGCCACGCGAATCTGTACTTAAACATCCATTCGGCGGTGGTCGAGCGTGGGGGTCGGGCGGTGATCATGCCCGCGGCGCCGGGTTCGGGCAAGAGCACGCTGTGTGCGGCGTTGGTGCATCGGGGGTGGCGGTTGTTGTCGGATGAGATGGCGTTGGTCCGGCCCGACGACGGGCGGCTGGTGCCGATCCCCCGGCCGATCAGCCTGAAGGATGCGTCGATTGGGTTGATCCGAGCGTTTGCCCCTGAGGCGCGGTTCGGCCCGGAGCTGCCTGAGACCAGCAAGGGTACGCTTTCGCACCTGCGGCCTCCGTCGGAGAGTGTGGCCCGCGCGGGCGAGACCGCGTCACCGGCGTGGGTGATCTTCCCCACCTACACGCCGGGGGTGGACCCGGAACTCAAGCCGATCCCCAAGACGCGGTTTTTGTTGCACGTAGCATCGAACTCATTCAACTATGGGGTGCTTGGGGCGCGGGGGTTTGAGACGCTGGCGCGTCTGATTGAGACGTGTGCGTGCTTCCAGTTCCGATACAGCCGATTGGACGATGCGCTGAAGGTCTTTGATTCATTGCCGAGCCCTGACGGGGCAGCGGCGTAGTGGTCGTCGGCTAGTGATGTGCGACGTGTCATCGCTACCGTTGGGATCGGTCAATGTCGGGATCACCGCCGATGGACATTAAGACCAACCTGTTGGTGCGTGCGGTGGTGGAGCCGCGGTCGTTGGCGGCGTTGGACGCCGGCCAGTGGGATCGGCTTTTGCCCATGGCGCGTCAGGCGGGGTTGTTGGCTCGGATCGGGATTCAGCTCGAGGCGATGGGGCTGATTGAGGGTTTGCTGCCCAAGGTGCGTGAGCACTTAGCGGTCGCGCAGGTGGTCGCTGGCGAGCAGCAGCGTGTGATGTGGTGGGAGATTAACCGGCTCCAGCGGGCGCTGGGCGGGATGGGTGTACCGGTGCTCTTGCTCAAAGGCGCGGCTTACTTAGTGGCCAAGCTACCCAACGCGCCGGGTCGGCTGTCGACCGATATCGACATCATGGTGCCCAAGGCGCAGCTCAAAAAAGTGGAGCAGACGCTGCTGGACCATGGTTGGGCGCACATCAAGCTCGACCCTTACGATCAGCGGTACTACCGGGCGTGGATGCACGAGCTGCCGCCCTTGCAGCACAGCCGGCGGCGGACCGTGGTGGATGTGCACCACAACATCCTGCCCGAGACGGGCCGGCTGCACCCCGACCCGGAGTTGTTGTTCACTACGGCTCGGCGGGTCGACGGCGTGGCGTTCCAGACGCTGGCGCCATGCGAGATGGTGTTGCACTGCGCCGCACACCTGTTCCAGGATGGTGACTTGAACAACGGGCTGCGCGACTTGGTGGACCTCGACGACCTGCTGCGCCATTTTGGGGGCACACAGGGTTTTTGGGATCAGTTGGTGCCCAGCGCAGAGCAGTTAGACTTGGTGCGGCCGCTGTTCTATGCGCTGCGTTACACCCAGCGGATCTTGGGCACGCCGATCCCCGACGCCGTGAGTAAGCAAGCCGCTGGGGTTGGTGCGCCGCCGCGGGCGGTGATGTGGGTTATGGATCGGCTGGTGAACCGGGCGCTGACCACGGAATACCCGCGTCTCGCGTCGTGGCGGACCGGTCTGGCGCGGTGGCTGCTGTATGTGCGGTCGCATTGGCTGCGCATGCCGCCGTGGCTGCTGGCCAGGCACCTGCTGCGTAAGAGCCGCGGGGCGCCGAGCACGCCGACCAGTCAACCGCCATCGAGTTAAGACCGCCGGTAATGGGCATACCCGGTGCGCCGATGCCCTACCACAACACGCCGCTCACCCCAACCAAGCCCTAGCCATGATCCGCGGATTGCCACCAGAGAAATGAAGCTCCCCGCAGCTTGCTGCGGGGAGCTTCATTGTTTGCCGTTGTGGGGCGGGTGGGTCCCCAACACGCGATCGATCGGTTATACCCGGCGTCGGTGGCTCAGGGCGGTGCCCATGGCGGTGAGTGCCAGCAGCGTGGCTGTTCCCGGCTCGGGGATGGTGGCGATGCCCAGTGCCGCGGCTGCGGCGGTTAGGGTGTTGAAATCGCCGTTGAAGTTGGCCGCGAGTAGGCCGAAGTCGAAGATGTTCGTCATGCCGTTGCCGTCGAAGTCGCCGGTCTCCCACGTGCCGGGCTGGTTGATGTTGCCCGCCAGTATGCCGAAGTCGGAAATGTCGACGATCAGGTCGCCATTGGCGTCGCCGGGCGCGGTGGCCAGCAGGGTCAGTGCGTTCTCGTGGCCGTCGAGGTTGTAGAACTGCCCCAGCGCCAGCACGGGTGAGAGGATCCCGCCGTTGACCTGCGTGAACACGCCATCGCGATCGCTGTAGGTTAGCACCTCGAATGCATCGCCGTATTCGGGGTCAAATGTGTCGGGCACCTCGATGTTGAGCGTGCCGTCGAGCGCAACGCTACCGGTGACGTTGACTTGATCGTGCGTGGTTTGCTGGGGGTCGGTGAGCTGGATCTGTAGGCTGGCGGTTTCGCGAAAGGTGAGGCTGCCGCCGACGGCCATCGCTCCGCCCGTGGCGTCGGGGCTCATGTTGCCTTCGATAAAGACATCGCCGAGGCCGGTGATGTCGCTGCCGGTGTAGCTGCCTAGGAAGACCACGGTGGATCCGTCGGCGACCTTGAATTGGCCTTGGTTTGCCACGTCATCGGTGAACGCGGCTTGGGCGTTTCCGGTGATGATCACCTCGCCGGTGGCGGCATTGAGGGCATGGCCCAGCACGAAGTTTGTGCCGAAGATCAGTGAAATATGGGCTTCGTTGAGTAAGGCTCCGGCGCCGCCGATGTCGATCACGGCGTTGCTGGCGATGATGCGGCTATCCGCGGTGTTGACCAGATCGTTTTGGGTGACGATGCGGCTATCGATCACGGCGATGTGTGATCCAAGATCGTTGTCGAGTTCGTTTTGCGTGCGCAGCGTGCTGCGGATCAGGTCGATCTTGCCCGCGTCGTTGTTTGATAGGCGATCGATCACCAGCTCGCTGTCGACTGCTTCGAGTCGGCCGTTTTGGTTGACGAGGTTGCTGAGGATTTCTAGTAAGCCGTTGGCGACTTCGACGCTGCCGGTGTTGTCTTCAACACGGTGCAGTGTCATGTGGGCGGCGTCGACCTTGATCAGGCCGTCGTTGTGGACGCCCCCGTCGATGGTCAGGTGTTGCTCGCTGGCAGCGCGGATCTGGCCGGTTTGGGTGTTGGTCGTGCCATCTGCCCCCAGCAAGCCCGCGCCGCTGATCAGGCCGTGGTTGGTCAGGGTGGCGAAGATGCGGAGGTTGTCCGCGAGAACAACGCCCTGGTTGGTGACATCGGACCCGATGATGGCTTCGCCGGTCAGCACGCCGGAGGCTTGGACCACGATGCCCTGATGCGCGATCAGCTCCCCGCCGTGTAGCGCCAGCGTGGCGATGCCGAGATCACCCCCGATGTACAGCCGGTCGACCGTGGTGCGTTCGCTTGGCCCGATCACGGTGAGGCTGGTCTCGGGGTTGATCCAGGCCTCGTGGACGTGTGTGGGCGGCAGGCCCAGCGTCCAGTTGTTGGGGTCGTCCCACAGCCCGTCGCCTGGGTGGCGCCACTGGAGGGTTGGGGTGAACAGTTGGAGTTTTTGCGTGCCGTCATCGAACTGTGCGAGGTAGGAGACCTGGCCCTTGTCGTTGAGGTTTAGGCCGGTGCTGGCGATCCTAATAACCCCGTTGCCTTTCCGGATGACCGGGACGGTGTCGATGCCGTCGGCCAGGTAGATGCCTTGGTCGTCGGAGGTGGGGGCGGCTGTGTTGGCCAGGGTGGCGTGGTAGGCCACGACACCGCGCGTGTTGAGGTCGTAGGTCATGAAGGCCCCCAAGGCGCCGTTGCCATCCGGGGCGGTTTGGCCCTGGATGGCGATGGGGGTGATCGCTGCGTCGGGGTTGGCACGGAACAGGCCGCTTGCATCGCCGATCCCGTCTGCATCGGTATCGATGGAGCCTTCGAATGCGGTTTGGCCGGTGTTGTTGAGCACAGGCAGGCCAAAGGTGCGGGCGAACGTAGCGTCGGTCAGGCTTGGGATGGGTTGGCCCGATCGGGCGATCGCGGCCAGTGACTCGCCATCGAATGCGAACAAGGCGAACTCATCAAAGACCCCATTGTCATCAATATCGACCAGGGCCCGGAATGCGGCTTGTCCGGTGTTGTTGAGCACGGGCGATGTGGTGGCCAGGTTGGTGATGATCCCGCCGTTTCCGCCGGGTGCGGCTTGGCCCTGGTGTGCGATGGTGGTGAATGAGCCGTTGGGGTTGGCGATGAACAAGCCGGGCTGGTCGTCCTGGCCGTTGCCGGTGGTATCGATGGCGGCGCGGAACGCGGTCTGGCCCGCGTCGTTGATCGCGGCGGGCAGGTTATATTGGACGAACGTGTTGTTTCCGACGGGGTCGCCTGGGCGCGCGACGACCGCTACCGGGGCACCGGGGTTGGACAGGAAGAGGCTAGACTCGTCCAGCTCGCCGTCGTTGTTGGTATCGACATGACCCATGAACACGGTCTGGCCGGCGTTGTTGAGTGGGGGGGGGATAAAAGGGAACCCGAGAAACGCACTATCCGGGATGGGGGCTGGGTCGTCTGATCGTGCGATGGCCGATAGCGTCCCATCGGGGTCGGCTAGGAAGAATCCCTCTTCGTTGAAGAAGCCGTCGCTGTTGGTATCGACATTGGCTTTGAAGACGGCTTGGCCGGCTTGGTTAAACCTTAAGGTGATTGGGGAGACAAACGAAAGATTGATCAATGTCCCTCCGCCGGTGCCGGGGGCTGCATCACCCGGGCGGATGATCGGGGTCAGTGAACCGCTTGCATCAGAGAGGAAAAGGCTGGTTTCGTCGTGGAAGCCGTCGTTGTTGGTATCGACGTCGGCGGTGAACGCAACCTGTCCGTTGTTGTTGATCGCGTGGAAGAAATCGCCCAGGTCGACGAAGCTGCCGCCGTTGTTGCCCGGTGCGGTTTGCCCGGTGGTGGCGAGGGTTTGGGTCGTTCCCCAGGCTGCTGTTGCGTGCAACATCGGGCAGATCCCCGATAGCACGCCCAGCAAGGATGGGCTTAGCATGCGGCGGGTGTGGCGATAATCGTAGTAGGCCATGCTTTGTCCTCTTTTTTAAAATGGATATGGTCGCTTCCCTGGACAACAAGAAAAGATGGAATCATACAGGGGGTTGAGTGAAAAAGATAGCATGGTTTGTTGCACCCGATCTGGTGAGGGAGGGTTGGCGATTCATGCTCGATCTGTGTTCGTGGCGATATACCCATCGGGTGCGTTTGCCGCGTCGGTGGCACAACTATGCGGAAGATTTCCTTGCTGTGGTGACCCCAACTCCGTAGACCGGATCGGCTGATGGTTGATGGCATCCAAGAAACCGGCGGCCGTATCATCCCACACCTGCCTGGCTGGCTGTGCCTGGTGGGTGGGATGGTGTTGGTCGCGGTCACGGTGCTGGGTCAGCCCTGGGCGCAGTGTCGGTTGCTGGGCTGGCAGCTGCGGGTGGTGCAGGCTCAGGCGCGTTGTTTGGATCAGCAGGCCAGGTCGTATCGGTGTTTTTCGAACGCGGTGGCGACGCAAGACCCGGTCGCGATCCAGCGGTTGGCGTATCACCACCTGGGGCTGAAGCCGGTAGGGGCCGCGGTGGTTGGCACCCAGGGTTTTGGGGGTCACGCGGGTGCCCAGGGAGCGGGGTTTGAGCTTGTGGCCAACCCGATCGGCGAGCCGTGGCTGGGCGGTGAGGGGGTGCCTGGCGTCGGGGTGATGCCTGAAACGATCGAAAGCTGGCTGCACACGCCGCTGCCTCATGTCGATCCAGCCGGTGAGGCATGGGCTGGGGCGACCCAGACGCGGCTGATGCGGCTGACGACGGGTCCGATCCAAAACCGGTTAGCGCTGTTCGGGGCCGGGGCGCTGTGCCTCACGGGCGGCTTGGTGTGGGGCAGTGGGAGTCGCAGGGAGACGGATTGATGTTATACCCATCGGGTATGAGTTTGCCGCGTCGGGGGCACAACAACAGCGGGGAGTTGCCTGCCGCGGATAGGCTGCGTGCCGTCATTTCACAGCCTGGTCTGGTATCCTTGGGTTGGCGTTGATCGGGCCTGAGGCGCTTTGTGTGGATGGTGGCGTTTGCTTGAGGGATCGCGGGTGGGCGTGGGGCATCCCCAATTTTTTGGTTGAAGGTCGGTGGCGAGGTAGCCGATAACCCAATCCATCGGGGCTGGGGTTGCATGGGTTGAAACGGCTGTAGGCGCCTTTGCACGCTCTGCTAAGCCCGGCGGGTGGAAATTGGTATGTGGTTTTCTAGAATGGTGTCACTATGGCTAAGAAGCCCCCTAAGCAGCTGGCGTTATTAGATGAAGACCTCTGCACCGGGTGCGAGGCGTGTGTCTCGGTGTGCCCGGTGGATTGCATCGACACGCTGCCGGGCCCCAGCCATGGGCAGGTGATGCAGAGCTGCTCGATCGACCTGCCGCGTTGTATCGGCTGCACGCTGTGTGCGCAGGTCTGCCCGTGGGATTGCATCACCATGGTCCCCAGCAACCAGATGCTGCGTGAGCCGCGGTTCGCCGACGAGTTTGCCAATTAGGCTTCCGCAGCGGCCTGCCCTGCACTTGACAGAGACGAGACGCAATCGATGACCGAGGAAAAGAGACAACAGATCGTGTCGCTGCTGTGCACCAGCTACAACATGGAGCTGGAGACCGTGGCGAACTACATCGCCAACTCCGAACACCTTGACGGCATCCGCGCCAAGCACATCAAGGACAGCCTGGCTGCGGATATCGCTGAGGAGTTAGCCCACGCCCAGCAGCTGGCCAAGCGGATCAAGGTGCTCGACGGGCGGATCCCCGGGTCGATGGACCTGAAGATGACCCAACAAGCGTTACAGCCGCCCGACAACCCGCTGGATATCACGTCGGTGATCCAAGGCGTGATCGAGGCCGAGCAGGGCGCGATCGATCAGTATCAAAGAATCATCGAGGCCTGCGACGGCGTCGACCCGGTCACCCAAGACCTGTGCACGCAGCTCAAGGGCGACGAGGAAGAGCACCGCCGCATGTTTAAAGGCTTCTTAGCCGAGGCCCAGTCGATGCAGCTGTAGGCTTAGCCCGCCGCCGAACGCCCATCCATTAGACCACCAAAGGAACGACCCCCGTGCGTACCGCCAACCCCGCCCTCAACGCCAATTCGTTTGACTTCCCGGTGCCCGAGCGTGTGGACGAATCGTCCCAAACGATGACCATCCAGGGCACGGTGAATAAGACGATCATGATGCTGGGGCTGCTGACGCTGGCTGCGGCCTGGACGTGGCACTTGTTTTACCCGTCGCAGAGCATCGCTACGGTCCAGCCCTGGCTGATCGGTGGAGCGATTGGAGCATTCGTGGTGGCGATCGTCACCGTCTTTAAGAAATCCTGGGCGCCGGTGACCGCACCGATCTACGCGGTGCTGGAGGGGCTGGCGTTGGGCGGGATCTCTGCGATCTTTGAGGCCCTGTTCCCAGGGATTGTGATCCAAGCGGTGGGGCTGACCCTCGGGACGCTATTGGCGCTGCTGCTGGCGTATACCAGCGGGCTGATCAAGGCCACCGAGAACTTCAAGCTGGGGGTGGTTGCCGCGACCGGCGGGGTCTGTCTGCTCTACTTGGTCTCGTTTGTGCTGAGCTTCTTTGGCATGAGCGTGCCATACATCCACGGCAGCGGGCCGATCGGGATCGGCTTTAGCGTGGTGGTGGTGATCATCGCGGCGTTGAACCTGGTCCTGGACTTCGACTTCATCGAAAACGGAGCCGAACGGGGTGCCCCCAAATACATGGAGTGGTACGCCGCGTTTGGGCTGATGGTCACCCTGGTCTGGCTGTACCTGGAGATCCTGCGCCTGCTAGCAAAGCTGCGGGAGCGGTAGGGGGGTATCAGGCGACATTTAGCATCACACCTTCCTGTATGCGCAACCCTACTGGGCGGAGTCTGTGATGGGGTATTGATATACCTGCTGCTCTGGGGTGATGGGCTGGGGCGGTGTGACGCCGATCGCTTTTTGGAGTATGGCTGAAATATGCACATCGTTTTGCTTCGTACGCTGCCAGTCAATCCCCGCCATGAAAGGGTAGCGGCGTATATCGCGCATCGACTCGTGGTGGATCGCCAACCGGGCTAATCCCCCCCGATACATTTGGGTCATACCGATGACCAACTCCATTCCTTTTTTATCAGACAAATCTTGAAAGATAGGGGCCTGCAGGGCCTGGGCCAACGGCGCCAGGTCCGGGAACGCCAGGCTGGCGTCGTCGATTTCGTGGTTCACCTGGATGCTATCCAAGACAAGCGATGTGTTGCCCGCTTGAGCCATCTCTAGCCAGGCCCGTGAGTATGGGCACGGCTTGGTGGGGTCGATGACCGCGACCAGGCGGTTGCCTTTTTGGGATGTTTGTGTCAGGCGGTAGCGCCCGTTGCTGAGCTTCACCGCATCGCTGCTGACAAATTCACCGCCAAACAATGACTTGAGATCGAGTAACACCCTCTGGTGGGGATCTCCGTCTTTGGCTGGTTCTGCCTCTTGGGCGTCATTTTCTAGGGACCCGCATGCAAAGGTTAGACCCTTGCCTTCACCACTGAAATGAAAGACCACCGGGCCGGTCTTGTGAAGCGTGACAGTGGGTGTCACGGGTTCATAGATCAACAATTTTTTTTGCGAGATGTACATGAACGGCACGCCGTCATGGCTGCTAAAGCAAGCCAGCACGTAACGGTTTGGGGCGCGGTACAGCAGCCGAAACCCCATGTCCGCGTCCCGGGCCAGGCGGAAGGAGCCGCTGATTTCGATGCTGCGGTATTGCGGGTTTGTCTCGGTGATCACCGGTGCAAGCTCAATCAGCTGCTGCGCCGATAGGTCTTCAGCAGCAACCACCGGGGTTGGCCCAGCCGTGGCCCACAAACACCCGTAAAGTAAGATCACGCTAAGGGGTTTCATTGGGGGGTCTCATTTTTGAGTTAAACGGGTGGTTCTTGATAAATATTATATCAGATAGTGTGCCCATAAAAGGGGCCTGGGGGGGGCGATGGCGGGGCCCCTCGCAGCCTGCTGGGAATCGCTTGCCCCCTTTTTGTCGCACTAGCGTGGCGGGGTCATCCAAGCAGCTTGTATTGTTTGAGCTGTTGCTGAAGCTGTTGCTGGTGGTCGGGTGATAGCGCGCACAGCGGCAGGCGCAGCTCGCCGGTGTCCAGGCCGCACAGCGCCATCGCGGCCTTGATCGGGATGGGGTTGGTCTCGATGAACATCCCTTTGAATAGCGGGAACAGCTCGACGTGCAGTTTTTGTGCGATGGCCCAGTCGCCGTTGGTCGCGGCGTCGACCAGTGCCTTGACGCGGTCGGGGATCAGGTTGCTGAGCACGCTGATCACGCCCTTGGCGCCGATGCTCATCAGCGGCAGCGTCAGCGAATCATCACCCGAGAGGATCGTGATATCACACAGCGACGCGATCTCCGAGGCGATATCGAGCGACCCGGTGGCTTCTTTGACCGCGACGACGTGGGGGTGTTCGGCGAGGCGGGCGACGGTCTGGGGTGACATGGTGATGCCCGTTCGACCGGGGATGTTGTACAGCACGATCGGCAGCTCAACCGCATCGGCCACAGCCATGAAGTGGCGGTACAGGCCTTCTTGGGTGGGCTTGTTGTAGTAGGGGTTGACCATCAAGGCGGCGTCGGCGCCGACTTGTTTGGCGTGGCGGGTTAGCGCTAGCGCTTCGTCGGTGGCGTTGGAGCCGGTGCCCGCCACGACCCACGGCTTGGGGCTGCCGGGTTGACGCAGCGGGGCGACGGCTTCGACCACGGCTTGGATCACGCGCCCATGCTCTTCGTGGCTAAGCGTGGGCGATTCGCCGGTTGTGCCTACGGGGACCAAGCCATCGATCCCGTGGTCGGCCTGCCGGCGGACGTGGTCGGCCAGCTTGGCTTTATCCACTTGCCCGTTTTTGAACGGGGTAATCATGGCGGTGAGGGTGCCTTGGATCATTGGGCGATTGTCCCTTGGGGTTGAGGTGTGATGATAGCCTTCGTGTGGTCCTCAATGTAGGTCGGGGTTGATCGGCAGGCAACGCGGATCGGGCTATGTGCTGCGCAGCGCTAAGATCAGCTCGATCTTGCCCTGGTGCTCCTCGAGGCGGCGGGCGATTTCGGGCGATTTGTAGCCCTGGTCGGCCAGCGCGAAGACGGCTTTGCTTAAGGGGTCATCGGGCTGAGGTGGCGCATCGGGGTCTTGGTCGGGCGGGGTGGTGGGTTGCACGGCCTCGGGGTCAGCGGGGGGCGGCGGCGCTGCCGGATCCGGTGTGGGGCGTGCTTGGGGTGGGGTGGTGGGAGCTGGCGTGGGTGATCGGCGTGCGGCCGGTGGGGTTGGCTTGCGCACGGACCGCATCGCCTGAGACAGCTCTTCAAGCAGGGAGGGTTGATCGGCGTCTGGTTCATCGTCATCGTCGTCGTCATCCAGGGTGGCCTCAA
>CBDCXC010000017.1:0-5776 GCA_965223655.1 Phycisphaeraceae bacterium
GCGAGCTGGGCCCCCATACCCGGGTCTGTGTCACCACCCCCTCCAGCCGGTGGGAGCACCTGCCCGTGCCGCTGCGTGGCGAGCACCAGGCCCACAACTGCGGGCTGGCGCTGGCGATCCTCGATAAGCTCAAGGGCTACGGCTTCCAGCTGATTGACGAGAGCGTCGCCGCCGGGTTGGCCGCCACCGCCCTGCCGGGGCGCATGGAAAAAGTCTGGGATCAGCCGCATGTCTTGGTCGACGGCGCCCACAACGCCGCGTCGATCCAGGCATTGATCCGCGCGTTGGGGGCGTACATCGCCTACGACTCACTGGTGCTGATCTTTGGCTGCGGGCAGGACAAAGACATCCAAGGCATGCTCAAGCAGATCGCGTTAGGCGCCGACAAGATCATCTTCACACGCGCCAAGGCCAACCCCCGCGCGATGGATCCGGCAGACCTGGCGAACCGGTTTAGCGAGATGTCGGGCAAGATGACCCAAACCTCTCCAAACCTGGAGGGCGCGTTGCAGCTGGCGGGCCGGGCGGTGAGCCGGGAAGATATCATCGTTGTGACCGGCAGCTTCTACCTCGCCGGCGAAGCCAAAAAATACTTCGCCGACCGAACCGCGAAAGCACGCAAGGGGTAGCTGACGGCTTGGGATCAATACCCATCTTTTTGTGATCCCCATACGGCTGGGGCATACGCGATGGGTATACTTTCACCATCAGCCGCTGAGCCCCGGCGGGTTTAGCCAAGGCTGTGACCACCATGACACCCACGGCGATGAACCAACTGGACCTAGACGCGATCAACGCTCAGCTGGCTTCGGCCGGCCCGCAGCAGGTCATCCAATGGGCGGCCGATACCTTTGGCTCGTCGCTGGTCATGAGCTCCAGCTTCGGCGCCCAAGCAGCGGTGATGCTCCACATGGTGACCCGGGTGGTGCCCGACATCCCCGTGGTCTTCATCGACACGGGCTACCTCTTCCCCGAGACCTACCGGTTCGCCCAGTCGCTGACCCAGCGGTTGGGTTTGAACCTCAAGGTCTACCAAGCCGACCTATCACCCGCCCACTACGAGGCGCTGCACGGCCGGCAATGGGAGCAGGGCGTCGATGGGATGAATCAGTACAACCAGATCCGCAAGGTCCAGCCGATGCAACGCGCGCTGCGCGAGCTGGGTGCCGCTGCGTGGTTGGCGGGGCTGCGCCGACAGCAGACCAACTACCGCGCTTCGCTAAGCACCGTCGAGCTTCAGGACGGGGTTTACAAGGTCTACCCGATCCTGGGTTGGACCACCCAGCAGGTGCACGCGTACCTCACCCAACACAGCCTGCCCTACCACCCGCTGTATGAAAAGGGATATCCCTCAATCGGCGACACACACTCGACCACACCCATCACCGATGCCGAGTCGGAGCGAGCCGGCCGGTTCCACGGCCTGAAGCAAGAGTGCGGCCTGCACCTGCCTGCCAGCGTCGAAGA
Source organism: Phycisphaeraceae bacterium (assembly GCA_965223655.1). GTDB lineage: Bacteria > Planctomycetota > Phycisphaerae > Phycisphaerales > Phycisphaeraceae > CBDCXC01. The sequence continues at coordinate 1,468 of CBDCXC010000017.1, forward strand.
AGACCAATCACGCGAATCCAGCGGGTTGTAATTTAGCGCCCCTAACACCATATGGGTGTTGGCGTCCCCGATGGCCTGCAAGGGTCGATCCCTGCCCTGGAGGAGTTGCGGATACCCATGGATCGGCGAATCAGGAAGCCTTGGGGATGGATCTATTCCATGGGGATCCGGCTGGGCCCAGGCTTGAGGATCTCGAGGCGGTTGGCGTAGAGGTCCCACCGGAAGCGTTGGGCGGTGAGTGCGGCGGGTCGGCCGGCTTCATGGATCTGGGTGAGCCGGCCGGGGTCGGCTTTTAACAGCACCACCTGATCGAATCCCGTGTACTCCAGGTGGTCGGTTTGGATGGTGCGTTCATCGGACAGGACGCGCACGTCGCGGTCGGCGTAGATGGCTTTGACGCGCGGCTGGGGCGTGTCGCCGCCCAGCCACAGGCCCAGCCCGCCGGTGGCCTCGAGGTCGGCCAGCAGCCGCTGGCAGTCCAGCTGCGCCGTGAGCTGGGCGTCGCGTGACCGGTGGATCATCTGCACGCCGCTGTCGGCCCGCAGGTCGTTGTGGAACGCGTCCAGCAGCAGCTGCCCGGACCACTTCAAGAGCGTAGCGCCGCGACCGGTGAACTTGACCTGCCCGGTGCGCTCGACCCCGAACAGGGCAGCGGCGTTGGGGTCATGCTTGCGCCGATCGGAGCGCGGGCGGTAGTCTTCTAAGAGCATACGGCCAGGGCCGATGATCTGGATCTGCTCGACGATGTTATCGAAGCTGATCAGCGGGCCGGTGACACGCATGCGGGTCTCGAGCTGGGTGCGGTCGGTGTCGGCCCACTGGGTGGCTAAGAACAGCACGCTGTTGCGCGCGGTGACCATGCGCACGGTCCGGCCGGTGTGGGTCAGGGGGTCGGCCGTGTCGGCGGTAAGCGTTGAGGTGTCGGGTTGTGGGGGCAGATCGATCTGAGGCGCTTGCGTGAATTCTAACCGGAGGTCTTCGGTAAACAGCTGGGTCTGTTCGCGGTCGCTATCGGCGTTGGCCACGACTTGGCCCACGAATTGGGCCAGCCCAAACCGGTTGTCGAAGTGCATGGCTTGGTCCCAGGTGACGCGCACACGGGCTTGGCGGTTGGGGGTGGGTTCGGGATCGAGCGGCAAGGGTTGCTGGGGGGCGGCCGCTTGGTCATTGGGCAGTGGGCTGGCGTAGAGCGGTGTTGAAGCTGTGGGTGGGCGTTGTTGGGCGGCGGCGTGGGCGGGGGTGCTGATGAAATCGATCGACCCGGAGCCCAAGACGTGGACGGCCTGGCCCTGCTGACCCACGGTGATGTGCTGCCCGGTGAGCGAGCCGTCGTGACGATTTACATGGGCGGGCGTGTCGGGCAAGCCGAAGAGATGGAGTTGATCGTTTGGCGTGTCGGCTTCGAGCCGGTCGGCGGCGATGCGCACACCTAGGTCGTTGAGTTGGACCCGCACGTCTTGCTGTGCGGTAACGGAGTTTAAGGCATAAGTCGCATTGGGGTTCGATGGAGTATCAGATGCGCTGATTGAGTGATCCAGTGCGATCTCAAGCCGGGCCGCTTGCAGGGAGCGGTCGGGCTGGTGGGCGTGGACGCTGCCCCATGCGGTGACGGCGCTGGGTTGTGGCTGACCCGAAGCGTCCGGGGTTAATCCCACGGTGAGGTGGTCGGCGTCGAGGTGGACCGGTGTGTCGTGGTCGTCGCGGGTGGTGAACCGGACATGCCCGTCGGCGTTGACGGCTTGGAAGCGTTGGTGGGTCTGCGTGGGGTCGGGCTGGCCTAAGCCGACGGTGAGGGTGTCGGTGTTGAGGTTGAATTGTGGGTGCTGCACCTGGACGCGGCCGTGGAATAGCGCTTGCTGTAGCGCCAGCTGGCGGCCGGTTGAGGGTGAGGCGGGTGATGCATCGTCGCTGTTTGGATAGAAGGTCAGATCGACCCGGTCATTCCACGCAACCTGTAGCCCGGGTGCAGGGGTAGGTGCATCGCGGGACACGGTCATGATGGGGTCGGTTTCGTGGGTGGGGATGGTGTGGAGTGTGCCGGCGCCGATGATTTGCCCGGTGCCGCGGGTTTGGTGGAGCACCAACCGCTGGGCGTGGAGCGTACCCATGGTCGGCGACTGGATGGTTAATGGGTGCGCTTGGGAGCCCAACACCCGGCTGCGCCCCTCGCTGGCCAGGTAGTCCATGCTCGCCGCGGTCACCACCTGGTTGCGTGGGGTGGTGATCCGGACGGGTTGGCCAACCAGTTCGATCAGCGAATCGTGTGGCCCGGCGATGTCGATCGGGGGTGAGTCTTCGGGCTCGACCAGCAGCTGCCCGGTCCAGGTGATCGTGACTGCTGATAAGGAAGCTTGTGGGGGTACTTGTAAAGGTTTTTCTTGTGGGGCATCGGGCTGGGTGGCGGTGATGCCAGCGTCATTCGGGGTAGCCGTCGCCAAGGCCATCGCGATCAGCGGCATCAGCCAACCGCGTGTGGGGGACACACCGTGGACCATGGTGTGCTTGAAAAAACGTGTTTGATCGATTGCCCGTGTGAGCGAGTGTGTGGTGTTGAGCTGGGTGGATCGGGCCCGCTCCCTTACGGTCGCGACTCGTTGGGGTGGAGCCGATTTTAAACCCAACGGGTATTGGGTGGGGTCTTGGCCGGCTTGGGGTTGGATGCAAAACACGATCTCTAACCGGTCGGCTTCGATCGTGGCATGCGGCGTGGTGATGCGGACCTGTGAATCAAATTTGGCGCGGTAGAATTGGGTGGCCTGAGTTGGGTCGGATGTTGGCGTTAAGGCGGTAGTCCCTTGGGGTTCGGGTTGGTCGGTGGGTTGGTCCTGGGGTGATGTTTCGGTGGATGGGGTTGGATCGTCGGGCGGCGAAGCCGGGGCAGATTGAAACCGCAGCGACTGGCCCTGCATGATCTGTAGCCGCTCGATCCGTCGTCGGCGTTGGTTGTAGTTGAGGCTAAGCCCCACGCCGCGGAAGTCGAAGCTGGGCCCGGTGAGGTGGATGGCTTGGTCGCTTTCGATCTGCCCCAGCTCCATGTCGAACCGGGCGTCTTGCATGGCTAGCTGGAGCTTGGCGTCGTTGGACTTTTGTGAGACCTCCACCGGCCGATTGGTGGGTGAGTCAAAGAGTGTCATGTTCACATCGCCGTTGAACTGGCCGCTGCGGATCTGGTTGTCGGGCGCAAGGATGGTGCCCTGCTTGGCGCGGATCCGCAGCACGCGGTGTGGGGTGAGGTGGATGCGCGCGCCCGGTTGGGCGACCTGAGAGACGCCGTTGGGTAGGGGCGTGAGGGTATCGCCGTATAGCTCGATGAGCTGGCCGCGGCGGTTGATGCTGTTGATGCGGTATTTTTTGGCTTGGCCGCGTGGGTCGAGGCGGCTTGAGGTGCGGTTGGGGTCGAAGCTGGGCAGCTGGTTGATATCCAGGGGTTCGTCGATGGCTTGGTGTGTATCGATCGGCGTCGAAGGCTGGGACAGGAGGCTAAGGGACAAGACCACCCCAGCCAGCACCGTTGCGCAGGCGATCACGACAAAACGCTCAGACATGGTAGCATTATATACGTACCGCGTATCGGTTTGACGCGTCGGTCGCGTCATCAGTCTTTGATGCTGTTGCTTCCGCGTCGCCGACCATCGGACAGACTTAGAGCGTCTTGCATGAATATTTGCCGTACCCACAAGCGTTGAAAGAGTTTGAGCATTCGTTGATCGTGACGGATCGCAGGGCATCGCCGATGGCGGCGGTTAGGGTATCGAACGTCTTGGCGCCGACGCGTCGCAGCCAGGCTTTGACCTTGCTCCACAACTTCTCGATCGGGTTCAGGTCCGGCGAGTACGGCGGCAGGTACCACAGGTCCGCCCCGACTTCTTCGATCGCTTGGCGTACACCCACGGCTTTGTGGCTCGAGAGGTTGTCCATCACCACAATGTCCCCTGGCCGCAGCAGCGGCGCTAAGCACTGCCGGGTATAGGCCAAGAACGTCACACTGTTCATCGAGCCGTCGAGCACGATTGTCGCCTCTGGGATCACGCCATCCCAACGGATTGCGCTGAGCATCGTCATCGTTTTCCAATGGCCGTGAGGCGTACGATCGACACAACGCTCCCCGACCGGCGCTCGGCCGTACAGGCGGGTCATGCCTGTTTGAGCCCCAGATTCGTCGAGGAAAACCAGCGAACCGGGATCGACGAATCGCCGAGCAATCGTGAAGTTGCCCCGACGCCGAATGACATCAGGCCGATCTTGCTCCGCGGCGATCAACGATTTCTTTTGAGCGACAGCCCCAGCCGCTTGAGCGCCCGGCATACCG
>CBDCXC010000018.1:0-175308 GCA_965223655.1 Phycisphaeraceae bacterium
GAAGCACATCGCCAACGCGCAGGCCACCGGTGTCGGCAACGGCGATCGTGCCCTTGTCCGGGGTGCTATCTATCACGACCTTGACTGGGTCGGCGTTGTTGACGGCGGTACGGGTGATGGTGGGTTTGGGGGTGGCCTCGTAGACCGCCCCGATGCCGGCATTGTAGGTGTGGACGTGATCGATCTGAAGATGATCGTCGTAGGCGTGGAAGGCTACCATCACGTTATCATGGCGGTCGCCATTGACGATCGAGCACCTGTTGAGGAAGCATCGCCCTTCATGGTTCCATACGCGAATCAGGTACGGCGTATCTCCACGATTATAAAGAAACGCGCATCGTTGAAACTCCACCTGCCCAAAGGTACGCAGGTGGAACGGGATCCCGGGTGTGCCGTCGGGTGGCACAAGGAAGATGAAGGTGCAACCCCGAAACAGGGCGCCATTGGATGTGCCCGCGATCCCATGCCCGATCCATCCGAGGGACAAGGTGCTCTCAAAGTAAGCGTTCTCGACGTTGAGCACCTGCGACATCGTGTTGATGTTTAGGAAGTAGCGACAGCCACCGATGTTCGGTGTGCCCGTGATGATCGGGTGCTGGCCTCGAAGGCCGCCGATGCCGTACTGCTCAGAATCGATGGCGATGTGGCAGCCAAACATGCGTGGGCTATCGAGCTTAATCGCGCGTGCCTGTGACTGGCCGACGACCAGGTGTGTCTTGTTATGGTTCCAGTGGCAGTGCTCGAAAACATGGTTTTCGTTATTGGCGATACTGTCTTGGTTGCCCGTACCCGTCCCTGATAATGACACCCCCACCCCGACGACACCGCCCTCAAAGCCACACTGCCGAAAGGTGATCGCCGAAGAAGAAGCAGGATTCGACCAGACAGACCCGCCGTAGTACTCCTCGAAGCCTGGGTATGGGTAGGTCTTGCCCTTATCGTCTTGAGGCAGGGCGTTCATAAATGGATCGATCGCCACGACAGCCTGCGGTGAATAAAGGTTGTCGCGGGCGCCGGGAGAGAGCCAGCGGTTGGGGTCGGGGTTAAAAAGTTCTTGGTGATCGGGCAACTGGATATTATGTGGCGCGGTATTGCCATTGCGGAAGTGGATCCCCGTGACAGAAACCGCGCGCACGCCCTGGATGATGAGGGTAGGCAAGGTCAGAGAATTGAGCTCAATCACCGTGCCGGCAAAGACCGCCGCGTGAGACGGGAAAGCATTAGGAACCCCGATGAGGTGGCAGCGCCAAAACCCGCCGTCGCGTCCGATGATCAGCGGCCGCTCGAGTTTGTAGACCCCCGGGGGGCCCGAGATGGCGTGGTACCGGGTGGGATCATCCACGTAAAGCTCGATAGCCCCTTGGATCGCCACCCAATCCAGTTCGATGCCTTTCCACCAATCGGCACCGGCGTCGAGGCTGGTCTTGAACGACTCGATATGGGGGTAAACCGCGTTGACCTCTTGAAGTGTCGAGTAATAGGCATTCAACGGGTGGGGCTGACCGTCACCGATCGCGCCAAACGCCTTCACGGACAGATTGTTTTCCACCACGCGTTTCCAACGCCCGGCCTGGGCGGGCGCCAAACCATTTGACTTAGAGCCCCTAACACAATGCATTTTGGTAAATGCGATGGCAGATCAAGATGCAGCCGATGGTGAGGAACGCTTCGTGGATGTCGCGTCTTCGTTCGTAGCGGACACGCAGGCGGCGGAACTGGTGCAACCAGCTCAACGTGCGTTCGACCACCCAGCGGTAAACGCCCAAGCCGCTGCCATGGGCCGTGCGTCGTTTGGGGATCTTGGGCTCGGTGCCGATGTCACGCAGCGCTTCGCGGTCGGGTTCGCTGTCGTAGGCGCGGTCGGCATAAAGCTGGTCGAAACGATAACGCGGCGTTCCGGGCTTGCCTTTGATCGCCGGCACGTTGTTGACCAAGTTCAGCAACTCGGTGACATCGTGTCGGTTGGCCGCGGTGGTCTTGGCCACGACCGGCACGCCGTTGGCGTCGGTCAGCACATGATGCTTACTGCCCGGTTTCCGCCGATCCACGGGGCTTGGGCCGGTTTTTTCGCCCCCCCCACCGCGCGCACGGTCGCGCTATCAACCACCGCCCGGCTAAAGTCTAGTTTGTCGGCCTCACGCAAGTGGTCCAGTAGCAGGTGGTGGACCGTTTTCCAGGCACCGGCTTTTTTCCAGTCGCGTAGCCGACGCCAACAGGTCATGCCGCTGCCGCAACCCATCTCTTGGGGCAGCATCTCCCACGGGATGCCCGACATCAACACAAACAAGATCCCGGTCAGACAAGCACGATCGGGTACAGGTTTGCGCCCTGGGTTGCGCTTCCTGCGCGGCCGCACCGGGATGTACGGTTCGATGATCGCCCATAACTCATCTGAAACAAGTTGCTTAGCCATGAACAGGTCTCCTGATATAAAAGTTCATGGCATACACAATGCACACACCGTGCCATTGTGTTAGGGGCTCTTAAAGACGGTCCCCCCGTTCTGGGGTTCGGTAGAGGCCGCATCCCAGTAGAACGCCCCACCGCCACCGTCGTCCGGGGTGTGGTAGCCCAGCACGTTGGGGCACTTGATCGCGCCGGGGGCTAAGGCCCACAGATCCGCGATGGTATCGAGACACGCGTGTTGGGCAGGATCGATGGACTTGACCTTGATGCCAACGGCCCCAAGCAGGATCCTGTGTTTGGTGGATTGAAAGTCCAAATCAAGTGCTAAGGTCATCGCGGCACCAGCCGAGGGAACCTTCCCGTCAACATGGCTGGTGTAGCATTGGGGCGAGGTGCTTTGCAGCGGTGTCGCATCATCGTGCAAAACAACCGCTTGGACAGGGGGGGCCGCGATCTCCAAGAGTTGGATGCGCGCAATAAAACTGGGGGCGCTACCCAGCCGATAGCAGATCAGCATTTCCTCGGGGTGTTGGGCGGCAAGCGCAACCCCATCCAGACCCGTTTGACCCCTGTATCCGTGCTGGTGACCTGAGCCGAGGGGTGCTTGCCAAAGGGGTAGCTAATCTGCAGTGAAGGATCGCCTGAGACATATTCTGTCGGGCTTAGCCAGAAAGTTTTCACCGTAAACCTCTCCTCACCGGTTGTATACCCCTTGGGTATGAAGCAGCCGCGTCGGTGGCGCAGAAACACCGAATGGTTCCGTGCCACAGCTGGACTTAACACCATCCACTCAAACGGGATTAGGCTACCAGAAGAAACCCGCTTTTTGACAGCCGCGGCCCGCTGCGATTGCCAACGGGTTTATCTAAGCCCATCTTACATCTTCCACCCATTCAAGTCGATCGTGGGCAAGATCCCCGCCTGCGTCGTGGGCTCAAACGGCAGCATCGCCATCGAGGGAGAAACCGACCCGATCATCGTCCATGACAGGCAATCCACCAACGCGCAGGTCATTGGGTAGCGAGACCGCGCTAACCGATGACTCAGATATGACCGTATTAGCAACACAAAATGACCGGGGATTCCCTCGCAGCAGACAGAAGGATCACCGCGAGGGTTTCTGGGATTGGCATCTCTGGCCTACTAAGCTTACCTCGTGTAAACCTGATAGCGATACTTGATCTTCAACACATCATCTTTACCCGGCGTTACGTTCACACACCATTGGATCTGGCTGCGCGGGTTGATCCGCCGTAAGCCCCGGGCCAATTTCTTGATTTCGTGCTCCCCATCGGCTTCTTGAAGCTCGCCACTAAAAACCTTGGTCACCACGACTTCAACAGGCTTTGATTTGTAGTTGGTCAGCTCCAGCTCGCCGGCGATGGTTACCAGGTCATGGCTGTAGCCATTAAATTTTTTTGCATCATGCTGGCGTTTGATTTCGTATTCGTTTTGCTGCGCATCGACGGAAACCGCCTGGGTAATCTTCAACAATGTCGATGCGCCTGGGGGTGTATACGCCAGCATGTCCTGACCGATCACACGATCGTTCTTCATTGTCATCGCCGCACCGGTGGTCCACGGCTGATTGGTGGTATTGGTTAGCTTCAATACGTGCCAGACGACCTCGACACGCTCAGCCAGCTGGCGCTGATAGTTGTTGTTTTCATCGATAAAATCGGGGATATCCCACGTGTATTGGTGTTCGTACGGCACCTCGGCGACAAACAGTGGAAAATAACCGCGATCGCCTTTTTTCAACGACACGCCCTGTAGCTGGTAGAAATATAAATCCTCGGCGTCTTCGCCGGCCACCGGCGTCGAGGGCATCGAAGGGATCGAAGAGCCGGGCGCTTCACGCGCATAACTAAGACGCTGTTGTAAAAGCATACTGTTAGACAATATCCCTGTGTCCATACGCTGGCCTGCGGCGCGGAGCTGGTTTAACAGCTGCGGCAATGGGTCTAGCTTTAACGCACTGGGTGTATCTGCAAACCGCAAGTTCGGATACCCGGCGATCAATTCGATATCGGTGCTGTTTAAATCCATCAAATCATTAACGATCACCGCTTTGGCAAAAAATCGCGCGGAATGAGGCTTGCCGTCGTTCAGGTGAACCGCAAAACTCGGCGACCAGGCAATACCCATGGACATGTAGGTCAACCCAATCCCCGGCTCGCCACCGCCCTTTTGAGGCACAGCGTCAAATGCAAGCACAGGCCGTTGGGCGCGCCGCCGCACACTCAGCCCATCGATCACTAATTGGGCGTCTGCGCCGTATGTTTTCTGTAACAGACGAGCCACTTCACCGCCAGGGATCGTTTCCATCACATCGGCCTGACGCGTGATCACACGTTCAAGTGTGATGGCATCCGTCCAATTGAGCCAAAAACTACCAAACGTTGCTTCTGGTAATGGCGATAAGACAAACGAACCCTCCGGCTGCGGCAGATCGGCCTGTAAAGCCACCAAACCAACACCATTTTTAAACATCGCGACCCGTTTGGGGATCGCTTCGATCTGGATCGGATCGGATCTGACTTGAAGAGGAATCCCTGCCACCGATACCACCAGCAGGCCGAAAATAAATGATCTTGTCATTGGCCCAAACTCCTTATGTAAGAAGATTGCCCTAGGCTCGGCTGCACCGTGTCCCAATGCTACATCTTCCACCAATCCAGATCGATCGTGGGGAAGACCACGTCGTGGATGTCGGCGTCTTGGATCTCGAATTGTTCGACCTCGGTCAGCTGCCCCAGGTATTGGGAGTTGGCGGCGACCTTCTCGGCGATATCGGCCAAGCACTCGAAACGCGCCACGTGCTGCATGAACCGTTTGATGCCGTAATCGACCGCTTGGCCGCGTCGGATCACAAACGGCCAATCGCTGGCCTGCATCAGCAGCAGCTCACGCCCTGCTTTTTCCATGAGGCCGCGGACCTGGTCGTCCTGCCGCCAGGGCAGCTCACACGAAAGCTTGCCGAATAGGCCCTCGCAGCGGTACTCGATCTCCCACATCCAGTTGATCTGGTCGTTGGTCCAGACGCGGTGGTCGCCGCCATCGCCCCATGAGCCCTCGGGCAGCGCCGCGACCTTGTCGATGGGGTGGTGTTCCAGATGCTGGCTTGGGGTGCACAGCTCGATCTCGGGGTCGGCGTTCATGTTGAGCATCACGTCGCGTAGAAACTGTGGGCCTTCGAACCACCAGTGGCCAAACAGCTCGGCGTCGAAGCAGGCGGTGACCAGCCCGTGTCGGCCCGTGGCGTGGCGGTGCTCGGCGAGCCGGTGTTTGACGTAATCGCAGAAGTGGCGCGCGTGTTGGTGGATCTTGTGGGGGATATCCTCGGGGTAATACAGGTGTTTGTCGCCCAGGTCGACCTTGTTGCCGGTGACCTTCCAATACCGCAGGCCGCGGCGAGGGCTCCACTTCTTGTGGAACTCCAGGTACTCGCCAGCCGCGGGGTAACCGATGGAGCCCGACCAGACCTGCTCGCAGACCATGGCGTCGCGTGCAAACGCCGACAGCCGCGCCAACCCCGTGCCGTCGCTGTTCACCCCGTGTGGCTCTAGAACGCTGCGCCAGCCGCGGGAGGGGTACTTGCGCGCCTCGTCCCAGTCGACTTTCCACCACTGACCGTCGTTGTAGGACTGCTCGCTGCGGCAGTTTTCAATCAAATGATGCTCGACGAAACAGTGGGTGATCCCCTCATCGGCGACCAGGTGTTCGATCCCGATGCGGTTATCTTTGCCGCCCCAGACGATCGGCGGTGTCCACGCCCCGGCGGGCCGGTAGGCGCACTCGGGCAGCCACAGCCCGGTGGGCTGGAAGCCCAGGATGCGCTTCGAGCTGGCCACGCCGGCACGGATCTGGGCGCGGATCGAGGCGTCCTCAAGCAGCAGCGGCAGGTAGGCGTGCGTGGCGGCTGACGTCAGGATCTCGACATGCCCACGCTGGGCCTGCTGGGCGTAGGCCTTGGGAATGTCACGATCGATCCGGTGGAACTGGTCGCGTAGGCCCGCGTACCATTTCGCCCACCGGTCGGCGAGGTGCGCCATATGGCCGTTATCGATCTTTTTGAATTCATCCTGATCGGCTTGGGCCCGCTGGACGCGATCGTCGAGGTAGTGTTCGAATCCGGCTTTAAAATGGTCATGCGCCAGCTGCTCGAGCAAGATGGGTGTTAGGCCGATGGCCATGCGCGGTTGCCCATTGAGGAAGACGCACTCGTCGATCATGGCCAGCAGCGGCAGGTAGGTCTCGGCTGCGGCCTCGTAGAGCCAATCCTCACCGTGGGGCCACGTCCCGTGCCGCAGCACATACGGCAGGTGGCCGTGCATCACCAGGCAAAAACTTCCCAGGGGTTGGCTCATCAACGGGCATGGTATCCGCAATGAAGCGAAGTGGATACCCAAGCCCATGCCCGGCATCCATCACCGGGCGGGATGCGACAAACGATTCGGGGATCGGTATATACCAATCCCGATCGAGTTGACGGGGGGGCGTCTGCCCGCGGCAGGCAAACGCCCGGTGTTTTTGTGTGTCTGACGCGGCAAACTCATATCCGATCGGTATACAATGCAGCCGCTGTTCAAGATGTGTCCATCCATCGGGCCTAGTGAGAGGATCACGATGACCGCTTCTAACACAAAACACCCAACCCCTGCATCAACGCACCGCTCCCCGGCGCTGGCTGGTAGGCGGCTGCACTTTGTCGGGATCGGCGGGTGTGGGATGTGCGGCTTGGCCAGGCTGGCTCGCCATGTCGGGGCCGTGTGCACCGGCAGCGATATGGCTCCAAGTGAGGCGATCGATGCGCTGCGCCAAGACGGGTTTGATGTGTCGCTGGGCCAATCGGCTCAGACCGTGCCAACGGATTGCGATGAGCTGGTCATCTCTGCTGCTATCACACACGGCCACCCGGAGGTCGCCGAGGCCAAGCAACGGGGCATCGCCGTGACCAAGTATGCCCAGATGCTGGGCCGACTGATGATCGGGCGCATCGGGGTAGCGATCGCGGGCACGCACGGCAAGAGCACCACCGCGTCGATGCTGGCACACACCCTCTTGGTGGCGGGACTAGACCCATCGTTCATCATCGGCGCCAATTGCCGGCAGATCGGCGGTGGGGCGCGCAGCAGCGAACACAACCCGGGTTTGCTGATCGCCGAGGCATGCGAGTTTGACCGCTCGTTCCACCACCTGCACCCAACGCACGCGGTGATCCTCAACGTCGAAGAGGACCACATGGATGTGTATGGTTCGATCGATGCGATCGTCGAAGCGTTTAATCTTTTTGCCAAGCGGATCCCCACGCATGGGTCGCTGCTGATCCAGCACGAGATGGCCCACCGGATCACGGTCGCCGCGGGCCTCCATGCCCGGGTCGAAACAATCGGGTTTGCGCCTCAGGCGACGTGGCGCATTGCGATGGGGGATGACCCCGCCAATACCAGTGGTGGCGATCCGCAGCCGGGTCAGGATCAACCGTGGGTGTGGCTTTACTATGAGGGCGGTTGCGTGGCGCGTTGGCCCGCGACGCTGCCGGGCGAGCACATGGCCTACAACGCCGCCGCCGCCGCGGTGACCGCCCATCGGCTGGGGGCGTCTTGGGAGCAGATCGCCCACGCGATGGCCGGCTTTGAGGGCTTAGATCGACGCATGCAGCGGCTAGGCACACGGCAGGTCGACACCACCGGGGCCAACACGTCCGATGGAGTGACTGTGATCGATGATTACGGCCACCACCCCACCGAGATCGACACGACACTGCGTGCACTGCGTCGGTACTATTCACCCAAGCGGTTGATCTGTGTCTTCCAGCCCCACCAGCACAGCCGCACACGGTTCCTGCTCGAACAGTTCGCCGCTAGCTTCAGCCAGGCCGACATCGTCATCGTGCCACACATCTACTTTGTGCGCGACAGCGAGAACGAGCGCCACACGGTCAGCGCCCGCGACCTAGTCGATCGGCTGCGGGGGCGGGGCAAGCAGGCCATGCATGTCTACCCCTTCGACGCGATCGCCGAGCAGCTCGAAACCATCACCCGCATCGGCGACCTGGTCGTGACCATGGGGGCCGGGGACGTCTGGCGGGTAGCGCAAGCCTACCTGCAGCACCAACCAACAGGGGGGCCTGCTACAAAACAGAGCCTCAAGCCTGTCGCGGTGGGGACTGGGCAGGCGTCATCGACAACATAGAGGATGGTCTCAATAGAAGGGATCCTCACCCATGACCATGAAAGCTTCGGTCTATCTCAAACCAGGGCATTTCCTGTTTGACCATGCCATCAAAGAAATCGAGCGGGCGTTTAAGATCATCCATGTTTTTCATGATCAACCGTCTTATGGTGTGGAGCAGGACCGGATCAACACAGAAGCCGATGTGGTGATTAGCTTTTTGAACGAAACGATCATCCGGGGTGTAGGGCTAGAAAAACCCAACATCAATTTCCACCCCGCCCCGCCGTGGTACCCAGGCCGGGGGGCGGCATCTTTAGCCCTATATGACCGCCGCCACCGGCACGGGGCAACCGCACACAAGATGCAACAAAAGGTGGATTCTGGCCAGATCTACCTGACTCAGTACTTTGATGTGGGCCCCAATGAAACCTGTGAAACACTGCACACCAAAGGCATCTTGGCCTCATTTGAGCTGTTGGTGCAATTTGTGAATCACATGCTGAACCACGGCCAATTCCCACCGCCTTCGACCCAGCGGTGGGAGGGAGACGCGATGTCAAGGAAGGCGTTTCTGGAGTGGATGACCCTGGAAGATCTCAGTGACCCACCCCACATCGAAAACATGATCCGAGCCACCAAACACTCTTCTTTGCCCGGACCCTTTATCAAAGTGCAAGGGCATACGTTTTCTCTCCTACAGGAAAAACGGTGACGGGCAGGATCGCCCCAGATGGGTTGGTGTCCAACCCGATTGAGGCAGCGTATCGACCAAGGCTGCAATCAAGACAGCGTGATCGTATCGGGGTTGAGATGGGCGCTAATCCAGGACAAACATTTCTTCTTCGTGTGCGGCGGCGAGATTTTCGGCCTGGGTGATCCGGGCCACCTCATCGAGCGTGGTCATGCCCTCGAGGATCTTGAGCCGGCCGTCACCCAGCAGGTTCCGCATCCCCGACGCGACCGCGGTGGCGCGGATGTGGTTCAGCGGCTCGCGTTTAAACGCCAACTCGCGCAGCTCGGTGTTCATCACCATCATCTCGAAGATGCCTTTGCGCCCGAAGTACCCGGTGCCCGCACATTGAGAGCAGCCCACCGGTTTGTAAATGGTTTTGCCCTGCAGGTGGCGTGGGTTGAGCCCAACCAGCCGCAGCAGCCGGGGGTTGGGAGACGGATCGGGTTCCTTGCAGTGCTTGCACAGCACGCGCACCAGGCGCTGGGCCAGCACCGCTTGCAGCGAGCTGGCGACCAGGAACGGCTTGACGCCCATATCGATCAAGCGAGTAATCGCCGATGGCGCGTCGTTGGTGTGCAGCGTGGAGAAGACCAGGTGCCCGGTTAACGCCGCTTGGACCGCGACATCTGCGACCTCCCGGTCGCGGATCTCACCGACCAAGATAATGTTGGGCGCCTGCCGCAGCATCGCACGCAGCACACGGGCAAAGTTGAACCCGATTTTTTCACGGATCTGGCACTGGTTGATCCCTTTGAAATTGTATTCGACCGGGTCCTCAGCGGTGATGATCTTCTTGTCGGGCCGGTTCAAGACATCCAACGCCGAGTACAGCGTCGTGGTTTTGCCCGAGCCGGTGGGACCGGTGACCAGGAAGATCCCGTTGGGCCGGCTGATGATCTTGTTGAACGCATCGTGGGTGTCTTCGTGGAGCCCCAGCTGCTCGAGGCCGATCTGCGCCCCTTCCTGCCTGAGGATACGCATGACACAGCTCTCGCCGTGATACGCCGGGCAGACGCTAAAACGGATGTCGACAACCTCGTCTTTGATCTTGACCTTGATCCGGCCGTCCTGGGGGATCCGCTTCTCTTCGACTTTGACCCCGGCCATGATCTTGAGCCGGGCGATCACCGCCGACTGCGTGCGCTTGGGGATCCGGTCCTGCTCGTGGCAGACCCCATCGATCCGGTACCGCAGGCGCACGCGGTCGGCGAACGGCTCGATATGGATGTCGCTGGCGCGGCTGTTGACCGCGTTGGCGATGACCTTGAATACCAGCCGGATGATCGGGGCCTGCTGGGCGTCGTAGGCATCCTTCATCGCGTTGTCGGTTGGCCCGGCGATCACCGACGCCTGGATGTCGATCGATTGGCCGTAGGAATCAACCGTCAGCTTGCGCACCTCATGGTCGATGCTCTGGCGCGTGTCGCTGAGCATGTGGTCGATGTATTCTTTGATCTTGGCCCGGGCGCCCAAGGCGATCTCGATCTCGCAGCTGGACCGGAACCGCAGGTCATCGAGCGTTTGGAGGTCCATCGGGTCGTGGACCAACACCTTCATCCGCCCGTTGGTTTTATCCAGCGGCAAGACCAGGTATTTCTTGATGATCTCTTGAGGCAGCAGATCGAGCTTGTCCTTGTCGATCGCATCGGGCTGATCCAGGTCGATGTATTCCATGCCGTACTGGGTAGCCAGCGCCTTGGCCACATCGGTCTCTTTGGCGTAGCCCAACTCGACCAACGCCTCACCCACCCGCTGGCCCGAGCCCTCGCCTAGCTTCAGCGCCTCTTCAAGCTGGCGGTCATCGATCACCCCGAACCGCTTGAGCAGCTCACCGAGTTTAGGACGCTTGCGTGCCATGGAGGGTCCTGCGTGGTCGGATCAGGGCGGGGGCGATGGGTATTGCTTACATCGGTCAATGCCCGCGGGGCCTGGAGCGCCAAGCCGCTTAGGGATCCACCGCCAGCGGCGGGTCGTTCTTCCCTCGAAAATAATTATATACCCTTTGGTGCTAGTTGAAAAAACCATGGGGCTGGTGTTTGCTGGCTCTGAACTTCACCACCGGCAAGCAGGCTAGCCCCATGAGCAGCGAGGATTTTATCGTAGAATTGTTTTGTCGGGTTGACGGCCTCATGCGTGACCAGCCCCAACACCCCCAAGCTTGCTTGCACCCCAGTGAGACCGTGACGCCGGCGTTGTTGTTCGCGATCAAAGGGGTGGGTGAGCGGGCGTTTTATACCAATCCCGATCAAGTTGACGGGGTCCCGTTGGCCCGCGGCAAGGACATCTTCGGCGTTTTGGTGATCCCGACGCGGCAAACGCATACCCGATGGGTATATCGTTGGATCGATCGCGGCTGGTGGCACCTTTTCCCCGACTGCCCGAACGCACACGGCTGTTTCGCTTATCCGCCACTGACCACAACTGGACCGATCGATTCTTAGCCCAACCAACGGTCTTGGGCGTAGCCGACACCTAGGGCGTGGCGTTCATCGAGCGCGTGGTGACTAAGCTGAACCGCCCGATCCTGTTGGTGATGGATCGCTACTCGGTACACCGCAGCGCCGCACGCCGATGGCAACAACAACGCCACAAGCGGATCACCGTCGAATGGCTGCCGGCTTACGCCCCGCAACTCAACCCCGTCGAGCAGGTCTGGAACCGCGCCAAGCACACCGACATGGCCAACTTCATCCCCGATGATGTGTCGCACCTGGGCCGCAGCGTCAACGACTCACTCCAGCGCACACGCAGCCAACAGCCCCTGCTACGATCCTTCTTTAAGCATGCTAGGCTCCATTTATAGAGCATTAAATCAACCGTTTAATGGTTAATAGTTTCCAAATCTCTACGCTAAGCGGCGGCGGCCCATCATCATCGAGCCAATACCTAACAATGCGACCAGCGAGGTTGGCTCGGGCGTCCGTGTCTCAGCAGCGATGCTAAAGTTATCCAATTCCAAATCCAGTGACATTCCACCGTTTAGGCTACCACCGACAGAGATTTTGACATTGTCGTTGAAGTCAGGCCACGAGCCTAGCGACTGCCAACCGTTAATGAAGTAATAACCGGTGATGACGCCATCCACCCGGCTTAGGCGCAATTTCCCGGTTCTGGGCGGCGAAAATCCGACGGCAAGAAGGGAACCATTTCGGCTCCAGTTTGCGTGGCCGTTTGATGGCGAACCACTCCGCCAGACGTGAACGTGAAACACCGTGTCATCTTCAGCCGATTCCACGAATAAACGCGTTCTCGTACGATCACCTAGCGAACTGGTGGTCCCGCTGAGAAAGTTGTAGTCAACCTGGACATCGAAGTCTCCGCCAAATTCGTCATTGCTGACCAAGTGTCGAGCGGCGGAATCTCCTGTGCCGGCAGTAATGGAAATCTTACCGCCGGTCTCAACCACGGCGATACGGCTTGACTCAGGCTGCAGTTGCCAGAAAGAGGTATCAAGAACGCCATCATTGAAGTCGTCTATGAAATTGACCTCAGCAAAAGCTAGCGATTCCATACAGATATACGCCACAGCCACACAGATCACCCAGCGCAACCAAGAAGTCTTATACATGACAACATTCTCCTTTCAATTTCACCGAGATTTCCAAATGACCCCCGCCAACAATAGCAAAAATCCGCAGCTTGATCACTATACAGTCTGCATCGGGCTGCGCAAAGAGCATTTAATAGTAATGTCTAAGCCCCTGTGCCCAGAGGCGGGTTCTGGACACTTGCCTAGCGGCCGCAATTCGCGCACAATTTAGCGTTGCTTGTAACCTGATACTGAAAATATACCCATCGGGTATGCGTTTGCCGCGTCGGAAACACAAAAACGCTGAACATTTCCCTGCTGCGGGCGAACCGGACCCCGTCAACCTGATCGGGACTGGTATACAATCTGGTCATGGCGATCCAGTGTGTGAACCGTGTTTACTTGGCCGACACCGCCCGGGTATTGGGCGAAGTGGAATTGGGTGAAAAAGTAAGCCTTTGGTACGGCGTATCGGTCCGAGGCGATGTGGCTCAAATCACCATCGGTCGGGGCACGAATGTGCAGGATAACGCGGTGATCCACTGCGACTCGGGCCTGCCCAACACGATCGGCAGCCAGGTCACCATCGGGCATGGCGCTGTCGTGCACGGGCAATCGGTGGGCGACGGGACGCTGATCGGGATGGGCGCGACGGTTTTGGGTCGCACGCAAATCGGCCGGCGCTGCCTTATCGCTGCCGGCGCGCTCGTCCCGCCGGGGATGGTCGTACCCGACGGCATGGCCGTGATCGGCGTGCCGGGCAGGATCGCCCGCCAGACCACGGATCAAGAAAAGCAATACTTAGATTGGCTGGCGCCCCACTATATCGAGCTGGCCCGGCTACACCATGAGCAACCCGCTGACCCGCGTATACGGCCGTGGGGGGCAAGCATTGCCCCCCGCTAAGATGGCATACCGGCCTGAACCTCAGAAGAAAGGCAGCGATGTTTTTATTCCCCGCGATCGACCTGCGGGCTGGGCAAGTCGTCCGGTTGCATCAGGGTGACTACACCCAGCAGACGACCTATGACACCGACCCGGTCCAGCAGGCCCAGGCTTTTGCCGATGCGGGTGCGACATGGTTGCATGTCGTCGATTTAGACGGCGCCAAAGCCGGGCGGGTGATGCACGGGGAGGTGATCCAGCGGATCTGCCAAACCACACCCTTGAGGGTGGAAGTCGGTGGCGGGGTCCGCACCCAAGGCGCGATGGACCGGCTGCTGGCTGCGGGGGTCGAGCGGGTGATCGTGGGGACCGCGGCCCTCAATGATTGGGCGTGGTTTGAAAGGCTGATGGGCAACCCCACCTACCGCGGACGCGTGGCGCTGGGGCTTGACGCGCGCGATGGTCAGCTGGCGGTGGAGGGCTGGCAGCGGCAGACGCGGCTGACCGCAGCCGACGTGGCGCGACGCGCTAGCGACATGCCCGTGCCAGCGATGATTTATACCGACATCGCCACCGACGGCACGCTGTCGGGGCCTAACCTTGAGGCGACCCAGCGGCTGGCCGAGGCCACCGATATCCCCATCGTCGCGTCGGGCGGTGTGGGCAGCCTCGATCACCTGCGGGCCTTACGCAAGCTGCCGCTGCAAGGCGCGATCGTAGGCAAAGCGCTGTATGAAGAAGCATTCACGATCGAGCAAGCGCTGGCGGCGCTGGAACAAGGCCGCTAGCACGCCATCAAATCAGCTTCGCGCCCCCACCTTTAAGGCAACAAAACCGCTAAAATAACACACCATGCAAAAATCTATTGAAGATTGAATCATCCATTCAACGAGCCGCAACCGTCAGGGAGCGGGGCCATATGGATTTTCAAGGCAGGTGATGTTGATTGGAAGATTCAATGTTCAATAGGATCCGTGAGATCTGTCTGCAAACCCCTTAGCGGCGAAAGGTTCTGCGATGCGGTACGGCACAACACCCCAATCCATGATTTTGTCCCTGGTTGCCCTGGCGCTGGTGTTGCCTTGGGCCTATGGGGAAGACCGAGCTGGGGCGGCCCACAGCGCCCAGGCCGACCAAAACACCCAACCCCTAAGCACCCAACCAGGCGAACCCATGCCAGACGCCCAAAGCGAGGGGGACCAGCCGGCTCATGAAACCGCCCCACCGCCCCAACCCCAAGCCCCACGGCTGCGGTTTGTCATGGACTTCGACCACGGGATCCAGAACGAGCTGGGCGGCTATTACAACAAATTTGAACGATCGCCTTCACAGGCTTCAACATTCTTAGATTCGAGCGTCTACCGCGGCAACGGCGGGCGGAGCCTGCGGGTCACCGCGGATCGACAGGACGAAGGGTTCTGCGGCGTGTGGATGCACTTCTTTGACTTCAAAGCCCCCCAGCGGCAATACTTTGACGCCAGCCCATACGAATACCTTTCGTTCTGGATCCGAGGTGAAAAAGGCGATGAACAGCTGACCGTCAAGCTGGCTGACCGGGACTGGATCGAGCTGGAAGACTCGCTGCCTGTGGGGCCTGCCCGTGAGTTCATGCCGGGCCAGATCAGCACGCAGTGGCGCCAGGTCTTGGTGCCGCTGAAGCGGTTCACCCGGCTGGATCTGCACAGCTTCGGGGGCCTGACGCTTGAATTTACCGAATCGGGGAAACAAACTGTTTACATCGACGACGTGTCATTTAAATCCGACCGCCAGATCCCCACCCCCCAAACGGTTGAGCGTAACGCCCCGAAGGAGGACAAGCCGGTGTACCCCAAAGCCATGTGGGTGTGGTCGACCGATCAGTTTTTGGGTGACGAAGAAGCCAGACGCAAACTATTTGAGTTCTGCATCCAAGAAGAGATCGATCAGCTGTGGCTGCAGCTGCTCTACCGGTTCGACCCCAGCGTCAACCTCGATACGGTCGCGATGGCCACGTCGCCACCGGAAGTCAAGTGTACCATCCAGCGTGAGCCTGAATTCCGTGAGCTTTTGCGCCACGCCCATCAACACCGGCTAACCGTGCATGTGCTAGACGGGTACCCCGAGTTTGCTCAGAAGCCCTACCACGCGATGCCGTTGTCGATCGTGGATGCGGTGATCGATTTCAACAAGCGGTCTAAGCCCGATGAACGGTTCGACGGCATCCATTTCGACAATGAGCCGTATCTCATCAGCGGCTGGCGCGATGAAACCCGGAAGATGGCGATTATCCAGGACTTCCTCGAGCTCAATGCCGAGTGCCAGCGGCGGGTATCGGAACACTCGACGATGCAGTTCGGCGTGGATATCCCGTTCTGGTGGGACGCGATCCCGGTCGAGTTCAACGGCCAGACCAAGCCGTTAAGCCACCACTGCATCGACCTGCTGGATAACGTGGGGATCATGAACTACCGCGACACCGCCGACGGCGCCGACGGGATGATCGCCCACGGCCAAGACTGGGTGCGCTACGCCGACCAGGTCAAGGCCCGGTGCAAGATCTACATGGGGATCGAGACGTTCACCTACCAGCCCACACCGGTCTGGTTCGCCCTGGGCCTGCCGCGGGAGGATTTCGCCAAAGCGACGCAAGGCAAGGCCAAAGACTTGGGGTACCTCAGCCGGATCAATGGCTACCGCACGCAGGTGTTTGATGACGGGCTCAACATCCACGTGGGGATCGAGCTGCCGACCGACCCCACGGACGAACAGGAAGCCCACGCCAAGCAGACCGTGATCCAGATCGCCAAGAAGCTGGGCGTTTCAAGCGACCCGAATCTGAAGGGTCGGCTTGAGGAGATCCGCGGCCGGGCGTGGGACCGCCTCCAGTATGATGTGGAGTGGCAGAACCCCCAGGACGCCGATATCGTGGACCCCGAAAACGGTGACTGGTACGCGGGCATCATCGCCACCAGCATCATGCTGCCTAAGATCACGTTCGCCCAAGAACCCTACGAACAGATCCAGGCCCAGACGCAAGCCGCCGAGGACTTCTTCCGCCAATACAACAGCTACGCCGGCGTCGCGATCCATTACTACCAAACGTTCAAGGAAAAAGTCGACGAGTACCGCAAGACATTCCCCAGCGCGGATTAATCCGTGACAAGGTGATGGCTGTTTTTTTCTTGCCTTCATTCAAAAGAAACAACCCTCTCTGACGCGTTCAAGGAGGCTCATGGTATTTGAAGAACCAGAAGTCATCCCAGACCCTCCACAGCCTCCGGAGCAGAAATCGTGGTGGGGCCGCAACTGGAAGTGGGCGCTGCCGGTTGGTTGCGTCGTGACTCCAATGGTGACCTGCGTGGGTTTTATGGTGGTCGCAGCGGTGTTGGTGTTCACGCTCATCAAATCATCCGGGGCTTACACCGAATCTCTCCAGCACGTGCGGCAACACCCCCAGGCACAAGCGGCCCTGGGCACACCGATTGAGCCGGGGTACCTCGTGATGGGTAATATCGATCTGCAAGGCAACCGCTCAGGGCATGCCGATATTTCTTATTCCGTCTCGGGCCCCAAAAACGGAGGCTGGGTCTACGCCGTGGCCGACAAGTCTGCGGGGAAGTGGGTCTTTACCACACTTGAAATGGAAGTCGAAAACACGAGCCAGCGGATCGATCTGCTGGACAAACCGTAGCGCCGTCTTAGAACACCTTTTTTTAAGGCCCATGGCATTAAATTGGTTAAAATAGGCAGAATATCCCGGTCAATACTGTCAAATACTCTGTTGATCCGGCCGGTTGATTATTTTTTTATGATCTTCATTTCCATTTCATAGATTATCCTGCATCCGGTGTTATAGTTAAGAAGAGAGAGAGATTGTTGCATTTCTGTTTGCTTGGTGCCTCATTCAATGCATTTCTCGAGGAGAGGAGAGAGACCCGTGTCAATTTATTCTTATTGTTTCAAGTTGTGGCCTAAGGCCCGATTGTTGGCGATCGGTGGGTTAAGTGCGCTGTTGGGAGTATGCTTTGTTTCGCCGGCCCAGGCGGTCGTGACAGGTGGCGTGATGCTAAGCGGCACCGCGCTGACCAACGGCGGGTCGTTCATGAAGCTTACCCCGCCGCTGAGCAACCCGTTTGGGCCGCCAAACTCGGTGGGCAATAACACGTTCCAAGACAACAACCTGTATGCCTTTGACGAAGGGCAGAACATCCTGGTGCCCGCCCCCCTCGCGGTTGATGACCTGTTTGGGCCCGCCGGCGCGGGTGTTGTCCCCGGCAACACGGTTGTCGCTAGCCACTATGTCTTCTTCGATCCCGGCCCAAGCCGGTCGGTCGTCGGACGGGTGATGTTTGATTCTGACATCCTTGGCGTGATCTCCTCAACGGTGAACCTGGGAGCCAGCGATTTCTTGATCAACACCGGCGTGAACTACCTTAATCCTGCTCTGCGCGGGCTTGAAAGCAACGATTCGGTGATCATCCTAGATAGCCGAACCATCGAGGTGCGTTGGACCGCCAGCACACCCGGCGACTACATCCGTGTCTTGACGCAATTCTCGCCCGGTGCTGAGAATAGTGTCCCCGAGCCACTGACCGCCACCCTGGGGCTGATGGGCCTGGGTTTGGTGGGGCTCAAGACCCGGCGTCGTCAATCCGCCTGATCAGACCGGCACCGCCATTCGTTAACCTTGATTCAACCCCCGGCCAATCGCCGGGGGTTGTTTTTTTGGCCGCCTCTCGCCGCCATACGATGCTCAATAACCATGGGCTAAGCAGCCAAGCTGTCCACCGGGTTTGATCTGGATAGGATCTGTCGGCTAGAATCAGTCTATTATTGAAGATTGAATCATCCATTCAACGAGCCGCGACCGTGAGGGAGCGGGGCCATAGGGATTTTCAAGGCAGATGAGGTTGATTGGGATATTCAATGTTCCATAATAGACAGCGGCCCGCGATCAGGTATCCTGATGGGGTCAGTCTGAGCTTGAACCTCAGGCTAGGGAGAAAAATGAATCTCGGGCAGGGGCAGGAAGAGGGCCTAGCCCTCAAGTCGAACCGCTGAGCGTGGCTTGTCGTAAAACAAGTGGCTCAGGCATTTGTGGTAATGGTGACACCCCATTTATGCAAAGCAAGAGGTGTTTCATGAGAAGGTTGGCTATTGGTGTCTTTCTAACGGTTGTGTGTCTGCCGATCGGTAGCTGGGCCAGGACAATCCAATGGTCTGGGTACGAATGGGAAGTCAAAGCCAAGAAGCAGCCCATGGGCCCGGGCCCCAACCTGTGGTCGGACTCCCAGCGATCGGTATGGGTGGATGACCGGGGTCGGCTCAACCTCAAGGTCCGCAAGATCCACGACCAGTGGCACGCCGCCGAGGTCTATATGCTCAACACCCTAGGGCACGGCAAATACGTGTTCTACCTCGACAGCCGTGTCGATCAGCTCGACACCAGCGTTGTCGTGGGCCTGTTCATCCACGCCACCGACACCAACGAGATCGATATCGAGTTCTCCAAGTGGGGCCAGGAGCGGAAGTACACCTACCACCAGTTCGTGCTCCAGCCGCGTATCGATGGCTCAAACATCAAGCGCAGCGATTACCGCTCACGCAAGCCACAATCGACCCACGGGTTTGTTTGGTCACCCGAAGGTGTCGCGTTTCGCTCCTACGAGGGCCACGAGATCAAAGACAAGCGCCCCTATAAGTGGTGGGACTACACCGGCCCCAACAACCCGCCCCTAAGCAACCAGAAGGTGCACATCAACCTGTGGCTCTACAAGGGCCAACCCCCCACCGATGGGAATGAGGTCCTGCTGGTGATCGATCGGTTCGTCTTTGTCCCCTACAGCAAGCAGGAGAAAGAACCCGTCGCCACGATCACCACAGAAGAAAAAACCCAACCTAATCAAGACCAATGAAGCTTTGACAGTGGCTTAGCAAGTCTAAGTATACCCATCGGGTATATTATATTATCGCGGCGTCTTGGCGGGGACGCTTCAACGCTTGCTGCGACAGCTTCTTGCCAACCTCCCAGACGGGGCCGGGGAACTTGTGGCAGGCGCCGATGACCGCGTCGAATGCGTGGATGACAGCATCCACATCGTCGGGGTTGAGCACCAGCGGCGGGATCAGCTTGATCACGTCCAACCCGTGACCCGCGACCTGTGCTAAGACATGATGATCGGTCAGCAGCGGGATCAGCACCGCTTGGCAGAACAGGCTTTCATCGAGCTTGTGCAGCAGCTTCCACCCGGCTTTGAGTGTTAGGCTCCGTGGCGGGCCGAACTCGATCGCGACCATCAGCCCCTTGCCACGCACGCCGCATACCATCTCGTACTTGTCTTGCAGCGCCGCGAGGCCTTTCATGAGTCGATCGCCCATGGCCGCGGCGTTTTCGACCAACTTTTCTTCCTGCAAGACGTGCAGCGTGGCTAGGCCTGCGGCCATCGCCAGGTCGTTCTGGCCAAACGTGGTCGAATGCACCACGCACCGATCCAGGCTGCTAAACACTTTGTTGTGGATCCACCGCTTGCTGAGCACCGCGCCCACCGGGACATACCCACCCGACAGTGCCTTGGCGGTGACCATGATGTCGGGCTCGATGCCCCAGTGCTGGCAGGCAAACATCTTCCCTGTGCGCCCAAAACCGGTCTGCACCTCATCCACAATCAAAATCGTGCCGTACTTCTGGCACAGCTGGGCCGCTGCGGGTAGGTAATCATCGCTGGGTATGTTCACCCCCTTGCCCTGGATCGGCTCAACGATAAAACCGGCCACGTCACCCTTGGCCAGCTCGGCTTCGAGTGATGCCAGATCATTGAAATCGATCGCGGTACACGGCTCGAGCAGCGGGCCGAACCCGTCGCGGAACTCCGCGTTGCCGTTGACCGACAGCGCCCCCAGCGTCAACCCATGGAACGCTTTTCGACAGTGCACGATCCGCGCCCGGCCGGTCGCGGCGCGCGCGTACTTGATCGATGTCTCGACCCCTTCGCTGCCGCTGTTGGTAAAGAACACCGTGTCCAGCCCACCCGGTGCCAGCTCGATCAGCTGCTTGGCCAGCAACCCCGACAGTCGGGGCGTGCCCATCTTGATCAGGTTGGGCAGGTCCAGGTCCATCGCTTGCTTGAGTGCGCTGCGGATCGTCGGGTGGTTGCGGCCACAGCTAAACACCGCATAGCCACCCAAGCAGTCGATGTACCGCTGGCCCTGATCGTCATAGAGATACGCCCCGCGCCCGTGGGTGTAACGGATGTCGTAGCCTAGGATCCGAAGCACCTTGGCGAACGCGGGGTTGATATGCTGTTCGATCAAGCCCAGCTCGGAGCTGCCTTGATCGTCGAGTAGTTTCTGCAAATCGAGCATGGATGAAATTTTAGCGACCCTTTCCCCAAACAGACAGCCTACTAGATGCGTAGATTGACTGGGCATACCCGCGACGCGCAGCCGCTTGAGTTGTCAATCAATGATACCCCGGGTACCGTAATATCTGTTGAGTATGCATCTAACGCTAAACAATTGCTCTATCGTCAACGCTCCAATCACCCAATTATTCGTATCATCATCCCAGGCACAGCGTAGGGGCTATGGTTTCTGTGTCTATCTGATGGGTTGTGCGGGGAAGTCTCAAGCTCACCAAGCATATAAGGGGCAGTGATTGGCCAACAAGCCTCCGGGCTCGGATGATCCCCACCACGGCCCAGCAGCCGGGGAGGCATCGACTCATGGCTCCACCCCACCATCATCGCCCGCCTTGGAATCACCATTCGGAGCCAACCTCGAGCCCGCGTTGCTCAACGCCTGTGACGGTCGGCTGTCCGCGGTGCGGTGGTTCCGCACCGATTGGCAGCGCGGCGGTGCGCTAACCGGCTACGCCACCTATTGCGATGAAAGTGACCAAGAGCAGCCCGTGGTGGTCAAGATGCCCGTGGGACCCGGTGAGCAGCAGTGGCTGCGGCGGATTAGCGAAACCTCGGACGTGGTCCCACGCGTCTGGGCATGGGGGCAAGCCCTGGGGGGGTACGACTTGGCGTGGGTCGTGATGGAGCAATTACACCACGGCCCGCTTAGCGCTGCGTGGGCAGGCAAGGAGTTTGAGCTGCTGGTCGAAGCCGTCGTCCGGTTCTACGCCGCGGCCCAAGCCTTCCCCGTGGACCAACCCCCAAAAGAAAAAGACTGGCCCCAACTTTTAGACAAGGCACGCCAGAGCGTCCGCCGCCACAACCTCTCCAACGGGCAGCGGTGGAGCAAAGCCTTAAAAAAAGCCAACCGCAAGCTCAAGGCGTGGCAAGCAGCGTGGGACGGGCGCCCGACCGACCAGTGGTGCCACGGCGACCTGCACCTGGCCAACGCCATGACACGCGTGCCTTGTCCCGGCGGGCCGGCGGTGCTGCTGGACTTCGCGCTGACCCACCCCGGGCACTGGGTCGAAGACGCGATCTACCTCGAACACCTCTACTGGGCCCAGCGTGACAAACTGCATGGCTACAACATCACCAAGCAGATCGCCCGGCAGCGCAAACAGATGGGGCTAGCGGTAAGCAAAGATTGGCCGCAGCTGGCTAACGCCTACCGCGCACTATTGGCCATGGCCACACCCGCCACGCTCCACAGCGACGGCAACCCACGCCACCTCCAAGCGGCGCTGGAGATGCTTGAAAACATAATCGAAACCACTTGACCCAACCGGCGCTGCACTTTTGGTGCGACGTTTACAACACGCGCGTTCGAAAACGATGCGTACAAATTATAATCCTGATTGGTATCACCCACGCCGCGCGCCTAGTCCTGCTAGCGTGATCAGCCCAATCGTCACAGCAGTGCCTGGTTCGGGTATCTCTGTAGGGAGCGGCCCGGCGCCGACGCCCGTGACCACCCCATCGCTGATCGCATAGGTACCACCGGGGCCGCTGGGCGGCTGGGTCGTCTGCCAGAAAAACGTGATCGGTTCGCCCGCGTCCCAGTCTAGGCTAGACAGCGTCCAGACGAGGCTGCCATCGCCAAGTTGTTCAATCGCGATCAGGCCCGGATCACCGATCGCATCGGTGGCTTGGGAAAAATCAAAGCCCGCGACCCCATTAAACCCTTCGGCTGCGAAACCCAGTGCGAATTCAGTGACGTCATTCAAGGAGACCACCACGCCCGGCTGCGGGAATGGCGGATCATTCGGCAGGTCTACTCCAGGGGTGACGGTGTGGGCGTAGGTGTAGATCGTGCCCGGTGGGTTGTTGGGCGGCACACAAGGATCAATACCCTCGGGGCAAGCAACGCTGCCGATGAGGTCGCCGATGCTTTCCTCGCTTGGGTTGACCAACGAGGTCTCAACCTCTGGCCCCACGGGCCCGACGATCCTTGCCCCTAACACGAGGCTATTGAGGTCTGTTGGTGAAACCGATTGGGCGTCGACCCCAGCCGCGGCGAGGACTAGTAAAACCGTCACTGCGATACCTGCGTGGATCTGTTGCTGTTGCATAGCATTCTCCTGAATCAAAGGGGTTAACCGCTGTACGATCTTCTGTGTCGGGGACTCCAAGAAACCAACCGTTTTCTTGCAGCAAGCGGGAGGATCTCGCCCAATCAATCTGCGATTATACCAGTGACAGTTAAAATAACCGAGAACAATCTGACCGCGATAGAAAAATATTTGGTGCAGCGGAAACCCCCGCCAATCAGGGCCAACCGATGAAACTCTACCAATACTGGGTCAAAGCATCGGGGCAGATCGATCTGCGGGGCCAGCAACAGCCTATCACCTGCTACGGCGGGTCCAACCAATCGCACAGCCATGCCAGGGCCCGGGCAGCCGAAAAAATCGCGGCGATCCAACGCAAGATCGACGGCCACCACAACGCGTTCGAAGGCTACGAAGCAGAGATCCGTGAGCAGATCATCCAGCAGATCGACCGCCAAAACATTGTCTCCCGCAACCGGTACGGCGCCCTGGTGCTCAACTCAGAAAACCTCCTGTTCATCGATATCGATCAACCCCGGTACAGCCTCTTGGATACCCTGCTGGACCGGTCAGGTAGGGCGTGGAAGAAGTCAAAAATCCTGCAGCTGGTGGACAAAAAAGTGACCAAGCCCACCTACCGTGGGCTGGCGTTCCGGATCTACGAAACCCACAGCGGCGTACGCGTCTTGGTTACCGGCAAACCCTTTGAAGCGCGGTCCAAGGCAACTCAAAAAATGATGCGCGACTTCAACGCCGACCGGCTCTACACCACGCTGTGTCAAAAACAAAACTGCTTCCGCGCGCGGCTGACGCCCAAGCCTTACCGGATGCGGTGCAAAGCACACAAGGTCGCCTACCCACGCACCCCAGACCAAGACCATGACCTACAGGTGTGGCTGCAAACCTACGAGCAGGAATGCCAGGCCTACGGCACCTGCCGGCTTGTCAAGACCATCGGCCACGAGCTGAGAAACCAAGCCATCGAATACCACGACACACTCACCAAAGCCCGGCAACCCATCGAGCTGGCCTGAGACGGTAATCAAGACTCACCGTGTCACCCACGCGTGCGAAAAGAACCCTCGCCCTGCCGCATCGCCAGCAGCCGGGCGCTATACGTGGCGATCAGGTCCTGCCGACGCAGCAACGCGATCACCTGATCGGGTTGGCCCGCATCGACCACCGGCATCTCCTCGTCTTGGCCTGATGCGAATTGGCCGATCGCGCTGGAAAGGTCCATCTGCAGCGTCAGCGGCGGTTGGCCGGTGTGGGCCAGGTCCTGAGCGACCGCCAAGTCACCCACACCGCCCGAGTCGTGCAAAAACTGCCGCACATCATTAAGCCCAAAAACACCGTAGTACCGCCCCTGGCTATCCACCACCGGGAAACAGCTCTGACGCGTGAAGCTGATCATGTGCACGATGCGGCTCAGCGGGACGCTGGCCTCAACCGTTTTGAAGTCACGTGTGGCGTGTCCGATCGCGTCGCGGATCGTTAAGCCTTGGAGCACATCGATCACAAAGTCGCCCCGGTGGGCCGGCGAATCCACACGCGACGCCACCTGCTCGGCAAAGATCGTCCAACCACGCCCCAGCAGGTACGCCACCGCGCACACCCACATCGCCGGCAGCAGCAGCGTGTAGCTGCCGGTCATCTCCGAGACCATGATCAGCGTGCTCACGGGTGTGTTGGCCGCGGCGGCGAAAAAACCGGCCATCCCCAGGATCGCAAACACATCCACACGCACGCCCATCCACGCGCTGACCTGAGGGAACGCCTGCTGGAATACCAGCCCCACCACAGCCCCCAGCGTCCCGCCGATGACCATGCTAGGCCCAAACACACCCGCCGACCCACCCGACCCGATCGTCAGCGAGGTGGTCAGGATCTTGCCCAACCCCACGACTAAGAGTACTACCAGCAGCAGCGACGACCCCTGGGGATCGATCAACACCTTTTGCAGGTAGCCGTACCCCACCGATAGCACCCCGAGGCTGTCCCGCTGCGCTTCGGGGCCAAGCCAGCTCAACGCGTAATACGCCCCGACACCCACCACACCCGTGAGCAACCCCCCGATCGCCGGCTTGATCGCCTGGGGCGCGTTCAGCTTCCCAAACAATCGGTGCACGCCATAGAAACACCTCACATACGCCAGCGAAGCCAGCACCATCACCATGGCCATCATGGTCAGCGGCATCAGCAGGTAGGGGTTGTTGAACTGCATCGCCTGGACCTCGAACAGCGGCTTGAACCCAAAGGCCATGCTGTAGACGTTGTACGCCACGGTCGTGGCAAAGAAAGCTGGGATGAGGTTCTCGGCTTCAAAGTCGGGGTCGCGGTAGAGCACCTCGGTGGCGAAGATCGCCCCGGCCAACGGCGCATGGAACAACGCGCCGATCCCTGCCCCCAGGCCCGCGGCCATCAGGCTACGCCGCTCGCTATCGGAGAGCTTGAGGCGCGTGGCCAGGTACGACCCGCACCCGGCGCCGATCTGTGCGATCGGACCTTCTTGCCCGCCCGACCCGCCAGTGCCCAGCGTGACCGCCGAGGCCAGCATCTTCACAAACGGCACCCTGGCGCGCACCACGCCTCGCTTGTTGTGGTAGGCATCGATCGCCGCGTCCGTGCCGTGGCCCTCGGCTTCCGAAGCCAAGCGAAACACCAGCCACCCGCTGATCAGCCCACCCAGCGTGGGCACCATCAGCAGCAGCCACGGCCGAAACGCTGTGTCCGTAACCAAGTGCCACAGCCCACCCTCTCCCTTGGGCGCATCGGGGCGATACCCCGCCAACCCATCCATCGCCCCATACACCACCAGCTCACGCAGCCCGTGGAACGCGATCGCCCCCACCCCCGCCATCACACCCACCGCAGCAGCAAACACAATCCCCCGGCTTAGCCCCCATAGCCGCGACCGACGCCAATCCCCCAATCCCTGCACCCAAGCCACTAACTTCATTGGTCAAACACGCTTTTTGTTGAGGGTTGCTTGGTTAAGGTTGTGTGCACAAGCCGCACGCCCGGGCTTGACGGATCCCAGATGAGAAAGCTTTATGGCTGGCCTCCGCCTGCCTTGCCGGCCTCGATGACTTGAGCCAACCCCACCCCCACACAGCAGCCCGCGATACCAGCCGACACATAATGGATCGGCAGCGCCAACGCCAAGCCCGACAGCGACTGATCATACCACGCGGCCAACACCTGCTTGGCGCTTGAATAGCTGAGCATATAAGCATAAGACACCAGCGCTACGACAGCCGGCGCAAACAGGATCCCCACGGGGTTGACCCCCGGGAAGACCACGCCCGCCACAACAGCGCCAACCGTAAAGGCGAAAAACAGCATCCCAAGCACCTCGCCGGTGTCGTGGGTCCGGATCAACAGATACCCCACCACGCCCCCGCACACACTACACACCGCACACGCCGACCACGCCTGCACCGCCGGCCAACGCAGGTGTAAATCCATCCCCAGGTGATCGCCGTACGCCAGCGCCGGCCATCGGGCGTGCACCGGCGACCGCAACCACTGGATCACCCCGACCATCACCACCACGCCCGCCTGCCAGATCAGCATCTCAACCATCAGGTCGCCATACCCCCCCGGCAGGTTGGCCCGCAACATCCACCCTTCACTCGACCCGCCCAACGCCGCCAGCGTCCCCAGCCCAACCGAAACCGCAAACAGGCCCGACAGCGGGTTGCCCATCGCCGACACAAACACCCCCAGCCCCAGCGCCGGCAACCCCGCCACCGCGACCAACACGACCGCAGCAAAAACACCCACCCCGGCGGACATCAGGCTCAACCCGCTGGACCCGTCGGGCGCCACCAGCGGGCCACGCACGCACGCCCACACCACAGCGCCACACACGCCGGCTAGCACAACCACCATCCGATGACGCATCCGTGGCAACATGGTCTACACCATATCCAGACTCAAACAACGGTCACCAAACTCCCCCTGGTACATCGCCGCAGCATCTTGCCGCGGACCCGCGACAACACGCCAACACATCTCGGATGCGTATATACCCGCCCCTGATACAGATAGCCAGCCCATCGGTTTTCTGAGACAATCGCCCCACCACCCAATCGGTTTCTCCAATGATTGACCCTTGACGGATATCCAGATGGACTACCGTGTGATCAGCATCGGCGCCCTAAGCAGCCACGAGCTGTGGCCCAAGCAGCGCGAAACCCACACCGCCCACGCCACCACCACCCTGGTGCGCAGCAACGACCGGGTGATCCTGGTCGACCCGGGCCTGCCCGATACGATCATCGCCGCTCGGCTCAAGGAGCGGGCCGGCTTGGAGCCCAGCCAGGTCACCGATGTCTTCCTAACCAACTTCCGACCCGCACACCGACGCGGGTTGCCCGCATTCGACAACGCCCAATGGCTGATCAGCGAGATGGAGCGTGAGTCGATCGGCTCGTTCCTGGTCAAACGCCTCCGCGAACAGCCACCCGATGAAGAAGAACGCCTACTGCTCGAACAAGAAGTCGCCATCCTCAAGCGGTGCAAGGTGGCACCCGATCGGATCGCGGACCAGGTCGACCTGTTCCCCCTGCCCGGGTACAGCCCCGGCACGTGCGGGCTGCTGCTAAGCCACATCAACGCCACCACCCTGCTAGCCGGCGACGCGGTGGCGACCGTCGAGCACCTCGAGCAGGGCCGCGTCCTCAAAGGCTGCTACGACGCCGACCAGGCACGCGAAAGCTTCCTCGAAGCGATCGAGATCGCCGACGTCATCATCCCCGGCCACGACAACTTATTGCTAAACCCCTCCCGCCGACCGATGTGAGGCCCAAAGCCAGGTGTCCGAGTAGCGCTAAGCCGTCCAACAAGCGACGGGCCACAGCCCGACACCCACAGCCCTGGGAGACCCGCTTACCGGCTATATACCGGTCCCGGTCAGGTTTACGGGGTTCCGTTTGCCCGCGGCAGGGAAATCTTCGGCGTTTTTGTGACCCCGACGCGGCAAACTCATACCCGATGGGTATACAAACCACAACCCCCGGCTCACTGTGAACCGGGGGTTGGTTCAAATAGACCAATCCCGATCAGGTTGACAGGGCCCGTTCGCCCGCGTCAGGGAAATCTTCGGCGTTTGGTGATCCCCACGCGGCAAACGCATACCCGATGGGGATATTCAAAGATCAATCGGTCGCGTTACCGCTGGCAGCCTTAGAGCTCGAGGCCGCTGATATCTTCTTTCATTTCTTTGAGGCGTTGGAGGTAGACGTTGAGCCGCTGCTTCAACGCGTCGACCGACTTGGTGAGCTGGTCGATCTCGCCTTTGAGGCTCTTGGCCTCTTCGCCGAGCATCTCGGTGACAGGGATCTCTTTGAGCTTGGCGGTGATCTTGTCGACGTCCTGCATCTTGTCTTGGATCGCGTCTTTGTACGCCATTGCTGTATCCCGCAGGGCATCGGCGTCCATTTCTTTGGACTCGGCTTGGACCTCGTTCATGGGCTTGTTTTCATCCACGCCGTTGCCACAGCCGACTAAACCCATGCTCGAACAGATCAGTAAACCCGCACAAAAACAACGCTTGAGGGTACTCATGGCGACACTCCTTTCAGGTCGATAAGGTGAATTGGATCTCCCCCCATAGTAGATGGAGTTAAAACAATGACAACTCAAAGTTCATGTTGCATTGAACTGAGTGATGGCTCATGCCGTAATTATGGCATAATTGTTATTTTTAGTATATACCAAAAAATAGAAAAAGCCAGGCATTGAGCACCAAAAAATTCCACCAAGCTGGGCGATGGCGTTGTCTGCTTATGGGTTTGATCGTTGGGATGCAGCCTGTTTTAACAGCCTGTGACCCGCACCATGCCGACCAAGCACCCACCTCACACAACCCTCCGCAGCAGGCCGCCCCAGCGGCACAAGCCCAACCCGCAGCCCCGGAGTTTGTGATGAAAACCGACCCGCAACTCAAGCAGCGGCTCACCCCACTCCAGTTCCACGTGACCCAGGAGAAGGGCACGGAGCGGGCCTTTACCGGCCGATACCACGACCACAAGGCCGATGGGGTCTACGCCTGCATCGTCTGCAATCAGCCGCTGTTTAGCTCGCAAGCCAAGTTTGACTCGGGCACCGGCTGGCCCAGCTACTGGCAGCCGGTGTCTGAAAGCCACGTCAAAACCCAGACCGACACCAGCCACGGCATGGTCCGCACGGAGGTGATGTGTCGCCGATGCGGAGCGCACCTGGGGCATGTGTTCAACGACGGGCCAAAGCCGACGGGGCTGCGGTACTGCATCAACTCCGCGTCGCTGGATTTTGAACCCAAAACCAAGCCTGATTGATCCTTGAACAGTGGATTGAACGCGCTAGACCAGCCCCGATCAGGCTGACGGGGGTGGTCTATTTGGACAACTTATTCTTTTTACCAACCCGTCAGATTTCCGGTATAACGGGGCGGCCCCGATGCACGTGGGCCCTGTGTGCAGCCAGCGCCCATGCGCCGACCGGTTGCTGCCAACACACCCCAACCGCTTAGCCACACGCACCCGATGCCGACCCCTTTGCCATACAAGATCACGGTGCTTTGCTACTTATTCGATCAGCAGCAGCGGCTGCTATTGCTGCACCGCGCTAAGCCGCCCAACCAAGGCCTGTACTCTCCCATCGGAGGCAAGCTCGAGCAGCCAACCGGGGAAAGCCCAAGCGATTGTGCCATACGCGAGATTATGGAAGAGACCGAGTTAGAAGTCGCGGCATCAGACCTGCACCTGACAGGGATCGTTTCCGAATCCGGCTACGGGGACCAAACCCATTGGCTGATGTTCCTCTATGAAGTCCTCCAGCCGGTACGGGTCGAGCCCACCACCATCGCGGAGGGGCGGTTGGGGTGGCACCGGCGTGAGCAGCTGCCCCAGCTGACCATACCCGAGACGGATCGGCGGGTGATCTGGCCCCTGTTTTGGCGCTACCGGAGACGGTTTTTTATGGCTCACATCGATTGCACCAACGGCCGGTTGGATTGGCGGCTCCAACAGCCAGCGGAAGATGCCTAGACCCATCACGTATAAAATGCCCGCATCGGGAACTCAACAGCACCGGTCATTTCCCTGCCGCGGACGGGTGGGTTGGCCGTCAATCCATCTGCGATTGGGTTATGATCCCCATAGGCCGCGTGGTGGGGGGGGCCGGGGGTAGACCGACCCTCAGGAGCGGTTTGAACCCCAATTGAGGAACAACAGAACAAGACCCAACGAAAAGGCTGCCTGGCGATGCTGAAATTCTTCCGACAATACATGAAGTACATCTTGGCGGTGTTCGTGGCGCTGCTGATGGTGGCGTTCCTGATCCAACCGACCCTAAGCATGTTCGCCCCCGACCCGTTGAGCCAGGTGATCGGATCGATCGGGTCCCAGGAGCTCACCCTGGGCGACGAACGCATAGCGGGCACCGAGCTGGCGTTGCTCCAAGCGACCTCGCCGGTGCTGGTGCAGCTGGCCAGCGGGATCGCCCCCCAACCCCCCCGCGCCAGCCAGTGGTTGTTGATGCTCCGCGAGGCCCGCGCCATGGGGCTATCGGCCAGCGAAGCCGAGGTCGATCAGCTGATGGCGACGCTTGGCCTAGATGAGACCCGGCTGCCCCAGGTGTTGGAGCGCACCAACGCGTCAGTAGGCCGGATCCGCGGCGCACTGCGCAGCTGGCTGATCGTGCAGGCCTACAAGGAGCTGCTCTACGCCACCCAACACCGCCGGGTGTCCCAGCGCCTAGAGGATTACCTGCGGGGTATGCAGTTTTTGCAGTTTGGATATCTGCAAGGCGCGATGGCGCTGATCGGCCAAGCCATGATGGGCTCACCACGCCTTAGCCAGCCGCTGCTGGAACGGTTCTTGTACGACCACCAGACCACGGTCCAAACCGCCTTCGCCGCGGCGGCCACCGATCTGTACCTAGACCAATCCGGCGAACCCGATGAGCAGGCACTGCAGGATCTATTCGATCAATACAAAGAGGCTCTACCCGGCCAGGGCAAGCCGTATCCGCTGGGCTACCGCATCCCCCAGCAGGTGCAGATCGAATACCTGGCAATCCCTTTGGCACGCGTGCTCCAGCAGGTCACGATCGAGGAAGCCGACGCCTTAAGCTACTACGACACCCACCTGGATGAATTCCGCCCACCCGCCGCATCGACCCAGCCCAGTGAAGACGACACGGATAACAAACGCCTGCCCCGGCCCTACACAGAGGTGCGCCAACAAATCATCCGCCGCCTAACCGACCAGAAAGCCAACCAACTCAGCCAGCAGATAGCCAAAGCCGCGATCGCCATCATGCTCGAAGACGCTCGCCCACTGCCCGAACAAGGGGGCTACCGTGAGGTTCCCGATGATTGGCAACCCGTCGGATTAGTCGAGGTCGCCCAGCAGCTCTACAAACAATTCGATGTCCTCCCGGTCGTACGCCATCACGAAGACCGGTGGCAGACCCAGCAGCACTTGGCGGGATTGCCCGATATCAGCCGCAGCCGTGTCACGGGGCAACAGCGACCCGTCGGGTTCGTCGAGTATGTGTTTAGCGCTAAAGAGCTACAAAAAGAGGGTGACAAAGATCGCCCGCTCGCGTCGCTGCGGCTCCAGGCGCAGATGCCCAGTATGCCGGTGGAGTCGGCTGGCGGGAACCGGTACGTCTTCCGGCTTGCCGGGGCCAAGCCCGACCGGGTACCGGCGTCGATCGATGAAATCCGCCAGCAGGTGGTCCAAGATGCGAACCGGATCGCGGCTTACGAACGCTTGAAACAAGACGCCGCAACCTGGGAAGCCCGGCTGGCCGACCAAGGGCTCAACGACACCGCCAAACAATGGAATCTCACGCTGTTGTCACCCCCAGCGTTTCCCAAGCGCGAAACCGGGGTTGGCGGGCAGCTCCAAGCGCCGTCTGTTTCGGGCGTGGGCCGCAGCGAAGCGTTTGTCGACGGCGTGTTCGCGCTGGCCGACCGGGTGGCCCAGGCCAACCCCGACCGATTAGGCCAAGACCTCCAAGACCGCGTCCCAGCGACCCAACGCGTTGGGGTTGTCCCGGTCGATCATCAGATGAGCCTGTACCTGGTCCGGCTTGATGCGATCAACCCGATGACACGCAGCGACCTAGACCGGATCGCCCAATCGTCACCCGTGGGGACCTGGATCAACCAAACCCTGGCTGACCCCCAACGCCAAGACCCGCTGTCACTGGAAGCGGTATCGCAGCGTGTCGGCTTTGAGGCCCTATGGGCTCAGGACATGCCAGACTCAGAGACCGACCTGGAAAACAGCCAGCCATGACTATTGCAGATGAGTCAGCCCTAACACAGCCCCCGGCCACCGTGGTGAAGGCCGTGAGGCGCGATAGCTGCCTCGTGGTGTGGAAAACGCGCTGAAAAATCAGCCCCTAAAAGCCACAGTAACCAGCTCACAACCCAACCAATCCCTGTTCAGGGGTCCTCAAGCACCCACGGCAAGGTTAAAATAAGGGCATTTCACAGGGCCCAGAAAACAATTCTTAGGCGTCATGCCCTCTGCACACAGATAAATCAGAAGATGACACTACCCTCTCAACAAAAAAATATTTACAACCATAATTGCAATTATAATCATAATTTAAAATATTTATCACATCAAAAAATAAGCACATGTGCTTATTTTTGCTTGTGCTTTCTATTAAATCGTGTACACTGTCGGCAGATGAAGAAAAGAGAAGAGTGGGTGATGGAGAAAAGCAGGAGAAGAGAGAGACAGAGAAGACTTGGGGGAAGGGGGACAACTCTCAAGCCCTCGTCGAAAGGCGAGGGTTTATTCATTGGGTTCGTGCAGTAATCCGTACTCGCCCCATCGGGCGCTGTACGCAGCGATCACAACTGCCTCCGTCAGGATACTTCATGCGGGCAGCCCGGGCCGGTGACCGCTAAACCTCTGTTCCATCAAGCATTTTTTCTTACTCAGGTCCCTCACCCAACGCCGTGGGCAGCTGAGGGAGAAAAAAGGCGCCCCGACTTGATCTATACGCGCCTGACCAATCAAGTCGTGGCTACGACAGCGACGCCATCCGAACCTTGCCCATCACACTGCGACACGGCTTAGCCGTAGCGGATCTGACCGATCATCATCAAGACCCGTTTGATCGCATGATGATCGCACAAGCCATCACCGAGAACATGGTCCTGATCACACGCGACCCCATGATCCAGTCATACGGCGTGGCTCAATTCAAAGCCTGAAGAGGGCTTCTCAAAAAAACCCCAATAGAACATCACGGGCCCTTAGCGGACGTTCTATAGCCTCTACACAAAACATTCTTTTCATCTGATCTCCAGGGTAAGCGCATATGGCCTCAGGTAGTCTGGATAAAGGTTTGCAGGGGGTATCGGCCATCGAGTGAACAGATCAGGCGTCTTCGTTTGAGGCTGATTTTGTCGCAGGGGCTAGCGTATTTTCCTCGTGCCGGGGGATTGTGACGTAGCAGGTTCAACGCGTGACGTCGGATGCAGGCCAGGTTTCGCGGACCGTGATCCTTGCGGACCCGGCTGGCATCTTCACCGAAACACACGTCCAGACACCAGTGCACTTGGTTCTCCACGCCCCAGTGCCCTCTGACCAGTTCCAGTAATTGTGTGGCACCGGCTTGTCGCGGGTCGAGGCTGGTCAGGTAGTGGCGACGGGTGGTGGTTGATCGACCGGTGGCGAAGTCCAGCCGTCGGCTCTCGACGCAGGCCACGCCCCGCAGCTTAGCCCAGCCGGGGTGTCGACGCCGCAGCCAGCCCACGTCCCCACAGGCCCAGGCCTCTGGTTCGTCGAGCCGCCCGTGTTGGTTATCCGGTTCGGCCACGGCATGAGCCAAGCCCGGATCGGTCTGTTCCAGGGCGTCGTCGAAGAACAGCTTCAGGTCTTCGTGCAGGTGCTTGTGATTGTCTTTGACCGCCAAGAGGTAATCCGCTCCGGCCTGATGGATCGCCGAAGCCGTCTCCTTCTGACAGGGCATCGCGTCGAGGCTGACCACGGCCCCTTTCACATCCAACAACGCCAGCAGCTTAGGCACCGCAGGGATCTCGTTGGACTTCCCATCAACCGCCAGTTGGCCCAGCACCAGATGGTTCTGTTGATCCCACGCCTGGATCATATGGATCGCCGACTTGCGGCCCCCGTGATCGACCGATCCCCGCAATGTCTTGCCGTCGACGGCCACGAGCCGGCCTTGGGACGCCTCGGCTAGACACCGGCTCAACTCGATCAACGTGCGTTCCAGCGCCTCGGGACGCACGCGACGCATGACCCGCTCGAAGGTGTCGGGATGGGGTGTAATGTGGTGGTGGCTCACCCCGGTCAAGCTGCGGCTAACCTTCCGGGCTAAGCGTAAGAACGACCGGGTTGACGCGGCGAAGTTGGCTCTGCTTCTTTTGACGGGCCAGGTGCCCCAGGTATACGTGCCGGCGGTGGTGGCGTACATCGACGACGCCAAGCGGTTTGGCCGCAACAAGTCAATCGGATCATACTTCGGGCTCGTGCCCTCACAAGACGCCAGCGGTGGTGTGAATCGGCTGGGCCACATCACGCGGCAGGGCCCGGCGACGGTGCGGAAGCTGGTGGTCGAGGCCACGTGGCAGGCGGTGCGGTTGTGCCCGGTGATCGCCAATTATTTTGAACGGGTGCAACGCGGCAGCGATGACCGCAAGAAGATCGCGTTGGTGGCTACGGGGCATTATCTGCTGCGCGTGATGCTATCGATGCTACGGAACGGCGAGGTATGGCGGGGCTGCACGGCAGAGCGTGGTGTGACGGCGTGATCGTCGGGGCCTCAAACGCCTGCCCCGAACCCGGCTTGCCCCGGAAGGGTTTTGGGCCTGGGGGTATGAGTTGAGCTCATGGACGAGGCGATAGCGGGTTGGAACACCGGACCCCGACGAGGTGCCATGGGGCGATGCGACCCCGTGCGTGTGAATGGGGCCGGCTTCGAAATACGTTGCGTGGCACGCCCACTAAACAGGCGATGCCGGATAGATGGTTGGAACCACCCCGAGATCGCCCGCAACCGCCTTGACAGAGGCTTGCTCATAGATGGAACCCGGCCGTCTTGCAAAATTCCATACAATCGATTTCGTGATAACGACTTAACATATGGGTCCACTTTTTTCCGTATTGCTTGGTTCACGGCGTTGCGTGGCACTAGCCGTTTACCTGCCAGTTGCGATGGCCCAGCACTGGCGGATCCGTCAAAGGCGGACCAGTGGCACCTGGCGTTGTGTCGAGATAGACGTCTTCACGCTTGATCGAGATCGTCTTTGAGTCGGTTGGGGATATCTATCTTCTCGTGAAGCACGCTCACAACGCCCAGGCGTCCTGCGGATAGCTCTCTGAAAAAGATGTAGTGGTGCTGATACCGGGTGAAGAAAATGCCCTTGGTCTGTGGGTGAGGCACCGGTCGCCAAAGCGTTCGACGGTCGGCGGTTTTTTCGATGGTTTGATACAAACCACGGACGTAGTCGTTGGCTTGATCTTCGTCCCAGGTCTTCTTGGTGTACCGCCAGATGTCTTTGATGGCCCGCTTGGCGACGGGGTGAATCTTATGACGCATGGTCGGCTTGATCGCTTCGAGCTTCGGCGATGAGATGATTGGGGTCGAACTCGACAAATTCGTCTTCGTTGGCGGTGATACCCGGTTTTAATTCATTGACCAGCCAAGTCCATCGCCGTACTTCTTCCTGTTCGAAGTCACGGCGGATCAGATCACGGATGTACTCACTGGCACTTTCATAGAGACCGCCGGGCCCGGAACGATCGTCGATGAATCGACGCAAGGGCCCCGACAAACGGACATTAACACCTTCAGCCATGGCCAAACTCCTCTATTGTTCTATCTTTCAAGTGTAGCATGTCGTCCCACATATCGTCAATATTGTGGGACGAAATAAGGTGGTTGGTGAGGGTTTTGTGCCTACCAGCTTCGATCGGTTCCGACCCCCCTGAAGTCGGATTCGATAAAACAATGCCGGGCGCTGCATTTTTACCCCGCCTACCGCCGCACGTTTACTCCGCCGTTTACAGCAAGGGTCGGCTTTCAAAGACCGGATCTGTTTTCTCAGTTTGGCGGATGCCACCTGGCGCATGGCGATGAATCACGCCATTTGCTCTAACGCCTGACAGAGCCATGCCGCGTACACCAGACAAAGTGTCATGATTTTCTATCATTGGTATGATTCCTCCGATGCAGAACCGAAGGCAAGATCAAGGGGTGCTATTGATCGCACACCATCGAGAACAGCGTCTTGCCGCGTTGGGGGCTTGGTGTTGTCCAAGGCGCTCGGTGGCGGTGTGGTCGGCTAGGGTGCTTGTGATGGTGATGGTTTGGCTGTGGAGCGGGTCGGCCTGGGGTCAGCAGCAGTTCCGCCTCGAAGACGGGCAGTGGGAGCCGATCGCCGGCCACGACCCAGCCACACCCCTTGGCCAGCTGCAAGCGGCTCGCAGCGCGTTGGCCCAGGACGACCCGGAGGCTGCGTTGGCCATCGTTACCCAGTGGCTAGAGGCTTACCCCGATCACCCCCAACACGCCCACGCCCGTCTGCTCAAGGGCGATGCGTTGGCCGCCAAGGGGGATTACTATCAGTCGCTGTATGACTACGAGTACGTCGCACGCCACCACCCCGCATCGCCCCAATTCGCCCAGGCGCTGCAGCGCGAGTACCGGATCGCCAAGCTGTTTGCCTCGGGTGTCAAGCGGAAGTACATGGGCCTGCGGCTATTTTCTGCCTGGGGCGAGGCCGAAGAGATCTTCATCCGTATCCAGGAGCGCAGCCCGGGCAGCCCGATCGGCGAGCAAGCCAGCTTGGCGCTAGGTGATTATTACTTCGACCGTGCGCAGATGACCAGCGCCGCGGAAGCCTACGACCTGTTCCTGGCCAACTACCCGCGTAGCGCGTATACCCAACGCGCGATGCTGGGGCTGATCCGAGCCAACCTTGCCACGTTCAAGGGCCCGCGCTTCGACTCCACGGGGTTGATCGAAGCCGCCCAGTGGGCCAAGACCCTCAAGCGCCAGTTCCCCGCCGCGGCGCAACGCGTGGGCGTGGAGGCCATGCTCGTGCGGATCGATGAATCCTTGGCCCTGAAGCTGATCGAAACCGCCCGGTGGTATCAGCAGCAGGCCCAGAAGATTAGTGCCATCTATATTTATCAGCGTGTCGTCCGCGATTACCCCCAGACCGCGGCGGCGGTCATCGCGATCGAACAGCTTACCCAGCTTGGCGCACCGGTAGCACCTCAAGGCCAAGCACCGCCGCACCACGCCGACGCCCAGCAGCAGACCCAACCCGTTCACCACCATCGGGATGACCCGTAAGGGGTGCGTTTGTCTATGATCAAAGCAGCGTGGGCAACTCCGGCAGTGATGGTCACCGCGTGCGTCGCAGCCGTGTGTGGCTGTGGGTATACCCACCAGGCGTTGTTCCCCCAAGACGTGCGCACGGTAAGCGTGCCGATTTTTCAAAACCACAGCTTCTACCAAGGCCTGGAGTTTGAAGTCACCGAAGCGTTGATGAAGCAGATCGAGCGGCGCACCCCTTACAAGGTGACCTCGGCCCACAACGCGGATACGATACTTCAAGGCGTGATCACATCGGTGCGGCAGGCTCGGTTAAGCCGGCAGCGCGTGGGTGGCGTGCCACAGGAACTCGAGGTGCGGATCACCGTGAACTATGAATGGAAAGACTTACGCACCGGCCGCATGCTGCGGCAACGCCAGGGGTTTGAAGCGGTGGGCCGATACATCCCCACCCAGCCGATCTCGGAAACCTTGGCGGTGGGTCAGCATGAAGCGGTGATCCGCTTGGCTCGTCAAATCGTCTCGGCGATGGCGAGTGATTGGTGATCGGTTGGGGCGATGAACACCAAACGCTGTGAAACCGTAATCGGTTGGTGTATGTCAAGAATTTAGGTTACCTATCGGCGTGCCGCCGTGGGGCTTCATGGATGTATTTGTCTAGCGAATTGAGTGAATTATCATGAGGTTTACGGTTTTAGGGTTCGAAAACGACCGATACGTATGCTGTGTTTCCAATCGGTGGAACCATCGGGGGGTTGTCGATTTAAACTAATTAAACAAATGAAATTATAAACATGAGCCACGCCTTGCGTGCCGGTTAGACGCCACAACAGTAAATCTGAAGCTCATGCCAAGGGACGAGTTTACCGGCTAACCAAGCCTCAGCGGCTCCAGGCCGCATCGCCATCAGGAAGCCAAGGGCCGATAAGGACACCCGATGCCTAGGCCAGACAAAGACAAACCCGACCGGAAGGACGCCTTCCTCCGCCAGCGTCACAATGAATCTCCCCAGGGCAGGGAGGATTCCAGCGATGCGAGTGGCTCTGACGGCGATGGCAAAGACCCCGGCTCCAATAACCCAAAAGGGCCACAGAATTTTGCTTCTCGCGGAGCCATGGGCTGGGTCCTCGTGCTGGGGCTGGGTGTGCTGCTGTTTGTGATGATTAACAGCATCCAGACCCAGGCCGAAAAAGTCAGCTGGCAGAAATTCCTCCAATACGCCAAAGATGATTATTTTAAAGAGCCGGTGGTGGTCGAGGACGAACGGATCGTGGGCGTGTTGCGGGACGACATGCCAGGCCTGTCCGCAGAACACAAGCCGCCCTACCGTGTAGCCTGCCACATCAGCCCCTACACCAAGGAATACCATGTCAGTCGGTTGGACGCGATTGGGCAGGACTTCACCGAGAAGACCGGCGGTTCTTTGCTCATCCCGTTCTTGTTCAATTACGGCCCGATCATCCTGATCGCGTTCCTGATCTACTTCTTTGTCTTCCGAACGATCCGCAACTCCGGGGTTGGCCCTGGGGGGATGCTGGGCAACTTCGGGCGGTCCCGGCACCGGTTGAGCACCAAGGAGCATTCCTCGGTCACC
This sequence comes from Phycisphaeraceae bacterium, assembly GCA_965223655.1. GTDB lineage: Bacteria > Planctomycetota > Phycisphaerae > Phycisphaerales > Phycisphaeraceae > CBDCXC01. The sequence continues at coordinate 39,077 of CBDCXC010000018.1, forward strand.
ATGGCGGATGTCGCGGGCATCGATGAAGCCAAGGAAGAGCTGGCTGAGATCATCGAGTTCCTCAAAAACCCCAAACGGTTCCAGCGGCTGGGCGGGCGCGTCCCACGCGGGGTGCTGCTGGTCGGTGAGCCGGGCTGCGGCAAGACGCTGCTGGCCAAGGCCGTCGCCGGCGAGGCCGAGGTGCCGTTCTTCTCCATTAGCGGGTCTGATTTTGTTGAGATGTTTGTCGGTGTCGGCGCCTCGCGTGTACGCGACCTGTTCAAGCAGGCCAAGGATTCGAGCCCCTGCATCATCTTCTTAGACGAGATCGACGCGGTGGGGCGGCGGCGCGGCAGCGGGTTTAGCTCTGGCGGGCACGACGAGCGCGAGCAGACGCTCAACGCGATCCTCGTTGAGATGGACGGCTTCGAGTCCAACGACCAGGTGATTGTGATCGCGGCGACCAACCGCTCGGACGTGCTGGACCCCGCGTTGATCCGCCCCGGGCGGTTCGACCGGCAGGTGCACGTGCCGCTGCCCGACCTGCGGGGCCGGCTTGAGATCCTCAAGGTACACGCCAAACGCATCAAGATGAGCCCCAACGTCGACCTAGAAACACTCGCACGCGGCACGCCCATGTTTTCGGGCGCTGACCTCTCAGCCATCATCAACGAAGCCGCGATCGACGCCACCCTTCAAAGCAAGGACTACGTCGAGCAAACCGATCTGGAAGAAGCCCGCGACAAGGTCCGCTGGGGACGCGCCCGCAAGAGCCACAAGATCGACGAACAAGAAAAACGCACCATCGCCTACCATGAAGCCGGGCACGCCCTGGTCATGTACCACGACCCCGACTCCGAGCCGCTGCACAAGGTCACGATCATCCCGCGCGGCCAGGCGCTGGGCGTGGCGTTTATGCTGCCCGAAAAGGATCGGCACATCCTCACGCGCAAGCAGCTGATGGCGCAGCTGCGGGTGTGTTTTGGCGGGCGGATCGCCGAAGAGATGTTCTGTGGCGACATCGCCAGCGGCGCTGCCCAGGACATCCGCCAGGCCACCAAGATCGCACGCACCATGGTCACCGAATACGGCATGAGCCCGAAGATGGGGTTCCTGCTCTACGGCCAAGACGAGGCCCGCAACCCGTGGGAGCAGCCCGAGAAGCTCTACAGCGATCAGACCGCCAAGGCGATCGATGATGAGATCCGCCTCCTGGTCGACCACACGTACGATGAGACCCGGCAGCTGCTTGAAGCCAACCGGGAACAATTGCACCGCTTGGCCGAGGCGCTGCTGCGCTACGAAACACTCACCGCTGAAGAGGTTGACCTGGTCATCAAAGGCCAGCGCCTCACGCGGCACACCGTCAACGACCTGCTGGCTGCGGAGAAACAAAAGGCCTCACCACCGTCTCAACCCCCGCCGATCGATGACGGACCCCGCCTCGACGACTCCTCTGGCGCGATGCCATCGCCCGCTTAAACCGGGTGGGTTATGTACCAAATGGCCAAAAGCGGGTTCTGCCGCACATTTGGTGAAAGGGAGATGGTCCGTGCCAGAGCGGCCGGGGGCGAGATATGAGTATCCAACCCTTGGTGCTAGTTTTTTCACAGTCCAAACTCGGCGATGGACAGTCGAGTCCATCCGATGCGGTTAGCTTCGAGGCCGCCGCTGTACCGGCAAGCTCGCCGCACGAAGCCTAGCCTATTGTGGTCGAAGCGGCCAATACCTACACCATCCGCCGCGGGGATACGCTCTGGTCGATCGCCAAGCAAACGTACGGCGACGGGCACCGCTGGCGTCGCGAGTACGGCATGTCAGGGTCAAACTATTTGATAAAATTGGTTCATGGAGCTTTGTGACATTAAGGTGGTTGAGGCCACAAATGATCCCGCCCGAGTTCGGATTTGTGCTGACCTAATCTATGACGACGATTACCCCGACGAGCAGCTTTGGTTTGAATTAGACAAGGGCTATGCCGAGCAAATGAGCGGCAGCGGGGATCCATGGTTAGCGTGTCTTCTCCCGGTGGCTGCGACTATAGGCGAACCGCTTCGGATTTGCCGGCCGGTGGACCCGGTGCTGTTACAAAATGCCAGGGAATTACTTAGGATTTGGGACTGCTGGTTTGACTATACCCAGGTCATAGATATTGAAGCCCATGCGGAATCTCCGGGCGATTATCAACCTCAGCACACGGGCGCTTTTTTTTCCGGCGGGATCGATTCCTTCTTCACAGTATTGAACGCCGACCACCCCGCCCGCGGAGAGCCTTCATACCCCATCGATGATTTGATCATTGTTTGGGGCTTTGATATTCCGATTGATGACGCAGACGCTTTTCATGGCTTGCTCCGGTCCCTCCAGCGATCCGCAACAGACTTGGGTAAAAACCTCATCGATATTTCAACCAATCTGCGGAAAACGCGATTTAGACAGGCCCATTGGGGTTATGTTGGTCACGGCGGTGGGCTTGCAAGTATCGGCCTATTATTGGAAAAACGGTTTAGGCGCGTTTTGATTGCATCAAGCCCGGGTTATCGGCAACTATTGCCGTGGGGGACCCACCCCCTGACCGACCCTTTGTACTCAACCACTCATACTCAGTTCATTCATCATGGCAGCGCATACGGCCGGGCAGACAAAACTGCTGTGGTTGCGGGATCGGATATTGCGCTTAAACATATGCATGTTTGTGGCAGGCAGTTAAACGACAAGAATTGTTGTGCGTGCATCAAGTGTTTTCGGACGATGATTGCGCTTGATCTATTGGGTGTGTTAGGTCGTGCCCCGACTTTTAAAAAAAATACACTCGATGCCGATGAAATTAAAAGGGTCTGTTCGTTGGCCGCTTGGGATGTTTTGTACGCACAAGAGCTTATTCACCTTGCTAAAAAGAAGAATCGCCCTGAGGTGATTCAAGCGATTGAGTACAGCCTGAAGCGTAGTGAAAAAATTAACCGTCGACTATCGCTGCTAAAAAAGACGATTACCCGTATTTTCAAGCTTGGTGGCGGCAACCGGATGCCTTCTTCGATCCGGCGTGTGGTGTGGTGGATCGACTATCAACTCAGGGAGTGGATCCTGCGGGACGCTATCATGTAGGTCTTCGGTTAATCCGACACACTACAGGTTTCAATGAGTGTTTCCATGGTCCAACGGCCAGGTCGAGGGCCGACAATCCGCCTGCTCTTGTGGTGGGTAGCAGGCGTGGTCGAGAGCTTTACCTGCCTTGGCGGCGATTGGATGCTACCAGGCAGATGCCCAGGCACAGTGTCGCTGCGGCGGCCGGCTCGGGGGCGGTGATCACGCGGGCGTAGTCACCGGGGGTAGACGCTTCCAAGTCGAATCGGACGGTTCGGGTATCGGTGATGGTAGCCACATCCCCTGCTTCAAAACCACGCAGGCTGGGGTTGAGGTAATGGGTGGCATCGACGCCTAGGAAATCGCTGCGGCTTAGATCACCGGTGGCGGTGATCACACCCAGCACGTCGGCATCGAATAACGCGGTGCCGGTGATCGACGCCGAAGCACTGGGGTCGTAGATGATGTAGTGGCTTCGTACCACGGTACCCGCGGGGATCGTGCCGCCCTCGATCGCCAGCGGTTGCGTGAGCAACACGTTCTGTTGTTCGTCAAACCCCAGCAGGGCGTTGATCTGTTGATTGTCCGCACCCACGTTAGTGGGCGGTGCGATTGGGGTGATCGTCCCGCCGACGATCGCTGCGTCCAGGGGCATCGCCGTAGCCCATAAGAAGCCGAGGGTCGTGGCCCCAAGGGGTGGTACGCGATGCATGATTTGAGACAGTTGGTGCCGCAGCATGTGGTTTGCTTCCTTTCTGGGTGAGTGCTTCCGAAGCATCGGGTGGGTTGCAGGATAGTTTATGAAAAAACCAATGGTACTCAAGGGTGGCGTGGGTTGGAGCCCTTTTTCTAGGATTAAATCAGGGCGGAAAATGCTGCGGTTCTCCGCCCTGACACCTAACCCACGCCGACCATAAAAACCATCGATGCGCCTTGTCCAGAGTCGGCGGCTGCACCCACCGTGGCGTGGGGAGCGTTAGGGGTATTATGACGATTACCCTTGAGGTTTCCAGCGAATAACCCAAACCCGAGTAGGTTTGCGGCTGCGTTGTTGTCAACACCACCGCCCCCCCAAGCGTCAAGCGGATTAAAGTTGCCTGCGAACAACCCCAAACCGATGGCGGTGACCATCAGGCCGCCATCGGCATTCCCCGGGACCATCATCAGCGGCGCGGATGATGAGATCGCTTGGGTTTCACCGAGTGCGACCAGGAGTAATGGGGGTGATAAGTCCTCGCCGTTCCACGGGGTGAATAGCCCACCGTGTGAGGCGTAGCTTAGTACGTTAAATGTATACCCGCCCCGATCAGGTTGACGGGGCCCGGTTCGCCCGTGGCAGGGGGATCTTGGGCGTTTTGGTGATTCCCACACGGCAAACCCATACCCGATGGGTCTATCGCCGGGATTTAACGCCCTGTTGTCGGAGGAGACGATTCGTGGCCGACTGTATTTGGTTTGGCTTTCGATAGTAGAAATGTTGGCGTGGGTTAACCAGGCCCCGTGGCCTGCGGTTGGGTCGGTCAAGGCGGGGCCATCTGGATCGTGATCGCCGATCAACGCTATCAAGCGGCCCGATCCGCCGTGCAGCGGGGCACCAGCCATGCCTGCCAGCGAAATGCCGGTTATCCCGTTGTCGTCGCCGATCGGTGGCCACGCATTATCGTTGTTCTTTTCCGGAGTATACCGGCTCCGGATCAATTCACGACAAGCCGACCGTCCCCGGTATGGGAATCCCCGGTATTGGGGTGTCCCCGACGCGGCCAATGCGTACCCGATGGGTTTATCGTACGGCGGTCTGGGGCGGCCAAGCACCGATTCGATGAGTTCGACCAACCCAGCCCGTTCGATCTTAGCCTGTCTGTGTGAAGAACCGGTGGTCAAACCCAGCACGGCACAGCCGGCAAATATGATGAACAGATGAATCTGGTGAAGCCTATACCCGCCCCGATCAGGTTGACGGGGTCCGGTTCGCCCGTGGCAGGGCAATCTTCGGCGTTTTGGTGATTCCTGTGCGGCAAACTCATACCCGATGGGTATACTTTTAGGTGGCCGACTCCTACCCAATGATGTCCACAGCCATCGATCGCCACTCATGCCATTTCCCTCCTAAAGAAAATAAAATCGCAAATCGCGATAGGCCGGTTTAGCGTGTGTGTGGCCCAGTGGGCTCAATATCTAGGGTGGTAGAGATAGGATCAATCAATCCCAGCGCTGATCTCGATGAGAGAAACCGGGGGATGAACCCGCCGGAAAACAGCGTCCATCGATCACAGAGGTCTGTCACGCAGCGCGTCTTTCTCTACTCCTGCTTTCACCCCTTGAAACCATTGCGGCTGGAGTGCAAGAAACACACAGCCACCCGAACCATCTCGACCAAAAGAATATACTAAAATCAAACAAGAAATGCAAGAGTAGATCATTTATTTGCAGAGTCTTTCAGCCTCTGAGGGATGGATTCCCCGCTGCATGAAGCGGCCCAGGGAAGCAGGCTGGCTTGCTTTCATACCCCGTGGGCTTGTGCGCGGGGTGATTGACTCTGGCTTGGCCTTACACCGCGGGGATATCCGCGGCCTTGGTTGCCAGCTCGCCTTTCTCCAGGCGTTCTTTTTCTTTTGCGACCCACGGGATCTTACCGGCGTTGCGTTGCATCCACAGCGGGATGGGTGTGCGTAGGCCCTGCTTGTCGATCTCGTGGAACTCCACGACCATTTCTTGGCGGGTGTAGCTCGACAGGTCGTGGTTCTTGCCCATGTGGATGCAGTCGGTCGGACACGGCTCGGTGCACAGGGCACAGAACATGCACTTCTGGTAGTCGATCGCGTAGCGCAGCAGCTCGCCGCCGGCGGCCTTGCCCGTGTTCTTGTCGATCTTGCGTGGCGCGGACTTGTCGATGTAGATGCAATCCACCGGGCAGGCCTTGGCGCACATGTCGCAGGCGATACACTTGTCGGCTTCGAACTCGTGGATCCCGCGGTACCGCGGGGCGAACGCTAGCTTCTCAAACGGGTAGTGGATCGTGACCGACTTCGAGAAGCAGTACTTGAGCGTGATCCGCATCCCGGTGGCGATGCTCTTGATCGCATCAAAGATATTGCGGAAGTAACTCTCGGCTGAGCTGGTGGGTGCGGGTGGCATGGTGGGGGTCCTTGGGTTCATTCATCCATGAGGATCATATCAGGGTGATCCGCCCTTCACCAACTCTCTCGTGTCGATGAACAGATCCTCACACACTGGCCGTGGCAACGGCTTGTAGCTCTAGTCCATCAGCTTCGTTTGCAGCCCACCGGTGGTAAGCCAGGCCCGCGATCATGGCGGCGTTGTCGAGGCAGTAGTCGATCGCCGGCACGCACACCCCAATCCCTCGTTGCTGGCCTAACTCAGCGACGCTGGGTCGCAGCAGCGAATTGGCGCTGACCCCGCCGCCGATGATCACGCTGCGTGGCGGCCGGCCGGTGTGGGTGAGTTGGTCGATCGCCCGGCCCAGCTTGGCGATCAGCGTCTCGATCGCCGCGGCCTGGAAGGCTGCCGCCATATCGGCACGCTGGGTGTTGGTCAGGTCGTCAGCGGTCCGTTGAAACGCCACGGCGGCGCCTCGTCCCTGGGGCCGGCCGCGGGCGGTGTAGAGCAACGCGGTCTTGAGCCCGCTAAAGGAGAAGTCCAAGCTATCTTTGCCCAGCAGCGGGCGGGGCAGGGTGTATTGGTTGGGGTCACCGGTCTGTGCTAACCGATCGAGGTTTGGCCCGCCGGGGTAGCCCAGTCCCAAGATGACCGCGGCTTTGTCGTACGCTTCGCCCACGGCGTCGTCGATGGTCCGGCCGATCAGCTGCATCTGCGTGGGGCTGGTGGCTTCGTAAAGATTAGAATGACCACCCGAGACGACCAGCCCCACCGCGGGGTACTGAGGGGCCGGGCCGGTGCGGGGCTTGTGGTGATCGGTTAATGCTGCGGCGTAGAGGTGGGCCTGCACATGGTCGATCCCGATCAGGGGCTTGCCGCGCGACCACGCCAGCGCTTTGGCCGTAGCCACCCCGACCATGAGCGACCCGATCAGACCGGGGCGGTTGCCCACTGCAACCGCGTCGATCTGGTCCCAGTTTGCGTGGGCGTTGTGCAGGGCTTGATCGATCACGGGCAGGATCCGCTCGAGGTGTGCCCGGCTAGCGATCTCGGGCACCACGCCCTGGTATGCGCGGTGCAGGTCGTGCTGCGATGCGATCACGTTGGACACCACTTGTTGCCCATCGGCGACGACCGATGCTGCGGTCTCATCGCAGCTGGTTTCGATACCAAGGATCAGCGTCACGGCTGCTCCGTTGGTGGCATAGGCGATTTGGGGATTGATTCAGCGGGATCCGTTAGGTGATCGACCGAGTCACCCGGCTCGTCGGACGGAGACTCGGTTGTTTGGGTTGGCTTAGCCGTACCGCTGCTGTCATCGGAAGAGGGAGACGATTCGAGCAAGGGATCGGGCTCAGGGGAGGGGGCCTCGACGGCATCCTCTAAGGCACGATCAATTGCGTCATCGATTGTGCCATTGAGTTGGCCTTCGTCCGCAGCGAGATCATCGGGTTCACTGGCTTCTTCGTTTGATGCATCTGGGTCATCGAGCTTGGCCAGCTCTTCTTCAACCCACTCCAGCCGCTCGTTGAGCAGGTCGCGTTGACGCTTCAGGTTTTCGCGTTGGCTTAGGCGTGCCAGCTGGTCGGCGTCCGATTGGCCAACGATTGGCCAGTCCCCGGTGGTAAGCTTGCCCACCATGGCGCGCAGCGCGGCGGCGAGCTGGAGATCGGCCATCTCTTGCTCGATCCATTCGGGCGTGATGTCGGGCAAATCCTGCGTGCCCCCGGCGCGCAGGAACCCGCTCTCTCTGCGGATTTCGATCATCTTCTTGGCCTGATCGGGGCTCATCGGGACGTAGTAGCCATCGGCGGGGTCTACGCCCCAGACCTCGTCGTCAGACCGGCGGTGGATGTTCCGGCCGTTGGGCAGGTAGTAGTACGCGTGTGTGATCTTGATCGCGCCTAGCCCGCTATCAAGCATCTTCACCTGCTGGACGCTGCCCTTCCCGAACGTGCGTGTGCCGATGAATACCGCCCGCCCGTTGTCCAACAGCGCCCCGGTGACGATCTCCGAAGCCGAGGCGCTGGCCTCGTTGGCCAGCACGACCAGCGGCAGGGGCTGGATCGTGGTGTCGTTGGTGGAGTAGCGGACCCGCTCGGGCACGACCCGGCCCTTGACTGATACGATCCGCTTGTCGCCGTCTAAGAAGAAGTCCGAGATCGCTACCGCCGATTCAAGCAGCCCACCGGGGTTGAATCGCAGGTCGAGGATCAGCCCCTTAGCGCCCTGGTCGAGCAGCTGATCCAGCGCGGCCCGCACGCTCTGAGCGGTCGAGTCGGTGAACTGGGTGATGCGGATGTACCCCACCTGGTTGGCGGGGTCGAGCATATAGACCCAGTGGTTGTCGGCGTCGCGGCGGATGCCACGCACGGTCTGGACATTGATGCGTGCGCGGGTGATCGTAATCGTTTCTTCGTCGCCGGTCTCGTGGCGGACTTTGATGGTGACCTGCGTGCCTTCGGGCCCGGTGAGCTTGTTGACGGCTTCCCGGATGGTGATCCCTTCGGTCGATTCTCCGTTGATTTCTAGCACGAGGTCGCCGGCCAGCACGCCCGAGTTCCACGCGGGCGATTCTTCCAAGGGCGAGACGATGCGCAGCCGTTCGTTGTGCAGATCGATCTCCGCGCCGATCCCTGAAAACGTCCCGCGGACCTGTTTGTCGAACGGGTCGAGCTCGTCGGTGGTCAGGAAGACGGTGTAGCGGTCGTCGAGTGACGCGACCATGGCTCGCACCGCTTGTTCAGTCATTTTCTGCTGGTCGGGGTCTTCGACGTAGCTGTGGACGATCTCGTGGCGGACATCGACCAGCAGGTCGAGCTGGTCGAAGACGTTTTCATCTTGGGCAGCCACGGCGTGGGGTGCGATCCCCAGGCACACGGCGACCGCCAGCCACACCGTCATCGCCGCCACCCAATGATCCCAATCCCGTTTTGCCATGGTTGGTCACTCCGCCGTGTTAGAGGGGCCTCGACGCGATTCGCCCATTCTATGATGCACCACTGAATCGCTGGATTGTAGAACCCCGCAACACCCCGATCAAAAGCCCGATTGGCCCGGTCTAGCGAGGACGGAAATCCCCCACCTTCTCAGGCCCGCATAGACACGCCACGATCGCCGCCTACCACAGCGAAATCCTAGCCATTTGTGGTTCTGAATCGGATGATTCAGTAGGCCCGCAGCGGCCTGGTTTCTAGTAGAAGGGGATGACCAGCCTTGACCCAAGAACGACGCAGCGCAAGCCGTATCGTCATGGCCGACGATGCGATCGAGACCCGGCTTTACCTGTCGGACGCGGTGATGCTTGAAGGCAGCCTGTACGACATCTCCGATGCCGGGGCGCGTGTGATCGGCCGCACCGATGGTCTAGAGGTCGGCCAAGAGGTCTGGCTGGCGATCCTGTATTCGTTGGCCTACAGCGTCGAGTACCTCTGCCGGATCCAGCGGATCGAGTCTGATGAATGCTTCGGCGTGCGGTTCAAAGGGCAGATCAAGCGGTGCCTGAAGTGGCCGCCGCGGCGGCCGGGGGAATAGAACGGTGCCCGTTCTACACGATGGCGTAGCCGCGTTGGGAGTCTTGAAATGATTGGTATCGGCTTTACAGCCACCCGATCCGCCGGCGCACGATCCATTCGATGCCAAACAGGCCCATGATCAAAACCAGAACGGTTGGCTGATTGAATCCATCGCGCAGCTTGATGTCTGCCTGTTTGGCTGCCCCCAGCCCTTGGAGGTACGCCAGCAAGCGATGGGGCTCATCCACACCCAGCGGCAGCCCGCCGGTCTCTTGGCTGATCCACTGCAACAGCTGCGGTCGAGCCGATGGATCTAGCCGCTCGATCGACCGATCGTTAACCACAAAACGGCGAAGCAACGGGGCGGAGGGGTCGGCTGTGGCGGTGGGGTTTGTGTCGGTTTGTCGGGTGAGGGTGTAGAGCCCCGGCTGGTTGGGTTCGACCGTGGCGAGGTAGCGTGCGGGCAAGCCATCGGTGCGGGCCGGCTGGAGCGGTGTGTGTTGCCCGTCGGGGGCGACCAGGGTGAGGCGTGGCGGTGCGGCCAAGGGCCGGCCGTCCCAGGTGGTGAGGGTCACCGTGATGGGTTGGCCGGGTGAAACCGATAGCGGGCTAACGTCCAGGGTGATTGGCTGGCCCGGTGGGAACCGCCCACCGGCGGCCAGCCAACGGATCGCGCGGGCCCAAAACAGCCGATACAGGCCATCGTATTGTGACATGCGGCGCGGCAGCGCGGCCCAGCGCCACCACCCGTCTTGGAGCACCGCCAACACACACGCGCCCGACACGCGCTGATACACCAACCCCACCCTAGCTTCCGATGCGCCGCTTTCCCTGTCCCGATCGGGCCGGCCTGGTAATGGCGCTTGGCGCATCAGCACGACCGCGGCTTCTTTGGCCCGAGGGGTCGGCGTTGGGGCTGATGCGCCGGCCGTCAGCGTGGTCAGCAGAGACTGGATCGCGCCTGGGTCATCGAATCGTAGCAGGGGGCTGGCCCGGCCCGCTGGCGTGAGCATGAAGCGGGATTGGCCTGTGGGTGTATCGGCCCACACAACCGGCTCAATTTGACTGAAGATCGATTGGGCGGTGCGGCCGGATTCGGTTGTGGGATCAAACGCTCGGCCCCGTGCCAAGACGATGGATCCGTTGCGTTGTGTGGCATAGTCCACCAGCATCTGCGCGCGCTGGCCGCCAAAGAAAGCATCAACACCTTTGCCCAGGATGACCACATCGAATGCGTTGAGCTGCGATGGGGTGAGCAAGCCGGAAGGGGGTGGTGTGCCAGGGCCGTCTGCATCGGACGCTTCACCGGATCGGACCTGTAGGCTGCGGTCCGCCGCAAGCTGGTAGAACGCGGTGAGGTTGACCTGGTCATCGGCTTGTAACGCTTGGGCGAGGTATTTCGTGTCCCAATGCGGCTGGGCCTCAAACAGCGCTACGTTGATCCGCTGGTTGGTCACAGCCACAAAAACCCATCGGCGGTTGTTTGCGGTGACGGCTTCTTCCTGAGATTGGCCAAAGCGGTCTTCTGGATCCGATGGCGGCACCGGGGTCACCACCACCTCATAGGCGTGGTGCGCTACCGACCCTGCGCGTGGCGGTGGGGGAGCGATGCGGAACCGCAGGTGTGTGCCGATGGGGTTGAGCGGGTCCAGCTTGGCCTGCTGCGATTCGACCCGCTGCCCATCGCGCAGCAGGTCCACCCGAACCCGTTGCCCACCCAAGCCCCGTTGAGACACCACCGCGTGGATCCACGTGGCTTGGCCCTTGAGCAGCCGATCCGTTTCTGCCCAGGCTTGCAGCGCCAAGTCCGGTGGCGCTTGGGTCGTGCCCACCGCGACGGTCGTCACCGGTCGGTTGTGCTGTTTGAGGCGATCGATGACGCTGCGCAGGGCGTCTGCTTGACCGGTGTCGTGCCCATCGCTGATCAGCACGATCGCCGCTGGATTATTATTAGCCGGCCGGGGGGCCTCTGGCGTTGCCTCTGGGCCTGCTGTGGCCGGTGCAGGCAGGCCCGCGCTAAGGGCGCTTGTCAGGTCGGTGGCCGGGCCATCGGGTTGGTCTAGCGCCACGGCCTGGCCCGGGATGATCCCATACACGCCGCGGTCGAACCCAAGCCACCGGATATCCAATGGCAGTTCATTGAGTCGATCCAAGAACGGTGGGGCGAGCCAGCTTTGGGTCACCGCCTGCCAGCGGCTGGTCATCTGGTCGCCGGTATTGGTGACCGGTATTGGTGTTACCGCATCACCGGTGTGGGCTGAGGTGTCGCGGGTGGCCATGCTTGCGGAGGTGTCCAGCAAGAGCATGACCGGAACCGGTTGGTCTGAAAGATGCCCCTCTTGCCTGATGGCCGGCCCGGCCAACACCCACGCCAATACCCCCAGCCCCGCCAGCCGTAGTGTCATTAACCCAAACCGAACCGTTGCCCGCACCGCTTGATCGCCGCCGTGTCCACTGCGTCCATACCACCACACCGTGGCGGTGCCCGCCGCTGCGATCAGCAGCACCGTGCGACCCAACCCTAAGGGCCACTGAAACACAACGCTGTTGATCAGGTCAGGCCACATGGTTAAGCGGTCCTCCCTGTAGCACAGGTTTACGTTGGTGCATAAAGGCGATCGCAACCGACTCGATCGCCAACAAGACAACCGATCCGGCAACCAGAAGCGGCCACAGCTCCAACCCCGGGGGCCGAAGCCCCTGGTCGTTCGTGTCAGAGCGATAAACACCCGCTAATGACACCGCCGACTGTCCCGCTCCGCTGTTTGCTAACCCGGAGGGTTGCATGACACGCAGATCACTCTCGCTTGGGTCCAACGCCACAAACACGCCGTGCAGTAGCGTCTGATCGGCTTGGCGTACCGCGGTATAGAGCCCGGTGTGGGGCAGCCTCGGCAGCTGGAGGTGGGTTTGATGTTGGTTGGTAGCAGCGATCGAAAACGCGACGGGCTCACCCTCCGGCCCAATCACCCTAACGTGCTGTGGGTTGGCGATGCGATGGGCCAGGGTGAGCCGCACGGCGGTGCCGGGGTGTGGGGCGGTTGGGATCGGCGGGCCGGGGCTTAGGCCACGCACCAGTTCATGGACCAGCGGTAAAAACAATGGGCCCTTGACTAAATCGCTGTATGCCGGAGCTAGGTCAGCGGCGAAGACTGCCAAACGGCCCGATCCGACCCATTGGTACCCCAACGCCGGTGACCCGTCACGGAAACTCAGCAACGCCTGGGCCTGGGGCGCGGCCGAACCCGCTAGGACAGCCCCAAACGACAACCCCATCCACCCGCTGCGTGCCGGGCCTTGGAATACGCCAAGCAGTGGGTCCTCAAACCGCGCCAAGCCAAGCTCAGCCGATGTATCACCCACCCATGCGCTCTTGCCGGGTGTCACGATGGGGCTTAAGCCGTGGCCGGGGTTGAGTTGGTCGAACTGATGTAGCGACTCAGCTGCCTGGGCGCTATCGATCACCCACAGCACGGCTCCGCCGCCGATCAAGTAACGGTGCAACGCCTCCAAGGCTTTTGGGTTTAACGCGCCCGCCTCGACCACGATTACCGCCTCCGGAAGTGTGCCGGAGGGATTCGAGGCGGATCGTTGGGCTAGGTGTGGCCCAAGCTGGTCGGGTGTCCATCGGTTGACCGTCACACCCAACCGCGCAGGATCGTCTAGCTTCGGCTCTAGCGCACGGGCAAAGTAATGCGCCGCGGTGTGGGGATCATCGGGCCACGATGCGGTGACCAACGCCACGCCACGTGACGCGGTTACCTCTATAAATAAGCCCGTCTCGTTGTCTAATGGCCAGGCGTCGTGATGCGGGTCGGCTTGCGCACGCAGCCGCACCGGCTTGGTGCCGGGTTGGGTGGGGTAGAGGGTGAAGGCCACGCTGCGGGTTGCCCCGGGCGTGACCGTCACGGTCCGGCGCTGGGTGCGACCCTCAAAATCGAGGGTCACCTGTGCTTCGACCGGGTCTGCAGATGGATTGGGTTCGAAGTACATCAGCTTGGTGGTCACCGTAGCCCGCTGTCCGACCACGGGGTGTGTTGGGGTCATGCTTGGCGTGGTGATCGTTAGGTTGCCCCCAGCCTGTCCAATCGGGTGGTAGTGGGTCTTGATGCCCTTGACCATCAACCGCTTGGCATGCTTGCCGGGGGCCTGGGTTTGTTGCATGTCGCTAAAGATATCGATGCGTTTCACCCTTGGGCCTGGTGCGTGGCTTGTTGTACGCCCGCGATCCGATAGCTGGCTGTGTGCGAGGCGCAGCGCGGCTTCGAGGTCCCCGCGTTCGTGTGTGGGTTGGAGCTGGTTGATCTGTTGGATCAAGCCGGAAAAATTCGCGCTGGGTTGGGGCCACAGCGCACGGGGAGCGGCGTCAACGGTAATCACGGTGGCTAGGTCGTGCTGTGGGTCTAGCCGCTCTAGCGCTTGGGTTAACCGGCGGCGGGCGTCGTCAAACAGCGTGGCGCCGCGGTGGGTTCGACCCATCGAAGCCGACCGATCCAGGATGAACGCTGTGACCACGCCTGTGGAGGGCTTCCAATCGGGCGGCAGCGTGTGATACCAGACCGGTTGTGCAAACGCTATGACGATCAGCGACAGCGCCAACCCGCGTAGCGCCAGCAGCAGCCAGTGGCGGGGCCTTAGCCGGCGGTGGTGTTCGGATACCGCTTGCTTCACGAACCGTGTGGCGGAAAACAAGACCACCGTGCCGCCACGCCGGCTATGCAGGTGCGCCAGCAGCGGCACGCCTACCGCCAGGGGCAGCGCCCACAGCCAGCCCGCCGCGGCTAGGTTGAAATAGCCCATGAGCACCGCTGTACCATACCCTAGGAGATTCTATACCGGCTCTGGATGAAATAGCAGCACCCCGTAAAACTCGATCGGGACGGGGCTATGATGTAGGGCAAGCTAGCTCCTGTCAGCAGAGAGCGATAGAGGAGCGGTTCAAGGAAAGAGCGGCTGCATGGGGCTATTGCGGGTCATTCTGGCGTTGTCGGTGGTGGTGGCGCATACAGGACCAATCTTCGGGCTTAAACTCACCGGTGGGTTGGTGGCCGTCGAGTCATTCTTCATCATTTCCGGGTTCTACATGGCGCTGATCTTGGATCGGAAGTACCAAGGCCCGGGGGGGTATCGGCTGTTCTTGTCGAATCGGTTCTTGCGGCTATTCCCGATCTATTGGGTGGTCTTGGGCCTCACCGTGGGGGTGTCGGTCTTGACGGGGGCCGTGTGGGGCCACTGGCTGATGCTTGGGCCATGCCTGGATTGGGTTCACACCTTTAGCTCTGGGACGGCAGCGTTTTTGTTGGGGTCGAACCTACTCCTGTTCGGTCAAGACGCGGTGGTATTCCTCGGGTTGGATGCCCAAGACGGGAGAATGTTCTTCACCGAGAACTTCGCGAACACCGACCCGAGGCTCTATCAGTTTTTACTCGTTCCCCAGGCGTGGACCCTAGGGATCGAATTGATGTTTTATGTGATTGCCCCGCTGATCGTAAGGCGAAAGATAAGGTGGATTGTCCTGGTGATCCTAGGCAGCCTCGCTTTGCGGTGTTGGATCTATTTTTCTCTCGGGTTGATGCACGACCCGTGGACGTACCGTTTTTTTCCGACAGAGCTGGCGTTGTTTCTGTTTGGAGCCATCGCCTACAGGTTCTACACCGCGATCAAAGACGATCCGAGATTCATCCGGTGCCGCCTCCCGATCACGGGGCTTTTGTTTGGGGTGATCCTCACTTTCCAGTTCTTCCCGGGTGGTTGGACGAAGGTGTGGGCGCTGTACGGGCTTGTCAGCGTCGCAATCCCGTTCCTATTTCATCTGACCAAAGACTGGAAGCTGGATCAACGCATCGGGGAATTGTCTTATCCCATCTATGTGGTCCATGTCCTGGTGGTCGAGACCGCCAAACTCATTGCGTTGAAGATACCGGCGCTCGATCCAGGGCCCCACCAAGGGTTAGTTTTAGCGGTGATCTCGACGCTGGCGGCGGTTATCCTGGTCAAGCTGGTCTCCGACCCGGTCGAGGTCATCCGCCAATCACGCGTCAGATCTTGGCAAGGCAAAGCGGTACCGGCCCGATAGCGTTGGCGGGGCCGGGTTCGC
Organism: Phycisphaeraceae bacterium; assembly: GCA_965223655.1. Taxonomy (GTDB): domain Bacteria; phylum Planctomycetota; class Phycisphaerae; order Phycisphaerales; family Phycisphaeraceae; genus CBDCXC01. The sequence goes on from CBDCXC010000018.1 coordinate 54,869, forward strand.
CCACGGCAGGGAGATGACCCCTGTTTTTGTGTTTCTGATACGGTCATTTCACACCCTTAGCGCGGTATGTGTAAAATACCCGCCCCATGGCGAAGAAGAAGACCACCCGATCGTCCCCCATCGTGTTGCAGGTCGGTCAGGAAGCACCCGATTTCAAGCTGCCCGACCAGGCCAATCACACACACCAGCTCAAGGACTACCGCGGGCGGTGGGTGGTGCTGTATTTCTACCCCAAAGACAACACCCCCGGCTGCACCAACGAGTCCTGCCAGTTCCGCGACCTGTATCCACGGCTCGAAAGACACAACGCGGTAGTGCTGGGCATCAGCCCCGACAGCGCCGAGTCGCACGACCGGTTCGCAGCCAAGCTGGGCCTGCCGTTCCACCTGCTGGCCGATGTGGGTTCTAAGGTTTGTGAGGCCTACGGGCTGTGGCAGCAGAAGAGCATGTTCGGCCGCAAGTACATGGGCGTGGTGCGCACCACGTTCCTGATCGACCCCCAGGGCCGGATCGCCGAACGCTGGGACAAGGTAAAAGTCACCGGGCACGGCCAGGCAGTGCTGGCCAAGCTTGCTGAATTACGCCAATCCGATACCCGGCCCGGATGAGCTTGCGGCAAGCCGCCCGCCGGCGCCAGGGAAATCCCTGGTGTTTGGATGCGCCCGATGCGGCGTTTTCATGCGCGGTGCGTATACCTTCCAGAATATCACTATTACGCTAATTTCCGCCGCGCCGTGGTACCGGATTGCTTGGTGGTCATCACCTCGTAGCCGGCGTCGGTTAGCTGCTGGCGCAGGCGGTCGGCGGTGGCAAAATCCTTGGCGCTGCGGGCCGCGTCGAGCTGCTGGCACAATCCCCGCACCTGATCGGAGTCGAGGCCTTGGGGTGTATAGGCCTGCTTGTCTTGTGATGGGTCGATGACACCCAAGACACGGTCCACCTGTGCCAACACCGCCAGCGCCTCATCGGGCGACTTGGATGACGAAGCCAACCCTTGAAACACCGCACCCAACGCGCCGCTGATGTTCAGGTCATCAGCCAAGGCATCGGCGAAGCCAGCCAAGGCCGGGTGGGATAGGTCGACCTTTGTTGCGTCTTCGGGATTGGCGCGTGCCGCGAGGGTTTGTTTGGCTGTCCGCAGGCGCTGCACCGCGTGGGCCGACTCTTCTAGCCCTTTGCGTGTGAAATTCATGTTCGATCGGTAGTGTGCTTTGAGCAGCTCGTACCGCAGGACCGCGGGGTCGACCGGTCGGCCGGTCGCCTTGCCCTCTAGCACGTCTCGCACAGTAAAAAAATTACCCTTGGACTTGGACATCTTCTGACCCTCGACCAGGAGGAACCGGGTATGCATCCAGAACCGTGCGAACGGCTGGCCCGTGGCGCCGCAGGACTGGGCGATCTCGCACTCGTGGTGTGGGAAGATGTTGTCTTCTCCGCCGGTGTGGATGTCGATGGTGTCCTGATTGAGCACCCGCCATGGCCATCGCGGAGCACTCGACATGCCAGCCGGGGTAGCCGCTGCCCCAGGGCGAGTCCCACCTCATCAGGTGCGTGGGCTCGGGCTTCCACAACAGAAAGTCAGCGGGGTGGCGTTTGTTGGCTTGGTGCTGGGCCAACACGCGGCCGCCCGCCCCGCCGCGGAGCTGATCGAGCGTGTTGCCGCTGAGCCGGCCGTAATCGGGGAAGCTCTCCACGCTGTAATACACCGCCCCATCAGCAGCCACGTACGCGTGCCCGCGGTCGATCAGCTTGGCGATCAAGGCTTGCATCTGGTCGATATGCTGCGTGGCGCGGGGCATCTGGGCGGGGTATTCGTGGGCGATCTTCAGGCCAAGCAGCCTCGCGTCTGCTAAGAACGCATCGGTATAAAACTGCGCAACTTGGTAGGGGTCCGTGGGATCAACCGCGGCGTCTGGTGGCAGTTGGCCGTCTTTTTTGGCGGTCTTGATCCGCTCCATCGCCAGCTGCATCTTGTCTTGCCCACCCCCGTCGGCCAGGCTGTCTTCGGTCATGTGCCCCACGTCGGTCAGGTTCATCACCTGGTGGACCCGGTGGCCGGTCAGCTCGAGGAACCGACGCAAGACATCGGCAAAGACAAATGCCCGGAAGTTGCCGATGTGTGCGTAGTCGTAGACCGTGGGCCCACAGTTGTACATGGTGACATGGGGCGGGTTTAGCGCCGCAAACGGCTCGATCCGGTGGGTGAGCGTGTTGTAGAATCGGATATCCATCAGCGGGCTTGAGTCTAGCCGACCGCCGCTGGATTGACTACCACAGCAATGCGCAAACAGGCCGATGGACTTTGGAACCGTTCTTCGATACGATTCCAGGCTCCACCGACCGGGGTGCCAACCAAGATCAATCACCGCGGCGTGGGTCGGCCTGATGTATGAACAAAGATAAATCGCGTCCCAAGCCCAAGGTTATACCGCAAGGAGATTTAAACAATGGCCGTGCAAGTTGGCTCACCAGCCCCGAAGTTTAAAGCCATGGCGTATCAACGCAGCTCAGATGACTTCAAAGAGATCGCCTTAGACGACTACAAAGGCAAGTGGCTGTGTTTCTACTTCTACCCCATGGACTTTACGTTTGTCTGCCCCACAGAGATCCAGGCGTTTGACCAAGCCCTGGGCGAATTCCAGAGCCGTGGCTGCGAGCTATTGACCTGCTCGATCGACAGCCACTACGTCCACAAGGGCTGGTGCGAGTCCAAAGACGAGCTCAAGCAGCTCAAGCACCCGATGCTGGCCGACATCACCAAGCGGGTCTCGATGGACTACGGCATCCTGCTGCCCGAGAAGGGCGTGGCGCTGCGTGGGACGTTCCTGATCGACCCCGACGGCATTGTGCGCTGGGCCAATGTGAACGACCTGCCGGTCGGCCGCAACGTGCAAGAGGTCTTGCGTGTGCTCGATGCGCTCCAGACCGACGGGCTGTGCCCCTGCAACTGGCAGAAGGGCCAGGCCACGATCGAGGCCTAGGGGTTCGGCTTCTATACCAGGCCCGATCCGGTTGACGGGGCCCGGTTGGCCCGCGGCGGGGAAATCCTCGGCGTTCCTGTGATCCCGGCGCGGCCATAAAAATCCGGGGCGGGGCTTGACCGGGGGCCTCCGATAACCGAAAAATAGAACAGACGGACTTTATAGAAAGCGAGGTGTACCGGCTGATATTCACACCCTATCCCAGACGATGGCCAAGCGGGCAACGCCGATTCATCCTGTTCTTTTTGATCCTGCTTTATACCGGCTCGCTTGGCTTTTTTTATGCGCGTCGCGCGGGGAGGGAGACCTGAAGAACCCGCTTCCTTACCGAGGCGGCTCGTGGCGGGCGGTTGCCCGAAGCGTGTTACAGGCAGCGTTCGATCAGGTAGCGTAGGGCGTTCTCGGGTCGCAGGTGGGTGACGTCGAAGACCTTGTCGGCGACGGCTCGGTAGATCGGTTCGCGCTCGATCAGGACCTGCTTGATCTCGTCGAGCCCCCCGCCCAGCTGGGTCAGGTCCGGGCGGTTGCTGATCGACCCCGGGTCTTGCCGGATCCGGTCGTAGAGCTCCTCGGGTTCGCAGTGGAGGTAGATGCGGTTGGCGTGTTGGGCTTCGAGCACGGTGCGGCGTGCGGCGGGTTCCAGCAGCGTCCCGCCGCCTAGAGCGATCACCTGCCCATCCTTAGCGCAGAGTTCCTGGGTAACCTGTACCTCGGCGTCGCGCCAGGCCTGCTGGCCGTGGGTCTCCCAGATCGCCGCGACGGTTGCGTTGTCGAACCGCTTGCGGACCTGGTCGTCGACATCGACGAAGTTAAGCCACTGCCGGTTCGCTAGCATCTTGCCCAGCGTGGTCTTGCCGCTGCCTCGGTAGCCGATGAGGATAATATTCATGGCCAGGCATCATACCCGAAGCGTTGCGGGTAGATCCATTGGGGATATACCCATCGGGTATGAATTTGCCGCGTCAGAAACACAAGGACACCGGGTATTTCCTTGCCGTGGCCGGCCGGCACCCCGTCAACTCGATCGGGACTGGTATATCAATCCCGCGGGCGGGGGGTGTCGTCCAATTTTGTGGGGTTTAGGCGGCTGAGGATCCAGAACCAGGCGTTGACCATGGTCACCTGAGGACTTACGGGACAGAACCTGGTATTCAGTAGAAGAGGATTTTAGAGGTGGCCTTGATGGAATTGGCCGCCGACAATAAAATAATCGACCACGGCCAGAGGCCGTGGTATTGGGGAAGGCCCCTCGAAGGGGCCGTTGGACGTAGGGAAGGCCCCGCTGGGGCCGTTAGCAACGGTTAATGAAGTTCGAGGTGGTTTTGGCCTGTTTCCAGTTTTTCTTGATCTCGGATGTAAGCACGGACCTTCTGTTCGTCGAGGCCCACGGTGCTCACGCAGTAACCGGTGGACCAGAAATGCAAGCCGGTCATCCGGGTTTCCCGCATCAGTTCTCGGTGGATCCGCACCGCGCTCTTACCTTTGAGAAAACCGATCGTCGACGCCACGCTGAACTTCGGGGGGATCCGAAGACACAGATGGATGTGGTCGGGCATCGCATGGCCCTCGATCAGTTCGATCCCCTTCTGACGACACAGACGTCGCAGGATCAGACCGACCTTCTCCCGCTTCCTGCCGAAGAAGACTTCCCGGCGGTACTTCGGTACGATCACGATGTGATAGATGCAATCCCAACGCACATGGGATTGGCTAGACCATTGATGACTCGTCAGGTTCTCCTTTCTGCCCCAACGGGTCTTCCCGAAAGGAGAACCTACGCATCCACAGGACTAACATCACCCCGAATCGCTCGAAGCTATTCGGGTCGCACGGCCAGAGGCCGTGGTTTTATGAGTTAATAACAACTAATTATATCCACATCTGCAGTCATCGCCATCACTATTATTTTGTGGGGAGTGTTTGGATGGTATTGGAAAGCTCAATCATTATTTAACAAAAACGAAAGAGAGCGCGATGTTCAAGACACTATTCCACAAAGCACAGAGGACACTTAGCCGGCGTCAACGCCGCGTTCAAAAGAGCCTCGCCCGCAAGCCACACTTCACCGGCCTAGAGCCGCTGGAAGACCGCGTGATGCTGTCGGCGGTGTTATTCGTCGATTTTGGCGATAATTTTCCCAGCGGGACCCTAACGACCACACAGGGCGCGTTCCGGGACGTAGCCGACGACGCCGACAACACCAAGGATATATTGGGCTCGACGTTGCTTGACAGCGCAGATGGATTCAATACCGACACCCGGTTGGACATCGTTGCCCAGACGTTCAGCACAACGGCTCGGGATCGGATGATGGCTGTTGTCGAGCGTGCTTTCGAATCACTCGACATTGAAGTCGTGGAGCTAACCTCAGGCACAACGACGACCAGCGACGGGCGGAGCGTATCGGCCGCGTCGAGCATGAACGACGTGATCGACACGCTGCGTGGCGGCGATGCCGACAGCAAGGACGCTTATGTTTTCGTAGCGACTTTTATCGTCGACCCCTTGGGTGATAACACCCAGGTATACGGTAACAACGGCGGGGGGACATCCCCGGGGAACGGCCTAGACACGTCGGACTTAAATGCCGCTTCTAACATCCACGACGACGTCGCGGTGGTGTTTAGCAACGGTGGTTTCTCCAACAACACACTCAACAACATCTCCCATGAAGCGGGCCATCTCTTAGGCATGCAGCACGCGATTACCAATCCAACAAACTCGACCACAACCAATCTGTTCCACCAGGCCGAGATCATGTCGTACCGGAACACCAATAACACCACGTCGTCGACATTCACCCGGTACCCGATGATCCGCGGGGACGGCAACTCGCCGGACACCGGGGTCCTGGGCGATTACAACGACCTCGCCGCCCGCAACGGCCAGGTCACACTCCACGACCAGTTGCGGTTGGACGCCAACGTCCTTGCCAATCCTGACTTCACCTTCGTGTCGGGCACCGGGGCGCACGACATTATCACCATTACGAAAAACGGCGCGAACGCTGATGTGACGGTCCAGGCATTTGCCGACGCGGCGTATAGCTCCCCGATCACCGTGCCCGGCGAAGCCGACTCGACCTACAGCTACAGCATCCCGCTGACCGAGACGATCCTGATCCACGCCGGCGGGTCGAATGACAGCATTATCGTGGACGGCGATCTGGGGGTGGACATCCGCCTCGACGGCATGCTGGGAACCGACATGCTCACGGTAGACGGGAAGGGCGCGGCCAGTGCCGTTTACACGCCGAATGCCACCGCTCCCGATAGTGTCGATCTTATTAATGGAAATCCTGTGGACGATTACGGCGGGGCATTGTCCATCGGGGGCAATTCGATCCTCTTCAACAACTTCGAGTTTGGCACCAGCCTGGTTACCGTGACGGACGTCGACCTCTTAACACTGCGGACACCGGGCAGCGATGACCTGCTGACGGTTGACAGCCCAGGCGCGGGGATCAATCAGGTTTCCGGATCCAGTGATGGTATTGATTTTGTGCCGCTTCATTTTACGGATGTCACCGGTTTTGTTTTGGACGCCGCCACCAACGACGGCGTTGCCGGTACCGATACGATCGACGTAGACAGCGCACTGGTTGCCAGCGGTCTTGTCAACTTCACCGTCAACGGCGGGAACGGCGTCGACACCCTGGCCTTTACCGCGGGGGCCCCGATGCCGGTTACCTACACACCCGACGCCCTGTCTCCCAACGACCCGTCGCGTGGCACACTAACATTCGGCGGCGGATCGATGTTCTTTACAGGCATGGAGTATGTCACGCCGGTCGCCCCGGTCATCGGGTCAACGGCGATCAGCTCAACCAATATCAACGAGAACGATACCGTCACGCTAACCGGCGGCTTCATCGACCCGGGCTCGCTGTCGAGCCACACCGTTACGATCGACTGGGGTGACGGCAGCACCGATACGGTAGAGGGTCTGGCCGTAGGCGACCGGTCGTTTTCAATCAACCACACCTACCTGGACGACAACCCCACCGCCACACCGGTAGACGTCAACGACATCACCGTGACCATCACCGACAACGACAACCTTTCGGACGTTGACAATTCGTTATCGATAACGGTCAGCAACGTCAACCCGGTGATCACCAGCTTTGCCAGCGACGCGACGTTTGAGGACAAGGGCGAAGAGGGCGAGCCGGTCACCATCACGGCTAACTTCACCGACGTAGGCACCCTGGACACCCATGCCGCTACGGTGGATTGGGGCGACGGGACCACCAGCAATGCAACCGTTACCCAAGGCTCGGGCTCGGGCACGATCGAAGCTGACCACATCTACGCCAACGGCGGCGTCTACGTCGTCACGCTCACACTCACCGATGACGACACCGGCACCGATATCGAGACCACACTGGCCGTCATTACCGGCATCGGGATCAACAATGGGACGCTCTACATCGTCGGCTCAAACGAGGACGACCGGGTCCATGTCGAGGAAAACAACCAGGGCCAGGTGAGGGTTCACGCTAGTTTCGTCGATGATCCGTTGCGCACCTATGAAAGCTCGCAAATCGATAAGATCATCTCCTACCTCTGCGACGGCGACGACGATTTAACCATCGCCAACAAGGTCGACATCCCGGCCATTGTGCACGGCGGGGCTGGCAACGACCACCTGCACGCAGGCAGTGGAACGACCGTCCTGTTGGGTGACGAAGGCCACGACACGCTGGTAGGCCAGTTCGGGAGGAATATCATGATCGGCGGCGCGGGCAGGGACAGGCTTGTCGGCGGTAAGGCAGATGACGTGCTGATCGGCGGCATCGCAACGGTCGCTGTGGATTCTGAAGGCTTGATGGACAGCGCCCTGATGGCCGCCGCGATGGCCTGGGGCGATGAGTCTGAAACCTACGCAAACCGGTCAACATCGATTCAGGTTATGGTTGCTGTTGTTGACGACGGCGATGAAGACCTGCTGACCGGCAGCGCCAGCCGCGACCTGTTCTACGACGGCCTGGGCGACATGCTCACCGATGTCAAATCCAATGAAGACGTTCTCTAAGACGACACCGATCCGATTCGGATTTTCAACCAACGCCCCCCTTGCAGAAAGGGGGGCGTTTTCTATGTGGTACAAAGGCGCCTTGTGCAATCCCAATTGTGTTGTTCCTTCCGGCGGGCTAGAGCAATTCAAGTCAATAATCTCCATATGCTCTAGGATTACGGCTTGCTTGTTGGCGGGCAAGATGCCCGCTCCACCGGCAAACAAGCCGTAATACAAAAATCTGTGATTTCAGCGGAGTGGAGATGATTGACTTGAATGGCTGTAGGCGATCGCCTGGCCCACCTTTAGAGAGACTCAATCGCCTGTATGAATGCAGCGACCGGTAGCGATGTGGCTGGGGTTGCCCGCTAGGGGTGGATGCTAGCCAGCTCGGCTAACAGGGTGGCGTGGGTGCGGCAACCCAGGGCGAAGTTGTCGAGGTTGAATTTCTCGTTGGGCGCGTGGATGCGGTCATCGTTGAGCCCAAACCCGATCAAGAGCGTATCGATATCGAGCAGGTTCTTGAAGTCCGCGACCACAGGGATGGTAGCGCCCTCGCGGATGAGCACGGGTGGGCGGCCGCTGCTGCGTTGGATCGCGGTGCGGGCCGCGGCGATGTAGGGTGAGTCGTTGGCCACCACGACGGGTTCGGCGGCGCCAAAGGGGGTGATCAGCCATCGGCAGCCGTGGGTGTCGTGCGCATTGAGCCAATGGGTAAACGCATCGGCGATCTTTTGGGCGTCCTGGTTGGGCGCTAGCCGGAAGCTGACTTTGGCCCCGGCGAAGGAAGGGATGATCGTCTTCGCACCCGCCCCGCCGTAGCCGCCGTAGAGGCCGTTGATGTCGCAGCAGGGCCGCGCCCACTTGCGCTCCAGCGTGGAGAAGCCCGCCTCGCCGTGGGGCTGCTGGGCCGCGACGTTGTTGAAGAATTGGTTTTCGTCGAAGTTGAGTTTCGCCCACTGCTGGCGTTCTTGGTCGGTTAGCTCCAGGACGTCATCGTAGAAGCCGGGGATGGTCACGCGGTGTTGATCGTCGAATAGCCGGCCGAGGATGGCCGTCAACACGTTCGCGGGGTTGGCCAGCGTCCCGCCGAACATCCCGCTGTGCAGGTCGCGATTGGGGTGGTGCAGCTGGACATCGAAATACAGCAGCCCACGCAGCCCGTAGGTGATCGCCACGGTCTGAGGGTCCCACATGGTGGTGTCGCTGATGATCGCGATGTGTGCGTTGAGCTGGTGGCGGTGTGCCTCGAGGAACGGGCGGAGGTTGACGCTGCCGCACTCTTCCTCGCCTTCGATCAGGACCGAGACCCGCAGCGGCAGCCGGCTGTGGGTGTGCTGCCAGGCGCGCAGGGCTTCGAGGAAGCAGGCGACCTGCCCCTTGTCGTCGCTGGCGCCGCGCGCGAAGACCGCTCCGTCGCGCACGGTGGGCTCAAAGGGGGGGGTGGTCCAGGCGTCGATGGGGTCGGGGGGTTGGACATCGTAGTGGCCGTAAAACAGCACGTGGGGCGTATGGGCGGGTAGGGCATGGTTATGGTTGTGGGCCAACACGATCGGGTGGCCGGGCGTGGGGTGGACCTGGGCGTCGAAGCCGATCTCGGTTAGCGCTTGGGCTACCCATTGGGCGGCGTGGGCGGCGTGGGTGGCGTAGGCGGGGTCGGTGCTCACGCTGGGGATCGACAGGAACGCGTTGAGCCGCTCTAGGGCTTGGGTTTGATCATTTGCCAGGTGTTCAAGGGCGGAGTCGAGTGTCAAGGTAAGCCGGTCTCCTTGCTACAGTTGGACTTGGACGCGCCCATCGGTGGTCAGCCGGACGGGGTAGGTCGTTAGTGGGAGTTCTTCGTGCGGGAAGTCGATGTTTCGGCCCGTGGTGACATCATAAGCATAGCCGTGATGGGGGCAGGTGAGCACGCGGGCACGCAGCTCGCCGTCACCCAGCGGCAACCCCGCGTGGGGGCAGGTGTTGGCCACGACAGCCAGACCGGTGTCGGGGTGGCAGACAACCAAAGGGATCCCTTTGGGGTCTAAGCACTGCTTGGACCCCGGGGGGAAGTCGTTGGCGTGGCCGATGTCGATCCATTGGGGCATGGTTAGACCCGTCCCGGATGAGTTTGCGGCAAGCCGTCCGTCCGCGGCAGGGTCATACTCGGCGTTTTTGTGTTCCCGACGCGGCGTGTTCAGACGCGATGCGTATCAAATCCCTCGTTAGGGGATCGTTATTCTATCCGGGATTGGTATAACTGTCTGTGATGCCCTTGATCATCGATGGTCACCTGGACCTGGCGTGGAACGCGCTGTCGTACGATCGGGACCTGACCCGATCGATCCATGAAGTGCGTCAGCGCGAACAAGCGATCGTTCAGCCCGCACCGGGCCAAGACCAAGGACCACCGATCCAAGACCAGGCAACCGTAACGCTACACGAGATGCGGGTAGCTGGGGTGGCGGTGTGTTTTGCTTCGCTGCTGGCGCGGGCGCGCCCTGAGGTGTTGAGCAGGCAGCGGCCCAGCCGAACCGAGATCGACTATATCAACCAAGAAGCCGCGTACGCCATCGCCCAGGGTCAGCTGGCCTACTACCGGCTGCTTGAGCAGCAGGGGCATCTGCAGATCATCCACGATGTCCAGGCATTGGATGGGCTGTGGGCGCAATGGGTATCTTCTGATCCCCAGGCCCGCCCCCCGCTGGGCGTGATCTTGAGCATGGAGGGCGCCGATCCGATTGTCACCCCCGATCAAGCGACACACTGGTTTGACCAAGGGCTGCGCGCGGTGAGCCTAGCGCATTATGGCCCCAGTGCCTACGCCTACGGCACCCCCGGAAACCCCGATACGCCTGACGCGGCGCAGGCCGGCGTGACGCCAAGTGGTCGATTGCTGCTCCAACAGCTGGGTGCAGCGGGGGTGATGCTCGACCTGACACACGCCAGTGACGCCAGCTTCTTTGAGGCTGCGGATCAATACCCCGGCCCGGTCTTCGCCAGCCACAGCAACTGCCGTGCATTGGTCCCCGGGCCACGCCAGCTGCGGGATGATCAGATCCGCTTGATCGCCGACCGCGGGGGCGTCATCGGCTGCGTGATGGAAGGGTCGATGCTCCAAGCGGGTTGGCAGCCCAGTGAGTCAGCGGCACACCGCGTCCCGCTAAGTGCGGCCACGGATCATATCGACCACATCTGTCAGCTCACCGGCTGTGTCGATCATGTGGGGATCGGCAGCGACCTGGATGGCGGGTTTGGCACACGGCGCTGCCCGCGCGAGCTGGACACGATCGCCCACCTGGCCAAGCTGGGCCCGTTGCTGGCCGCACGCGGATACAGCGATACACAGATCAACGCGGTCTTCCATGGTAATTGGCGCCGGTTCTTGCGGGCGGCGTTGCCCACGGGTGGTGGTCGCGACGGCGGGATGGGTTAACCGTCGCTTGGCTTGTGTGTTGGTGATGCGGTGTGTTGATACGGCACCTCAAAAAAACCGTTTTCGATCCGGGCGCCTGATTGGACTTCTAACGCTGGTGCGCGGCAGTCGCCGCTCCACCGTGCCTTGGGGCCCAGCACCACCGGCCCGTGGCTGACGACATTGCCCTGCAACGCGCCCAAGACCTCGATGCCTTCCTGGGCCTCGATCAAGCCCGCGATCACGCGCCCGCGGCTACGGATAACCACCCGGCCGCACGTCTGGAGCTTCCCCGTGGTCTTCAAGCCCTTCACAATGACATCTTGAACAATCACCGGTTTGTGGCAGTGTGGGCATGAGGTCGACACCGCCCGGCCGCTGACTTCAAAACCGTCGCGACAGTGGTAGCACCGGACCGTTCTAGAAGCGGTTTGGCGGGCCATATCCCTGTGATACGTTGAAAGAGGAGACAGATTGAAAGCTCAGGCTAGCGCTGTTGGGCACAACGCCGTGGTGCGTTGCGCCGCGGACCAGGATCGGTAGGGGCCAAGCCAGCTGATGCGGCGAGCTCAATGGGCTACTTCCGCGCTGCCTCAAGCTGGGGTTTGGCTTGGGGAGGCACGGTCTTGATCTCAGGGGCCTTGGCGGACTGGGTCGCGGCGTTGGGGCCCACCGCGCAGTGGCCAAACAGCGAAGCGCCTTCTGCGACGACAAGCTTGGCAGCTTTGATGTCGCCCTTGACCTTCGCTTTGGTGTTGAGCTGGACGCAATCCTTGGCGTTGACATTGCCTTCGACCGTGCCGTCGACCGTAACCTTGGTCGCGTCGACCTCGGCGTTGCAGGCGGCGCCTTCGGCGATTTGTAGCTCACCCTTGGCCACCACCTTGCCTTCGAACGTGCCTAGGACGCGCGCGGTGTGGTCAAACGTCATCTCGCCACGGATGTGGGTATCGGCTGCGATCACGGTCACGGTGCTGTCTGGGTTAGCCATCTTGAAGCATCTCCTCATGTCATGGGTGAAACCGAACCGCCCGCGGCTGCAATCGCCCAATGGCGGCAGCTGGGCCACCCCAGAGTGTAACCCAATCCCCAGTGAAAGGGCGGTAACCCGGTGGCCCGGGGCGGGGGAATTTTCGATGTTTGATTGGGTTGGCCCAAGCCCTTGGGCGGCGCTGGGTATGCACGGAAAGCCAAGCGATCGCTGGCTCAAACAGCGCTACACCGATTGAGACAATCTTTTGCTATACCCAATCGGGTATGAGTTTGCCGCGTCGGAACCGCAAAAACGCTGAGAATTTCCCTGCCGCGGGCAAACGGGACCCCGTAAACCTGATCGGGACCGGTATAAAACACGGCTTATTGACCGCCGTTTCGTGCCCCCGGTACGCCAACCGATGGGGATAAAGACGAAACGAAAGCCGGTCGTTGCACGCCAAAATGCGTCAGGCATCGATCGAGGTGATCTTGACTTTCAGATAGCCCTGCCGATGGCCCTTGCGGCGGAGATAATTTTTGCGGCGTTTAAACTTGACCACTTCCACCCGGGGGGTCTTTTCTTGTGACAGGATGTCCGCGGTGACCTTGGCTTGGTCGAGCAGGGGCTGGCCGATTTTCGTGTTGCCCGCTTCCACGTCTGAGACCATCAAGACGCGGTCAAAGGTGATGGTCGCGGCGTCGGGTGATAGGTCCCGCAGCGCGACTTGGATGACATCCCCTTGCTGAACATGGATTTGTGTGCCGCTGTCTTCGATCACCGCATACATCTTCATAACCTTTATACTGACAATCAATAGAATTTGGCATTTTACCAGCCTCTAGGCCAGATGCCAAACCGCCGATCCCCAGGTTTCCATTTTTTTCGGGGGAAGCTCGGTTTTTGATGATACCGGATCCAAGCGTGCTCTAGCTGAAGTGATCACCCCACAACACCGCGAGTCGGTTAATCTGGGCCGGGTCGACCTTGCTCTTGTCAGACCAGATCGCCAGTTTTAAAGCTTGATGCGCTGGGCTGGGACGCGACTCCAGCATCGAAACATCCCCCAATGCCCGTTTGATCAGCGCCAGGTTGCGCTGCGTGGCGGCCTGCAGATTGCCGACGATCTCGGCCAACAACTCCTGCGCGGGTTGATTCGGGTCGTGCGGTCGCCAACAGTCGTAGTCGGTCGGCATCGCGATCAGGGCATAGGCGATCTCTGCCTCGCGCGCGAGCTTGTACTCGGGGCTGGCGGTCATCCCGATCAGGTCGCCGCCCCATTGCTGGTGCATCTTGCTTTCGGCCTGCGTGGAAAACCCAGGCCCCTCCATGCACACATAGGTCCCCTTGGCGTGTACCGTCACGCCCTCAAGGCCATCCGCCGCGCCTAGCAGCCAATCGCGTATCACCGGGCAAAACGGCTGGGCTAGCTCCACGTGTACCGCGGCCTGCTCATAGAACGTGTTGACGCGCTTGTAGGTCTTGTCGATCAGCTGATCTACGATTACCAGGTCGCCCGGCACGATCTGCTCACGCAGGCTCCCGGTGGCGCCGCTGGCGATGATGTGGGTGACCCCCATTTTTTTCAACGCATAGAGATTGGCCCGGTAGGGCACCTGGGTGGGGTTGAGCAGGTGCCCCGGCCCGTGCCGCTGAAGGATCACCGCCTCCACACCACCCCATTGGGTCACCACCAGCGGGCTGCTGGGCAAACCAAAAGGGGTATCGACCTGCTGGGGTTGGCCCTGCTGACCACCCAACGCCTCGCCCAGCCCGCTGCCGCCGATGATGCCGATCCGTACCTCGCGTTGCTGCATCTAAGGGCCTCTAAAAAAGGGGCGTGGGTTAACGGCACGGATGACACGGCGTCACACCGTCCGTGCGCGGCGGGGAAATCCGTGGTGTTCCGGTGTGCCCGACACGGCAAAATCATACCCGATGGGAATCATCGTTGACTGAATTGTTGCCCTGGCTTACGCCACCCCACGCCGCGTGGCCATACCCAACACGCCTAGACCCATCAGGCCAAGGGTCACCGTCACCGGCTCGGGGACCCCACGCGTCACATCGTTTTGGGCAACAAAAAAGACATTGTCTTGGATGTGATCGATACCGGTGTTGCGTCGGATGATGCCCGACAGCCGGGTGTTTTCGATGTCTGGGTCGAACGCGATCAGGTGGTCAAGATCATTTAAATAGAAGAACCGGTCGCCGTCGCGGAGCCGGGTGAACTGGTCAACGATGATCCATTGGAACGTATCGCCCAGCAGCCCGCCGTTAACGTGCACCTCAGCCAACCCACCGATCCAAATGTCGACCTCACTGATATCGCCATAGACGCTAGCAAATGCAGCGGCCAAGGCGGCGTCGCCCCCGGTGAGGTCTAAGAAGTCGATGTAGGGTACCAGCCCCAGCTGTGACCGCACCGTGTTCAGATCACCCAGCCCGTGGTCGCGCCCGCGTTGGATATCCAACGCCGCCATGTCCAAGCCACCCGCACCGGGAGGCCCAAACAGGAAATTGCGGAGGTCGTCAACGATCAGCGTGTCGACCTCCTGGGCCTGACCGGTCGCCAGCCCTTGAAGCAGCGACGCGATCCCGTGATTGATAATCTCCTCTGGCTTAAAAAAGGTGTCTCGCAAGGCGATGTGACCCTCAGCGGCTTGGGTCCCGTCGTTGTTGGTCCGCAGGATCTGCGATGGGAGCATGCTGTGCCCAAACCGGTACGCGGCGGTGGCAAACGCGTTGGAGATCCCGGCGTTGACCGTGTCGTCGTACCCGTCAAATACCGTCAGCGCGTCTGGTCCCAGCAACGCCGGGAGGAACTCTTGGTACGTGATCACCTGGATCTGGGCCCCCACGACCTTGCGCACGGACTCGTAGATAAAATCACCCTCGTTGTTGACCCCGTTGCCAACTTCGGCGATCGCCGCGTCGCGTTTGGCGATCAGCGTGGCGTCACGGCCGTCGAGCCGGGCTTTGAGATCCGTCGCCAAGCGGTTGTGTTCACGCACGAACAGCGTATGCGTGGCGGTCAGGCCAACCTGCTCGTTGGCTCGCACATCGCCGGCCAAAAACAGGCCCGCCCCCGTCCCGCCTTCGTTGGGTAGGCCCCCGGTGTTGAACGGCAGCAGGTCGCCGTGGACGGAGCTAGAGGTATTCAGCTTCCCGTCGGGGGCGCGTAACGCGGCGGCTCGGGTGGCGTCAGAGCCGTATACGTTGGATGCGTCGATATACGAGGTGATCTGATTGATCTGCTGGCGTGGGTTGCCGGGGCTTGTGCCCGTGCTGGGATCGAATACCGAGCGGTTCAATGTGATCGTGTCGCCGGGGGTAAAATCCGGGTCGCCATCGGGGACCAGAATATGAAACGGCTGGGCGGGGCTGGCCGCTGGCGTCAGATCCAGGTCGTGGTCGAGGAACTGGCCCCACTGCCACACCCAATCACTGGCGTTGTTGGCGTTGGGGATTGATACGCGCTGCGCTGAGATCGCGTTGCTGATCGCCCGGGCATTGGGCAGTGAGCTTGGATCGCCACCCCGCGGGATAGATTGACCGTCGTCATACACCGGTGCCGCAACCCGAAGCAGCTGGCTGCCTGCATCACCCCAGGTTGGATTGCCGATGTTGTTGCCCGACCCGTCGATCGAACGGAACACCACGCCGTTGGCCCAAGACCCCATGAATAACAAAACACCAACCACCAACCACATCGAATGACTGACACGGCACATAAGCGATCTCCTTTGCCTAAGAACCCCTAACACAATGGCATGATTGGTGGTCTACCAATCATGGATAAGTTTATGGTAAGCCAACCCTCGGCGACAGAGAAATACACGATCTGTGTGCGTTCCCGACGCGGCATTGCCATACGCGATGCGTATATTCATCGGGTATGAGTTTGCCGCGTAGGAATCACCAAAACGCCCAAGATTTCCTTGCCGCGGGCGAACGGGACCCCATCAACCTGATCGGGACTGGCATCGATCCTTGTGGGCCATCGGATACGTTATATAAGTAGCGTCAAGTAAGCTTTTTACACCTACAATAATGTTGTCTCGTACCACCGGTTTAGATTGACACAGAGGGCTTTCCTAAAGTCCCCCCCTCTACCTCATAGCATAGCCCGGCCCACCCCAAATGGGAACCCTGATAGAGACAATCAATTGCAAAAAACGTAAACCCAGTGGAAAACATCGATACCCATCGGGTATGCATTTGTCGCACCCGATTCACAAAAGCATCAGGAATTCCTCTCCCGTAGGCGAACAGAACCCCGTGAACCCGATCGGGGCTGGTATATACTGTTGGCATGGCCACGCCTGACTCGGGTTCGGATGTCAAGCCGCTGCTGCAGGTCAGCAACCTCTGCACCTATTTCCCGGTGCGGCGGGGTCTGCTGCAGCGCACGGTGGGGCATGTGCGTGCCGTGGATGGGGTAACGCTCTCCGTGAACCGGGGCGAGACACTGGGGCTGGTGGGTGAATCGGGCTGCGGCAAATCAACAGTGGGCCGTACGATCCTAAGGCTGATCCCGCGCACCTCGGGCCGGGTGATCTTCGACGGTCAAGACGTGTTCAAAGCCGACCGGCCCACACTCAAAAAACTGCGGCGACAGATGCAGATCGTCTTCCAGGACCCGGTGGGTTCGCTCAACCCGCGGATGACCATCGGGCGGATCGTGGGCGAGCCGATCCTGGTCCACCGGCTGGCCAAAGGCAGCGAGTTACAGGGCCGTGTCGAGGGCCTGCTGAAACGCGTGGGGCTTAGCGGCGACTATGCGCACCGCTACCCGCACGAATTCTCCGGCGGGCAGCGCCAACGCATCGGGATCGCACGCGCGCTGGCGTTAGAGCCACGCTTGATCATCTGCGACGAGCCCGTGAGCGCCTTGGACGTATCCATCCAGTCACAGATCCTCAACTTGCTGTCGGACCTCAAAGATCAGCTGGGTCTGTCGTACCTGTTTATCGCCCACAACCTCGCGGTCATCGAGCACTTCTGTGATCGTGTCGCGGTGATGTACCTGGGCAAGATCGTGGAGCTGGCTGACCGTGAGGAGATCTACCGATACCCACGCCACCCCTATACCCAAGCGTTGCTCAGCGCAGCACCAAGACCCGACCCCGATCGGTTGACCCACCGGATCGCATTGCCAGGCGAGGTGCCCTCACCGCTATCGCCCCCACCGGGCTGTGCGTTTCACCCACGGTGCCACCTCACGCGCGAGCGGGCGGCAGCTTCTGCGGTGGGTACAGCGGGCGATATACAAACCGTTCAGGTCCAGATCGAAGGCCGACCCGCGTCCCTCATGCGCCAGTGCCTCCAAGACCCACCGAAGCTCGAAAGATGCAAGGGGCCGACCGCTCACCGCGTGGCGTGCTGGCTCGATGATCAGCCGATGTAGCGGGCAAAATCCGCCTTGGTGGTGGCCCGCAGTTCAATCCGATCCGAAGAAAATCACGGCCAGAGGGTCACCCAGGGTAGAAGCACCTCACGCTGGCACACACCACGGGGTTATTTCGTGGCGTCGATCTTGAGTGTCCGGAATTGCTCGGGGGATCGGCCAAAGACCGACTCGATCTCGCTGCGCACCCGGGCGGCACGCACCCTTTTGATCACCACCGCCTCGTACGGGTAGGTCAGCGATGGGGTCACGGTCTCGGATTCGTGGGGGCGGTTGGCCAGGCCCTGGACGTAGAGCACATCGCCCTTGCGTTGCACGCCGGTGATCCTGGCCCAAAACCCAGACGTGGGCATCTCACCCAGCGCCAGCAAGACCAGCGACTCGCGAGCAAAGTCGATCCCCAGGCCCGCCAAATCGGAGCTGCCCAGTGCCTCGAGTTGCTCGGCAGAACGAATCAACTGGACGGTGGGCTCCTTGAGGCCCTGGTCGCTGCCGTTGTGGCGCCGCTTGATCTCCATCGCCCGGGGGCGATCCGGGGCGATCACCATCACCTGCTGAGGCTTGCACGCGGTCAAGCCGGCACCCAAAACCATCCAACCAATCAAGCCCATAATTGCTAAACGGTGTTGCATGACGGATTTCCTAAAGTATCGTTGCTTTGGTGGTGTGATCTGATACGGCACCATCATACGCGATGCGTATCGCTGGGCTGTGCCGCCATCTCATTTCAATAGATTATACCAGCCCCGATCAGGTTGACGGGGTCCGGTTCGCTCGCGGCAAACTCATACCCGATGGATATATTTTGATCTCCGTTGGGCAGGCTTGCAAGAAGCCCCTCGCCGGCTACGACGTAAACTTCTTGCGGTACGGGACGATGTCGCGAGCCAGACCGACCACGCTCAACAGGCGGATCGTCCAGTACGTCACGTCGAGTTCAAACCACCGCCTGCCGTGTGCAGCGGCCCGCTGCTCACCGTGGTGGTTGTTGTGCCAGCCCTCGCCAAACGAGAACAAAGCGACCCACCACAAGTTTGTCGAGTGGTCGTTCGTTTCATAGTTGCGGTACCCCCAGGTGTGTGCCGCGGAATTGACAAACCACGTGCCGTGGTAGACAAACACCGTGCGCACCGCCACGCCCCAGACCACCCAGGACCACCCGCTGGTCGCCCAGCCCTGGTAAGCCGCCCACTGCCCCGCCCCAAAGCACACCGCGATCAGCAGCAGCTGGGGCACAATATAGTATTTATTGAGCAGGCGCATGCCCGTATCGCGGCAGAGATCCTGCGCCGCACCACACGCCGACCACGGCATGCCACCCTGGTTTTTATGCATACACCAGAACACGTGGGCCCAGGTGAACCCGTGTGTGGGCGAGTGCGGATCGTGAGGCTGGTCTGAGTGCTTGTGGTGGATCCGGTGGGTCCCAACCCATTGGATCGGCCCGCCCTGGCACGCCAGGCAGCCAAGCGTCGTCAAGAAATACTCAAACCACTTCGGCGTGCCGAAGCTGCGGTGCGTCAGCAACCGGTGGTAGCAGAGGGTGATCCCCAGACCCCCGGTCAGCCAGGTCAGCACAACAAAAACCGCCAGCCCGCTCCAGGAGAAACAGAACGGAGCAAAAAAACAGCCGATGTGCATCGCGCCTATCCCGATGACCACCGGCCAATCGAGGTAGCGTAACGCCAGCCCGCGTCTCTGGGGACGAGCGTCCGCGGTGAGAGGGCTAGTCATTCGATTTTTTTCGAGATGAGGTATTAATAATGATTCGCATCACATATTCAGCCCGTGTCATGAATTGCCCTGTGGGCGACAACCCATGCAAGACAGGGCCTAGATTTTTCATTCCTTTTCAGTATTGGCCACGGTAAAACACAAGACCAAACACGGTTAGAGTGTATCATCCCTGGGGTTGAATACCAGTCGCCTATCTAAAATTTTGCCCCGCTGCCTACCCGTATCAGAGATACTTTCAACGCTAATGTGTTTCCATTACAGGGATTTCGTGCCCGGTGGGGCTGTCTAGGAAATGTTGACTAAGCCGCCGTTCGCACTGAACACCAGCCATCGCTTAGGCTATGATCCCCATTAAAATAAAACCCTGACCGGTTGTGCGAAAGGCCCCCCATCGGGAAACGGCATCCCGGTTCAATGCTACCTAGAGAACAAACATCATGACCACCATCCGACCTTTCTACGAAAACGTGCAGGCCCACTACGACCTGTCCAACGAGTTCTACGCCCTGTTCCTCGACCCTGGCATGACCTACAGCTGCGCCTACTTTAAGCGTGACGGCATGTCGCTCCAAGAAGCCCAACAAGCCAAGATCGACCTGGCGTTATCCAAGTGCGATCTCCAACCGGGGATGCTGCTGCTAGACGTCGGCTGCGGCTGGGGCAGCACCGCGCTGCGGGCGGCAGAAAAATACAGCGTACGGGTCATCGGCCTCACGCTCAGCAGGCAACAATACCAGATCGCTCAACAGCGGGCCGCAGGGAAAAAAAATATCGAGTTCCGCCTCCAGGGCTGGGAGGAATTCGACCAACCCGTTGACCGCATCGTGAGCATCGGGGCGTTTGAGCACTTCCGATCCGAACGGTACCCCGCGTTCTTTCAGCGCTGCCGGGAGCTCCTGCCCGACGATGGCCACATGATGATCCATTCGATCGTCCACGGCAACGGCCCCATAGGGCGGCCCGGCTCGCTGACATTTGATGAAGAATTCGTCGCCTACGTGAAGTTCATCGGCACGCAGATCTTCCCCGGCGGACAGGTGCCGCCCCGAGATAAAGTTGTCCGTTGCGCCAACGCCGCTGGCTTTGAGGTAACCAAACAACAAGCCCTTCAACCCCACTACGCCAAGACACTCGACCACTGGGCCGCGAACCTACAGGCCAACAAAGATCGCGCAATCGAGCTGACCTCCCAAGAAGTCTACGACCGATACACCCGCTACCTCACCCAATCGGCCCACTACTTCCGTACCGGCCACAACGACGTCGTCCAATTCAGCATGGCTCGGCGGCAGGATTGAGCTGAAGCTTTTACTGTTAAAAATGGGGTTGGCGTGCTGCGATGTGATCTCAATAAAGCCTAACCGCGAGCCGCGACCGTTAGCGATCGGGTTTCTTCTCGAGGATATGCGACGCTAAAGCTCCTCAGGCTTGGGCAGGTCTTTGAGCCGGGCCAAACCAAAGGTCTCCAAAAACGCCTGTGTGGTCCCGTAGAGCATGGGCCGGCCGATCTCTTCAGCCCGCCCCACGATCTTCACCAGCCGCCGATCCATCAAACCCCGAACCACCTCCCCGCTGGCCACACCCCGGATCGATTCAATATCCGCCCTTAGGATCGGCTGCTTGTAGGCGATGATCGCCAGCGTCTCCATCGCCGCGGGGCTTAGACGCGCCGGCTTGTGCTTGTGGACCCCAGCCAACAGCTCGGCAAAGGGCGGGGTGGTCATGATCCGCCACCCCTTGGCCACCGGCTCGATCTGGAAGCTGCGGCCCGTCTGACCATAAAACCGGTTAAGCCGATCGATCGCCTGGTTCACCGCCTTGGTACCCACCGCGTCGAGCATGGCGGAGATCTTCTCAGACGATACCGGCCGGTCCACGCTAATCAGGATCGCCTCAACCCGCTGGGCCAGCGTGTCATGCTCCGGAGCCGGCGACGCATCGCCACCAGCCTCAGATTCGGGCGACGGGGCTGGCTTCGACTTGGACGGCTTGCCCCGCCTGGCGGTGTCGGGTTCGGGGGCATCGGTCATTGCAGCGGATTTACTCATGGTCAACGCATTGTATACCAATCCCGGATGCATTGGCGGCAAACCGCCCACCACGAGCCGCGACCGTTAGGGAGCGGGTAAATACCATTCAGCCACCTGAGTTGGCCCAGCCAACACCCACCCCACGGTTGGAGCCAGAGAAGCTTGTTTAAGTAACCGGTCAACGTCAGGCAAACCCACGCCGACGATGCAGCCACATCAAGCTACTGATCGCCAAGACACTCAACGTCCCCGGCTCAGGCACCGGGATGCTAAACGAGGTGTTGTAGGTCTCAGAAAATACGCCGTCGTTGTACCAGTTGCCGGTGACGTGGTACTCACCCGGGGCCAAATCAGCCAACACAACGGTTTCAAACAAATTTGAGCTGCCTGCAATGAGTGGGCCATCCATGGGTGGCGGCGGGGTCGAGTGCACATCGATCGTGACCTGACGATCAACAATGTCAACGCTAGACATGGCGGTATACCCAGGCTGAGCAAATGCGCTGATACGGAAGAGAATCATCGACACATCGTTGCCATCGACCAAAGCGTCGACAATCAGATTCCTTAGCGGTGGCCCGGTGTATTGGCACACCTGCCCTTTGTCGTCAAGCAGAGGAGGAAGATGATCAAATGATTTACCGTAATAAATATAAAAATCACGATCGGAGCACCCCCCATACGCCGCCGCCCCACCCACCAGCAACACAACCCAAGCCAACGCCACCGACCGATTGAACCCATAAGTACCCATCTTTTGCCTCTCTTTCTTGATGGTAACGCTATTCAAAAAACTTTGACGACAAATGTTCACCCCAGGATGGACGCCCCCCTGGCTTTGTTGCGTCTTTTAGCCACAGCAGGACACCGGGGCACGCCACGCAGCATTAAATCTTTCTACCGATCAATCCTAAGGGCCGTGTGCCTCATCAGGAGGCAGCGCCCCGGAAAGCTCGTTGACTTCGGTATACAAAATGTGCTCAACCACGAGCTTCGCCGGTTCAGCAACACCCTGAACCCAAAGCGTAGCATCCAATGCCGCCTCTTCGCTTAGCGGTGTATCCTCTTGCTCAACCGTCAGGATCCCACCCGATACGTAATTGGCCTGGGGCGCGAGCTTGATGATCTGGTCGAAGCTTGGGCTGGCCGTGATCAAGTGCACCCCGTACCACTCCTCACCCGAACCCACCAGGAAGTAGGTCAGCTCATCGGCCCCAAGGTGTTCGTGTTTGAACTCGTGGAAGTGGACGATCTTCTTGCGAACCACCTGAACGTTTTTATCGATGAGTTGATGCCCCTGCCGCTCAAAGTGGCCCCTAAAAAGAGCGGCGTTGAATGACTTTTTCTTGCCTACCAGGTGGGGCAGGAAGAAGCTTTCATTCGGTGCCACGGTGTAATACCGGCCTGGGTGGTCGGGCTTATCATTGGCGTATCGGTGGTTGGGTTCGCCGTCGGGGGTTTCGAAGCCCACCTCCCAGACACCCTGGTATTTGTGCAGGGGGTTGTCAAACATCGGCAGGTGGGAGATGTAGGCCTTTGCCTGACCAAACACGAGCATGCCGTGAAAGCCCTCCGGCTCGTCCTCAGCAGCGATCGCTGGAGCCGCCAACAGCGCAAACACAACCACCAAAGATAACTTTTTCATCTTGCTCTCCTGAATCTGCGCCGATGAGACGCCCCGCCGGATTGATTCCGAACCACCGATCCCTTCTGTTTGGCTTTCACCCCATCCCACCATCAGGCTCTCATATGCCTTTGGATGACTCTGGGGCCGCCCACAACAAGCCGCGACCCAGCTGGTTTCGTCAGGGTTTCGTATCCACGACCAAACAACCCCGAAGCGTATCAGACAACCAGTATACCACCACCCGTTCAGATTCCAAGGACTTTGTGATTCTATTGGTAGAGACGCCTGCGCCTAACGAAGCGCACAACCAATGGCTCCTATGGGGTGATGGGGGGGGGTGAATTGATCATATAACGGCGGTGGCACTGACCAACTTGTTTGTCAGTGGTTCCGATTGGCTGCATCACACTGACAAGACGGCCGGGTTCCATCTATGAGCAAGCCTCTGTCAAGGCGGTTGCGGGCGATCTCGGGGTGGTTCCAACCATCTATCCGGCATCGCCTGTTTAGTGGGCGTGCCACGCAACGTATTTCGAAGCCGGCCCCATTCACACGCACGGGGTCGCATCGCCCCATGGCACCTCGTCGGGGTCCGGTGTTCCAACCCGCTATCGCCTCGTCCATGAGCTCAACTCATACCCCCAGGCCCAAAACCCTTCCGGGGCAAGCCGGGTTCGGGGCAGGCGTTTGAGGCCCCGACGATCACGCCGTCACACCACGCTCTGCCGTGCAGCCCCGCCATACCTCGCCGTTCCGTAGCATCGATAGCATCACGCGCAGCAGATAATGCCCCGTAGCCACCAACGCGATCTTCTTGCGGTCATCGCTGCCGCGTTGCACCCGTTCAAAATAATTGGCGATCACCGGGCACAACCGCACCGCCTGCCACGTGGCCTCGACCACCAGCTTCCGCACCGTCGCCGGGCCCTGCCGCGTGATGTGGCCCAGCCGATTCACACCACCGCTGGCGTCTTGTGAGGGCACGAGCCCGAAGTATGATCCGATTGACTTGTTGCGGCCAAACCGCTTGGCGTCGTCGATGTACGCCACCACCGCCGGCACGTATACCTGGGGCACCTGGCCCGTCAAAAGAAGCAGAGCCAACTTCGCCGCGTCAACCCGGTCGTTCTTACGCTTAGCCCGGAAGGTTAGCCGCAGCTGACCGGGGTGAGCCACCACCACATGTTGAGCGATCTTCACCAGCCGGTCGTAGCGGTATCCATACCCACACGACGCCTCGTAGCACACCGCGAACGGCTGATCGATCTTGCCGATCACCTCGATCACCCGATCCCAAGGCCCGACGACCGTTTGCTGCTTGACCTTCACGCCTTGGGCGTCCAAGATACAGATCGACGATCGCCGCCAGTGAACATCCAAACCTACGTACAACATCGCAAGTCTCCTTTCGTGTATGGGGCGTTCCAAACAACCCCGAATCTACCCGAAGGGGGCTTGCTTCATAGTTTCACACAGCATGCTGAAAGCTGATGTGTGCTTGACCGATCACACACAACAACCTGAACGGGTGCGCGGTATAGCCCCCCCTTCTTGCCCGCTACCCATGCGCACTGCGTGCCCTGGCGGCTAACCTACACCATGGGATGAGATCCACCCTATCCCCCAGCGCCCACGGTTGATCGGTGGGCAGGCTTGGGGGCGATCACCTTGACCTCCAGGTTCTGGTCTTGGGCGGTGACCTGCAGGGTCGAGCCATCGGCCACATCGCCGGCCAGGATCGCCCGCCCGATGCGGGTCTCTAATTCGTGCTGGAGGTATCGCTTCAGCGGCCGGGCGCCGTAGACCGGGTCGTAGCCCGCCTGGGCGATGACGGCCTTGGCGCTGTCGGTCAGGCCAAGCTTGAGGTGGTGCTCGGCCAGGCGGCGGTCGATGTCTTGGACCTGCAGCTCAACAATCTTTTTGATCTCATCGATCCCCAATGGCTTAAACAAGACGATGTCGTCCACGCGGTTGAGGAACTCGGGCCGGAAATGGCTACGCAGGTCGGACATGATCGCGTTGCGCGCCTGGTCGCTGATCTGGTTGCCACCCAGCACGCTGTCGTCCAGCAGGTGGTGTGAGCCCAGGTTGCTGGTCATGATGATCACGGTGTTCTTGAAGTTGACGGTCCGCCCCTGGGCGTCGGTGGCGCGCCCGTCGTCGAGGATCTGCAGCAGCACGTTGAACACGTCGTGGTGGGCCTTCTCGATCTCGTCGAATAGGATCACGCTGTAGGGCTTGCGGCGCACGGCCTCGGTGAGCTGACCGCCCTCTTCGTACCCCACGTACCCGGGCGGGGCGCCGATTAGCCGGGCGACGGCGTGGCGCTCCATGTACTCACTCATGTCGATGCGCACGATGTTGTCTTCGCTATCGAATAGCGCCTCGGCCAACGCCCGTGCCAGCTCGGTCTTGCCCACGCCCGTGGGGCCAAGAAACAGGAATGACCCGATGGGCCGGCGGGGGTCTTTGATGCCCGACCGGGCGCGGATGACCGCGTCGGCGACCAGCTGGACCGCTTCATCCTGGCCAATCACCCGCTGGCGAAGCTGCTGGTCGAGCTTGAGCAGCTTCTGACGCTCACCCTCGACCAGCCGGGTTACGGGGATCCCGGTCCAGCGCGAGACAATCTCGGCGATCTGGTCTTCGGTCACCTGCTCGCGCAGCAGCGGCTGATCGGCACCCTGCCCGTTGCGCTTCTGGGCTAGCTTCTGCTCCTGGTCTTCAAGCTGGCGCAGCGCCTGGGGCAGTTGGCCATGCTTGAGTTGGGCGGCTTTCTCCAAGTTGTAATCTCGTTCGGCCTGCTCAATCTGCAGGCGCAGCTGTTCGATCTGCTCGCGTAGCCGACTGACCTTCTGGAGTGATTGCTTCTCGGTTTCCCATTGGGTGCGCAGGGTGTCGGTTTGGTGTTTGTAATCGGCCAGCTCTTGGCGCAGGGTGTCGAGCCGTTTCTGGCTGGCTTCGTCTTCTTCTTTTTTCAACGCCGCCTCTTCGATCTCCAGCTGCATGACGCGGCGGGTAGCTTGGTCGAGCTGGGCGGGCATCGAGTCGATCTCTGTGCGGATCATGGCGCACGCTTCGTCGACCAGGTCGATCGCCTTGTCGGGCAGGAACCGGTCGGTGATGTACCGGTTGCTAAGCACCGCAGCGCCTACGAGCGCAGCGTCTTGGATCTTCACGCCGTGGTGCAGCTCGAACCGCTCGCGCAAGCCACGCAGGATCGACACCGTGTCTTCGACCGTGGGTGGGTCGACCATCACGGTCTGGAAGCGTCGCTCTAAGGCTGCGTCTTTCTCGATGTGCTTGCGGTATTCGTCGAGCGTGGTGGCGCCGATGCAGTGCAGCTCGCCGCGGGCCAGCATCGGCTTGAGCATGTTACCCGCGTCCATGGCGCCCTCGGCCTTGCCGGCGCCGACGATCGTGTGCAGCTCGTCGATGAACAGCAGCGTGCGGCCTTGGCTCTGCTTGATCTCGGCCAGCACGGCTTTGAGCCGTTCCTCAAACTCGCCGCGGTACTTGGCGCCCGCGACCAGGGCGCCCATGTCCAGGGCGAAGACGGTCTTGTCCTTGAGCCCTTCGGGCACGTCGCCGCGCACGATCCGCTGGGCTAGCCCCTCAACAATCGCGGTCTTGCCCACGCCCGGCTCGCCGATTAAGACGGGGTTGTTCTTGGTCTTGCGTGAGAGGATGCGGATCACCCGGCGGATCTCCTCGTCGCGCCCGATTACGGGGTCCATCTTCCCGTCTTTGGCTTCTTTGACCAGGTCACGCCCATAGCGTTGAAGCGCTTCGTAGGTGGCTTCGGGGTTGGCGCTTTGGACGCGTTGGCTGCCACGCACCTGGGTAAGTGTTTGCAGCAGCGCGTCACGCGTGATGCCCAAGTTGGTGAGGATCTTGCCCGCGGGTGTGGTGTTGGCTTCTTCGATGATCGTAAGCAACAGGTGCTCGACCGAGACATACTCGTCCTTGAGGCGTTTGGCTTGTGCCTCGGCGTTGACCAGGATCTGATTGAGCCGCTGGGTGACGTACACCTTGCCCGGCTCAGTGCCGGGGCCGCTGACCGTGGGGCGCTTGGCCAGTTCACGTTCCAGCTCGGCGATGACGACGTCGGCCGGGCGGTTCATCTTTTCGAGCAGACGGGGGATCAGCCCCCCTTCCTGCTGGCACAGCGCTAACAGCAGGTGTTCGCCATCGACCTGGGTGTGTCCCATTTGGACGGCTTTGGCCTGGGCGGCGTGCAGGGCTTCTTGGCATTTCTGGGTTAGGCGGTTGGCATCCATGGTCTTGCTCCCGTGTGATGTGTTTTGTGTCTTGTCTTCTCTTCTCTGAAACCCACGGGTTCAATCCGTGGGCTTCTTGCGTGGGTGGAATTCCGATTCCTTTGCCAGTGACTCAAACAACTCACGCTCACGGTCACTGATCTCTTTGGGCACTACGATTTGGGTGTGCACGATCAGGTCGCCCCGTTTGGCGTCTGCGCCGCGTTGGGGCAGGCCTTTCTCACGTAGGCGCAGCTTCTGGCCGCTGGGTGTGCCTGCGGGGATCGTCAGCGTGACGGAGCCGTCGAGTGTCTCGACCTCAACCTTTGCGCCCAGCGCCGCTTCCCAAGGCGTGATTGGCACGGTGGTGTGGAGGTTGTGGCCGTGCACCTCGAATCGTGGGTGGTGCTGGATACTCACGTGTAGCAGGATGTCACTCCCAGGTGTGGCGTTGGGTGTTTGAGCGGCTTGTCCGGGCAGGCGGATCTTGGTCCCGCTGGTCGTGCCACGCGGGATCTTGACCTGCAGCGTCTTGGTTGAGCCGGTCGCCGCGTCTTGCAACGCCAGCTGCTTGGTGGCGCCGTGGTAGGCGTCTTCGAGCGTGATGGTGATTTTGGCTTCGGTCGGCTGAGGTCGGCGCGGCTGGGCACGCGCACCGCGGTGGCGTGATCCCATGTTGTGCAGCAGGTCTTCGACGCCACCGGCCTGGCCCGGCTGGCCGTCTCGACGAAATAGCATCTCAAAGAAATCACTGAACCCTTGGCTGCTGCCCTGGAACCCACCTGGCCCGCCGCCGCGGAACTCGAACCGCATCCCCTCAAACCCGGGCGGGGGTGTGAAGCTTTGTCCTGCTTTCCAGTTAGCACCCAGCGCGTCGTATTTTTTGCGTGTCTCGGGGTTTTTCAAGACCTCGTACGCTTCGGTGATGTGATGGAATTTCTCGGTCCCCGCCTGATCTTTGTTGATATCGGGGTGGTATTGTCGTGCCAGCTGGCGGTAGGCGCGCTGGATTTCTTGCTGGGAAGCGTCGCGCTTGACGCCTAAGGTTTCGTAGTAATCCTGAAACTTGACCGCCATTAACCGGCCCTCTTTGCATTGGTATTCTGGCTTCGATTTGGTGGCTTGGTTATGCGGGAAATGGCTACCCTCCTGCCTCCCAAAGCCACGCCACGGTATCAAGCCCGCATATTCTTCTTCCCTGGTTAGACCATGTTGCAATCCGTGGGCCACAGATTTTCTGTATATCTATGGATTATATAGGGTTTACGGCCAATACAGCTGACAAGAAAGGCCCTGCCTACCCCCGCCGGGTGCCGCAATGGCAGCCTCGCAACCAGCCCCGTCATGCCCGGCGCGTGGTTCGGATCCACAAGGCTTTGGATCCACAAGAAGGTTAGTTGAGTTCCGTGGCTACCCAGTTAGCCGGGCCGGCGGGTTGGAGCAGGTGGATTTTCACCTGGGCGCCCAGCTGGTGGATCAGCGTCACCGCGGGCTTGGCTTGGTCGGTGAACAGGTGCAGCGTAGGCTCCGTGTCGGGATCGAAACGGTGTTGTGGACAAGCCAACGCCAGCAGCTCGCGGTGCTCTTGGACCCAGTTGCGTGCCTCGATCAGGTCGACGATCGCGGCGCGCAGCCTCATCCGCGCCAAGGCTTCCTGAGAGGAGCCGTTGTGCGCTGCGTTGAGCGAAGTGTGGTCGTCCCCCATCAACAAATGGATCCCGCCTTGGGGGCCCAGCGCCAGCTGCACACGCGGGTGGCGCGGGCACCGGGGCGGCAGGGACAGCCAATCGCCATCGAAGAAGCGCACAAGGTCCAGGCTGCCCACCCCGACCGCTGCGTCGGGTTGGTCGTGGCTAGGCGCCAACGCGTCGGCCGATCCGGGTTGCTCAGCGCCAGCCACCCCCCCCGTGCGGTGGTGACGCGGCTGGGGCCGGTCCGTACCCTGCGGTGATGCCGGGCTCGGCGGGGGTACCGGTTGCTTAGCCGATTGAAGGTGGTACGGGCGATGGGCCGGTGCGCGTGGTGTGGGTTTGTGGTCTGTCATCGGTTGGTGCGGCGGGCGTCGGCGCGGCTGGGGGCGTAGGCCGTTGAAGAAATCACGGATGGTCGGCCAAGGGTCGTCAGCTGCATTGGTGAAGCTGGCTACCGGTTGAACGTGGACCGGTTGCATTTTTTTCTGGGTACCCTCGAGCTCGATCGGGACCGACAGGAAGCTGCTGGCGGTGTGCTTGAGTTTCATGGCAGCGGCGCGGCAGGGTTGCTCGTCGCTGCCCAACACCATAACCCGCACGTGGTGGGGCAAGAGCGGATGGTGTTCTGCGGCGGCTTGGGTGTGGGGCGGGGCGTGCAGCTGCTTGAGCAATCGGTACGCGCTGACTACCGCTGCATCATCGGCTCCGCACAGCAGCGTCCAGTGCTGCAGGTCGAACGCCCGGGTACGGATCATCGGGTCGATCGGCGTGGGCAGGTGCACCAGCCAGGCACGCACGGGCGTCTGGGGGTGGTGGGCCAACGCGTTGAGGATCTGTTTGAGTGGTTGTGATCCATCGGCGGGTTCTGCTAGAAAGGCGGTGTCGCCATTTGAATCATCACGGTCTAAAAACCGGTTCTGGTCATCCACCAGCTCGATGTCGACGTCATAGCCATCCACGGACAATACCCCAACCAAGCAGCCGTGGCGGCTAGCGATGTGGCGGGCGTACTGCACCAGCCAGGGCCCGCTATAGCCTGGGAGGTTGCCCAGTAATACCGCTTGGGCGTAAGCCGTAGCGAGTTGAGGCTGGGCGGTGGGTTCTGGTGTGTGGGCGATGTCTCTAACGCCGGCGTTGGGCTGCTCGGGACGCTGGGTTGCCCCCGAAGCACCGATCCCAAACGGCTGCTTCACCGAGGGGTATTCGGGTCTGGGATGGGCGGCTGTGGTCGCCGGGATGGGCGGGGCAGGCTTGTCGGTAGCCAGTCGCAGCGCACGGCGCGATTCAAAGCGGCTGTCGGCCCGGTCCCGCCTCACGGCGGCGGCATGCCCCATACCGGGTTGATCGGTTGAAGCTGACACGACAGGGGAAGACGCCGGCGGGGACGTTAGGTCCGTGAGATAAAGGTCTGCCAGGTCGTCCAATGTCTTTCGCGTGCGGGTAGGATCATCCATGGATCACCCTTGAGATTACTCAACCCTCGATGCGCTTCGAGTAATCGCCCGTTC
Source organism: Phycisphaeraceae bacterium (assembly GCA_965223655.1). Taxonomy (GTDB): domain Bacteria; phylum Planctomycetota; class Phycisphaerae; order Phycisphaerales; family Phycisphaeraceae; genus CBDCXC01. Next base: position 85,495 of record CBDCXC010000018.1, read on the forward strand.
CAGGGGGCTCATCACGCCGTGTGGTGTTACCGCTTTCTTTTGTTACGGCCCTCCCGTAGAGAAATCAAAGGGACAGCAGCAAAGGGGCTAAGCCCCCATCGATTGATGATGATCACGATGCTTGGCGTGGCCGTTGCCATTTTGAATCTCAATAACACTGTTGAGCTCGCCGAAGGGGTTCGTCTCAACATGACTATTATACGGGTCTTTGACCCACAAGCCATCGATGACGAGGCGGTAGAGATACCTGCCCGGCGGGATCGTGACACAGGTCTGCCAGACCCCCACACTTTGATCGAGCTTCAGCGGGGTGGCTGCGGGATCCCAATTGTTAAAGTCACCGGCGATGGCGACCTGCTTGGCATCCGGGGCCGGCTGGACAAACAATACCCCTTGTGAGGTCTGACGCGCCCCATAGACCCGCTCAAATGGGCGGTCAACGGTGGGCGGCTGATCGTGGGTGGGGGCTGGTTGTGGCACCGGGGGGGCTTTGGGCTTGGGCAGGACACTGGGCTCAGAGGCTAAATCCGGGTCTGACGAGAGCTTGGCCGACAACGCCGCTGTCCGAGCCGACAAGGCCTTGGCGCGTTCCGCCAGTTCGGCTGCTCGGTCCATCACCGGGCTGGGCATCGCGGCGACAGGCTCGACAAGCGACGGGTTCGACACAGGGGGATGGGTGAGGATCCAGTCGGCTAGCTTCTCAAAGTCCTGCATGCCCCGGCTGGTCGGATCGTATTCATTGATGGGCTGACCGAAGCTGGCTGCCTCTTTGAGCTTGCTGTTGTAATAGACGACCACCGGCAAGAGCGTGTCAGCAAACTGGCGGCGTAGCTCGGTGAGGATCTCCCGTGCCAGCCGGATCCGCACGTCGTACATCGTGGCCAGCACCTTGAACCGCACACGGTGGCCGGCCCGACGCGCTAGCATCTGGATCGTCGCTTCCTGGCGCACCGCGCCTTGCATGGCAAAGTAGCCGGCCTCCACCGGGATGATCACCTCGCCCGCGGCACGCAGCGCGTTAAATGTCAGCAGCCCGATCGAGGGCGGGCAGTCGATCACACAAAAATCGTAGTCGTCGCTGACGGTGCTAAGCACCTGCAACAGCCGGCGGTCCTTGTCGGGGACCGACGCCATCTCCTGCTCAAAACCCGCCAGCGCCATTGTGCACGGCGCCAGGTCCAGGTTGCGGGAGATCTGCCAGACGATGTCTGAGAACGCCAGCGAACCATCGAGCCCGGCCCGCAGCAGGTCCCCGATCGAGCGGTCGACCTGGGCCTCGGGCACCGCCAACCCCAGGCAGCAATGCCCTTGGGGGTCGACGTCGACCAGCAGCGTCCGGTGGCCCTTAGACGCCAAGGCCGCAGCCAGATTGATTGAGACGGTGGTTTTACCGCAACCGCCCTTTTGGTTGATGATCGCGATTGTGCGCAACGGGTGGTCCTTCAAGCTGGGTGAAATTGTGCACGAACAGCGGATCTCTTATTGAATTGATCGGTGGTTGTTCTTAAGCCAGCGATGCTCCTATTGGGTGATACTCCACGTATTCATGGTCCCTATCCAACCTCAGGGCCGATGCCACGACCAACCCCGGGGCTGTTGATTTTATCGGGGCTTACAATTCAAAACCTTGAATATCAGTAATCCCAGAGAGGGTTTGACGCAAGCATGGGGGTGTTAACGTTAGTATTTTGATAGGCATTGTCAGGCAGCCCTTGAGATCGACACCGCAGCAATCCGCCTACGCCAATAATCGACCACGGCCAGAGGCCGTGGTATTGGGGAAGGCCCCTCGAAGGGGCCGTTGGACGTAGGGAAGGCCCCGCTGGGGCCGTTAGCAACGGTTAATGAAGTTCGAGGTGGTTTTGGCCTGTTTCCAGTTTTTCTTGATCTCGGATGTAAGCACGGACCTTCTGTTCGTCGAGGCCCACGGTGCTCACGCAGTAACCGGTGGACCAGAAATGCAAGCCGGTCATCCGGGTTTCCCGCATCAGTTCTCGGTGGATCCGCACCGCGCTCTTACCTTTGAGAAAACCGATCGTCGACGCCACGCTGAACTTCGGGGGGATCCGAAGACACAGATGGATGTGGTCGGGCATCGCATGGCCCTCGATCAGTTCGATCCCCTTCTGACGACACAGACGTCGCAGGATCAGACCGACCTTCTCCCGCTTCCTGCCGAAGAAGACTTCCCGGCGGTACTTCGGTACGATCACGATGTGATAGATGCAATCCCAACGCACATGGGATTGGCTAGACCATTGATGACTCATCAGGTTCTCCTTTCTGCCCCAACGGGTCTTCCCGAAAGGAGAACCTACGCATCCACAGGACTAACATCACCCCGAATCGCTCGAAGCTATTCGGGTCGCACGGCCAGAGGCCGTGGTTTTATGAGTTAATAAGCGCTAAACCCGCCCTGGACTCGCTGACGCGGCCCGACCGACCACCGCTTGGGCCAGCGATTGGTAATCGTTGGCCCCCGGGCACCCCGGCGCGTAATCAAAGATGGTTTTGCCGAAGCTGGGGCACTCCGCGAGCTTGATGTTCCGCCGGATCGGGGGCCCAAAGACCACCGCGTCCCGCCAGGGGACGTCCTGCGTGCGCGCTGCATCCAGGAACGCACGCAGATCCGCCAACACCTCGCCGGCCAGCAGCGTCTGCGATTCGTGCATGCACAGCACCACGCCACACACCGCCAGCTTCGGGTTGATCGTCTGATTCACCAACGCCACGGTCTCTAATAGCTTGCTTAGACCCTGCAACGCCAAGAAGTGGGCCTGCATCGGCACGATCACCTCGCTGGCCAGCGCCAACGCATTCAGTGTCAGCAACCCCAGGCTGGGCGGGCAGTCGATCAGCACAAAGTCAAACCCCTGCCCCCCCCCACCGCGGCTCAGCAGGGGTTGACACTTCTCCAGCAAGACCCGCTGGGCGCGCCCGCTGGCGGCCAGCGGCGCCAGCTGCGGCTCCACACCGGCCAGGTTCACCTCCGCGGGCAGCACCGTCATGTTCGGGCCCACCGCGTGCGCGATCGATTGGGCCGAAACATCGGGGTCGGTCAGCAGGTCGTACACGCTGCGTTCCAACCCATCGGGCTCGACCCCCAGGTGCAGCGTCAGGTGGGCCTGGGGATCCAGGTCGATCAGCAGCACGCGTTTGCCCATCGCCGCCAACGCCGAGCCAAGGCTCACCGTGGTCGTGGTCTTGCCCACCCCACCCTTCTGGTTCACCAACGCGATCACCCGCGTCGAAGGCTGGTCCGTGCGAGGCGTTGCCGCCGGCGTTGAGGGATCCGGGGACGACCCAATCACCGATACCGGCTCGACCCGCACCGGAGCGGATATGCCCACGCCAACCGCGGCCGACGGCTCACCACCCTTAACCGGCAACGCGACCGGGGTCGGCACGCCATCTAACGCACCGTCGTGGGTCCCCACCGGGCCAGACGCCAAACGCGGGTTTGTCCTCTGCGGTGTCGAATGCTGTGTCGATTCGGTCAAAGCCGACGCCTCCTTGCGTCACAGATCCGGGTCGTGTGGGCCATCGTGAGATCAGTATACCAAGGATGTCGTCCAAGTTTGTGGCGGTGTGTGGCTGGGGCTGCGTTCATCGCCGATGAACATGCCCCAGGACCCTAGCGCCTCGGCTGGGGCACGCTGCGCTCAGCCCAGGCACCCTTCGTATCCTGCTAAGGCACCACAAACTTGGGCGACGCCCGTACACCAACCCCACGGCCAACGGAATAGACAACACCACAGGCTGGCAGTACAGTAATCACTTGGTGATTCATGCCATCGTGCCGCCACTTGGCACAGATAATCCAGGGAACCTTGAACAAAAAGCGTGTTCTAACTCTCAACAGCGTTGTTGAGAGAGGTTGATCGTAGGCCTTTGTATGACAAGGAGTGCAATAATGATCCAGAAAGCTTTAGCACTTGGTGTGTTGATGGCAACGGTCATCAGCCAATCTGTGTATGCCGATTTGGTGCTGTGGAATAAATTGGGCAGTGAATCGGAGGTACTTAACAGCGAAGTTGGAGCAAATGGCGTCCTTGTCGGCACACAACATGCTTTTGAACCAGCGCAATTTGATAATGGTTATGTGAGAAAAGCTAAAGTCGGAGAACCACATGTTGAATTTCCTGCATCTGTGATTCACAATTTAAGTAATCAAGGTACGATCGAACTATGGATAAATCCGAAGACAACAAATCCCGTGCCTTTTCAGCATGGAACTTATGCTTTGGTTGGAGCTCTTGTAAGCGGCCCTACCGCTCCGATTAACAGGGGAAACGTTTACCTATTTTGGGGTGATGGTGTCACCGGCAGAGGTCTGTTTGGTGGCGTTAGATTTGACGATGCACTTGCTGAAACGCCATCCGAACCCACACAATTTGTGGCAACTATCGGAGAGCCCTTTCACGCAGCTATATCCTGGGATATCGACGGTATCGATGATACAAATGACAGAGTGAGGGTGTATCGAGATGGTCAAATAGTAGGGAGCACGACGACTTCTTGGAATCCAGACGGCACATTGCTTGAAGACAGATTTTGGCTCGGCGAAGGCCCCGATTCAGGGGGATTTGATAAGTTTATTTCTGACAACCTCAAAGTCTGGGATTTCGCCAAGACCGATTTCTCTGATCGATTTATCGAAGGTTTTACTTCTTGGATCGCTACCACCAGCGGAGACTGGGACACCGACACGAACTGGCTAAACACCACACTCCCCGGCCCTGATGACAACACCGTGATCGCACCAGCCACAAGCCTGACCGTCACCGGCCCCAACAACAATGTTACGGTGGGTTCACTCACCGTCGGCGGCGGGAACGGGATCGCTACGCTGGCACTCAACGGCGGTGAGCTATCGTCAACCAACGACGTGCTTATCCAATCGACCGGTGTGCTCACCGGCGACGGGGTGGTCAATGGGGACGTCATTAATCACGGGACGGTGGCAGCCGACAACGTCACGATCACCGGCTCGTTTACGAACCACAGCCTCATCAACGGGTCGGGCAGGATCAACGCCACGCTCAATAACACCGCCACCGGCGAGGTGCGCGTCGGGTCGGGCGACCACCTGCTCTTCACCGCGGCCAACAACACCAACGCCGGTCAGATCGAGGTCATCGGCGGCGAACTGGAATTCACGCACAGCCTGGTCAACGCCGCCGACACGGGTCGGATCTTGGCGCGCGACGCCACGCTGCGATTCAAGGGCGGGCTAACCAACGCCAACGAAGTCGCGATCAGCTTCGGCACGACCGACGTGTTCGGCGACATCGACAACCAAGCCGACGGGCAGATCGACATCCAGGGCGACACCGACGTGACGTTCTGGGACGACGTGATTAACAATGGCTCGATCTCGGTCGACGCCACCAGCCAAGCCGTGTTCTTCGGCGACACCTCCGGCAGCGGGTCGTTCCCCGGGTTGGGGCTGGTCGTGATCAACGGGACATTCAGCCCCGGCAACAGCCCGGGCGAGGCAACTTTTGGTGGGGATCTAACGCTAGGCGGTAGCGCGGCATTGGTGGTGGAGCTGGCCGGGTTGGACGGCGGCGTCGACCATGATCGGTTGACCGGTGCGGGCACGTTCACCGCCAACGGCGAGCTGACCATCACACTAATCGACGGGTTTCAGCCGCGGGTAGGTGATGCGTTCCAGCTATTCGATTTCGATTCGATCGAAGGTGACTTCCTCGATATCAGCCTCCCGACGTTTGACGATGGGCGGCTATTCGATACCTCCCAGCTAATCAGCCGCGGGCAGCTGTTCGTCGTCCCCGAGCCAACCACCGCGACACTGCTTGGGCTAGCTGTCTTCGGTTTCGCCGCCAAGCGTCGGGGCGTGTGACACGACCACCCCGTAATCCGCGTCAGATGATCGATGGGGCGTTGTGGATCCTCAACACCACCTGTCGTATCGTCTGGGCGCCACACCCTTTAGCCTCTCCCCGGGTTTCAAATGGAGGTGGCGGGACTTGAACCCGCGGCCTCTTGCATGCCATGCAAGCGCTCTCCCAACTGAGCTACACCCCCAATGAGCCTCATGGGGCATTCACTATAAAACCACCACGGGCGGTCAGCAACTCGGTTACCCCCAGACGGTTGGGCAGACGGCTTGACCAAGGCCTGCTCATCGGTACCCGTCTAGCGGCACACTTTTCTTAGGCCGCCGCAGCGGCGTTCACGCCCCGTAAACAGGCGCCGGGTTAGCGGGGTTGGTTGCGTTGAGCTGACCGCGTTGCCAAACGCATCCCGCGTCGTGCCTCGAGTGGTTGGGTAAGAGCCAGCGAACATCAACTGCCGATCGGGCCACACCCATCACATCGAAGGCTGAGGTGTGCTTGACCGATCACACGGGGATAAGATCCACCCTACCCCCCAGCGGCAACCGGCTCGGGCTGCTTGGCGCTCCAGGTCGCCTTGAAGTCGCGCATCGCTTGGAGGAACTCTTTCTCTAACTCGTCGCTAAACGCCTGCTTGGCCACCAGCTGCTCACGCAGCGACAACCCCGGGCCGTGGAAGTGCTTTACCAAGTCACCCGCAAAGTCCTGGACCTGGTCCAGCGGGGTGTCGTCAAATACCCCACGCGTCCCGGCCAGCAGCTGGATCACCTGATCGATCACATCCATCGGCACGAACTGGGGCTGCTTGAGCAGCTCGACCATGGCCGCACCACGGTCCAGCTGGCGCTGGGTGGCCTTGTCAAGCTCCGTGCCCAGCTGGGCAAAAGCTTCGAGCTCACGGAACGCCGCAAGGTCCAGCCGCAGCGAGCCGGCGACCTGCTTCATCGCCTTGATCTGCGCGTTGCCCCCCACGCGCGAGACGCTGATGCCCACGTTGATCGCAGGCCGCACACCGGCAAAGAACAGCTCCGGCTCAAGGTAAATCTGCCCGTCCGTAATCGAGATCACGTTGGTGGGGATATAGGCCGAGACGTCGCCCTCCTGGGTCTCGATGATCGGCAGCGCCGTCAGCGACCCGCCACCGTTGTCATCCGAAAGCTTGGTGGCGCGTTCCAGAAGCCGGCTGTGGAGGTAGAACACATCGCCCGGGTACGCCTCGCGCCCCGGCGGACGGCGAAGCAGCAGCGACAGCTGCCGGTACGACGCAGCCTGCTTCGATAGGTCGTCGTAGACGCACAGCACGTGCTTGCCCTGCCACATGAAGTACTCGCCCATGGCGCAGCCGGAGTAGGGTGCGATGTACTGCATGGGCGCGGGGTCTGCCGCCGAGGCGACCACAATGGTGGTGTAGCCCATCGCCCCGTTTTGGGCCAGCGTCTCCACCACCGAAGCCACGCTCGATTCTTTAGCGCCCACCGCAACATAGATGCAATACACCGGGTCGTCGGTCTGGTGGGTGTAGCGCTGGTTGATGATCGTGTCGATCACGACCGCGGTCTTGCCCGTTTTCCGGTCGCCGATGATCAGCTCACGCTGCCCCCGCCCGATCGGGATCATCGAATCGACCGCCTTGACACCGGTCTGCAGCGGCTGCTTCACCGGCTGGCGCTCGGCGATGCCCGGGGCGATGATGTCGACCTTGCGCGTCTCATTGGTCTGCAGCGGCCCCTTCCCGTCGACCGGCTGGCCCAGCGCGTTGATCACACGACCCAGAAGCGCCTCACCCACGGGCACGCTCAGCAGCTGACCGGTCGACCGCACGGTCATCCCCTCTTTGATCTTCAAGTAATCGCCGAAGATCACCGCCCCGACCACATCGTTTTCGAGGTTAAACACCTGGCCCCGCACGGCCTGGTCGCCGCTGCCGGCTTGACCGGTGTCGAATTCCAGCATCTCGCCTGCCATCGCGTCCGACAGCCCGTAGATCCGAGCGATGCCGTCGCCCACCTCGATCACCTGCCCAACCTGGGAGACTTCGAGGCGCGTGGCGTAACGCTGCACTTCCTGCTTGATGACACTGGCGATCTCGTCGGTCTTGATTTTCATAGCATGTACCAGTCGTGAATAAGTTTGCGGTAAACCGTCCGTCCGCGGCAGGGATAATCCCTTATTTTTTTGTGTTCCCAACGCGGCATTTGAATACGCAATGCGTCTCGCCTTTGATGCCTGAACTACATGATTGACTTGGCGTTCAGTGATCCCTTTAACGTTTTAAGGTTCCTCTCCGGTGTGTTGGGTTTGTGCTGATTCGGCGCCGGCGGCCACGAGCTGGCCCCGCATCAGCCGCAGCTGCGTGGCGACCGACCCATCGATCAGGCCGGTCGCCCACCCGGATCTTCAGCCCGCCGATCAGCTGCGGATCAACGTGCTGCCGCAGCACCACATTCCGACCCAGCGCCTGGCTGATCCGGTCGCTGGTTGCCTGGGCCTGGTCGGGGTCCATCGCAGCCGCCACATACGCGTCGGCTTCGATCACGCCGTTGCGCTCGTCCAGCAACCGGTCGTACGCACGGACGATGCTGGGCAGCGCCTCGAATCGGCTCTTCTGATTCACCACCTGCAGAAAGCGGTACATCAAGTCACCGACATTCCCCTGAAAGATCGACTCAATGCTCTTCGCCCGCTCCTGCACCGACACCACCCGGTTCGACAACAACCCAAACACCTCGGGCTGATCCTCAAGCAACCGCCCCAGTTCCTCTAGCTCCTGGGCCACCTCAGCGGTCTGGTTGGCTTCGTCCGCCATGTCCAGCAGGGCCTGGGCATAGACCTGGGCGACGGCATCAAAGAGATTGGATTGGGTCGTTGACACGGGTAGTTGGCCTAGGTTGGGTCGGCCCCGGGTTCGGGCCTGGATTAGTTTCGGGCTTTCTCTAAAGCACCCAGTGATTCTTGGATCAGCTGCTGGTGGTCTTGGGTGTTGATCTCACGCTGCAAGATCCGGCTGGCCACCGCAGTGGTCAGGTCGGCGGCTTGGGTATAGATCTCTTGGATCGCTTGCTGCTTGGCTGCGTTGATGTCGGCTTGGGCGCGGCTACGCATCTGCTCGATCTCGGCTTGCGTCTGATCCTTAAGCGTCGCGGCGATGCGCTGGGCTTGGGTGCGGGCTTCGTCGATCACCTTAGCGGCTTCATCCTGGGCCTCGGCCAGACGCTGCTGGTACTGGCTAAGCGTGTCCTGAGCCTGGTCGGCCTTGGCCTGGGCCTGCTCCAGGTCGGTCTTGATCTTGTTCTCGCGGTCCTGCAACCCCTTGAGGATCGGACCCCAAGCGTACCGGCGCAGCACCACGACCAGCAGCACAAACACCAGAACCGCCGCGATCGACTGATACAGCGTGCCCGCAAACGGATCCGGTGCCGCGGTCTCAACCGCCCAAACCGATGCGGCACTACCTAGCCAAACGATCAGCGCTAAGCAACGCATAGACACTCCTTCAACTTAAGCCGGAAAGCCCGCTGTCTTTAAAATAATCACACCCGTTGGGGTGGCTGAAGCTAAGCCAAGCGTGCCCCAGCCAAGCCAACAACTACCGCATTAGCGCCGCTTACTTCAACGCAATCAACAGCGTCACCACCACGCCAAACAGCGTGAACCCTTCGATCAGAGCCGCCGACAAAAGCATCGAGGTAAAAATCTGCCCGCCGGCTTCAGGCTGACGCGCGATCGATTCAACCGCGGCGCTGCCGATCCGGCCGATACCCTTGGCTGCACCGATCACAACCAGGCCCGTACCGATCGCAGCACCCAGATACGCACCGGGCTTACCACCGGGGAACACCCACGCCCCACCGTCTGCCTCGACGGTGGCTTCAACCTCTTCTGCCTGCGCCTCAGACGCCACACCCACCATCAACAAGCCCATCAGCCCAACCATCCAAAGTAGCTTCTGCATCGTTCAAACTCCTACGCTGGATGCGGCAAGGTCGCATCCGGTGATGAACCCCCGCCCTCGCAGGATGTTCGGCCGCCTTACCCGACCGACACCGGGGGTGGTAACAATCCAATCCTTATCCTAATTAATGCCCCGCCGCCGGCTGCACCTGTGCGTCAGCGTGCGGGTCGTGCCCATGGTCGCCGTGCTCATCGTCGTGGTGGTGGACCACCAGCTGCCCCAGGAACAAACACGTCAAAAACGTAAAGATAAACGCCTGGATAAACGCCACCAGCACCTCCAACAGGTTCACCGCCATGCCGCCCAGCACGGGGATGATCGCCAGCCCATAGCCCACCCCCCCCAGGTTCTGGATCAGCGACGCCACAAACCCCAGCAGCACCGCGATAATGATGTGCCCGCCCGTCATATTCGCAAACAACCGCAGCGCCAGCGCAAATGGCTTGACAAAGACACCCATGATCTCAACCGGGATCATGATCGGCCACATAAACCACGGCGCACCGCCGGTCATGTGCTTCAGGAACCCCACCGGGTCTTTCACAAAACCGGTGATGTTGTAAAACAGAAACGCCACCGCCGCCAAAGCACCCGTCACCCAGATCGACTGCGTCGCCGTGCCCCCGATCCCGTGCCCGTGGTTTACCCCAAACATCGCGGTCAGGTCCAGCAGCGGCACCAAACCAAGGATGTTGCACACCAAAATGAACCAGAAAAAACTCCACAGCATCGGGCAGAATCGGTCCGTCTGTTCGTGCAGCACCGGGCGGAACACTTCCTCTCGCAGGTAGACACAGATCGCCTCGACCAGGTTCGCCCACAGCCCCTTGGCCCGCATGTCGTCGAGCGTGCCGCCCCGACCCGTCGCGATCCGCTTCGCCGCAGGGATCACCACCAGCAGCGTCACGATCCCGCTGAGCACCAGCATCACCGTCACGTTGCTGATCATCCAGTCAGGCGTGATCGGCTTGTCCGTCACGTGGTCGACCGGGTTGCCCGCAGCCAGCATCAGGGCTTGCTGAATCATCACGTGAGCCCCCCTACCACGACCGGCTGTTCAACTTGAATTGTCGGTGCCCCACCCGCTGGCCCGCTGCGCCGCCACAGCTGCCGGCCGATCAAGCTGCTTTCAATCCATAGCAGCGGCAGGTAAACCGCCAGCAGCGTCACCGCCACCGGGCCCGCCGGCATCGCCAACACCTTCACCCCAACCACCACCGCCAACAGCCCCAGCCCCACCCGCAACCCTGCGCCCAGGAAGTAGCCATACACCATCGGCATCATCCCAGTGGGCATCGCTACGACGACCGGCGCCAGCCCCAGCAAAGCGCCCAGCCAAGCCGCAACGGCCATCACCACCACAGGCAACACACCAGCCTGCGAAGGAAACACCATCGGCACCCACCAACAAGCCAACCCACCTAACACGATTGCGCAGGCGGTTAAGATCACCGCCAACCGCAGTGCAAATACAGTGGATGTAGCAGGCTGTGGCGTCATGTCTTTGGATCAATCCAACGATGCGGCTCATGCCCACAAAATGGGCGGGGCTGCCTATCTATTTAAAGAAACGTCTGCCCAGTTTCCAGAGGTTATAAATCCCGCCAACGATCCCAATCAACGCACCCCCCAGCATCAACCAAGGGGTTGTCTCAAACTTATTGTCCAGCCACCAACCCATCAACGCCATCAACGCCACCACACCCCCCAGCTCCAGCCCCGCCCCCATCAGTGACATGGGGTTGGGCCCATCTGTCTTGCGGCGTGGCGGCGATCCCGGTGATGGCGAAGGCATCTGGCATCCAGCCTTGGTTGTCCATGCAGCCTGTTGCTGTAAAGCAATAGTGTAACATATCTTCCGTTCAATCTCCGACCGCCACAACCCAACCGCGAAACGGAACGGGAAGGTAGCGGCCCGCCTAAGCCATGTCAACTGATTAATATGCTTCTTATCGCCAATCACCACCAACGCATCCCCTCAACGAAAGCCCCCCATGCCCACCCCAACGATCTACCACAACCCACGCTGCTCCAAGAGCAGGCAGACCCTCCAATTGCTCGAGCAGCAAGGCACCCAGCCCAAGGTCATCGAATACCTCAAGCACCCGCCCGACGAACCTACGCTCAAAAAACTGATCCAGATGCTAGGCATCGAGCCGATCGACCTGATCCGCAAGAAAGAACCGCTCTACAAAACCCTGGGGCTCGAAGCCCAAAAAGACAACCCCCAAGCCCTGATCCAAGCCATGGTGCAAAACCCGATCCTGATCGAACGCCCCATCGTGGTCCAAGGCAACCAAGCCCAGCTGGGCCGACCACCCGAGAAGGTGTTGGAGATCTTAACGCACTCGGATCATTCCTGAGTCGATCGCGACAAGCCGCGACCACCCCTGGCTGGGAAACCCTCGGTGGTTTGGTGTCCCCGATGCGGGGTTTTCACACGCGGTGCGTGCCAATGAACCACGATGGGTATTACACACCTTCTAAGCTTTGGATCCACTGGTCGCGCATCTGTTTGGTTTGATCCAGCAGGGCCAACAGGTCTTGGTCGTTGCCTTGCGATAAGGTCCGGCGGAACGCCGCCAGCTGCTGGGTAAACGCATCAATCGTCTCGATCACCGCTTGGCGGTTAGTCGCGAAGATATCAAGCCAGACCCGCGGGTCGGCGCTGGCCACACGCGTGGTATCGCGGAACCCCGTCGACGCCAGGCGCAGGCTCCTGTGTTGCACCGCCAGCTCCAGCAGCAGCGAGGCCAACGCGTGGGGCAGGTGGCTGATCCGCGCCACGTGCTGGTCGTGCTCGCACGCGGGCATCCGGATCAGCCGCATCTGCAGCATCGTCCACAACGATTCGACCGTGCGCACCGCATCTGGGTCGGCGTCGGGCTCGGGTGTGAGGATGCAGGGCTTACCCTTGAACAGGTCCGCCCGTGCCGCGTCGGGCCCGTGTTGCTCACCACCCGCCATCGGGTGCGACCCCACAAACCGGGCCGGATGTGGCAGCAGCCGGCGCACATCCGCACACACCGCCTGCTTGGTCGACCCCACATCGGTCACAACTAGATCAGGATGGTCGTGCTTGGCCAGCTGCTCCAAGATCGCTTCGAACGCGCTAAGCGGCGTGGCTAGCAGCACTAACTGGCTGTTCCGGACCGCGGCCCCGATGTCTGTACCCGCTTCGTCGATACACCCCAGCTGCCGTGCACGCTCAACGATCTCCCACCGCCGACCGATCCCCACCAACCGGCCACCAAAGCCCGCAGCCCGCAGCCCCAGCCCGCAGCTAGCGCCCAGCAGGCCGGTGCCGATGATCGTCATTTGTTTAATCTGATCCATCATGGGGGGTCTCAGTGCCCAAGTTCAGCTATGATTGATTCATCTGCTGATCGATCCGTAAACAGGCAGCCACGACACCTTGATTGGTTAAAATAGTAAACTTATTCTAGCCCGACACCAAGCCAAATGGGGCGATAAAAGTTCTGTATGACCACCGCCAACGCCTATACCGGCAGCTACGAGCTTGAGTTTGAACGCCCGCTGATCCAGCTGGAGCGCCAGATCGCCGAGCTGGAGTCCCACCACGACGAGGCGGGGGTCGACATCGGCACCGAGGTCCGCCGCCTGCGCCAAAACCACGCGGCCATGCTCAAGAAGATCTACGCCAAGCTCGGGGCGTGGAATACCGTCAAGGTCGCCCGCCACCCAGGCCGGCCCCAATCCGTCGATTACATCCATACAATCGTCAAAGACTTCTGCCAGCTGCACGGGGACCGCCACTACGGTGACGACCCGGCGATCATCACCGGCTTCGGGCGGATCGGCACCCACAAGTGCCTAATCGTCGCACACAACAAGGGCAAAGACACGCGTGAGCGCATCGCCTGCCACTTCGGATGCGCCCACCCCGAGGGGTACCGCAAGGCGCTGCTCAAGATGCAGCTGGCTCAGAAGTATGGGCTGCCCGTGGTTACCCTCGTGGACACCCCAGGGGCCTACCCCGGGATCGGGGCGGAGGAGCGCGGCCAGGCCGAAGCCATCGCCGTCAACCTCCGTGAGATGAGCCGCCTACGCGTGCCCATCGTCTCGGTTGTCATCGGCGAGGGCGGCTCGGGCGGGGCGCTGGGGATCGCGGTGGCCGACCGCGTGGCCATGATGCAGTACGCCTGGTACAGCGTCATCAGCCCCGAGGGATGCGCCGCCATCCTATGGAAGACCGGCGACGCAGCGGAAAAAGCAGCCGAATCACTCAAGCTCACCGCCGCGGACAACCTTAAGCTGGCGACCATCGACGAAGTGCTCGACGAACCGCTAGGCGGCGCCCACCGCCACCCCGAGGCCGCCTATGAGCGTGTCGAAAAATGGATCGTCCAATCGCTGCGCGAGCTCAAGCGGTTCAAGATCGACAACCTTATCAACAAACGCTTCAACCGCTTACGCCAGATCGGGCGGTACGAAGAAAGCCAGTCATAGACCCATCGGGTCTAAGTGGGCCGTGTTGGAATCACCAAAACGCCGAAGATTCCCTGACGCGGGCAAACCGGATCCCGTCAACCTGATCGGGGCGGGTCCCTCCGTTACGCGTCCGTCACGCACCCTTCGGACGCGTTCTGGACAGCCTTGATGTACTTGTAGAGCGTGCCGCGCGTGGCTTTGAACGCTGGAGCGGTCCAGGCACGGCACCGAGCAGCGAGCTCGTCATCACTGATCTCAACCTGGATCAGGTTGCGCGTCGCATCGATGGTAATCGTATCGCCGTCTTGCACCAGCGCGACCGGCCCGCCGTCTTGGGCTTCGGGCGTGATGTGACCTACGATAAACCCGTGCGACCCGCCCGAGAACCGCCCGTCGGTCATCAACGCCACGTCTTGCCCCAGCCCAGCGCCCATGATCGCGGAGGTTGGCGTGAGCATCTCGGGCATGCCCGGGCCACCCTTGGGCCCTTCGTACCGGATGATCACCACATCCCCTTTCCTGATTTTTTTCTGCTCCAACGCTTCGAGCATCGCCTCTTCCGAATCGTAACACTTGGCTGACCCGGTGAAGCTCAACCCCTCCTTGCCGGTGATCTTGGCCACCGCGCCGCCCGGGGCGAGGTTGCCCTTGAGGATCTGGATGTGACCCGTGGGCTTGATCGGGTTGGCAAACGATCGGATCACCTCTTGTCCTTCGCTTAGCCCCGGTAGGCTTTCTAGGTTTTGGGCGATCGTCTTACCCGTCACGGTCAGGCAGTCGCCGTCGAGCAACCCTTTTTTGAGCAGCAGCTTCATGGCCGCGGGTGTGCCGCCCACGTTGTGGAGGTCTTCCTGCACGTACCGGCCGCTGGGTTTGAGGTCGGCCAGCATCGGCACGCGGTCGCTCACCGCTTGGAAGTCATCGATCGTCAGCCCCACCCCCACGGCCTTGGCCATCGCGATCAGGTGCAGCACCGCGTTGGTCGACCCGCCCACGGCCATCACCACGACCATCGCGTTTTCGAACGCCTGTCGGGTCATGATGTCGCGTGGTTTGGTGTCGTTTTCGAGCAGGCCCCGGATGGCTCGGCCCGCGGCGAGGCACTCCTCGATCTTGCGTGGGTCTTCGGCTGGGATCGACGAGCTATAGGGCAGGCTCATGCCAAGCGCCTCAATCGCGCTGGCCATGGTGTTGGCGGTGTACATCCCGCCGCACGCACCCGCCCCGGGGCAGCTGGTGCGCACAATGTCTTGCCGCGTGGGCTCGTCGATGTTGCCCGTGATGAACTGCCCGTAGGACTGGAACGCCGAGACGATATCCACCGCATCCCCACCCTCGGACTGTGCCAGGCTGGGGCAATGACCAGCCCGGATCGTCCCGCCGTAGATCATCAACGCCGGGCGGTTCAGCCGCCCCATCGCGATCAAACATCCGGGCATGTTCTTGTCGCACCCGGGGATCGAGATGTTCGCGTCGTACCACTGGGCGCTCATCACCGTCTCGATCGAGTCGGCGATCAGGTCACGCGATTGGAGCGAGAAACTCATGCCATCGGTGCCCATCGAGATCCCGTCGCTGACGCCGATCGTGTTGAACCGCATGCCCACCAGGCCGGCGTCGACCACGCCCTGCTTGGCCTTGGCGGCAAGATCGTTCAGGTGCATGTTGCACGTGTTGCCCTCGTACCACATGCTGGCGATCCCCACCTGAGGCTTGTGCAGGTCGGCTTCGGATAGGCCCGTGCCGATCAGCATCGCCTGCGACGCGCCCTGTGACTTCACCTCGGTGATCCGGCTGCTGAATTTGTTGAGCTTCTGGGTCATTGGCATCCCTCAAGGTATGGATTGAAGAAATGATGCATTGTATACGCATCGCGCATAGGATGACCGTGTCGGGATCCAAAAGATCAAGAAATGAGTTCGTAGAGCCCACGGTGCCGCGGACCATACCCAAGCCCAACACCACCGTGGGCTTGTTACCAGTGGGTCGTGGCCGCTACGCAGTTCAATGGACGATCAGTACCAGGATTACTCGACCGTTCCCGGCAGCGACAGGTCGCCCGACCAGACCGAGTAGACTTCGTAGACCCCAAGCAGCGGGTAGTCGCCCTTCGGCATGACCTGCATGTAGACCGCCACCGCATCGAACTTGAAGTCACGCTTGTTGTTGACCCGTGCCAGCGGGACCAGCACGCGCAAATGATGGCCCTTCAACGCAACGGCCAAACCCGGCGAGTCCATATACATCGGCATCCCCGGGTTGGTAGGCGGCAGAACCACCGTGTCTTTTTGCTCTTCCGTGAATTGCTTGACCGCCAGCCCGCCTTTGACGCGGCCGTCCTTGGTCAACACCACCCAGTGGGTGTGGAAGACCACGCCGTCGTTGGCGTAATCGCGGTCGTTGTTCTCATCCCACAAGGGCGTGTCATCGAAGTCTGGGTGGCTGGTGACCGCCAGCGCCACGATCCCTTCGGTATCGCTAAACCCGACATCGGTTGGGCTTAAGGTGGTCGGGAACACATACCCCAGCACAGGTGCCCCGGCCATCCCACCCCTGGCCTCGGGGACGGTCTGGCCAGGCGTGCCTTTGACCGCGACGTCAAAGACCAGCAGGTCCAGGTCTTCCATCAGGCTGACCTTCGCGTCACTGATCTCAAGGTCGGCGTTCTTTTCAAGCGGGGTGATCTCAGGGATGTCTTGCTCTTCTGCACACACCGACCCAACCAGCAAACCGATCAAAAGAAAAACAATCGTAGTCTTCATGTGTCAATCTCCTTAAAAAGATACCAGTGCCGATCGAGTTTACGGGGGATCGCCCGTCCGCGGCAGGGGAATCCCCGGTGTCTTGATGTTCTCCGACGCGGCATTGTCTACGCGATGCGTATAGCAAGCAGGCCCGACGGCCATGCCGGACAGCGGCTTCAGTTCGGGTTGCCAGTAATAAGCGGTGTATATGGGCTTGTCAACACCGGGCAGCGGTTCGAGGATGCGGTTTGACGATGGCGTTTGATCGCAGCCTGATTCAATGTTGGTCACGCAACCAGCCGCGACGGTTAGACCCCAGAGCAATAGCGGTTTTCAAGGCGGATCATGTTGGTCGGAGCATTCATGGCTCAATAGACCCATCGGGTATGCGTTTGCCGCGGGCGAACCGGACCCCGTCAACCCGATCGGGACGGGCCTATCCTGGCCTTGCACGCCGCTTGTGTTTTCGACCCCGCGATGGGTTCGGGGCCACTTGACATCCAAGACAACCGCGGCTCGATGTCATACGCATCTGCGTATATTATGACTGCGCTCAGATCACCGAAGTTCTTAAAACACAACGCCGCGTACAAGAGGCCCGAGGCGATTACTTTCTACGATTGGTATGATACATATCTGGATTAAATGTGAGTCGATAAAAAACACTGAGAAACCCGCTCCCTGACGGTCGCGGCTCGTCGCGATCGACTCAGGATTAATCCAAGTGCGTATGAATTGTTTTTTGCTGTGCTGAACGCGGCTTCACCCAGCCACCACAAAGGAAAAAAAGAGAGACCCGCCATGCCACACCCAACCACTTCATGCGCCGCCGCCGGGGTCCTGATCGCCAGCGTCATGCTCGGCTGCAGTGAGAACACCCCCGACTACAACGCCCAGGCCCGCGAGCAGATCAACGCCGACAACATGGAGCAAGAGCTCCAAGCCCTCGAGCAGCAGATCAACGCCCCCGACCCGGACCTGCCCTGAGGCCACGCTCGGAAAACAGGCGCGCTCCCGAACACCCGCGCCATCACAAAAAGCCCACGGATGGCAATCCGTGGGCTTCGGGTTTGATCTATTCGGGTGATTCAATGACGGCGTTTAATCCTCGATCTCTTCCTCAAACCGCCCGTCGATGAAGCCCGCTAGCTTCCTGCTACGCACCGGGTGCTGGAGCTTGCGGATGGCCTTGGCTTCGACTTGGCGCACCCGTTCGCGTGTGACCTTGAAGATCCGCCCGACCTCTTCGAGTGTGTAGGTGTACCCGTCGCCGATGCCGTACCGCAGCTTGATGATCTCGCGCTCGCGGTAGGTCAGGGTCTTGAGGACTTGTTCGATGCGGTACCGCAGCATCTCCTGCATGGCGGTGTCGGACGGGCTTGAGACGCTATCGTCTTCGATGAAGTCACCGAAGTAGGAATCTTCGGACTCCCCTACCGGCCGGTCGAGGCTGATCGGATGGCGGCTGATCTTCATCACACGGCGCGTCTCGCTGATGGGCATCTTGGCTTCGAGCGCGATCTCCTCCATCGTGGGCTCGCGCCCCAGGTCTTGGAGCAGGTTCTTGGCGATGTTGCGCAGCCGGCTCATCGTCTCGATCATGTGCACGGGCACGCGGATCGTGCGCGCGTGGTCGGCGATCGCGCGGGTGATCGCCTGGCGGATCCACCACGTGGCGTAGGTCGAGAACTTGTAGCCCCGCTTGTATTCGTACTTGTCCACCGCGCGCATCAGCCCGGTGTTGCCCTCCTGGATGATGTCCAAGAAGCTTAGGCCCCGGTTGCGGTACTTCTTGGCGATCGACACGACCAGCCGCAGGTTCCCGCCCGACAGGTCGCGCTTGGCCTGCTCGTACTCATCGAAGACGGTCTTGATATGCCCGACGTGGTGCCCAAGCGACTCGGGCTCTTCGAGCACCAGCGACCGCAGCCCGGACAACTCCTCACGCATCACGATCACGTCCTCGGGGTCGAACCGGTCGGGCCGGTCGTCGGCCGCCGCCAGCTGCTGCTTGAGCTGGACCATCTTGGCGTGGATCGCGCGCAGCTTCTTCATCAGCGGCTGGATCTTGCTGGTGCGTAGCGACAGCTCTTCGATCAATGTCGCCATCTTGCGCCGCCTGCCCTTGATGGTGCTGTGCAGCAGCTCAACCTGGGCCTTGGCCTTGCGACCGGGCTGTTCCAGGGCGTCCCAATCGGCGCGGTTGAGCTCCAACATCTTGTGGACGGTCTTGATGTTCTCGGGGATGCGGGCGGCGATCTTGCCCTTGGCGTCTTCCTCAGCGGTAGAGATCTTCATCGTCCGGTCGAACGGCAGGTCGCCAGCCGCAACCATCTCTAGGATCTCGACCGCGGCGCCGATCGCGTAGTCGTTCTCCAAGACCTTGCGGCGGAAGATCATCCGTGTGGTCTCGATCTTCTTGGCCAGTCGGATCTCCTCGGGGCGGGTCAGCAGGCTGATCTCACCCATCTGCGTGAGGTACATGCGCACGGGGTCGTCGATGCGGCGGTTCTTGGCCTCTTCTAAGGCTTCTTTGAGGTCCCGCTTAATTGTGGCTTCGTCAATCACTGGGCTGTCGTCCACCGCGGCTTTTTCCCCCTTCGATGCCTGAGCCTGGGCCGATTTGCCCGGCTCCCCGGCGGCCTCAACCAGGAACGGCTGCTTGCCATGATCGGTCAGCTTGACCCCAAGCGAATCGAACTGCACAAGCAGCTTGTCGAGCTGGTCGGGCTCGACCATGTGATCGGGCAGCATGGCGTTGAGCTCGTCGTAGGTGACATACCCCCTGCGCTTGCCCGCATCGATCAGCTGCGTCACCGGTTCTTGCGTCTGTGTCGTGATCAAATCGACCCGCCTTTCAGAATTTCCTGGGTGTTGGGTTGAAAGCTTCTTGACGAAATCTTCTTTGGTATTGACCGTCTCATCCACGCATCGTGACAGACCACCAACCACCTTTGTAGATGCCCCTAGACGCAGCGGCGCCCGGCTTGTCGGGCCCCCGGCGATCCAGGCCTGTGGTTGCTTTCACCCCAACCGTATTGTTGTTGCCTCACCCCCTTCCTACACGCGCAATCCGAGCCGGCGAAGGGCTGTTCCGCCGGTGCTCGCTGAGTTCTCGCAGCAGCGTATCGGTGTCGGTCTCATCGGCCTGCTGTTGAGCCTGGCCCCCCAAGCCGAACACCGCTTGACGCTTCTGCTGGTATTGATGTTCCTGATGGTATTCTAAGAGCGATTGGACGCTGGTGACCAGCATCTGGGTTAGAGAATCTTCATCTTCGCCGCACAGGGCATCGGCCTGCGCCTCGGCGTGCGTGGCGATGCCCGCCAGCCCGTGCTGGGCTTCGCTGGCCAATTCCGCCAGCAGCTGCGCTAGCGTGACCGTTGGGTTGCCGCTGAGTTGTTGATAGAGGAAGGCATACAGCTGTTTGGCTTCGGGGGTAATCATCTCCCCTGGGGTGAGTGCTTCGTCCAAGGCCATCCCATTCGATAAGGTTTGGTGAAACAAAGCCGGCCGCCGCAATAAACACCCAATGATCTGCTGTTCAGCCAGTTGTAGAGCACGTATTTTATGCGCGCGATCCGGCCAGGCAACCTCATTTTGAAAATTATTTTCCGCGGCAACGTGCCCCGACGGATCGTCGTGTGCGGCGGCTGGTGCGGGCTCACGGAACTTGGGTCGAGAGGCGGCGAGTTTCTTTAATTGCGACTCAACCGCAGATTCGTGGATCGACAATAGCTGCGCCAGCCGACGAACAATCATCGCCCGGCGGATCGCCTGCTGGCCCAGCACACCCAGGGCGATTAAATCTTGTAAAAACTGCTCCGCCAGGCGCTGGCGCCCGGTGATCGTGTCGGACTGCTCAAGCTGATCGGTCAGGCGGGTGAATTTATACTCTAACGCATCAACCCCATGATCTAGCAGCGATTGGAACCGCTGAGCCCCATCAGACCCCGCCAACAGCTGCGCAGGGTCTTCACCCGGCGGGGGCACCGCGACCGTGACATCGAGCAGCCCGGTTAAGAACACCTCCACCGCCCGGTCGGCGGCTTTCTGGCCTGCGGCATCGGCGTCGAAGACCAGCACCACCCGCTCACACAGACGCGACAAGGCTGTCACGTGTTGCCGCGTCAGAGCAGTCCCCAGCGTCGCCACCACGTTGCGAAACCCCGCCTGGTGGCAGGCGATCACATCGGTGTACCCCTCGACCACCACCGCCGCCTGCGACGCCACAATCGATTGCTTGGCCAAGTGCAGCCCATAGAGCGTCGCCGACTTATTAAATAACGCGGTCTCGGGGCTGTTGAGGTACTTTGGCTCGTCCTGCTCCCGCAGCCGCCGGGCGCCAAACGCGATCGGCCGACCCAACGCATCGAAGATGGGGAACATCAGCCGGTGGCGGAACCGATCATAAAAACCGTCGCCAGACTTCCGTGCTGAGGCCAGACCCGCTAGCTCCAGCCCTTTGACACCCCCACCCTGACCCGATTGGACCAAACCGTCCCACTGATCCGGAGCGTAACCAACCTGGAACGCCTCGATCATCTCAGGCGTGATCCCACGGGCTTGGGTGTATTCCCGAGCGCCTTGCCCCTGCTGGGGGTGCTGGAATTGCTTCTGGAAAAACAACAATGCCCGCTGGTTGGCTTGGGCGATCAGCTGCCGATCACCCCCAGAACCCCCGCCCTCTGAAGCACCTTCTTCGGTCGCACCACGGGCACCTGACCGGCTTAGCCGCACCAGCTCGATCCCCGCACGCTGGGCCAGGTGCGCCAACGCTTCGGGGAACGTCAGCTTGTGGTAGTTCATCATGAAGCTAAACACATCGCCGCCCGCGCCGCAGCTAAAGCACTTGTAGATCTGCTTAACGGGCGAGACGTGCAGCGACGGCTTCTTATCATCATGGAACGGGCACAGCCCAACAAACTCACGCCCCTGGGGCTTGAGCGCGATCTGCTCGCCGATCAGGCCGACGATGTCGGTCGCGTGTTGGATTTCGAGCTTTTGATCGGCTGGCTTGCTCATCGGCTAGGCAGCGGGATCGGGCGCTAACTCATCGGGTATAGTTCGACGCCTTGGGGTTGCTAAAAGCTTGGTCGCCCGCAACGAGCCGCGACCGTGAGGGAGCAGGGTTCTTCAATAGCGTATCAACCACGATTGAATCCAAAGTCGTAGTTAGACCAGCCTCGATTGAGTTTACGGGGTAACGTCCGGCCGCGGCAGGGAAATTTTTGGCGTTTTTGTGTTTCCGACGCGGCAAACTCATCTCCAATGGATATAGACAACCTCTGCATAAGGACATGCATCTAGCTTTATTTTTAGTCGACTTAGCTGTTGGCATTCCCGCTCCCTCACGGTCGCGGCTCGTTAAACCAAAAAATGCTTCAGGGACACCGTTGACGGATCGGCGTAGCCTTGATGTTGGCTATTGATCGGTTGAAGCCGCATCCGCATCGGGCTTATACGCGTACTTGCGCTTCAGCGGCTTGACGACCAGGCCCATCCGGATCGCTTTGGTCGAAACCTTAATCCGCGTAGGCACACCGTCTATCACAGCGGTCACCTTCTGGATATTGGGGCGGAACTTGCGCTTGGTCTTGCCGGTCACCTTGGTCCCCACCCCGCCCAGGTACTTTGCCTTCCCGCGGTGCGTGTAGGTGTTGCCAAACGTTGTCTTGCGGCCGGTAAACTCACATACTCGTGGCATGGGGATAACCCTCTTCAATAGAACCCGTTGACCTTCTGGTGTGAACGTGGCATCTTATGGCCCAACGCAGCGGGTTGCAACGCCCATGGCCAGATCCAGGGCCCATCCGTGACATGGGCATTCAAAAATATACACGCCCAAGCCTTTACCCAACCGATGATTAGAGAACAAGAAATACTATACCACGCCGATCCATGACCCTTCCATCATAAGGAATCCACCGTGGCTACACGCACTACACCGGGGATCAACGCCGCTCTGACCATCGCCGGGTCTGACCCCAGCGGTGGGGCGGGGATCCAAGCCGACCTCAAAACCTTTGCTGCACTCGACGTCTTCGGCTGCACCGCCATCACCGCGATCACCGTCCAGAACACCGCCGCGGTCAAGCATAGCGAGGCTTTAGACCCCGACCTGGTCGCCCAGCAGATCGACGCGGTAGCCGGGGACCTGCCCATCGCCGCAACTAAAACCGGTATGCTGGCCAACGCCGCGATCGTCAAGGCCGTGGCCAAAGCGGCCCAACGCAACAAGCTGGCGCCCCTGGTCGTGGACCCCGTCATGGTCTCCACCACGGGCCACACGCTGCTAGACGAAACCGCGATCAAGACGCTCTGCCACGACCTGCTGCCGCTGGCTGCGGTGGTTACCCCCAACGGCCAAGAAGCCGCCAAGCTGCTCAAGCAAGACAAGCCCATCACCGAGGCCTACGCCGCTACCGAAGCCGCCAAGCAGATCTGCGCCCAGTTCGGCCCCAAGGCGTGTGTTGTCACGGGCATCCAGCGCCCCGGCGATGGCGACGGGCAGGCTGTCGATATCTACTTCGACGGAACCGACGCCCACGAGATCACCAGCGCGTGGCGCAGCACGACCAACCTGCACGGCTCGGGCTGCACCTTCAGCGCCGCGATCACCGCGGCGCTGGCGCAAGGCCAACCCATCGACGAAGCCGTCCAAACCGCCAAGGCCCTGGTCAACGAAGCCATACGCCAGACGACCGACCTGGGCCACGGCACCTCACCAGTCAACCACCTGGCGTACCTGAAGGTCAAGAAGTAGGTTTGGCCCACCCCGCCCTACGGACTGAATCCGATTTTGCCTTACGCCCTCCCGTAGCACGCAACTCAATGGTAGTGTCCGTCAAGTTGCGCACTTTGGTTAAGCAGTCTCCGGGGGATGGCTGGTTGGCTGGGCCGCAGTGAGGGCGAGCGTAGCGAGCCCGAACGAAGGGCCAGCCAACCATTGCGTGGCTACACCGCCACGCTCAATCGTTCTTCTTCCGATTCGTGGTCTCGCTCACGTTCGAGTTCGTAAAGTCGATCCATGTCCAGGTACTTCCGTGTCCCCCAACGCGTACCGGCTACGTGACGCACCCGCGCCGAAGCCAGCATCACCGCCGAGTGGCCATCTGGGAATGCACCCACCACCTTCGTGCGGCGTTTGATCTCACGCATCAATCGTTCCAGCGGGTTGTTCGTGCGTAGCCGTGTCCGGTGTTCACGTGGGAAACTCATATACCGCAGCGTCTCGTGTACCGAATCCCGAACGAACGCCGCAGCCTTGGGTAGCTTCATCCCCTCAAGCTTGACCGCTACATCCTCGGCCTTCTTCAGCGCCGCGTCACGGTCTTCTTGAGCGTGGATTGCCTTGAGCATCGCACTGACCTCTTTGACTTTGCTGCGGGGCACGCAGCTCCACACGTTGCGGTACCAGTGCACCACGCAGCGTTGCCACTGTCCATCCGGGAACACCTCACCCAGCGCTTCGACCAGTCCCAAGCACGCGTCGCTGACAAATAAGCGTGTCTCGCACAGACCACGTTGCTTGAGGTGACGCAAGAACCCCAGCCACGACGCCTTGTCTTCCTTGGCCCCTTCGGCGATGCCCAGCACCTCGCGATAACCGTCGCGCGCCACGCCGATCGCTACCAGGATCGCCACGTTCTTCACCTCACCGCCCCAGCTCCGCTTGAGGTATGTGCCATCGAGGTACACATACGGATGCTCGCCTTCAATCGGCTTGTGCCGCCATGCATCGATCTGCTGATACACCTTCTGGTTCAGCTCGCTCACCGTCGAAGGCGATACCTTCGTGCCCCACAACGCCTGGGTGATGTCTTCGACTCGACGCACACTCACGCCCGCCAAATACATCTCGATCAACGCCTCCTCCACGCTGCTTTCACGACGCTTGTAACGCTCAATGATCTGCGTCTCGAAAGGCAACGACCGCAACCGGGGCACTTTGAGCGTCACCTGGCCTGCCTTGGTCTGAAGCTTGCGATGGTACGAACCGGCCCGGGTATCCTTCCTGGCATCGGTGCGTTCATACCGGCCGGCTTGGCACAACGCCGCGGCTTCGGCATCCAAAAGCCCGTTGAGTGTCTGCTCAACAGACTCCACCACAATCCGGTCGACGTGACCGCGGACCTGAGCTTCGTCGATCCGAAACACGTCTTTCATCCCGACATCGTTTGCCGTAACATCATCCATCGTAGCTCTCCTTGGTTGAGGGTACTGTCTTTCAACAACACCATCCGCCGGGAGAGCTGCCTTTTCAAATGTGCGCATGATTTAGGACGTTATCAACTCAATTGATAGCCGAGTATCCATTCTAACCTCGATACAAAAACAACCCCGCCGGGTGCCTGTGGCTAGCGAAGCATGCCACAGCCCAACGCCCCTGGTCCTGGGGCATGTTCATCTACGATGAACGCAGCCCCAGCCACCCGCCGTAATTTAGTAATTTAGTAATTTAAGGTGTCTGACACCTTTTCCTCCCCCCGGCAACAAAATCATTTGCTAGGTACTGGAGAATTTAACGATACAGATGATCGTGTTCTGAATATTGTGACCAACTTTTTTTTTGACAAACCCTGAAATTCTTTTAGATCCTTCTCAATACGGTCCCAAACACTTTTGAGATTTTGATTTTTATCGTCACGGATCCTTTCGATCAAAGCAAATACGATTTTGGAAAACTCTGGCGTCACAACAACTGTGTCATCCGAACCCTTGGACATCAAAATATCGATTGTTCTATAAAGGTAAGGCAGAATATCAACCGACAGCTTAAGGGACTCTGAGTCAAGCTCTGTGAAGAGTGAAATTAGGATATATGATGCCACATAATCTCGTCCCATTTCATACTTTAAAAGGAACTTATCTTGAAACGCCCATAGCTTTTTAAAGTCCACATGCACATTACGAAATCGCTCATTTGCTCTAAGGGCGGTAGCCATTGCCGCAAAACAACCTCCTTTATCCTTGTTTGTGCAGTACTTTTTTGTACCGGCAATTGGGTCGCTATAACAAGGGTCGGCACCTTTAGGGCATCCGGTTTTGGGATCCGTCGGCCCTTCATTCAAAGGAGGTCCGGGATTGATGAATCCACAGAAATTACCGCCTTCACCACCAGGCTCCTGTGGCATTAATGCGGCTTGAAGTTCTTCTCCATATAGGCCGCTGGTTGATGCACCCCAATACCGTTCTTTGTCTAAAAGAAGAGCTCGCCTAATACTGTAGTCAATCTCTTGTCGATCCGAAACGTTGACATCGGATTGAATGCTAAATTCATAAATCGTAGATCTGGAAGGCAAACCATTTTTCCCAACAGCCGCAAAATGCAACATTCTAATATCATCGTTACTAAAACCGCCGTTGAGTTTGATCCTAAGTGAAGGTACTTCTACGAAATATTGTGGATCCTGTTTTTCATAATAGCGATGCTCGAGCACATTGTGATTAAAACTGAACGTACTGAACGCATGCGTGTTCTCAATCGCTATCTTTCTAGCCGAACCTTTTTCATCTGTTGTAAAGATGAACAGAAGTACTATGTCTTCTGGTTTTTCCGTTGACTTAGCTTTAGACAACAGAGATGAAGCCACATCAAACATTTCCGCTACACTTAAGCCTTGTCCCAAATTGTAGTTAAGCTTTTTTACCTGTATAAGATTAAGAAACGGTTGGTCGTGAGCGAGTTTCAGTATAGCTGAGCGAAGTGCCACTTCATTATCGAATAAAACAATCTGCTTCTTGTGTTTCCCACAACCTTGTAGTGCAATAGCCGAAACAAAAATGCAGAAAAGAGATATTGTGTTTAGAAATTTAAGTTTCATAGCGATCCTTTTTCTATTTGGCCATATTTGGTGTCTAGTTTGACAAATATCTCAAATAAAACAACCCCGCCGCCTTTAGGGCGACGGGGTTGAAAAGCCGGCGATGACCTACTTTCCCGCAGAGGCAGTATCATCGGCGCGACGGGCTTAACTGCTGAGTTCGGGATGGGATCAGGTGTGACCCCGTCGCTATGGTCACCGGCAAGGGTTCGTCACGGGGTTGGCCGTAACGAACCGGGGTATTTGGTTTTTCTGGCCAACGGATCGAACTTCTTACCGTTTGAGGAACACTGGCTGACAAGCAGCCAGTGCCACCCGGCCGGGGTATTTGGTTTTTGGGGTCCGCGGAGGGCGGACGTTACCGTCATTCAAGCTGTTTGTCCGGGCGGGCCCGGACCTACCGTTCTGCCTGCAAGAGGCGGGCAAGATGCCCACCCCACCAATCAAATGTCCGGCATAGCCGGACCGACAAGTGGATGGCTGAACTGTTTTGGTTTCAAACGCTCTACCCGCTCCCTTACGGTCGCGGCTCGTTGTGGGCGTTTAAAACATTGTTAACACCGAAGAAGAAGTATTTGAGGAGCTATGGTTTTGTCGGCCAGGATCGGATATGGATCGATCCGTGGTCGGTATGATCAAGCGATCGACCGTTAGTACCGCTCACCTGAGGGCGTTTCGGCCCTTACAGCTGCGGCCTATCAACCCGGTAGTCTTCCGGGGGTCTCTCACGAGCAAGCTCGCGTGCAACTCTGATCTTGAGGGAGGCTTCCCGCTTAGATGCTTTCAGCGGTTATCCCTGCCGGACTTAGCTACCCAGCGGTGGACCTAGCGGTCCAACTGGCGCACCAGGGGTCCGTCCTTCCTAATCCTCTCGTACTAAAGAAGAATCCTCTCAAAGTTGCTACGCCCACAGCAGATAGGGACCGACCTGGCTCACGCCGGTCTGAACCCAGCTCGCGTGCCACTTTAATGGGCGAACAGCCCAACCCTTGGGACCGCCTTCAGCCCCAGGATGTGACGAGCCGACATCGAGGTGCCAAACCGCCTCGCCGCTATGGACGCTCGGAGGCGATCAGCCTGTTATCCCCGGGGTACCTTTTGTCCGTTGAGCGACGACCCTTCCACACGGTATCGCCGGATCACTAGAGCCCTCTTTCGAGACTGCTTGACAAGTACGTCTTGCAGTAAAGCTGGCTTGTGCTCTTACACTCGACACACGGTTTCCAACCGTGCTGAGCCAACCTTTGCGCTCCTCCGTTACTTTTTAGGAGGAGACCGCCCCAGTCAAACTGCCCAGCTAGCACGGTCCCCCGCCCGGGTTCACGGGTCGGGGTTAGGTCACAAGGATATCCAGGGTGGTATTTCAAGGATGGCTCCACCTCAACCAGGGCCGAGGTTTCAAAGCCTCCCACCTATCCTACGCAGAATATACTCGTGGCCAATACCAGCCTACAGTAAAGGTCCACGGGGTCTTTCCGTCTTGCTGCGGGTATACGGTATCTTCACCGCATCTTCTATTTCACCGAGTCGGTTGTTGAGACAGTGCTCCAGTGGTTACGCCATTCATGCGCGTCGGAACTTACCCGACAAGGAACTTCGCTACCTTAGGACCGTCATAGTTACGGCCGCCATTGACCGGCGCTTCGGTCGCAAGCTTCTCCCGCCACTAAATCGCTCTCACAGATATTCTTTGATCCGATCCATGAGAAATCGCCTGACACGTCCATCGTGTTTCAGCTTTCGTTCTCGTTCCTGAGCGGCTTTTTCCGTGGTGTATGCCTCGTAGTACACAAGGCGCCACGTGCGACCGCGGGTTGATGTATTGCGTCCTTCATTGTGGTGCCTCAATCGCTGGCGAAGATCTGAGCTGTAACCCAGGTAAAATTCGTCATGGCAATTGATATTTTGAAGAGTGTAAACGTAATACATGGTTGAAACAAAAAGAGCGATTTAGTGGCGGGATAACCTGCTTCCTTAACGTTCCGGCATTGGGCAGGCGTCAGACTGTATACATCCTCTTGCGAGTTCGCACAGTCCTGTGTTTTTGATAAACAGTCCCCAGAGCCTTTTCTCTGCGCCCTTCCGGTCAAGCCGGGGAGGGCCCCCTTATTGCGAGCGTACGGGGTCAATTTGCCTAGTTCCTTAACAACCGTTCTCTCGAGCCCCTGAGGTTATTCACCACGCCTACCTGTGTCAGTTTTAGTACGGGTCCGCTGATCGTCCACAGACGCTATTTCTTGGAACCTCCGCCACGGGCTTCGGGACAAAGCGCCCTCGGTCTTGCGACACGCACTCGTCTAGCCGTGCGACCCACTTTGGAGATCCGTCACGCTGCTTCAACCTCACAACGAAGTGCAGGAATATTCACCTGCTTCCCATCGACTACGCCTTTCGGCCTCGCCTTAGGGTCCGACTAACCCTGGGCGGATTTACCTTGCCCAGGAAACCTTAGGCATTCGGGGAACAGGATTCTCACCTGTTTGATCGTTACTCAAGCCGGCATGATCACTTCCTGCCGCTCCACAGAGCCTTAAGGCACTGCTTCAACGCTGACAGGAACGCTCCTCTACCGCTCGTGCAAGCACGAGCCCGCAGCTTCGGTTCGCGTCTTATTCCCGATCATTATCGGCGCTAGGATCCTCGACCAGTGAGCTATTACGCACTCTTTAAATGGTGGCTGCTTCTAAGCCAACATCCTGGCTGTCACGGCATCCTAACTTCCTTAGTAACTAAGACTCGATTAGGGACCTTAGCTGGCGGTCTGGGTTGTTTCCCTTTTGACCACGGAGATTATCCCCCGCAGTCTGACTCCCGCGACAGAGGCTTGTGGTATTCGGAGTTTGGTTGGAGTGGGTAGGCGGGTAGCCCCCCATCCCCATTCAGTCGCTCTACCCCCACAAGCTGTAACGCGAGGCTAGCCCAAAAACTATTTCGAGGAGAACGAGATATCTCCCAGTTTGATTAGACTTTCACTCCTCCCCACAGCTCATCCCATAACTTTTCAACGTTAACGGGTTCGGTCTTCCAGGAGGTTTTACCCTCCCTTCAACCTGGCCATGGGTAGATCACTAGGTTTCGCGTCTAACCCCTGCGACTAGTCGCCCTTTTAAGACTCGCTTTCGCTTCGGCTACCCCAGGGTATGGGTTAACCTTGCCACAGAAGCTAACTCGCCGGCTCATTATGCAAAAGGCACGCCGTCACCAGCCCGAAGGCCGGCTCCGACCGCTTGTAAGCGCGCGGTTTCAGGTCCTTTTCACTTCCCTTGTCGGGGAGCTTTTCATCATTCAGTCACCCTACTGGTTCACTATCGGTCGTCAAGGAGTATTTAGCCTTTCGGGGTGGGCCCCGTAGTTTCACACGGAGTTTCACGAGCTCCGTGCTACTCTGGAGCACCTAGGCCGCCTGCTCTTGCTGCTACAGGACCGTCACCTTCTTTGGTTCGCCTTTCACAGACGATTCACAGCTTGATCAGTTGGCCATGTTGGTGTCCACAACCCCGGTCCAAAGACCGGTTTGGGCTGTTCCGATTTCGCTCGCCGCTACTGACGGAATCGAGGTTTCTTTTTTTTCCTTCAGGTACTTAGATGTTTCAGTTCCCTGAGTTCGCCTCGGCGGCCTATGCATTGAGCCGCCGATGATCTGCCCGAAAGCAGACCGGGTTTCCCCATTCAGAGATCCTAGGATCACAGCTTGGTTACCAGCTTCCCTAGGCTTATCGCAGGTTCCCACGTCTTTCATCGCCTCTTGACGCCAAGACATCCACCGCACGCTCTTAGTAGCTTGATCACACCGACCAAGAACCGATCATCAACCCAACACAGCGCCCGTTGCCAGGCCCCATGCTCAACCGCGACCGATGCCTCGCCGATTAACCCGCTGGGCTTCTAAGCCACCCAGCAACCCACGCTGCCTTGACCGATTCACATCGATTCAGCCAGCGCAGGCAAGCTCCTCAAGAACTTCATTCTCGGTGTTAACATGCAACAGTTCAGCTATCCACTTGTCAAAGAGCACACATCACGATCAACCAACCCATTAAAGAGCCGCTGATCCAGGCTCATTCCCCATGGTTAAACCCTTGGGAATAGAACCCATAATGCCATTTTTAAACACAAACACCGCTTTCAGAATCATCCCTGCCAAGCCGTGCTGTGCCCTTGGTGTTCCTCTGCCCCCCACTGCAATTTCATTCCTTTCAGCCGTATCGTAGCCGTGCCTGGCCAACACCGCAACCAAAGCACTTGGATCGCCCCCCCAACCCACAGGAAGCCAAGCAGTGTATCAATGTCAAACCACCGATGTCAACCAAAGTGTCGGGGCCAACAGGGCCATGGTTAGCCGGGTGTCGTCTAAGTTTGTGGGGTTTAGACGGCTAAGGATCCGAGGCGGCCCCAGAATTGGTCCCATTGGTTGCTGGCCCACCGCCTGATGATCGGCGATCCCCGCCCACACCACACGGGCTGACGGTTCGGGCAGCTTCCGCTTCTTCCCATGGCGAACACCCGCCGGCTGGCCCGGTTCACATCTGCACATCACCACCGCACGGATCTCACGCCAACCCTCGATCGTGTTCACCTTCGCACCGTCCATTGCGCATTCACACTCACCCCACGCTTCGGTCATGGGCCCGGTCGCCGCCGCGTCTTCCATCGCCGCCACCCCGACCCCACACGGCCTGCGACGCCGCTTCCTGAACCGCCGCGAAACCCCACCACCGCCTGCTGAACGATCAAACGCTCACGATCATCCTTGAATTCCATCCTGAGTCTCCTTACTCAAATCACAAAACCATACCTCCTACCACAAAATTGGACGACACCCTGGTTAGCCCGGCGTGGTTTGGGTAGGGTGAAGCAACGATACCCATCGGGTATGATTTTCCGGTCAGAAAACGGATACGTTGCGGTTCTTAAGGGGGGACGCAGGTGGCCCGCCGCGGATGGGTAAGACGACACAAACGCGTGCGTAATCAGCCGACATGAAAGGCTTGGTGGCGATGAAAAAGCGGGTATGGCAAACCGGAAGCGGATTGATTTTTTTCATACTCGCCGCGGTATGCGCCCACGCGCAAGACCCAGCCACCCCGGGCCCCACCGCCACCACGCCCAATCAAAACCAGGCCGACCAGCGCGCCGCTGCGGCGATCCCTATCACACAAGCCCAGCGTAGCCCCAAGGCAACGCTATTTCATTTCCTCGAATCGATCCACCAGGCTCGCCACGATGACCCCTCGGCATGGGAGCAAGTGTTTGGGTGTTTCGATACCCAGTTCCCCAGCCACCAACGCGCTAAAGACACCGCCCGGCAGCTTTGGGGCGTGCTCAACCGCCTTGAACGCGTCGACGACACCACACCGATTCCCGATGACCAAGCCGTCCGCGACCACGGGCTGACGACCTACACCTATTTCCCCCACCGCCGATTCGACCCGGCGCTGCTTAAGCAAACTCGGGGCGCCGGCTCCATCACGCTGGTGAAGCTGGATTCAGGGGCGTGGAAGTTCTCCGCACCAACCGTCGAAGCGATCCACCGCCTCTACACCCGGCTCGAACACCGCCGTGTCCTGGAAGACTTGGTCGACGAGCGGGTCGATAGCTTTGCGCTGTGGCTACGCAGCAAGATGCCCGGCTCGCTCAAGCGTCAGCAGCTGCTGAGCCTGGAGTATTGGCAGTGGCTGGGGCTGTTGGCGCTGGTCTTAATCGGGGTCGTGTTGGACCACACCATCCGGTACACCCTGCGGCTGGCCACCCAGCGCTTGCTGACACGCCGCCGCGCCACGGCTAGCCACGAGGCGATCACCGCAGCCGTGCGCCCGCTTGGGATGTTCGCCGCGGGCCTGGTTTGGCTGGTCTTGCTGCACCTGCTGAACCTGCCCGATCAGGCGCTGCTGGTGCTGCTGACCGCGGCCCGCTTGTTTGTGATCCTCGCCGGCACGTGGGCCGCGTGGTGCATCACCGACCTGATCGGCGAGGTGCTGATGCGCAAGGCCGACCAGACCCAGACCAAGATCGACGATGTCTTGGTCCCGCTGGTGCGTAAGACCGCCAAGATCTTCATCGTTATTTTTGGGTTGATCTACTCGGCATCGGCGTTGAGCATCCCGATCCTGCCGATGCTGACCAGCCTGGGGATCGGCGGGTTGGCGTTTGCGTTCGCGGCCAAGGACACGATCGAAAACTTCTTCGGCTCGGTCGCCGTGGTCTTGGACCGCCCGTTCGAGGTCGGCGACTGGGTCGTGATCGACGACGTGGAGGGCACGGTCGAAGAGGTCGGGTTCCGCTCCACGCGCGTGCGCACGTTCTATAACTCGGAGATCACCGTACCCAACGCCACGCTCGTGCGCGCCACGGTCGACAACTACGGCCGCCGCCGGTACCGCCGGGTCAAGACACACATCGGCATCCAGTACGACACCCCGCCCGACAAGATCGTCGCGTTCACCGAGGGGATCCGCGAGCTGATACGCACACACCCCTACACACGCAAGGATTATTTTCAGGTCTGGCTGCACGAGTTCGCCGGGTCGAGCCTGAACATCCTGCTGTATGTCTTCCACGAGACACCCGATTGGGCGACCGAGCTGCGTGAGCGTGAACGGCTGTTCCTGGACATCATCCGGCTAGCCGACCAATTGGGCGTGCAGTTCGCGTTCCCCACGCAGACAATTCATCTGTACAACGAAGACCCCAACGCCCCTCATCACCCCGCCCAAGCCCCGTCCGCCACCGCCGACCAACACGCCATGACCCAGGGCATCCAGCTGGCGCAGCGGATCACCCAAGCCCAACCCTGGCATCACGCCAAGCCCGGCCCGGTCGAGTTCTCCCAAGGCCCCACCCGGCTCGATAACGACGACAGCGCGATCGAAGACCGCACCGCGGGGAGTTAAGGCGGAACGGTAGGAGTTGGTTTAGCGGCTTGGTATGCTCATGGTGAAGGAAGGTGTGGGTGGCTGGGGCTGCGTTCATCGAAGATGAACATGCCCCAGGACCAAGGGTCTTCGGCTGTGGCATGCTTCGCTAGCCACAGGCACCCGCGGCGTTCTATAATCGGGTGCGGCTACATCCGGCTCTGGGCGATAAAAGCCCGCGAGCATACGAGCCGCTAACCACACGACTTTCGAAACCGGCCGTCCATTTTGCTTGAGGAACCGCGGACTATTCGGATAAGCTATACCCATCGGGTATGAATTTACCGCGTCGATCGCACAAAAACACTGGAAATTTCCCTGCCGCGGACGGATGTTACCCCGCAAACTCGATCAGGATTGGTATATACTACACCTGATCAAACTCACCCTGGGGATTTGACGGGTACAAGGAGCCTAAGACTCATGGTTCAGCTGTATGGCCAAAAGCTCTTCGAGAACGCGTCCGATTCGGCTGTCATCCGCGGGAGCAACTGTGCGCCAAAGGGCTATTTGAAGCACCGCCGAAAGTGCCCCAAATGCGCTTGGCAAACGGAGTACGACACCGACAAATACTGCGGCAAGTGTGGGACAGCGTTGAAAACCGACGGCAAAATCAAACACCAATACCGCAAGCTGAATAACTGCCCAAACACGGTTTGTAGTGCAAAGGTGCAGGCCGGTAATCGCTTCTGCGGGGTGTGTGGAACCCAAGTCGAACACGGCGTTGACACGGACACCCAAGAGCGCCTCCCCGGCGGGATATGCGCAGGCATTTCAGACGCCTGGACAGTAGGAGCCTGCATGGGCGTTGAGGGTGCGGTGGACTGTGACGCGTTCGAGGATCACTTTATGAGCGTCCTGCGCTTCCAAGGAGCCTACAGCAAGGACCTTGATTCGGAAATGGCTGGGGCTGCCGGCGGAGATTGGAAACTCAATGGACGCTTTCGGTTCCGGCATGAACGAAGAATCAGCGAGCTGATGTATCGGTGTGATAAAGCCCTAGCTGTCGTGTTCCAAACGAAGTTCACGCACTATTACCAGGTCGGGGATCAGCTGCCAGAAGGGAATTGGGCTGGCTATCTAGCGGTGTGGGGGCATGCGATTGCGATCGGCCGCCACGACAACGCCTACCTCATCATGGAGCCCAACGCAGGGTTGTTCCGTTATGACGACAAGAGTTCGTTCGATATGGATCTGGCGCATCTCATTTCGGCGCGCCAATCGACGTGGCACAAGAAACATGCCCGTGTCCTGTGCCAAAACTGCCAGCACATGGATGACGGGAAGAAGAAAGAGCTCAAATTCTGTAGTCAGTGCGGATCCCGTAGCCTACTAAACATGCTGAGAAAACCACCGGAGCAGCCGATCACGGTGTTCAAAGCCGCCGCAGGATCAGCGCCGGGTGTCCATCGACGTTTGTGATAACGGACCAGCCGGGCGCCCTCAACGCCGTGCGTGAATGCGTGAAAAAACCATGGATCGATTTGATCGCGGGTGCCACACCGCACGCCGAAGGCTGCTGTGTGTGAATGGTCCATCGACGCTGGATCATCGCGTTGCGTTCCGCCGCACACAGCAGACCCTTTCAGAACCATGCTGTGTGGCACCCCAATTGAATCCATGGTGATGGGGCGGGTGGCGGGGGATGAGCTCATCGAAGATGAACATGCTCCAGGGCCAAGGGCGTTGGGCTGTGGTATGCTTCGCTAGCCACGGGCACCCGGCGAAGATCACGTGAGGATCCAAACCTTGCTTCGGATCCGGAAATCTCAAGACCGAGGGTATGCGGATCATGGTTGGCTCAAGACCTATCACACGTTCTCGTTTGCTGGCTATGACAACCCCAACCACCGGGGATTTCGGTCGCTGCGGGTGATCAACGAGGATTGCGTTGAGCCGGGGCAGGGGTTTGGCAGCCACCCACACCATGATATGGAGATCCTGTCTTACGTCTTGTCAGGCGCGTTGGAGCACAAGGACAGCCTCGGGCACGGATCGGTGCTCCGCGCGGGCCAATTCCAGCGGATGACCGCGGGCACGGGTGTCGTGCACAGCGAGTTCAACCCCTCAGCGACGGAATCGGTTCATTTCTATCAGATCTGGTTACGCCCGGAACGCAGCGGCTTGAAGCCCAGCTATGAAGATCGCGGCTTTCACGATGAGCAAACCCGTAACCGGTTGTGCGTGGTCGCTTCACCCGATGGGCGAGACGAGTCGATGGTGATCCATCAAGACGCTGTGGTTTATCTGGCACAGCTGGATACGGACCGGGTAGTCTTGCATACCATTGGGCCCAACCGGCATGCTTGGCTGCAGGTGCTCGAAGGGGCTGTCACGGTTAACGGTGTGGCGCTGGAAGCGGGTGACGGCCTAGCGGTCAGCGACGAAACGAACCTGGAGATTCAAGCTAGCCAGCAATCTCAGGTGATGCTCTTTGATCTGGCTTAGGCTGGACTCGCCGGGCGCCCTCAACCGCCGACTACGCAAGAACAACCCCCGCTGGCGCCCCGAATGCGCCAACCACATCGCCGCCCTGTGCTGCCTGCACACCAGCGATCTATGGAGCCCGCTTCTGGGGCCGCCTCGGATCCTCAGCCGCCCAAACCCCACAAACTTCGACGACACCCGGCTAACCACTTGGGTCGGTGGCTGGGCTTGCCCCTTGCCGCAGCAGCAGGCATCCGGCCAGGGCTAGGTCTTGGGGTGTATCGATATCGATCGAGGCGTTGGCGGGCATCTCGTAGGGCCGACAATCTTGGCCGTAGAGGCGATCGCCATCGATCAAGACGTTGCGTTGGCAGGCCAACACCGCCGGCCCGTTGCGCGCGTAGCAGACGGGTTTGTCTTGGCGTCGCTGGCGGGTGGCGCCTTCACCGGGCAGGAACGGCACCAGCCGTCCCTGTTCCAGCCGCATCACCGAGGTGGGGTTGAACGCGTGTGGCACACGGACCACGCTGACCACCGAATCGCAGCCCGATGTCAGCAGCAGCCCCACCGCATCGTCGATGTGTTGGGCGGTGCGCAGCGGCGACGTGGGCTGGAGCAGCACCACGGCTTGGGGCCGGTGTTGCCCGCTGGATTCGAACTGTTGGATCGCGTGTTGGAGCACCGGCAGCATGGGCGTGTCGTCACGCGCCAGATGGGGTGGGCGCCGGAACGGCGCTTCGACGCTGTGGCGTTGGGCGTAATCGGCGATCGCCGGGTCATCGGTCGAGACGATCACGTGTGTCAAGGTTTGGCTAGCGCAGGCCGCGTCGAGGGTATAGCCGATCAGCGGCCGGCCGTTGAGCGGGGCCATATTTTTGTGGCGTATCCCGCGCGAGCCGCCGCGGGCCGGGATGATCCCTAAGACTTGGGTTGGTGGCATCGCCTACCCCTTGATCAATAACAGATGGTCTTCTGGATCTTGGGTTCAAACGTGGCTAACACCTCGGCGATGCGCGGGCCGGCCTGCGCGTCGCCATACAGGTGATCGGCGTTGTACTTGCCGTGTGCGATCTGCTGACGGATCGCTTCGACGATGGCATCGGGCTCGTGGGGGGCATCGATCACGTTAGCGCCGCGTTGGCGCTGGTTTTGTCGGGAGCCGATATTCACCGCCGGCACGCCGATGAACGCCCCTTCCCGTATCGCGCTGCTGGAGTTGCCCACCAAGCAGGCGCAGCGATCCATGAGGTGGACGTAGACCGGGATCGGCAGGTTGATAAACACATGCAAGAAGCTTGGGTTGCACCGCTCGCGGTAGGCGCGGATGCCCTTGGACACGTCGTCTGAGCCCGCGTCGATATTGGGCCAGATCAGGATCGTGTGCATCCCCAGCTGATCCAGCGCGGCCAGCGTGGCTTCCATCTGTGCCCGGCCATGGCCGTACTCGGTCGTCACCGGGTGTTGGGAGACCAGCAAGAACGGCTGCGCTAAATCGAAGCGGCCCCCAACGCCTTTGTAGGTATCAAACAGCGTGCGGAGTGTGTGCGGCGGTGCATCATCGAGGATCCGCGCAACCTCATCGATCCGGGGGCAGCCCACGGGGAACACCGTCTTGGGGTCTTCGCCCATGCGGATGATCCGGTCGGCGGCGTCTTGGTTGGCGGGGAAGTGCAGGTGCGCTAGCTTGGTCACCGCGTGTCGCACCGACTCGTCGATCGTCCCGGTCACCTCACCGCCCATGGTGTGCGCCAGGGGAAGGTTCATGTACGCCGCGGCGACCGCTACCGACATGGTCTCGAACCGGTCGCCCACCGCGATCACCGCGTCGGGTCGTGCGTTGCTGAAGATATTGGCCAGCTCCATCAGGCCCAGCCCGGTCGACATCGCCATGGTCACGGGGATCTCACCCTCGACGATCATGTACACGCGGTGGTGGACGGGGAACCCGTCTTGTTCGATCAGGTCTGCGACCTGCCCATACCGCGGCAGCAGCGACGAGGCGCCCGCGATGGTGATCAGCTCCAGCTGGGGGTGATCCATGATGGCACGCATCGCTGAACGGATGCTGCTGTAGTTGGCTCGGCTGCCCAGGAATACCGCGATCTTCCGCATACAGGAGGCTTTCTAGCAGGTTAGGGTGGGTTCAAGTGTGCGTTAACGTGGCGTATCAACGGATTAGGCCTGCGTGAGCCGTCGGGGCGGTGTCACGGGCCTGGTCCATCAGGGGCGTTGGTGAGGTCTTCCCATCGCAGCAGTGTATCAGCCTCGATTTTGCGTACCGCGGCTTGCCCTACGACTCGGTCGAGTTGGTTGGCGGGGATGCCGGTGCCCGGCTTCTTCGTGGTCAGCATCGATCGGTCCAGCCGGGTGCCCGCAGGGATCGCACACCGTGTGACGATACTCTTTTGAAAAACCTTCCGCATCGGCTCGAATTCGATCAGGTCGTCTTTGTCCACGTCGGCGTGGAGCATCTGTTGGATCGCCCGGATCCCCTGCACCATTTCTGCAAAAGGTTCGGGCTCCGTGGCGAATCGCGCGTCGGAGCCGTACATCCGCCGGCTTAACGTGAAGTGCTTCTCGATCACCGTCGCCCCGAAGCAGGCTGCGGCGTACGACGCGAACGGGGTGGGCGTGTGGTCGGACAACCCCACGGGCAGCCCGTACCGCTTGGCCATCTCACGCATCACGTTGAGCCCGACCCGTTCGGGCGGGCAGGGGTAGGCGCTGGTGCACTGCATGACCGTGATTGGGTTGCCCCGGGATTGGAAAAGCTCAACCGCTTGATCCAGCTCGGCCCATGGGCTCATCCCCGATGACAGCAGCACCGGCTTGCCGGTGTCGGCGATGCGCTCCAGCAGCGGCAGGTTGGTGACCTCGCCGCTGGCCACTTTGTATTGCTGGACGCCAAGCTCCTCGAGCAGCACAACCGCTTCCTCACAGAACGGCGACGAGAGGAAACCCCACCCCGTGCTGGTCGGCCAGGCCCTTGAGTTGCTGCCACTGCTGGGGGGTAAAACGCGGTGCGTCTGAAGTATGCCAGTCGTGGCTCGGCGGTGAAATAGGGCGGTGGCGGGGCATCGGGCAGTGTCTCGGCATCGGCGATGTGGGTCTGGAACTTGACCGCGTGGGCCCCGCACCCAGCCGCGGCCTCGATCAGGCAGCAGGCGTTGCCAAAGCTGCCGTCGTGCACCGACCCGATCTCGGCGATGATGTGTAGGGACATCAACTCACACACTTCTTTAGACGCACGAAACAAGGCATCTGTATTACAAACCGCTGATGCTTATGCCTGAGGGATCGATCAGGTAAGCTTCAACCGTCTGTGTTGGAGCAATGACCATTTCACCTTCAACCACCGCGAATCATAGCGGTATGGATCAGGCGGTCCGGTTTTGGATTTCTGTTGACTCGGGCTCAGCAATGCCATGGCAAGGGAAGACTGTGTAAGTGACCGCCCGGTAAACACGCCTTGATGTTCAGCGTGGACTTCGTAACGATTGGTCCATTGGGATTCCCACTGCCGGAATCGCTGCCACCTCGGATCTCCCTCCAACCCCAAGTTTTCATACATCATGGCATGAGGAAACACACGAGCAAAATCTCGCCCCCATGGTGTGTTGAGCACACAGTTGTGGTGGGCGACCAGCCTCACGTCAAACATCGTCGCGGCGGTGTGTGAAAGCCGGTTGGCTTGCTGAAGCTTAGGCCCATCGACCAGCAACGCCAAGGGAGGTGTCAGGCGGCGTAGCGCCGCGGGCAGGACACAAAACGCGTTGCCATGGACGCATTTGAGTTGAGGGTAGGCATCTAGCTGCGGCCCGTACGGCTTGGTATGCACGGGGCAAAGTCGATGGAGATCACCTTCACCCCGGTCTGCTTCCCGAATGCACCCAGGGTCTGGGTAGAGTACGCATGCTCACCCCGCCCCGACTCTGCAACGGATCGGATCCCCGCCCATCGGCAGAGCCCTAAGAATGCCGCCATCTCGCTGGGGTAAATCCCGGTTTCCCACTTGATCTGCCAGCCCATGATTTGGTTGGCCCATTCGATGGTCAGTTCTCGTACCCGCTGACGGTCCTGCGGGGTATGAATGCCGGGTTGGGCCGTGCCGTGAGTCAGTAATGATAAATCCGTTTTCATAATCAGAAGCCAGCTACGTAATAAGCAAAACGCATCGTCTTAACTGCAGTGAATTGACATGCAATCCGTGTTCAACATACCTGTTGGCCATACAACTGATCAACCCAAAGCCTTTAGTCGATTAACGAAGCATGAGAGCCTATCTTTAACCTTGGGGGCCAATGGGTTGAAGCGATGGGCTAGCAATACGGCGGAAGACGCTGAGATTACCCCAGGCTGATCGAAAAGATGAATCGAACCACCTCCCGAGCCATGGCTCCGTAGGCAATCATCATCAACCCCACGAAGACCACTCGGGCCATCATGCTCTCCCAGAACACCCACTGCCACCACACGCCAATTAAAATGAACCCGATCGACCCGATGGCCAAACTGATCGCTAAAGACGATCGGTTGGATCTGAGCCGCACGGTACAACACGAGCGATTTAAGCAAAATGATCTGCCCGATCGCTGCGACCACCGCTCCCCAGATCCCCCAAGGCCCGATCAATAGCGCCAGCAGACCCAAGGAACACCGCCTGTGAAATGACATTCACATATGTTAAAAAAATGCCTCGCCCAGCGGTGTATAACACGGTATGATATTCTCGGCAGGTGCATTGGATTATCTGATAGATCATCCAGCAGGTGACAAATTTCGCCGCCAGATCGAACTTTCCGTGCGTCAACACCGCGATCACCTCACGCCCAACCGCAACGTTCAGCAAGGCGACCACGGTCAGCATCACCACCAGGGGCCGCCACGCTAGCCGCGTCTTGATAAACGTGCTGCCCGCAGTCCGTGCTTCTTGCAGCGAGACCGGCCAGATGGCCCGAGACACGGCTTTGATCGCAAGCAGGGTGATAGCTTTGTACGACTGGGAATGGGTATAGATCCCCAATGCCCCAAGCGACAAGCCCGCCCCGATCACGTTCCGTTCGATCGTCACACTGGCGGACTCCATCGCCTGGCCCGGGGCCATGGGTAGGCCTTTGGTCAGGATCGGCCATACCCAAGCCAGCACGCCCCCGCCGTGTCAATAAACCCCGGATCGACACCAGGCTGCCGACTGCAAAACACGATCGCGCTGATCAGGTACGATACAAATAGCGCCTCAACCCCCATCCCCAAGCCGTAGAGCCCGACTAAAGCGATGGCTTGTGAGGCTGCGGCTGAAGAAATCGCAATGGCGGCATAAGCCCCTGCTTTGCCTTCCAACACAAGGTACTCCTGGGTGTGGACCCATACCTGCATCAGGATCGCCCCCACCAGGATGATCCTCAGCAAGCGGGGATCGACGCCTGCTAACGCCGGATGCAACCCAGCGATCCCGGACCATCCCAACCAAAACAATGAAGACCACACCACCCCCATCAACAGGGTGACCATGACCATCGCGGTCACAAACCCTGGTTTCTGGGATTCGGTTAGCTGAGGGTAGCGCTCAGCCCAAATCATGCTCGCCCCCAAACCCGACAGCGCGATCACCAAGCCGCCAAAGCTTTGCAGCAACGCCAACAAGCCAAAGTCCATCGGATCAAGCTTCGCGGTCAGCAGCGGCAACATCGCCACCGATAGCCCCATGGATACCAATGAGGGCAACGAATAATGGATCACACGGTTGGCTAGCTTCATGGCAACACTCAAAAGCTAAGATAGCCCACCCGACCTGGCCTAGCGAATCGGTGGGACACGACAGCCCCTCCCTTAGGTTCCGCCAAAGCGTATCGCTGACTTGACGGCCGCGGGATTGGTATAAAATCCTCACGCTGGATCGACCCCTCCACCAAACATAGGCAGGGCCTGGGCGTGCGTGAACGGTATCTGGTAACTGGCGGGACGGGTTTCCTGGGGGCGGCCCTGGTGGGGCGGCTGGTCCAGGCGGGGCACGCGGTGCGCGTGTTGGACAACAACTCACGCGGCGAGGCACGGCGGCTGGCGGCGATCCGTGATGACCTGGAAATCGTCGAAGGCGATATCCGCGACCCCGACGCTGTGGTGGCTGCGGCGCGGGGCGTCGACCGTGTGGTCCACCTGGCGTTTGTCAACGGCACGCAGCTCTTTTACGCCATGCCCCAGCTGGTCCTGGACGTGGGGATCCGCGGGATGCTCAACGTGCTCGACGCCTGCCGATCCCAGGGCGTGGGCCAGCTGTTCGTCGCATCCAGTTCCGAGGTCTACCAAGACCCGCCCAAGGTCCCCACCGACGAATCCGCACCGCTGACCATCCCCGATGTGCTCAACCCACGCTACTCGTACGCGGGCGGCAAGATCGTCAGCGAGCTGATGGCGATCCACTACGGTAGCCGGGGGTTCGACCGGGTGGTGATCTTCCGGCCACACAACGTCTACGGCCCGGACATGGGCTGGGAGCACGTGTTGCCTCAGTTCGTCCGCCGGACGGTGGAGCAGATCGCCAAGGTCCCCAACGGGCCGATCCCATTCCAAATCCAAGACGACGGCACCCAGACCCGGGCGTTTATTCATATTGATGACTTCACCCAAGGGTTGCTGCGGGTGATTGAAAAAGGCGAACACCGCAACATCTACCACATCGGCAACCCCCAGCCGATCACGATCGCCGACGTGGCACACCGTGTGGTGGCCTGCCTGGGCCGGGAAGCCAAACTGATCAAGGGCCCACCCGCGTTGGGCTCGCCCCCCCACCGCTGCCCGGATATCACCAAGCTGGCGCAGCTGGGGTTTGACCCTCGGATTGATTTCGACCAGGGCCTGCCCCCCACGGTCCGGTGGTATGCCACCCACACCCCACCGCCCAAGTCTCCGGTACAATCCCCGCTTACGCCCACCACAGGGAATCATCCCAATGGCTAACCCGCCTAGCGCGACATCCCAACCGATCGTGGCCTGCCAATCGTGTGGGCGCCAACCGCTGGACCCGGTCCTGTTTCTGGGATACATCCCGCCTGTGAATACGATGCCCCTGGTCGGGTCTGCCCCGCAAGAGCAGACGGCCTACCCGCTCCAGCTGCTGCGTTGCCCGGATTGCACGCTGGTACAGATTGGGTTGGAGGTCGATAAAGCGGTGCTGTTCCCACCCAGCTACCCCTACCGCAGCAAGGCCACGGGTATCCTGCGTCAAAACTTCGCTGACCTGTGCCAGCAAGCGACCACCCTGCTCAACCTCCCCGCTGACGCGCTGGTGGTGGATATCGGGTCCAACGACGGCACGCTGCTAAGCAACTTTTATGAAGCGGGCTTCCCCGTGCTGGGGATCGAGCCCACCGCAGCGGCCGACGACGCCAACCAGCAGGGCATCCGCACCTGGATGCGGTTCTTCGACGACTCAGCCGCCACCGAAGCCAAGCAGCAGCTAGGACCAGCCAAGCTGGTCACCGCGGCGAACGTGTTTGCCCACATCGGCCAGATCCACCGCGTGATTGATGCGATCCTGACCCTGTTAGACCACGACGGTGTTTTTGTTTCTGAATCACACTACCTGCTGGGCTTGCTCGAGACGGTCCAGTATGACACAGTCTACCATGAGCACCTGCGCTACTACAGCCTGGGCAGCCTGATCAAGCTGTTCGAGCCTCACGGCTTGGAGGTGTTCCACGTCAAGCGGATCCCCACGCACGGCGGGTCGATCCGCGTTTACGCTGCCCCCAAAGGCTCGCGCCCCGTCCACCCCTGTGTGGGACAGCTGCTCGAAGCCGAGGCGGCGGCCGGCCTGGCCGACGGCAGCGCAATGGCCAGCTTCCGTGACCGGGTGGTGGCGTCCAAGCTCGATCTGTTAACGCTGCTGGCGTCGATCAAAAAGCAAGGCCAACGCGTCTACGGCATCGGCGCCCCGTCGCGTGCCAGCACGCTGATCAACTACACCGGGTTAGACGACCAGATCCTCGACTGCGTCATGGAGATCAGCACTTCTCAGAAGCTCAATAAATACGTGCCCGGCACCCGTATCCCGGTGCTCGACGAGGCCAAGCTCTATGCGGATCAGCCCGAGTACGCCCTGCTGCTGTCGTGGCATATCGGGGAGGAACTAGCCGCGATCCTCCGCCGCAAAGGCTACCGCGGCCGGTTCATCACGCCACTGCCCCAGCCACGTGTCTTAGACGCCTAACCAACCTGCGAAGCGCCATCGCCATGCGGATCTTGATGCTCAGTTCGATCCAACCCGGGTTTGACCACACGGTGCGCGCTGCGCCGCGGGTCTTGGCGTCGCTGATCGAGGCATGGGTTGGGTTGGGCCATGATGTCG
Organism: Phycisphaeraceae bacterium; assembly: GCA_965223655.1. GTDB lineage: Bacteria > Planctomycetota > Phycisphaerae > Phycisphaerales > Phycisphaeraceae > CBDCXC01. The sequence goes on from CBDCXC010000018.1 coordinate 130,014, forward strand.
CCTGGGCGGTGGCCGACCGACCTACGCCGGGATATGACCCCGCCGGCCACCAGCCAAGCCTGGCCCGGCTAAATGCCGCGGGCGTGGCGTACTTGGGTGACTTCTCACACCAACTCCATCCCCCCCAAACCCCGCGCCTCAGCCACCGGATCGCAGCGGCCTCACGCGTGGCGCTACCCCTGGGCGAGCACCACCCCCCTTATTTCACCGATGCTGCGCAGGTGGTTCAAAAACTCAAATCGTTTGAGCCCGATGTGGCGGTCCTGTTCTGGGATACCTGGTTTGAGTACCTCGCCCCGGCGCTGATCGACGCGGGTGTTTCGGTGATGGGTTACTTGGCCCGGCCGCGGTACGCCGCAACCCTGACGCGTCTGGCCGATCACAAGGGCCGATCATTACCTCAGTGGGCTCACGACCGCGTTGCGGCCGGGCTGGCGTGCGCGCAGAAACGCGACCACCTCAAGCGCATGCAACAGCTCGACGCACTAGCGGATATCTGCGCGGTCGATGCCGCGATGTACCAGCGCCGCGGCGTGCCCTGCCGGTACATCCCCAACACCTGGCCCGACGCATTTGGCCAAGCATGGGCCCAACGCAGACAAGCCTACGCAAAACAACAAGCCGGCCGGATCGAAATGGTCGGCAACATCGGCAAACTCAACGCCACCGGCAATGCGTTTGGGATACGGTTCCTGATCCAACAGCTGCTGCCGCGGTTGGACCGCGCCTTGGCGGGGATCGATTGGCAAATCAACCTCTACGGGGCCGGCCAGTTACCCAACGACTTGGCCCACAGCCTGCACCCACGCATCCGGCTGGCGGGGTTTGTGCCCGATATTGACCAAGCGGTCCTAACCAACCCGGTTTTTTTGTTATTCAATAATGCCGGGCCTTACACCGGCGGGTATACCCGTGTGGCGTATGCGTTTTCGTCCGGCGCCTGCCTGGTCGCGCACGAAGCGTTAGCGCAATCCATGCCCGAAGCCCGGGCCGACCACAACGCGTTGCTGGGGCAGACGCCGGATCAGATCGCCGCCCTGATCGCCGCGGCCTGCCGCGACCCCGCCTTACGCCAACGGATCGCCACCAACGCCCGGCAAACCTATGAGGATCACTACCAACCGACAGCGGTCGCCCGGCAGCTTGAGGCCTGGATCCGCGACAATCAGCAGGCCCATCAACGCGCCCAGCCGCTTCCGATGTAACGTTTTTGGCTAGAAAAACGCATGCGCCCCATCGTCACCGTCAGCGCCGATCAAGAGATCATCGAGCTGGTCCAAAGCCTGGGACAGCGGGGCCTCGTGGGTATGATCGACCCCGACCCAGACGCTCAAGCCCTAGGGCTGCCTATCCTGGGTGGCAACGATGACTGGCCACGGATACGCAACCCACACCCCGGGCGTCTCGGCGCAGGTGTTAAGCCATAAACGGTGATCCCAATCCCTTGGAGCACGGCGATGGCCCGACCTCAGATCCAGGATACCCGCGTTGAGAAGCCCAACCCCTGGTTTGACCTGATCACCAAAACCGTACACCTACCCCACGCCCAACAGCCCCAGCAGTTTTATACCGTCAAGCCGCCAGACTATGTGGTTGTGTTGGCCCAGACCACGCAGGGCCAGGTGGTGCTCGTGCGCCAGTACCGCCCGGCAGCGGAAGGCTATCTCTTGGAGCTGCCCGCGGGGACGGTCGATGGCGGCGAGGACCCTGAATTGGCGACCCAACGTGAGCTGCAAGAAGAGACCGGTTATGTTGCCCACGAGCTTGTCCCGCTTGGGCCGCTGCTGACCGATCACGGCCGGCTCGAAAACCGGCTATGGGCTTACTACGCGCCCCGCGTGTCCAAGCCAAGCGGCGACTGGCAGCCCGAGCCGGGCATCGAGGTCGCCCTGATGGGCGCTGAACCGCTGCTGGCGATGATCCGAGAGGGCCGATTCACGCCCTCCATGCACATCGCGGTTGTGGGCTTGGCGGTGCTGCGCGGGCTGTTAGTCGTTTAACTTGAATCAGGCGATACCCCGTGGAATTCACCCATGGCTAAAGCACCCCATCCGGTGATCGATTGGTTTGGCCCGCAGGTTGGGCCCGATGAGAAGCAGCGGGTCCTGGAGGTGTTGGATAGCAACTACCTCAACGACGGCCGGGTCACGCGACAGTTCGAGCAGGCGATCGCACACACCGTGGGTACCCGCTACTGCGTGTGCGTCACCAGCGGCACCGCGGCGCTGGCGCTATCGTTGATGGCGTTGGGCATCGGGCCCGGTGATGAGGTCATGGTGCCGGACCTGACATTCATCGCCACGGCCAACGCCGCACGACTCGCAGGTGCCCAAGTCAAGCTGGTCGACATCGATCCATCCAGCCTCACGATCGACCCCGACCAAGCCGCAGCCGCGATCGGGCCACGCACACGCGCAATCGTACCGGTCGACCTCAACGGCCGAGGGGCCCACTACCCAACGCTGCAAGCACTCGCGGAAAAGCACGGGTTGAAGATCGTCTGCGACTCAACCGAAGCGTTGGGCTCTGCCTGCCACGGCCAGCGCTTGGGGAGCTTCGGTGATGCGGGTTGTTTTTCTTTCTCTGCGGTCAAGACCCTGACCTGTGGCCAAGGCGGGGCGATCGTGACCAACCACGCATCGCTCCACGACCGGCTGCGGGAACTCAAAGACCAAGGCCGACGCGTAGGAGGCACCGGCGGCGGGGATGATGCACACCCGGTGGTGGGGTTTAACTTCAAGCTGACCAACCTCCAGGCCGCGGTTGGGTTGGCGCAGATCGAGAGGCTGCCTCAGCGCCTATCGCACGCCCGGCAGAAGCTGGGGTGGTACCGCGCAAATCTCGAAGGCTGCCCAGGCGTCACCCTGCCCCCGACCCAAGACAGTGAGGTATTGCAGTGGGTTGACGCCCTGGCCGAGGATCGCCAAACCGTACGCCAAGCCTTGGATCAAGCCCGCATCGGCTACCGCCCATTTTGGCAGCCGCTGCACACCCATCCCCCCTATCAGGCTGCCCCTAAGCACTTCCCCAACGCGACCACGGCCGCCAACCAGGGCTTGTGGCTGCCATCGGGCTTCGGGCTCACCGCTGAGCAGGCTGACTGGGTCTGCCAAACGATCCGCAACGCGGCGACCGGCGCATAGCCTCGGCAGGCACCGTTGAAAAATGGGGTGTGGAACCGCAACCGGGTTTGCGTCTATGATATAGGGTTCGTTGACCGACACAGGCTGTCTCTGGCGTTGATCAGCTTTATCTTGCAGCGATCGGCTGTGAAAAGGAGTTTGAACCATGCGAATCAAGACCAGCACCAATCCGTCATTATGGGTTGCCATCGTCATGCTCGGGTTGGCCGGTTGTGAGAAAGAGCCAACCACTCCAACCGCCCCGCCGCCCACCCAGCCCGCTCAAGGATTGGCGGTACCGGTCGTGGTGCTCCCCGCCGGCCAAGCGGCCGCGTCCAACAAAGACTGCCCCATCAGCGGGCACGCGGTTGTCGAAGGCGGCCAGATCGCGATGTACAAAGACAAGGCCTACGGCTTCTGCTGCGACGACTGCATCAAAGCCTTCAAAGACGACCCGGAAAAACACGCCAGCGCCCACTAAACATCCCTCTACCCGATGCGCAGGCTTGATCAACGATGACGCTGAAGATCGGATCGGTGCAGCTGGTCAGCAACCTGCTGCTGGCTCCGATCGCGGGCTACTGCGACCTGGCGTTCCGCCTGGTCGTACGCCGGATCACCCACCCCATCCCCAGCTCAGACCGGGTAGCGGGCGTCGGGCTGGCGTGTACCGACCTGCTGTGTCCCCAAGCGATCCTCAACCAGCGCACCAAATCCCAATGGCTAGCCGCCACCTGCCCCCAAGACCAGCCGCTGTGCATGCAGCTGTATGGCGTGGACCCCGCCATCCTCGCCCAAGCCGCCCAGTGGGCCGCCCAACACGGCGCGACCGTGATCGACATCAACATGGGCTGCCCCGTTGACAAAGTGACCAAAAAAAACGGCGGCTCCAAGCTGCTGTGCGACCCCCCATCCACCATTCAGCTGGCCAAGCGCATCGTCGACGCGGTACGCCTGCCGGTGACCGCGAAGATCCGCCTGGGTTGGGACGACGCCTCGATCGTCGGCCCCACGCTGGCCCCGGCGCTGGCCGACGTAGGCATCGCCGCCATCACCGTGCACGGGCGCACGACCGAACAGAAGTTCCGCGGCCAGTGCCGCCTCCAGGGCATCCGACAAGTGGTCGAAGCCGTCCACCGCCACCACCCACACATCCCCGTGATCGGCAACGGCGACGTGCGGTCACCCCAAGACGCCCAACACATGCTCGACACCACCGGCTGCGACGGCGTCATGATCGGGCGCGGCGCGCTGGGCCAGCCGTGGATCTTCCGCGACACCGCCTACTACCTGGCCACCGGCCAAGCCCCACCACCGCTCACACGCACCGACAAGGCCAAGATCGTCCTGGACCACTTCCAAACCCTCCACCGGCTGCGGGGCGAACGGATCGCCCTAAACATGATCCGACAGCGCATCAGCTGGTACTCGGCCCACCTCCAGCCCTGGCCGGGCCTGCGCCGCGAGGTGCACACCATCCAATCGGCCACACAGTTCCTGGACTACATGCACACCGGGATCCAACAGATCGCGTCACAAGACAACGCAGCCCTTACCGCGGCGTGATCGCCAGACGCCGTGGCTTGCTTGCAAGTGGGGCAGACAGCTTGCCCGCCAAGATGAAATACCAATGGTACGTATCGCGCCAGCTTCTCTAGCAGCCGTCACCCAATGGCAGTCATCAAAAAACCCTCTCGGCATCAAGGCCGAGAGGGCCGTGTGTAACAATCTTACGATTGGACTATCGGAAAAAAGGTCAGCGAGATCTTCAGGCGGTATAACGCCGCCGCGCCAGGGCCGCTAGGCCGAGGGTGCTTAGCACCGCGGTCACTGGCTCGGGCACTTCGTTGCCGCCATCGTCACCGGGGCCGTCGTCATCACCAGGCACGTCACGGGACTGGATCAGGTCGATCTGGTAGTCGCCGTCTTCTTGGCCTTCGATGATGAAGTGGATGGTGTCGATAGCGGTGATATCACCGATGCCGGCAAACAGGTTGTACTGGAAGAACAGGAAACCGGGGCCCGCAGTGGGCAGTGTCCGGGTCAGGGTGTCCCCGCCGGTGTCGGTCAGGGTCACGGTCGTGGCAGCGCCGGCGTCAGCAGAGGTGAAAAAGACCACGAAGCCGGGGCTCGTGCCGCCTTCGGTCAGGTCGATGCTGCCCAGGCCCGCGCCGTCGTTGTCGTACTGCAGCTCAAAGTTTGCGGTTGTACCCGTGTCGGAGCTCATGCCCAGCACCAGGGGGGGTGGGTTGATGTTCATCCGAGCCGAAAGCGTGCCCGATAGCCAGGTCACGGTCGCATCGCGTGAACCGCCGATGACATGGGTCGGATCCAAGCCGACTTCGTGGCTCGTATCTGTCGGGGTCCCAGAGTTAGCCACGATGCCAGTCAGCCCGAGCGTCCCAACATCGAAGGTGTCGATATTGATAATGGCCTGGGCCGAACCCGACCAACCCAACAGCCCGGCTGCGATACCACCCACTAAAACTAAACCTTTGCCATTTCCCATCGTTATTGACTTTTAAATAGTTCATTTAATGCAGTCGATCTAGCCGATCTGATGGTGTATGCCCTACACCGGATCACGCAAGGCAGCCCAGCGACGTCGTTGGCGAGCGATGGCGTTGCTGGATCAAGGTCAGTCTCAGTCACAAGTGGCGCGCAAGCTGGGGGTGACACCCGCGGCGGTGTCGCAGTGGGCCAAGTGGCGACGCCAAGGCGGCGACGCCGCCCTGCAAGCCAAGCCCCACCCCGGCCCCCAACCCAAGCTCACCGCTAAGCAGCGCACCAAGCTCGAAAAGTTATTGCGGCAGGGCCCACGCAAGCACGGTTACACCACCGAGCTGTGGACGCTGACGCGGGTGGCCCAGGTGGTCGAGAAACATTTTGGCGTCAGCTACAGCTGCCCGGGGCTTTGGCACGTCATGCGTGGCCTAGGCTGGTCGGCCCAGAAGCCCGAACGCTTGGCGCGTGAACGCGACGATCAAGCGGTCGCCACGTGGCGCAAGCAAGACTGGCCGCGCCTCAAAAAAAGCGCGGCGAAGCGGTCAAAGCATTGTGTTTACCGATGAATCCGGCTTCATGTTGCAACCCACCGTCCGCCGCACGTGGGCGCCGCGGGGCCAAACCCCAACGCTCAAATGTTACGATCGACACGACCGATTGTCTGCGATCTCCGCGATCACCGTGTCGCCCAAACGCAAACGACTGGGGCTGTACTTCGACATCCAAGATCGCAACGTCAAGACCGATGACTTCGTAGCGTTGATCGAACGGGTCGTCGCAAAGTTAAGCCGCCCCATCCTCTTGGTGATGGATCGCTACTCGGTGCACCGCAGCGCAGCGCGTCGATGGCAACAACAACGCCACAAACGGATCACTATCGAATGGCTACCGGCTTACGCCCCGCAGCTCAACCCCGTCGAACAGGTCTGGAACCGCGCCAAACACACCGACCTAGCCAACTTTGTCCCCGACGACGTGTCGCACCTGGGCCGAAGCGTCAACGATTCACTCAAACGCACACGCAACCAACAACACCTGCTACGATCATTCTTTAGACACGCTAGGCTCAATCTATAGAACGTTAACTAAACCACTACCGGCTAAAGCCGGTAGGTTTCCCGGCGACTGAAAGTCGCTATTTCGTCTAAAGCCGACTCAAGCCTCGCCTGAAGCCGGCTAAAGCTACTCGTCGGCTACGGTGAATCCGTCGTCTGGAGGTTGTTGCTGATGCTCGATATACGCCTTGATCATCTCGTCCGTCACCGTCCCCGACGAGGCGCAGAAGTAACCCCGGGCCCAGAGGTGGCGGCCCCAGTACCGACGCTTCAACTCCGAAAACTCTTGCTGGAGCAACCGCGAAGAACGACCCTTGATGTATTGCACACCAAGAGCCACCGACATCCGCGGCGGGATCGACGCGAATAGGTGAACGTGATCCCGGCTCACGTGCCCTTTGAGTATCGTGATATCCTTGGCCATGCAGACCTGACGGATCGTGTCCCGGGCCCGGACCGCGATCTGCCCCGTGAGCACCGGATACCGATACTTCGTCACCCACACCAAGTGGTACTTGACGTCGTAGATCGTGTGGGCTCCGTGACGATATTCGGTTGGGGACATCCATCGAGTTTACCTCAAGAAGATACGCTCAAGCGGTTACGCCTAAAGGCGAAGGTTTCGACCCGGATGGTGGAATAATGAACTATTTAAGAGTCAATAGAACCTTTCTTCGTTAAAAAAACCTATGAAAAATGATGACGCCCTACCTGTTACTCTCTCACCACACGGTGAAATGTGGGGGTACTTTATCACAAATCGAAGGGTTGTCAAGTCAAAGAATATAAGGATTCTAGGAAAAGAACCTGGCTGCGATCATTTGAGTATCCCCGTCCCGGAGGGATCATCGGCAAGCCGCCTCTCCACATCGCTTGAAGGCCGCCACCCCGATCCGGCTCAAGCGCATCGTGAAACTTTTATACCAATCCCGATCAGATTGACGGGGCCCGGTTCGCCCGCGGCGGTTAAATCTTGGGCGTTTTTGTGATCCCGACGCGGCAAACGCATACCCGATGGGTATATTCCGCCTGATACGCATCTGGATTAATCCGGATACGACCGCAACGAGCCGCAATGGTGAACGAGCCGCGACTGTGAGGGAGCGGAATTCTTCGACAACTCATATCGGCCACAAATAATCGACCACGGCCAGAGGCCGTGGTATTGGGGAAGGCCCCTCGAAGGGGCCGTTGGACGCAGGGAAGGCCCCGCTGGGGCCGTTAGCAACGGTTAATGAAGTTCGAGGTGGTTTTGGCCTGTTTCCAGTTTTTCTTGATCTCGGATGTAAGCACGGACCTTCTGTTCGTCGAGGCCCACGGTGCTCACGCAGTAACCGGTGGACCAGAAATGCAAGCCGGTCATCCGGGTTTCCCGCATCAGTTCTCGGTGGATCCGCACCGCGCTCTTACCTTTGAGAAAACCGATCGTCGACGCCACGCTGAACTTCGGGGGGATCCGAAGACACAGATGGATGTGGTCGGGCATCGCATGGCCCTCGATCAGTTCGATCCCCTTCTGACGACACAGACGTCGCAGGATCAGACCGACCTTCTCCCGCTTCCTGCCGAAGAAGACTTTCCGGCGGTACTTCGGTACGATCACGATGTGATAGATGCAATCCCAACGCACATGGGATTGGCTAGACCATTGATGACTCATCAGGTTCTCCTTTCTGCCCCAACGGGTCTTCCCGAAAGGAGAACCTACGCATCCACAGGACTAACATCACCCCGAATCGCTCGAAGCTATTCGGGTCGCACGGCCAGAGGCCGTGGTTTTATGAGTTAATAAGGTTCGTAACGGGTAGGGCTACCCCAGCGCCCCCGTGCAGCTAGACCCCGCGCCGGCGGTGCAGCCGAAGCAGTGCGTGCCGGTTTCGATCGCACGCCCGATCAGCTGCTGGGGCGTAAAATCCCACAGCTTGTGGCTCTTCGACTCAACCGCGTGTTCGTCTGCGCTTGCCTCTAAGCCGCGGCGATCCAGCGGCATCTGCAGCATCTGGTTGAAGTCGCAGTCGTACACCGACCCTTGCCACCCCACGCTCACCAGGCTGCGGCACATCACCGCGCCAACGTTGCCGGGGTTGTGTGCTTCGGAGAGCTTCTGCATGTAACCATCGTATTGCTTCTCTCGGCGCAGCTGGTGCTCGAACCGTTTGATCGGCATGTTGGTGATCGTCCACAGCTTATTGAAAGCGATACCGAAGCGGCGATTGAGTTCACGCTTGTAGTCTTGCTCGAGTGCAAGCTGATCGGGTGGCAGGCCGTAGCCGACCGGGTTGTAGACCAGGTCCAGCCTCAGCGATGAACCCGGTTGGCCGTATCCCACCGCGTTGAGCCGACGCAGCGCCTCGATCGAGCCTTGGAACACCCCCCGGCCACGCTGCGTGTCCACGTTTTCTTCTAAGTAGCACGGCAGGCTGGCGACGATCTCCACCTCGTGATCCGCCAGGAACTGGGCGAGGTCTTCGTACCCCGGCTCGAGCAAGATCGTGAGGTTGCACCGGTCCAGCACGTGCAGACCCCGAGCGCGCAGCGCCTGAACCAATCGGCGGAAATCGGGGTTCATCTCCGGGGCGCCGCCAGTGAGGTCTACCGTCGATATGCTCAACGCTTCGCGGTGCTGGTCGAACCATTCGAGGATACGCCCCATCACCGGCCAGCCCATGATCTCTGTGCGGTTCGGGCCTGCTTCGACGTGGCAGTGATGGCAGGCGAGGTTGCACATCTTGCCCAGGTTCAGCTGGAGCGTGTCCAACGCCTGCCGGGCCAGCGTCTGACCATCGGCTACCAAACGCTGGGCGAACGGATCGATCGGGTCGGCTAGCGGAAGGCGGATCGTCTGGGGCATGGGCGGCATTCTACGGAAAAACCCTAGCTAACCGCTAGATATTCCCAAACCTGATAAGCTATCGAATAAGAACTCTCCACAACGAGCCGCGACCGTGAGGGAGCGGGCCTGCTGGAAGACCCACACCGCTCCTGCGCGGTCGCGGCTCGTTGCAGAAGATCGCTGAGTCGACATCAAAGAAGGACGCACCATGAGCAGCAGCAAATCGATGGACGCGATCGTCGCGTTGTGCAAGCGGCGGGGGTTTATCTTCCAATCCTCGGAGATCTACGGGGGGATCAACGGGTTCTGGGATTACGGCCCGCTGGGCGTCGGGCTGAAGCGCAACCTCAAAGACGCGTGGTGGCACGACATCGTGCGCTGCCCACCCGACGGGCCCGACGGCAAGCCGATCGAGATGGTCGGCCTAGACTGCACCATCATCATGAACCCGAAGGTGTGGGAGGCCAGCGGCCACGTCGGCGGGTTTAACGACCCGATGGTGGATTGCAAAGAATGTAAAGGCCGGTTTCGTGTCGATCATGTCGATGAAATGCAATGCCCATTGAAGCCCTCGAAATCTCCTGGAAAATTCGAAAAATGCCTGCTCACCGAACCGCGTCAGTTCAACCTGATGTTCAAGACACACTGCGGCGCCGTGGAGAGTGAGGACGCTTTAGCCTACCTCCGCCCCGAAACCGCGCAGGGCATTTTTGCCAACTTTCGCAACGTGGTAGACACATCGCGCGTCAAAGTGCCGTTCGGCATCGCACAGGTCGGCAAGGCGTTCCGTAATGAAGTCACGCCGCGGAACTACACCTTCCGGTCGCGTGAGTTCGAACAGATGGAAATCGAGTTCTTCATCCACCCCGACCAGGCCAACGATTGGTACGCCTATTGGCGTGACAGCCGGTTCGCGTGGTGGCAGTCAATCGGGTTAGCGGGTGAGAACCTGACGCTGCGTGAGCACGACAAGGACGAGCTGGCCCATTATGCCAAGGAAGGCGCCGGCACCAGCGACGTGGAGTACAAATTCCCGTTTACCGCGCCGGGCTTCGGCGAACTAGAAGGCGTGGCGCACCGCACCGACTTCGACCTGCGCCAGCACGCCCAGCACAGCGGCCTGCGTGATAAGCTCAAGTATTTCGACCAAGAGAAGAACGAGCGTTACTTCCCGCACGTGATCGAGCCCAGCGCCGGGGCCGACCGCGGCACGCTGGCGGTGCTGTGTGAAGCCTACACGCCCGACGACAGCCGACCCAGCAAGGTGTATATGAAGTTCCACCCACGCATGGCGCCGATCAAAGCCGCGGTGTTCCCGCTGGTGAACAAGGACGGCCTGCCGGAGGTCGCCGAAAAACTCTATAAAAGTCTGCGCTCGAAGTACGCCGTCCAGATGGACGCCAAGCAGAACATCGGCAAGCGCTACGCGCGCATGGACGAGGCGGGCACGCCATACTGCTTTACGGTCGATGGCGACACACCCCAAGACCAGACCGTGACCGTGCGCGACCGCGACAGCCTCGACCAGCATCGGATCAACATCGACCGGGTCGATGCGTTCCTAGCGGATAAAATCGGGCAATAGAGCTTGGGCCACACAATGCCCGTGGTTTCAGCCTCGGTCAACCCGTGATGGGCAGGGTCACCCGCAGGGTCAGCAGCGGGTCGTTCGGGTCGGCGTTGACCCCGCCGCCGTGGATCAACACGATGAATCGGGCCATCCACAGCGCCAACTCCGTGGTGGTCAGCGAAAGCGCTTGATCCGCAACCGACGCCAGAGGGCCACTCTCTTTGCTGTGCAGGCGGCGTGCGAAGCTGGCGACCGATTCGGTGTCGTCGGCTGGGAACGCGAGTGTGAGTTGTTGGTCTGTGATCTGGGCGGTCATCTGTGAAGCCTGGGTATGGGCGGTCATCCAAGGCGTCCACTGGAAGTAAAACGCCCCCAGCGCCGCGACCAGCGCGTCCCCCAGCACAAGAATACTATAACCGTCTACCCGCTCTAGCACCCCCTGGTTCGGCGCGGGGTGATCGGTATCGAGGCGAGACAGGATCGCATCGTCGAGGAGCCCGCTGATCGATCGCGTGTGGCTGGGTTGGTAGGCCCAGGGATTGACCGCTTGGCTAAGCAAGGCCATATCGTTTGAGAGGCTGATGAGTTTTTTGATATCGGCTTCGGTTTTGGCTTTGATCGCATCGGGCTGCAGGTCGGGCGGCAGGGGTGTGTCGTCGTCCCCGTCTGCGCCCATGCTCTGGACCATCTCGAACATCCTCAACGTGCAGTGGATGTTCGCCATATCGTGCCGGGCATGCCGGGCAAACAGGTACGACACCTGCGTGTGCCGGTCCCACTGCTGGCGGGTTTGGTTGTCGAGGCTGGGGGTGCGCACGTGTCGAGGAAGCAGGCTTGGTTGTGGTGGGTTGGAGACGGTTGTTGCCATGGTTCGCCCTGCCTCTTTGGGGTGGGTTGGTGTGTTAGCTGATCAAACGTTTCACGGTTTTCAGCAAGGAATAGCTCCGGATGGGTGTCGGGTAGACTTTAATGGAGGTGATGCCGGATTGGCTAAGCCGGTCCTCGGCTTCGTCGGATCGCCTGGACAACAATAGCTGGGGGATCTTGGCGAAGAATTTGTGCTGGGTCACCCGCCGCACCAACGCCAACCCCAGGTTCAGGTTCGTATCGGTATAGTCGAGCACCAGCGCGTCGTGGGCCGGCTGGGCGTCGAGCAAATCCTTGATATCGGCGAACGCCACGATAGTGGCGCCCGCCTTCTGAAGCACCTTCCGGTAGGGGTTGGATTCGGTATCCATGGGCGAGACAAACGCGACGGTGATGCCCGCCAGCTTCACCTCCGGCAGGGCAGGGCCCGTGGACTGACCCCCGATCCGCCACAGGCACAGCGTCTCGACCTCCGCCACCGCGCGGTCGATCTGGATCTGCAGCTCGTTGATCGGGTTGATCGCTCGTTCCGGCAACGGGGTTAGCTCGTCGTTGAGCAGCGACCCATACCCCATGGATTTAGCCAACAAGTCCGCGGCGTTGATCACCACACTCAGTGTCTCGGCTTGCTCACCCAGGCGTGCGCGTTGGGCGTCGTCCACATCGTGTGAGTTGCAGACCTCGGTTAGTCTTTCAGATAGCGCAAAGCGGTTGCATATCTCCGCTCCGATCTGTTTGTGGTTGATCCCCAGCAGCGTCTGTTCGGCGTAGATCGTGGCGATCGCCATGCCCCGGGTCATATCGTAGACGGCTACGGCCTTGGGCCCCATGTCGCAGTGCAGCAGCATCAATCGCCCGATATCGTGGATCATCCCCGCGGCCCGCGCCAGCCCTTGCTCTACACCAAACGCGATCGCCAACTCCGCTGCGATCTGCGATACCGCGATCGTGTGCCGCCACCAACGCAGCATCCAGGGACGCATCTCGTCCTGGATCGGGGTTTCGTTTTTGATCAGTTGATCGAGTATCTCTTCCACACCGGAATTCCCCACCCAGCTGATCGCGGTCTCCATGTCGAGGACATTGGTGTTGGTGCTCTCCTGCGAGACCGTCGCGGACCGCAGGGTGGTAATCATCATCGCGGGGTCTTGCTCGAGCGCCCGGATCAGGTCTTCTTTGTCCGCATCCGAAGCGCAGCTTTGGATCGCCTCGCGGATCTCATCGTGCATGGGGGGGAAGAGGATCGGCAAGGAGGCGGCGTCGAGCGCTTCCTTGGTTTTTTCCCGGCTGGCCCGGCCGATCTTCTCCATCTTTTCCTTCCACAGCGCCTGATCGATCAGCTCCTCTTCCTCTTGCCCTTGCCCCGTGTCGGCCTGCTTGGCTTTGGTCGCAGCCAGGGCTTGCTGGATCCGATCGATCACCACCTCGGGTTTGAGGTTCTGCTTGACCACAAAGCTCTGGGTGCCAATCGCGATGGCTTTTTTCACATACGCGCTCGACGCCTGACCCGACAGCATGATCACCGGCAGGTCCTTGGTCGAGGGGTTGCGGCGCAGCGCCCCCAGCGTGCGCAGGCCGTCCATGATCGGCATCTCGATATCCATCAGCAGCAGGTCAACGGGCGCGGTGGCCATCAATGAGATCGCCTCTTGGCCGTTGCAGGCCTGCTCAACCTGATAACCGGCTTTCGACAGGAAATGAGAAAGCAGCCTCCGGATCGACTCGTCGTCATCAACCACCAAAACCCGGGCTTTGATTGTGGCCGATTCGGATGAACCGGCGGCCTGCGACGCCTGGGTGTCGTCGCCGGTCTCTGGGGAAACGGTATCGGATGCTTCCGCCACGGGTGGTGGTCCCTCCAAGCGGGGGGCTAGACGCTATTTTAGGTTCAGTGAAGCCGCCACCGAGGCCGAACCGGTCGAACCCAAGGCCTCACGCAGCTGTTCCATCAATGCCTGGGGGTTGAACGGCTTGGCGATACAGCGGTCGGCTCCGGCCTGCTTGGCTTGTTCAACCTCATGCAGCGCGTCCCGAGCGGTGATAAACCAGATCTGGCCCGGGTAATCTTGCCACGCCCCACGGATCTGTCGGCAAGCGGTGTACCCATCGATCCGGGGCATCACCACGCTTAGCAGTGTCAGCATCGGGCGTCGCTCAATGGCTAGCCGAACCGCGTCTTCCCCATGGGTTGCGGTGAGTACCTCCACACCCTCGATGCGGCGCACCAGGTACTCGAGGGTAAGCAGCAGGTCCGGCTGATCTTCTGCAATAAGCACAACCTTTTGATCAGGCATCGTTTTACCGCCCAGACGATAGCGAAAGCCCCTGGGTACACCTCCTATTCTTTCATCGTCAGGGTGAATCGATCACTTAATGGCCCAAACCCCGACAAACCCTAAGCAAGACAAGAAACATGGACGGTCGCTGGCCTGCCATCGGCTTATAGACCAATCCCGATCAGGTTGGCGGGGTCCGGTTCACCCGCGGCAGGGCGATCTTGGGCATCTTGATGATCCCGACGCGGCAAACGCATCCCCGATGGGTATAACTATCTTTTTGATCCTCGATTAAGACCTGCAGAGATGACGCAACGGGCCCCCCCCCACGACGATCCGATGAATCGACCGCCGCTTTGGGGTATCGATTCCTTGACGGGCTGTGGGGCAGGGGATATATCAGTCTAAGAGATGATCTGGCAGTGGCACGCCCGTCTGCACCGCTGCACGATTGGGGGTGTTTGGCGTGTGATTGCCCGACAACGGCATGCCCGATAGGTTGATACGCATCGCGTGTCAAAACGCCGTGTTGGAGACGCAAAATAACGGTTATTGCTCTGCAACGGTTATTGCCCTGCCGCGGACGGGCGGCTTGTCGTAAACGCTTCCGGGATGGGTATACTTGAACTTTTTCATCTGGGACCCCATGGGGGTCCCGATGCGGAGACTCGGCATGACGCGATGGATCGGCTTGGTTGTGATTGTGGGCTGGATGGTTGTTGGAGCCGCGGTCCCCGCCAGCGGGCAGGAGGTCCCCTTCATCGCCCAAGTCACCGAAAACATCGCCCCGGTACGCGCCGGTGCAGGCCGTTCTTTTTATGTTGTCACCCAGCTGGCCAATGGGACGCACGTCACGGTCGAACAGGTGGTGTTTGGTTGGTACAAAATCCGCCCGCCCCAGGGGGCATATAGCTACATCTCAAAAGCGTTTGTTGAAGTCCACGGCAACGGTCAGTCCGGCACGATCAGCGCCGCGCGGGCCGCGGTGAGGGCGGCCAGTGTCAATGGATCGGGTGAGAGCTACCGCCGCCAGATTGACCTGCTCCAAGGCGATACCGTGCAGATCGTTGGGGAAGACGGCAGCTTCTACAAAATCCTCTCACCCCAGGGCGCCTATGTCTTCCTGCCACCGGGCACGATCCGGCCGTTGGCTTTAGACGCCAAGCCTGCGGACCCTGTACCGGGGTTGGCGTTCCCACGCACCGACCCACCCCCGGGTCACCCCCCCCAACCCACCCCTGGGGCCCAGCACCAGCAGCCCGACCCATGGCCCGACCAAGCCCAGGAAGACGATACCCCCCACCCGCCGCTGACCGCCAATCCCCAGCCCACCGGGCAGCAGCAGGCCGAGGCAACGCCACCCCCAACCGTCGTAGAGGACTTAGCCCAAGCCCAGCCAGCATCGCCGAACCTGGTTGCGCTGGAAAAGAAGCTGATTGAATCGCTCAAGATCCCACTCGAACAGCAGCCGATCCAAGAGCTGCTGGCCGCGTATACCGCGATAGCCGGCCAACCCGATCTGTCGTTGATTGACCGCCGGATCATCGCGTTGCGGATCTCTCAGCTCAACCGCAACGCAGCCGTCGTCGAGACCCTGCAGGAAATCACCCAAGCCAAGCAATCCGCCCAAGCCGACCCGATCTATCAATACGCCGATGAGCTGCCCCCCACGGAATCCCAGCCACGCTACAGCGTTGAAGGGCAGCTGCTCACCAGCGGGGTGTACGACGGCAAGAACATGCCACGGCTGTTCCGGGTCACCGAGGTTTCGGGCAAGCGTGTGATCACCTATGCCAGGCTAAGCCCAACGCTCAACCCCGCGCCTTATATTGGCCGGTTGGTCGGGATCGTTGGTCAGACCAAGTACGACCCCACCCTCCGGTTAGAAGTGCTCGAAGCCGAGCGTCTGGAATTAATCCGCTAAACAGGCAGGGTGCATCAACCTCAACCGCGTGTCGCCATGGGGGCATGGTCTGGGCTAGCCCAGACCCGGCCAGCTGGATCACGCGGTTGCCAATCCTTAGGGCGCACCTTTTTTACCGCCTCGATCCAACCTTAATCGATTGTTTTAACTTGCGTTACGGCTGTTGGCCGCCCATCCCCATTCCCATCGGAGGATCGATCCTCGCTTGATCTACCCCCGTGCTTTGCCGATGGCTTACGTTAGCTCGA
The DNA here is from genome assembly GCA_965223655.1 of Phycisphaeraceae bacterium. Lineage (GTDB taxonomy): Bacteria > Planctomycetota > Phycisphaerae > Phycisphaerales > Phycisphaeraceae > CBDCXC01. The sequence continues at coordinate 146,414 of CBDCXC010000018.1, forward strand.
TCATTCCTGAGGGGGACTGACCCGGAGCATATGGGGGTGTTGTGTGAAGGAACACATTCACATCGGTCAGGTTTTAGTTGAGCAGGGGATCCTCAACGAACAACAGGTCTTCGAGATCCTCCAGGCCCAGCGTAGCCAGAGCCTGCCGTTCGGGGTGCTGGCCGAGCAGATGTTCGAGGTCACGATTGAGAGCATCGAATGCGCCTGGGCCCAGCAGTATCACCGCATGACAGGGACGCTGGACCTGTCGACCCAAACGGTAGACCCGCAGGTGTTGGGCCTGATCAACCGGCGCCAGGCCTGGCAGTTTGAGATGCTGCCACTCTACACCCAACCCGACGGGGACGTGGTGGTTGCCGCGTCGAGCCGGCGCCTAGCCAGGGCGGTCACGTTCGCCGCCAGCCGGATCAAGCCGATCGTCTATTTCCGTATCGCCGAACGCCAGCAGCTGCGCCACTTCCTGCATAAGCACTACCCGATGCCGGAGGTGCCCGATGCCCTGATGGACCGGGTCAGGCAGATGTCTGCTGCGCCACCCGCGGGCGATCCGTCTCAACAAGATTGAAGCCACCCCAAGCACCGCGCGAAGCCGGGTGGAGCGGCGCCGATAAGCAGCCTTATCGGCGACGCTCTAACCCGGTGATCGACGGCCCCACTTGTGCCACGCCCGGTAGGCGATGCCCGCCAGGCTTAGGCTGCGCCTCAATCCAAAACCCGTAACGGTTGGTGTGAGAAAAACACGTGGCACCGGCCTGATCCGGGCCGCTGATTTCACCGATAAACCGTTAGAACCCGAACAACCCCACCATACGGTTTGTTTATTACAGAAGGGAGAAAGCCATGCGCCCTATCATTTCCCGGACCTTGTGTGGCCTTGTGCTTGGGCTATCGCTGGCCACCGCGGCCAGGGCCGACGTGTCGCTCTACAATTTTGAAGCCTACGCCGACACCGCCCTGCTGGGTGACGGCGCGGTGCTGGACCCCGGCGAGGTGCTCACGACATTCGGCTTCCCGATCGGCAACCAGGCCCCGCCCCTCGAGACCGCGGTCCGCGCCACGACGGTCACCCCGATCACGCTTGGCGGCGGCAGCGTCAGCGCCCGGTTCACCGCGGACTGGAACCTAGACGCCGCGTCGCCCTATTTCGCCGGGGTCTTGCTGGCTAACTCACAGACCAACCTCACCACGTTTTCCGATGGGCAGGTTGACCTGCGGTCGACCGGCGCGGGCACCACATCGATCGCCATGCTGATCAACGACGGCACCAACTCTTACGAGCACACGTCGACCAGTATCTTGTCCGGCGACAACACCTACACGTTTGACTTCACCACACCCGGTAACTGGACGCGGACCACCAGCGACCCGTCCGTGTCGTACACCGATGTCCTAAGCAACGCGCAGTTCATCGGGTTCACGCTGTCGCGGGCGGCGTTCTCCACCGATGTCGAAACCATCCATTTCGATAACGTCGAGCTGGTGCCCGAGCCGTCGACGATCCTGCTGATGGCGCTGGGGTGGATGACGCTGACCATGAACCCTCAAGCGACACGCCCCGGTTGGTTACGATGGCCACACGGGTTGCTCCGGCAGGGATAGACGCCCCCTGCAAAACGCCAAGGGTGTACCGGCGGCCACCCGCGAATTTTAGCCCGGGTTTAGCATTCGCCACGGCGCCGCAAGCCCAACAGCATCCCCCAGGCGCCGATCGCCACCGCCACCCCCGAAGCCGGCTGGGGGATCGCCCCAAAGCTGTCCGAAAAAAGCGGGGCCGGCTCGTTGAATAACAGCGTATTGTTGGCCAACTCGTTGGGGCCAAGAAAAAGCGAGTTGCTCAGGTCGTGGAATAACAGGCCGCTGATGTCATCAAACAGGTCGTTGCTCAAATCCCCAGCATCAGGGTCCGCATCCTGCCCGTGATCACCCGGCAGGGCGTTGGGGATCGGTGGGTTTAGGTCGCTATAAAGCACATTCATAAAGTCATGACGCATCGACGCCGCGTTTGGGTTAGCCGTATCGATCACGCCACTGACGACGGTGTCCTCGAGCGTTACATAGCAACCAGACGTGATCGCGGGCGGGTGTGTCTCACCCACGGGGATCGGGTCGGGCAGCTGCTGAACACCCAGGACGGTGATCCGACACGCCACAGCGACATCACACACCCCCGCCACAACAGCCACGGCCGCTGCGGCATAGATCAGCCACGCCGGCACAACCCGATGGTGAACCCGTGCTTGGTGTCGCGCTTCCCTTGGGGGCGATGGTGTTTCGAACGCGGTGGCTGCCCCCCCCGCGAGCCGGCCCCGGCCGCGCACAGGCTGGCCGCCGATCAAAAAACGATGCAAAGGCATAACCTTCCTCCCGTCCAATCAACCTTTGTCTGCCGAATTGTCTGCCACCGGCTTACAAAGACGGTGGGTGGGGTGGCGGATCGAGGTCACCGTCACCGATGCAATGATGCCCGATCGTAAAGCGATTGATGCAAGATCCTGTTGCCCGTGGCCACAAAGCCTCTGTCATGCCGCTTGATCCTTAGAGAGGCTGCTGAGGTATTGCGTTAGCCGCCGGCGGTCGATGGGGCGCTTGAAGTGATCGAAATTCAGCCCCATCCGGAACGGCCCGCGTTCGTCGGTCGGGTCGTGGTGGCGCACCACATGGCCAGAGCAGCTCACCGTCGTGTGGTGCTCGCCTGGGAGGGTCGCACGCAGCTCCACCTCTGTGCCTGGGTCCAGCGGGAAATCCAGCTCGAACCGGATGCCCGAAGCGCTGATGTCGTAGATATGACCGGTCCAGCAGAAGCGGGTCCGATCCGGCGGCCGCACACGCACCAGGGTGTACATCGCAGGCAGGTTGATGCGGGGGTGTCGGCGCGAATCGGTCGCGGGCTTGGACCGTTGTGCCATGGGTTGGCCTCCTATTGCCCCATTGCAGATACCCCTGGAGGGTATCGTTTCGGCTGCGGGATAAAAATGGTTACATCTGCTTCCTGAACACAGCCGGTTGCGGCGCGGCGTGTATCAAATCGACAAGGGGATTAAGGCTTAAGGCAGCTTGGGATATTGGTGGATCCTTTCTTGCCCAACCTCCGGTTATTTCAAACAGGGAATGAGTCACCTTAATTAGGCTATCGTCTCACAGCCAGGCCCAATTCACATCAACCCCAAAGCGGTGCGTTGGGTATCGGGCGTTCGTTGAAGGCTGGCCTTGAATTAGGCCGATAACGGGATAGGCCATGCGTGCATTGGCAAGGTGATGATGCCGTGAGCGATAAAAACACCGCTATCCCGATTGATACCACCGATGGCCCACCGCAGCGCACGCTCTTGGTTGGGACCGCGGTAAGTGTCACGCAGCTACACCGGGCGCTAAGCCAGTCCAACCCCAAGCTACAAGCCGTGGGTTGCCTGCTACCATCGGGGGTAGCAGGCGGCTTATCGGCCACGGTGCCGGTCCCCATCTTGGGGCACCTGGCCGCATTGGAGGACGCGATCCAGACACACGGCCCGTTTGATCAGGTTTTGATCAGCCTGCCGGTCGCGATGGGACAGCTCACCCGCCAGATAACCCATACGCTCGATCAAGCCGGTGTGGCGTGGCGGTGGATGCCCACGCTCGCCGACCAGCTCGCGGGCCGGTTGGGTGTTGCCGCGGGCGGACCGATCGGCCAAGCCGACCCCAGCCGGCTGATCAACCGCCACCCCCAGCCGCTAGACGAACACGCCATACGCGATCAACTCGCCGGCCGGTGTGTGCTGATCACCGGAGCCGGGGGGTCGATCGGATCGGAGCTGGCCCGGCGGGCCGCGGGGTTCCACCCAGCCAAACTCGATCCTGGTCGACCGCAGCGAGAACGGGCTGTTTGAGATCGACCGCGAGCTAGCCGAGGCATACCCAGGCCTCACACGAGCCGCAGCGCTACACGACGTGACCGATACACCCGGCACGCTGAAGCTGGTGGGCCACCATCAGCCGCACGTGGTCTTCCACGCCGCCGCACACAAACACGTGCCCATGATGGAGGACCACCCCGCCCAGGCGGTCGAAAACAACTTCTTCGGCACGCGCTCGATCGCCGACGCCGCCCACCAACACGGCGCCAACCGGTTTGTGATGATCTCTACCGACAAAGCGGTCAACCCCAGCTCTGTGATGGGGGCCACCAAGCGTCTGGCCGAGCTGTACATCCAACACCTCAACCAGTCTAGCGGGTGTGTGTTCGCCATGGTCCGGTTTGGGAACGTGCTTGGCTCGGCCTGCAGCGTCCTGCCGATCTGGGCACGCCAGCTGGCGCAGGGCGGGCCGATCACCGTCACCCACCCCGACATGTACCGCTACTTCATGACGATCCCCGAAGCCGCGGGCTTGGTGCTACAGTCCGCCACACTCTCAGGGGCGTCGGGTGGCGGGGAGGTGTTCCTGCTGGATATGGGCCAGCCGATACGGATCTGCGACCTAGCCCACCGGTTCATCCAAAGCCACGGCTTAGAGCCCGGCGTGGATATCGCGATCGCGTTCACCGGCCCGCGCCCCGGCGAGAAGCTCTTTGAAGAATTGGCTTACGACAGCGAAGAGATGCTCCCCACGGCCCACAAGTCCGTGCGGCTGTGGCGCACACACGCCCCCGATACGAACCGCATGGCGCAGATCATCCGGGCGTTCGATCGGCTACGCGCCACAGGCCCGCAAACCAACCCCACCCATGGGGACCACCACTGGCAACACACCAAGCCACAAGCGATCGTCAGCGCGCTACGCCTGGCGGTGCCCGAGATGGTCCACGCCGCCGCGGGCTAAAAGGCGATACCCTTAAAAACTTTGTTGATGAACCGGCCGTCAGCGCCTTACGCCTGGCCAAATCGTCCCATTGCTGGAGGAGGGTCTGGGCCCTTGGCTGGCGTTGATCGACGGACCCGCCGTGCGCATATGGGTATACCCGTCCCGATCCGGTTGACAGGGTCCGGTTCGTCCGCGGCAGGGCAATCTTGGGCGTTTTGGTGATTCCAACGCGGCAAACGATACCCCATGGGTAGACATAGCCGCTATCATGTCGGCTCTCGGGTGAGGCCGGACCGCCACCCAGTGGTTTCTCAATGGCTTTGACCCATAGGCGTGTTTATGGAAGCAGGGATTGTTGGTCTTCCCAATGTCGGCAAGAGCACGCTATTCAACGCGCTGACCGCGGCGGGCATCCCCAGCGAGAATTACCCATTCTGCACGATCGAGCCCAACGTGGGGGTAGTCGCGGTGCCCGACCCGCGTCTGGCGCGGATCGCCAAGCATATCACGACCCAGAAGGTCATCCCCGCTTCGCTTCGCCTGGTCGATATCGCCGGCTTGGTCAAGGGCGCCAGCCAAGGCGAAGGGCTTGGCAACCAGTTCCTCTCACACATCCGCACGGTTGATGCGGTGCTGCACATCGTGCGTTGCTTTGAAGATGGCGACATCGCGCACGTGGCGGGGCAGGTCGACCCGTTGAATGACATTGCTACGATCGACACCGAGCTGATGCTGGCGGACCTTCAGACGGTGGAGTCGGCTTTAATAAAAGTCCAACGCACCGCTCGGACCGGGGACAAGCAAGCCAAGCTGACGGTCGAGTTGCTCACGCAGTGTCAATCGCTGCTGGATCAAGGCCAACCCGTGCGCGCATTGCAGCTCGATGCCCCCGAGGCTCGCCAAGCGATCCGGGGCCTGGGGCTGATCTCGGCCAAGCCCGTGCTCTACGTGGCCAATGTCGATGAGGATGACCTGCTGGGTCAAGGCCCGCTGGTCGATGCGGTGCGCCGCCACGCCACCAAGCACGGCAGCGATGTGGTGCCCGTCTGCGCCAAGATCGAAAGCGAGCTAGCAGAACTGGAGGAGGCCGACCGGGCGGAGATGCTTGAGAGCCTTGGCCTGGCAGAGCCGGCGCTGGCTAGCCTGGCGCGGGGCGCCTACCGCCTGCTGGGGCTGCACAGCTACTTTACCGCGGGGCCCAAAGAGATCCGGGCCTGGACCATCCCGATCGGCGCCACCGCCCCCCAAGCCGCGGGCGTGATCCATTCGGACTTCGAGCGGGGGTTCATCCGGGTCGAGGCCTACAGCCTCGACGACCTGGAGCAATACCAGACCGAAACCGCGATCAAAGCCGCCGGCAAGCTGCGCGTCGAGGGCAAGGCCTACACCGTCCAGGACGGCGATATCTGCCACTTCTTGTTTAACGTGTGATCCGGTGCAGGGAAGTGCCAATACCGACCCCCGGATGAGGTTGCGGTGGGCCGTGGCAGGACAATCTTGAGTGGTATACCAGCCCCGATCCGGTTGACGGGGTCCGGTTCGCCCGCGTCAGGGCAATCTTGGGGGTTTTGGTGATCCCGACGCAGCAAACGCATACCCGATGGGTCTATTGTGTCTCCGACGCCGCGTTTTCAAACGCGATACGCCTCGTATACAGCCATTCAAGTCAATCATCGCCACCCCGCTGAAATCACAGACTTTTGTATTACGGCTTGTTTGCCGTGGGGCGGGCATCTTGCCCGCCAACAAGCAAGCCGTAATCCCAGAGCATGTGGCGATGATTGACTTGAATGGCTCTAGAACCGCTACAGCGCTTCGTTGTCGCTTTCCCCGGTGCGGATGCGGATCACCTTGCTTAAGGGATAAGCAAAGATCTTGCCGTCGCCGATGTTCCCGGTGCGGGCCGCCTTGATGATCGCCTCGATCGCCTGATCCAGGTCTTCGTCGCGCACCGCGATCTTGAGCATCACCTTGGGCACAAAGCCGACATCCATGCGCGCCCCGCGGTAGCGTTCGGTGTGGCCTTTCTGCTTGCCGAACCCCTTACACTCCAACGCGGTAACGCCCAGGATCCCCAGCTGCGCCAGCTGCGACTTGACCTGGTCCAACGCCGCAGGCTTGATAATGCATTCAATCATGTGCATGGGTCTGGTCCGTATAAACTAAAGAGTCGGTTGCTCAATGAAAAGCCCACCGAGGATTGTCGTGGCAGAAGCGATTAAATCTCCCTGGCGTGGTAGCTCTTGATGTAGGTCTGCTGGAAATCGGGGTAGGCCGCCATGTCGTGCTCGCCCAGATCCAGGCCCTCGATTTCCTCCTCGGGGCTGACCCGCAGCCCGGTGGTTTTTTTCAGCAGGCAAAACACCAACCCCGCAAACAAGGCGGTAAACGCGCCGATTGAAACGATGCCCACCACCTGTGCGATCAGCTGAGGCACGCCCGCTTTGGCCCCGAAGATCCCAACCGCCAGCGTCCCCCAGATCCCGCAGACCAGGTGGACGGAGATCGCGCCAACGGGGTCGTCGATCTTGAGCTTGTCGAACACCAAAACCGAAAAGACGACAAGCACGCCCGAGACCACGCCGATCGCCATCGCGTGGATGGCGGTCATCTGATCCGCCCCCGCGGTGATCCCCACCAAGCCCGCGAGGATGCCGTTGAGCGCCATGGACAGGTCGGGCTTGCCGCCCATAAAACCCGACGCCACCGCCGCCCCCACCGCACCGGCCGCCGCGGCCAGCGATGTGGTGACCAGCACCAGCGAGATCCCCCCCGGATCGGCGCTGAGCACCGACCCGCCGTTAAACCCGAACCATCCCAGCCACAGCAAGAACACCCCGATCGCCGCCAGCGGCATGTTGTGACCCGGGATCGGGTTGACCGATCCGTCTTTGGCGTACTTGCCCAGGCGCGGGCCCAGGATGATCGCCCCCATCAACGCGCCCCACCCGCCAACCGAGTGCACCAGCGTCGAGCCGGCGAAGTCATAGAACGACGCGCCCACTTGCTGCCCCAGCCAGACCTCGAGCCACCCGCCACCCCATTTCCAGTAGCCTGTGATGGGATAGCTAATCGCCACAAAGACCGCGGAAAACGCCAGGAACGGCAGCAGCTTGATCCGCTCTGCGACCGCGCCCGAGACGATCGTCGCCGCGGTAGCCGCGAACATCCCCTGGAATAAGAAATCGGTCCAATACGTGTAACCGGGGTTGTAAGACTGGGTTACGTCATCAGGGCCGGCGCTGACCCCGAACCCCGCGAAGCCCACCACCTGCCAAAACGTATGATCGCCGGGGTACATCAGGTTGAAACCCACCAACGCGTAGGTCAGCAGCCCGATCGCGGGGATCAGGGTATTTTTGAACAAGATGTTGCAGGTGTTTTTGGCGCGCGTCAGGCCCCGATTCAAGGGTCGCAAAGCCCAGGTGCATGATGAACACCAACGCGGTCGATAGCAGCATCCAGATATTGTGTGCGATAAACGCCGCGTCATCGCCGCTAAGTGGGGCCGGTGGTGGAGCGGCTACCGCTTCTGGCCCCCCTCCCGCCGCTAAGCCAGCTCCGTCGGCGTGCGCCAAGCCCGCGGTGTACGCCACCACCAGCGCCGCTGCGGCGGCAACGGTTGTCACGGTCCACTGCTTCATCAAGATGCGCTCCTAACGTTGAAGGCCTCAAGGCTGCCTTGACGGTGGGATCACCCCACAGATCAAGTGCCCTCCTCCCACGCCCCCGAACCCCTACCAGCTTAAACCGTGATGGCCCAATCCGCCAACGACGGCACGTGGGCTACCACCGATCGGGTTGACACGGGCCTCGTTCGCCCGCGGCAGGGCAAGGCCCGGTGTTTGGGTGTGCCCGATCTAGCCAATGGATACTTGATGTCTCTATACTGTCGGCCTATGGATTTGTTTGCCGATGCCATCAACGCCAGCGTGGCCACGCTCCAATCGCTTGAGCCGCTTGAGCCTGCGATGCGCCAAGCCGCTGCGTTGATCACCCAATCCCTAGGCCAGGGCCACAAGCTGTTGGCCTGCGGCAACGGCGGCAGCGCCGCGGATGCGGCCCACCTGGTGACCGAGCTGGTCGTGCGGTACAAGCAAGACCGCCCACCCTACGCCGCGGTGGCGCTCACCGAATCGGGTAGCACGCTGACCGCAGCGGGCAACGACTATAATTTCGACCAAGCCTTTGCGCGTCAGGTGTGGGCGTTGGGCCAACCGGGGGATGTGCTGGTGGTATTCTCAACCAGCGGCAACTCGCCCAACGTGTTGCGCGCCTTGGAAAAAGCCAACGAGATCGGGTTAACCAGCGTCGCCTTTCTGGGCCGCGATGGCGGCGCGGCCAAGGGGCTGGCCACCGCAGAGCTGATCGTCCCAAGCACCGCCACCCCCCGGATCCAAGAAGCCCACGGGCTGCTGATCCACATCTTGTGTGAGCTGATCGAACACGCGCTGTTGGGGCGGGATTAAACGGTGATACCCGGTCCGCTTAGGGCTGCTCGAACAGGCTCTAAGGCCAAACCACAACCTCGCGTTCGAGGTGGATCCCGGTTTGCTTCGCTACGGTCTCTTGGATGTGGTCGAGCACCGCGAGGATGTCGCTGGCGGTGCAGGTGGGGTGGGCGATGATGAAGTTGGCGTGCTGGGTGGAGACCTCTGCGCCGCCGATGCGGAACCCTTTTAAACCAGCGCCTTCGATCAGCTGGCCCGCGGGGATGCGTGGCATCGTGTCGTTGGCGTTGGGGAAATCAGTGGTGGTGGCCATCCCCTGGGGTTGAACCGGATTCTTAAACGCGCAACCCGCTGAGTGCTGGGTGAGCGGTTGGCTGCGCTTCTTGAATCGGAAGATCTCTTTGACGCGGTCGGTCAGCGATTGGGGGTCGGCGGGTGTGAGCTCGAATTCGACTTCTAAGATGTACGGTGCGGTGATGTTGGTCTGCCGGTAGCCGAAGACCAGGTCTTCTCGATCGCGGTAATAGATCTGCCCGGTGGCGTCGCAGACCATGACGCGTCGCACCGCCTGCCCGATCTGCCCGAACGCGCCGCCTGCGTTCATGCGTACCGCCCCGCCGACGCTGGCGGGGATGCCCGCAAGTCCTTCGAGCCCGGCCAAGCCGTCTTTGGCGGTTTGCAACACCAGCTTCGCCAAATCGAAGCCGGACCCGACGGTGACGGTGTGGCCTTGGGTCTTGATCTGCTTAAATGCTGGGTCGTCTAACCGGGTGACCACGCCTTGGATACCCGCATCGGAGACCAGCAGGTTTGCCCCGCTGCCCAGCACATAGACGGGCCAGCCCACATCGTGGCAGCGGGCCGCCATCGCCGATAGCTGGTGCACACTCGATGGGCGTGCCAGCACAGCCGCGGCGCCACCCACGCCGTACCATGTCAGGGGTCCCAGCGGCACGTGCCGATCGCAACGGATATTGAGGTCTTCCAGGAGATTCGGCTCGGCGAGCAAAGAGGGCGTCACGGTCTATCGCCTCCCAGAAGAAAACCATGGTTAAAGATCGGCGATGGCGGGCGTGTATCACCAATCTTGGGGCTTGGCATGCCGGGGTGGGTTACTGATCGGTGTGCACCGCTTGCTGGATCCAGCCACCGCCAAGCACTTGATCACCCCGATAGCATACCACCGCCTGACCGGGTGTGACAGCGGGTTGAGGCTGGTCGAATTGTACTTCGAGCTGGCTTGGTCCGTTGGCGTGGACGTGCCCGGTAACGGGGGTGCTGTTGTGTCGGATCTTGATCCGGCAGGGGATGGGGTGGTCTATGGGTGGGTTTTCGATCAGCCAGTTGGTCTGGTTCGCGGTTAACCCCTCCGCCAGCAAGCGGTCGCGTGTGCCCACGGTGATCGTGTTGGCGTGGGGGTTTTTATCGATCACATAAACCGGGTACCCCAGGGCGACCGACACGCCGCGGCGTTGGCCGACGGTAAAGCGCTGGTGGCCGCTGTGTTGGCCAACGGCCTGGCCGTCGGCGGTTAGGATCGCACCCGGCTGGACGCGGTGGGGTGTGCGGCGTTGGATCAGGGCGGCGTAGTCGTTGTCGGGCACAAAACAGATCTCTTGGCTGTCGGGCTTGTCGAACACCGGCAGGCCCAGGCGTTGGGCGATCTGCCGCACCTGGGGCTTTTCCATCTCACCGATCGGCAGCAGCATTTTTTGTAGCCGATGACGCGGCGTGCCAAAGAGGAAGTAACTCTGATCTTTATGCGTATCGCGCCCCTGTAACAACCGAACGGGGCGGCCCTGATTGGGGTGGGGTGAAGGAGGGCGGTCGATGCGGGCGTAATGGCCGGTGGCGATGAAGTCGGCGTCGATCGACTCGGCGTAGGCCGCGAGCTTCCCAAACTTCAGCCAATCGTTGCAACGGACACACGGGTTGGGGGTTCGCCCGGCGTTGTATTCGTCCACAAAGTAATCGATGATCCGCCCAAAGTCGTTCTTGAAATTGAGTACGTAGAACGGGATCTCTAGCATCGCTGCGACCAGGCGCGCGTCCGAGGCATCATTGAGCGAGCAACACCCTTGGCGGTTGGCCTTGGGTGGGTTTGGATCGCAGGCAAGGGGGGCTTCTTGCTCGAGGCGGTCTTCGCTGCCCAGGCGCATGAAGCAGCCGATGACTTCATACCCCTGCTGCTGCAGCAGCGCCGCGGCCACGGAGCTATCGACCCCCCCGCTCATGGCCACCAGCACCTTTTTGGGGGATCGTGTTGCGGGCATAGGGGTTATTGTATACCCGTCCCGATCAGGTTGACGGGGTCCGGTTCGCCCGCGGCAGGGCAATCTTGGGCGTTTTGGTGATCTCCACGCGGCAAACGCACGCCCGATGGGTCTATATTGGCTGTTAGCGGGTTATCCCTCACCCCACCGCCAACCGCTGCCTAACGGAGCAACGGGTGGTTTGCCCCATGCCCTTCATAATCGTAAGCTAAGCAAGACATTAGGCCTGTGAAAGGGATTGAAGTCTTTTCAAACATTAAGGCAGCTGTCAGCGTATGCTAAATAGGCTAACCAGAACCCCCGACCCATCCGATGGAGGGGAAAGCAGGATCGACCACCACCACACGTTTGGACACCTTAAGGAGAACACGATGCGGTTCAATCGAAAAAAGATCTCTGTTTTGCGGATGGCCCTAGCTGGGTTGATCGCGACCGCGCTAGCTGGTCAGGCCAAAGCAGGCGGCGGCGAAGTGCCCGAGGTGTACCAGATGATCCCGCTCGACGCCCCGGTCGCGATTGTTGTACCCAACCTCTCGGCCCTAAGCCAGAAGGTGGCCAAGCTCAATGAACAGGCATTGGACTCGATGGTGCCCAACATGGTCGACCTGCTGGGCGAGATGAAGATGACGATGGGGATCGAAGAGGGGCTCAACGAAGAAGGCTCGCTGGCCATCGCCCTGACCGACGCCCAAGCGTTGAACCCCGACATGCCCAAAGGCTTGGACGCCGACGATCCGCAAGACGATAAGCCGCCGATGATCATGCTGATCCCGGTGAAAGATTATGACGCGTTTGTCGTGGGCTACGGCGGTGATCCGGCAGAAAAAGTGACCCAGCTCTTTTTGCCCGATGGGTCACACGGGTATGCGAAGAAATTTGGGGGTTACGCTGTATTGGCTCCAAACCAACAAGACGCGCAGGCCTACCAGCCGCCGCCGGCCAACGGCTTAACCGCACGCGTGGGGCGGATAGGGCGGCGCTGCTTGGCGTCGAGTGATGCGGCGTTCCTGGTCAACATCGAAGCGCTAGCCCCGGTCTTCCAGCCTCAGTTTGAGGAAGCGATCACCCAGCTCAAAGCCGAGATGGACCGCGAGATGAGCAAGCCCCAAGCCGGCATGGATGCTGAGATGATGGTGTTTGTCCGGGTCATCCTCGAGGCATACTTCGACGCGGCCCAAGCCGTCTGGCGAGACAGCGCTTCATGCGTGGTGGGGCTAGACCTGGACGACCAAGGCTTGGGGTTCTCCGGCACGCTGCAGTTCAAGGCTAACAGCCCCTCGGCGAAGGTATTCGGCACCGGCCAGGGTGCGGGACCGTTGCTGTCGCAGCTGCCCAACCAGGATTACATGATGGCCTTCTCAGCCGACATGCGCGGGTTGCATTGCCAACCGCTTCTGGATGACCTGGTGTCGAAGTTCCCCGAAGATGCCGACCACCAAATGACCGGTATGATCAAGGACGGCCTGGCGATGTGGAAGCAATCGCCTGCGATGGCGATGGCGTACTACCCGCCGGCGGGCCCCCCTATGGGGATGATGGGTGGGATGATGGGCGGGGTGATGGGCGGGATGATGAACAGCGTGGGGGTGATCCAGACCGAGGATCCGCAAGCGTATCTCGAGATGTATCAATCGATGATTGAGAAGGCCAACGGCCTTAAAGTAGCCCCAGCGCCCGATCAAGACGCCAAAGCCGAAGCGGGCAACCCGCAGGGTGACGGCGAAGCCCCTCAGGTGTCGATCTTCGCCACCTACACCCCCAATGCGCTAGAGATCAGCGGCGTGCAGGTCAACGAGTACCAGATCCAATACCAATACCCCCCCGAGGTGATGCAGCAGATGGGGCCGATCGCTCCGATGATGGCGATGTTCGGGGGCATGGGCTACAACGGGTACATCGCGGCCAAGGGCTCATCGGTGGTCATGACCACCACGCGTGACGGGCAGCTGATGCAGCAGGCATTGGCTTCGGTCGACCAGAACAATGGGCTGGGTACCCAGGGCCAGATCGAGCAGGTGAGGCAAGACGGGCTGTGGCCACACACGGTGATGGAGGGCTACATCAGCGTCAACGGCGTGATGGGTGGGGTCAACACGTTCATGGCGATGATGGGCCAGCCTCCGATCGAAGTGCCCGAAGGCCTGCCGCCGATGGCCACCGCGGTCAGCGTCGAGCAGAACGGGATTGCCACGCGGCTGTACGTCCCCACCGAGATCGTCCGGTTCGGGAGCGACACGGTCAACCACCTCATGGGCATGATGATGGGCGGCCCCAATGCCATGCCACCCGGTGAAGAGGATTGGGACCCACCCCAGGGCGATCATCCCAACGAAGCGACCGGCCCCCGCCAAGGCCCGCCACCGGCGCCGTATTGAATTGGCTGCCTAGGCGGAGATTTTCTTGAGGACAGACCCGCCTTATACGCACCGCGTATAAAAATCCCATAGCGGGAACACACACGGCGCATCGTGCGGAACGCTGTTGATGTGTGTTTGAGTACCGCGCTAATACCGCCTCAGCGCCGGGTCGATGTCGATCGCCCATAGGTCGATCCCGCCGGCCATCGATTTGATGTCACCAAACCCGCGTTGGCGTAACAGCATCGCCATCTGCAGCGATCGGCCGCCGTGGTGACAATACACCACGGCCTTCCGATCCGCGTGCTGCTCTAGCTCATCTAACCGGTCAGCCACCTCTTGGAGCGGCACAAGCCAGGCCTGATCGAGCCGCACCAACTGGTATTCTTGGGGTGTGCGGCAGTCGATCAGCAAGAAGTCTTCCTGGGCGTCGAGCATCGCGTGCACCTGACGCGGGGTAAGCTCCCACGCCTCACGGAAGTTGTAGCCCTGAGGCAGCCCGTGGGGATCCAGCGCAGGCCCAACAGGGGTGCGATGGTTTGGGGTGCCTGCGGTGGGCTTTCCAGGCGGTGGTGGTATCGATTGATCCATCGATCTGATTCTATACCCGGTTTGCCGCGTGGGAACCACCCAAACGCCAAAGATTGCCCTGCCGCGGGTGATGCGGGGCTTCCGAAGGAGAATCGAAGCCGCGGTTTTTGATTGCGGCTTCTACCCTAGGGGCGGATGGTCGGGTTTGTACGCACAACGATGGCGGGCAGGATGCCCGCCCCACCAAGAGGGTGCGGCTATGTCGTGGGGTGGCATGGGCTTGCCCGTTGGCAATATTTTTTTGCGTTGGGTGTTGGGGCGGTTGTGTTTGTGCACGCGGGGTGTGGTTTCGGGATGGGGTGGCTGGGGCTAAAGTTCATCGCAGATGAACATGCCCCAGGACCAGGGTGCTTCGGCTGGGGCACGCTGTGCTTAGCCCCAGGCACACGGCGACGACCTGCCCTATGGCATCCTTGTACTTTACGTCACTGGGTATACACAATCACGCCGCGCTGCCGGGGGCCGTCGAATTCGCATAGCCAGATGCCTTGCCAGCGGCCCAGCACCAGCGCGTTGTTGGCGACCAGCACGGTGGCGCTTGATCCCATCATTGATGCTTTGACGTGTGCGGCGCTGTTGCCTTCGGCGTGCCGGTAGAACGGCTGGTCCCAGGGGACCATGGTGTCGAGTTGGCGGAGCATGTCGTGGACCACATCGGGGTCGGCGCACTCGTTGATCGTGATGCCCGCGGTGGTGTGGGGCACGTAGATGTGGGCGACGCCTTGTTTGATCCCGGCGTGGGCGACGACCTGCTGGACACGGTCGGTGATGTCGAGCATCTGGCTTCGGGCTTGGGTCTTGATGTTGAATGTCGGGTCCATGGGGGGCATGATATATATTGTATCAATCCGGTGATTTGGCCACGGCAAGATGCCGCGGCCTATATAGCCCAAATGTTCTTCACGCGTTGGGTCGCATGACATCAAGGGCACGGGCACCGCACGATGAAGCTGGCGTTCCCTAGACAAGATCAGGCCAACGAGACACGGACACCCGTGGTGCCGCCGGTGATCAAGAAGCTGGTGGGCCTGGGTGCTGAGGTGTTGGTCGAGTCTGCGATCGGCACACGCGCGAATTTTGCTGATAGCGCTTACCACCAAGGAGGCGCGACGATCCTCACGGGCAACCGATCGGCGTGGGAGCAGGGGGACGTGGTGGTCACGATCCACCCCCCGACACCCGACCAGGCGGGGCGGATGCAAGAAGGCGCTGTGCTGATCGGGATGCTGGCGCCGCTGCGTGAGCCCGAGTTAATGCACACCTTGGCCAAGCGCGGCGTGACCTGTTTTTCGTTGGAGCTGCTGCCCCGGATCAGCCGTGCCCAGCCGATGGATGTGCTCAGTTCGCAGGCGAACATCGCGGGGTATATCGCGGCGGTGCTGGCGGCGGGCGCGTGCCCGAAGATGTTTCCGATGATGATCACCGCGGCGGGCACGCTGGCGCCGTCGAAGGTGTTTGTGATTGGTGCGGGTGTTGCGGGTTTGCAAGCGATCGCGACGGCCAAGCGGCTGGGCGCGATCGTGGAGGCGTACGACGTGCGGGCGGTGGTGAAAGAGCAGGTCCAGAGCGTGGGCGGTCGGTTTGTGGAGCTGCCCACGGCTTTGGGTGATGCTCAGACCGAGGGTGGGTACGCCAAGCAGCAGACCCAAGAACAGCGTCAGCAGCAAGTCGACCTGATGGCTAAGCACGTCACGGGCGCTGACGCGGTCATTACCACGGCTGCGGTCTTTGGGAAGGACCCGCCGCTGCTGATCCCTCAAACGGTGGTGGATCAGATGAAGCCGGGGTCGGTTGTGGTGGACCTGGCTGCGGACGAACAGGTTGGGCGGGGCAACTGCGAAGCGACCAAGGCTGGGCAGCGGTACACCAACGCCAACGGCGTGACGCTTGAGGGCACGACGAACCTGCCGAGCTTGGTGCCGGTGCACAGCTCACAGATGTTGGCCAATAACGTGTTGGCGTTCTTGAAGCAGGTGGTGTCTGACGATGGGCAGCTGCAATTGGATTTAGATGATCCGATCCAAAAAGAGACACTGGTGGCACACCAGGGGCGGGTGGTCCACCCTCTGTTGCGTCAAGCGAAAGATCAACCCTCTTAGCATGACGGTGAGGTAATCAGCCCGATGGAAAACCTACCCTTGCTCGTGCCGATTACGGTGTTCGTCCTGGCGGTCTTTGTGGGGTTTGAGGTGATCACGAAGGTGCCCTCGACGCTGCACACGCCGTTGATGAGCGGCTCAAACGCGATCAGCGGGATCACGATCATCGGCGCACTGCTCTGTTCGTACAGCCAATCGTTGGGGCGGTTGAGCGTGGGGTTGGGCGTGCTGGCGGTGATCGTGGCGACCATCAACGTCGTGGGCGGCTACGTCGTGACCAGCCGGATGCTGCGCATGTTTAAGGATAAGCCAACCAACCGGTAAGCGATGACTCAACTCACCCACACACCCAACATGTTCACGCTGGCCAGCCTCTTGCAGGAGACGGTGAACTACGCCTACCTGTTGGCGGCGGTGCTGTTTATCGTGGGGTTGAAGCAGCTTAGCCAGGTCAAGACCGCAGCCAGGGGGAACCTGGTTTCGGCGATGGGGATGCTGATCGCGGCGGTCGCGACGCTGTTCCTGGTCAACGAAAACGCCTCGCCCGGGCAGAGCCACATGGTGAGCCTCGTGTGGGTTGGCGGCGCAGTCGTGATCGGCGCGGCGGCGGGGCTGGGGTTGGCGCTGAAGGTGTCGATGACCGGCATGCCGCAGATGGTGGCGCTGCTTAACGGTTTTGGTGGGCTGGCGTCGCTGCTGGTGGCGTGTGCCGATTATTTACGCACAGCTGACCCCGCGGCTGCGGAGCTGCACGTGCTGGTCGCCACGGGTTTGGCGGTGCTGATTGGGGGGGTGACGTTTACCGGCAGCCTCATCGCGTTTGCCAAGCTCCAGGGGCTGGTCACGGGCAACCCGATCCTGTTCCCCATGCAGCACGTGATTAACGCGCTGCTGGTGCTGGTGTCGGTGGCTACGATGGTGCAGCTCACCCTGTGGCCCGACCAGGGGTCGGCGCTGATCGTGACCGCTTTGCTGGCGCTGGTGCTGGGTGTGTTGCTGGTGATCCCGATCGGCGGGGCGGATATGCCCGTGGTGATCTCGCTATTGAACAGCTACTCGGGTTTGGCGGCGGCGATGGCGGGGTTTGTGCTGGCCAACACAGCGCTGATTATCACCGGGGCGCTGGTCGGGGCGTCGGGGATTATCCTGACCCACATCATGTGCAAAGCGATGAACCGGTCGCTGGCCAATGTGTTGTTTGGTGGTGTGGGGGCTGTCGCGCCCGGCGGTAAGGACAAGGCGCGTGGTGGTGGGGCACCGACCAAAGAGACCGTGCGCGAGTTCTCCATGGAAGACGCTGCGATCGTGCTCGATGCGGCGCGGCAGGTCATCATCGTGCCCGGCTACGGCATGGCGGTGGCGCAGGCGCAGCACAGCGTCAAGGAGCTGGCCGACGCGCTGGAAGAGCGCAGCATCACCGTGAAATACGCGATCCACCCTGTGGCTGGTCGGATGCCCGGGCATATGAATGTGCTGCTGGCTGAGGCGAACGTCCCCTACGAGCAGCTGTGTGACCTTGAGACGATCAACCCGGAGTTCGAGCAGACCGATGTGGCTTTGGTCATCGGTGCGAACGACGTGACCAACCCCGCGGCCCGTCACGCGCAGGACAGCCCGATCTATGGCATGCCGATCTTGGATGTGGACAAGGCCCGCACGGTTTTTGTGGTGAAGCGCAGCCTCAACCCCGGGTTTGCGGGCGTGGATAACGAGCTGTACACCATGCCCAACTGCGGGATGCTGTTCGGCGACGCCAAGAAAGTGGCCAACGATCTGGCGATGGAACTCAAAGAGAACGGGTGATAGACCTATCGGGTCTTTCCCTGCCGTGGCCGGCCAATAATACCCCGTCAACCTGATCGGGATTGGTATACCGTTGAATCAACCAAGCCATCGCTTGGCTCTACCCACCCGACTCGCTGTTGCTACCTCCAGCCGCATCGCCTGCAATTATCAAAATCGGAGCATAGGCGTTTGCCTATGCTCCGGAAAGGGGCCCAAACGCCGCCGGTTTGGTGGGAGAGCCTATCGCAAGGCTCGGCGTCGTCCGCAGCACAACCCCCCCAACCCTAGCGCCAATCCCAGCGTTGTGGGCTCGGGTACGACGGCGAAGTTGAGTGTGAACACGCCCGACTCGGCGATCGATCCATTGAGGTCTACCAGCTTAAAGCTGGCCGAGTAGGTGCCCAGGGCCGCGTCGTCGTCGACCCAGAAGACCGGGGTAAAGGACCAATCATCGCCCACCCCGATCTCATGGATATCCCCGTCGTTTTCCAGCAAGACCGTGCCGTCTAGACCCGCGACCGCCAACCCGGGGCTGTGGCCAAGCAGCTCAAGGGCGACGCGTGTGTCGGTCCCCAGCGGGGTCTTCCATCCTCCGGAAGAACTGTTGTAGAGATAGAACTCCGGGCTGGGTTCGACCGCGTCGGCAATATCCTGGACGGACCGCATCTCCAGCCGATCGTAGTCATGCTCAGACTGCGGGCTTGTATCGGGGATCCCGCTGATCAGCTTGCCGGCGAACGGGCCCGAGCCGGGGTGTAGGTTCAGCGGGGCGTATCCGGTAAAGGTCTCCGGGATCTGGTTGTTGGTGTTGGTGTTGGTTACCGTTGATGTATCGACCGGCCCGGTGTACGAGTAGCTGCCGATCGAGTGGTAATGCGTACGGGTCGGATCGGAAACTTCCTGCTGGTTGTATCGCAGAAAAGTCAAGCGGTCCTTGTTGGGGTTGGCCAGCCCGGCGTAGGTCCCGAAGGTCAAGACCTCTCGCTTGTCGACCGCCACGTGATAATTGATGTCATAAGCCTCTGCCGCGTCAACCAGGGCACCAGCCGACGCAGCGGCAACCACGCAAACTGTTCCAAAACGTAAAGACATAAGATAACTCCTTGCCTCGCATGGACGAGGCATCAATGTAATCAGGCCGTAATCAAGTCAAACAACTGTCCGGCCGGCGGCCTACGGCCATAGTCGGTCGCCGGCTCGGCAGGCGTCCACCTGCAAGAAAACCGTGGGAGGGCGTTCTCGCTCCTTCTGCCAGGTCTCCTCCGCCGAATCCCCCTCTCTTCTTTCCACCCAACTCATCGCATTTGCACCACCCCCTTTCTGTGTTTACAACCATCCCGTGTCCGATGGTTCAATCCAATAGGGGCTACCGTTTCTCTTTGCGCCCCTGGGTAAGGAGACAGCACCGTTCACCGCTGCAGCCGCATGGCTTCAGGTGGTTGGCCACATGGCCAAACCCAAGCAAGACACTTCCCAGCAGCGTCAATAGCGGAGCCGTTGCTCCGCCTAAATACGCCACGCCGCTAACCTGGGGCTCTCTTGGGCCTATTCTTTCCGTACCATAGAAAAGACCCGGATCGTCACTGCAGGCGGTATTCGCGTGCAGCGCTTCAGCACTTGACGTGTCGCTTGGGCAGCATTCGACCTCGAGGCAGAAAGCGGTGATCGATAGCAAAGAGATGCCCGCCAC
The DNA here is from genome assembly GCA_965223655.1 of Phycisphaeraceae bacterium. GTDB lineage: Bacteria > Planctomycetota > Phycisphaerae > Phycisphaerales > Phycisphaeraceae > CBDCXC01. Next base: position 166,439 of record CBDCXC010000018.1, read on the forward strand.
CTCAAACATCGCTGGCGCCAAGCTGCGGTGCTTCTCCCAACCCGATGCAAACGCCCAGGCCGCAAGCCCGAAGCAGACCACAACGATGATCTGATGGCATGTTTCGTCGGCCAGCCATGTCAGGCCCAGCAGCGGCAAGTAGCCCACGGCGAGGGGCATCGCGGCGCAGTGGATCGCGCAGGCTATGGAGACAAATAGCCCCACCGAATCGGCAAGCGCGTACTGGCGTAGATTAATCTGTAAGGGTTGCATCGCGATAACCAAGTCAACGAGGGGCCATGATGCCTGGCTTGTTCGGCCCTGAGGTGTTGCCTCACGAGGCCGCTTCCTGGTATCCAGCCTTGAAAAAGAGCCCCAAAAAACGACGGCAATAAGTACGATTTCAATCGCACCTGCAATTGAATTGCATTTTATCAAAATGCAATCCAATTGCAAGTGACTCTTGGGTGCCCAAGCGGAGTCGGGCCATTGGGTCCCCGATGCAGACACCTGCAATGCATTTGCAATGTCGTCTGGAGCCCACTATACTCGGTGCGGTGCATCTCGTCGTTTAGCAAAGAAACGGAAGCTAGGGCTGTGGCGGCATGAGTCATCCTGAGATCAATACGACGTGGGCCAAGCAGACGCTCCGGGACGTGGCGTTGCGCGCCACTGCAGCGAGGGTGGCGGTGCTGAAGCTGTTGGCTTCCGGGGCTGTTCCCATGCGCCACGCCGAAGTGGTTGAATCGCTTGCTGAATTCGGGTTCGATCAATCGACGCTGTTTCGGTGCCTCAATGAAATGGCCGAGGCTGGGCTTCTGACGCGTCTTGACCTAGGCGATCAGACTAGGCGTTTTGAGCTGCGCGAGCTGAATAGCAAAACGGAGTTCACGCACCCGCATTTCATGTGCGTCGATTGCGGCCAGCTCTCATGCCTGAACGACTTCACTGTGCAGATCAGCCCATCGCGAGACCCCAGGCGTGACAAACTGGGCACCATTACCGAGATCATGATTCGAGGCCACTGTGGTCGCTGTCAAGCGGGCAAGCAAGCTAGAGCGCGGTAGGGCGCATGGCGGCTTAGACCGGTGGTTTTTCTGCTTGATTGAGCATTGAATATGCCCGTCAACGAGCCGCTCTCCGTGAGGGAGCATGGCCCTCGGGTTTTTCAAGCCAGAGTATGTTGGCTGGAATATTTCATGCTCAATCAGCGGGATCGATCCATGAACCCTATCCTGAGTGGAGGTCTGTTGTGGGTTGGTGGTGGTGTGATTGTCGTTTCGCATCCACGCCACCCGGCCGCTGCCACCACAGCTTGCCGATGGTGATCAGGATCTTCCAGCCTGCGCGTACGCTGCCCACGAGCGAGCCGGAGATCTTGCTGGTCCCGGCGCGGCGTGGTCGGTAAGGCACGTCCAGCTCGATGACGCGCAGCCCGCTGGCTGCGGCTTTGTACTGCATCTCCACCGTCCACCCCCAGGTGCGGTCGGACATGGCTAGGCCCACGAAGCTCGACCACCGGGCCGCGCGCATCGGGCCTAAGTCGGTGAACCGTTGTCCCGTGGTCATCCGGATCATCGCGCACGCCAGCGTGTTGCCCACGCATTGTGGTAGCGTGAGCGCCCCGGGCTGTGCCAGGCGGCGGCGCGAACCGACAACCATGTCGGCCTGGCCTGCTGCGATCGGTTGGCATAGGCGTGCCAGCTGAGCGGGGTCGTCGGCCAGGTCGGCGTCGATGAATGCGACGATATCGGGCGGTCGGCGCTGCGCCGCCACCCACGCCAGACCCGCCAGGCACGCGGCACCATACCCCCGCTGGGGCTCGTACACCACGGTGGCGCCGCCCTGCTGTGCGAGGTGTGCGGTTTGATCGGTTGAGCCGTTGTCCGCTACGATCACATGCCTTAGCCGCGGCCATGGCAGCGCGGCCAACAGGGCGGGGATGTTTTCTTGCTCGTTGCGTGCGGGGATGATCAGGTCGACGGCTCCGAGTTCAGTATCATCCATGGCGGGAACCCCGATGCATATTCAAGACATCTTTGCTCAACACGCAACCACCTTTTCGTTTGAATTCTTCCCGCCTAAGACCGATCAGGCTGCGGGGGTGCTCTATACCAGTATCGCAGAACTCGAGCCGCTTGGGCCTGCGTTTGTCTCGGTGACCTACGGGGCGGGTGGGTCGACCCGGCAGCGCACCCACGACCTGGTGGTGCGGATCAAGCAGACGACCGGGCTGGACCCGATCCCGCACCTGACGTGCGTCTGCCACAGCGAGGCTGAGATCGATCAGATTATCCAGCGCTACGCCCAGGAGGGTGTGTCCAACATCTTAGCGCTGGGCGGCGACCCACCCCAGGGGCTGGCGGATTACGATAAGGCCAAAGACGCGTTCCAATACGCGGCTGATCTGGTGGCGTTTATCCGTCGTTTTAATGAAAGCGGTGCCCACCCCAACCCGCGTGGGTTTGGGATCGGTGTAGCGGGCTTCCCCGAGGGCCACCCCGCTACGCCCAACCGGTTTCACGAGATGGACTACCTCAAGGCCAAGGTCGACGCCGGGGCCGACTATATCTGCACGCAATTGTTCTTCGACAACCACGATTTTTACGACTTCCGTGACCGGTGTGTGTTGGCGGGGATCGATGTGCCGATCCTGGCGGGGATCATGCCGATCAGCACGGTGGCGGGCATGAAGCGGATGGCCCAGCTGGCGGCGGGCGCCCGATTCCCCGCAGCGCTATTGCGATCCGTTGGGAAACACGAAGCCGACCCCGACGCGGTGCGACAAATCGGGATCGATTGGGCTACGCAGCAGTGCCGCGATTTGCTAGACCATCGGGTGCGCGGCATCCATTTCTATACGCTCAACCGTTCGGATGCGACGCGACAGATCTATGCTGGGTTGGGGTTGCCCAACACGCCGTGATCCGTACGGATCTGGTTGGGGTGATTGAACCGTGGACACGACCCGCTGCTGCTCCAATGACTTGAAGTTAGGCCTGATGCGTGTCATGCCGCAAGGCATCGGCACGCATCAGAAATTGAATTCAAGATTCAAGGGGCATTAGGCCCAAAGGCCCACCCGTTGCGTTTGGCAGGTGTGGCCGCATCAGGCGGCTGGGCCTTTGGGCCTAATGCCTGTCGTCGATTGGATCCCCTCGTTTTTGTTATACCCGTCCCGATCCGGTTCACCCGCGTCAGGGCAGTCTTGGGTGTGTTTGTGCTTCCAATGCGGCAAACGCATACCCGATGGGTACAGATTGATCCATTGGGCCCGGGGTACGCCAACCCCAACGATTCTTCTTTGATGCGTAAGGCTATTGTTTTGTCTGCCGGCCAAACCGCCCTGTTCAAACGAGGTTGGTGAGTACATGACACCTCTGTTAAACATCGGGGCGTTCCGTTTGGCACAGTAAATACAAAAAAGGCTTGCTTTTTTTGTATATTTGCTGTCACAATATAAACCGCGTGCTAGCGGACACCCTCCCGCTAATGTGGAGGTTGGGTTTGGGTTATGCCTCAATCGGTTAATAGATTGTTATAAACGCCCGGCGCTATAGACCGGGCTGGTCTTTTTTGATTGAATCATCTTTATCTTTGAGACCAATTTTAAGTGATGGTATCCCGCTTGTTTGGTTAGACGGATAACAGGGCAACATATCGCTTTGATGGAGCGCACATGGGTTTTGATCTGATGGCGATACAGGTCCAGGGTCATAAATCAGATCGATCTTTTTGCGGCGCAAAGAGGCGCACCGAGACCGCCCTGCTTATTGGCAAACTGTGGGCTTGCACGCCACAGTGCCTGGACACTGACACTTAAACAACATCATTGTTATGGACAGACAGCCACAACCCCACCGGGATCGATTTAACTGGCATCCGTTGCATTCAGCTGCTCTGATTGGCGGCTTGCAGGCAGTTCGTGCGGTTGATACCCCACACCCTAAACAGCAGGATCCATTGTGACGCAACTCGCATTAGCCACCGAAAGCCTGGTTTTATTCCGCAACAGCCAAGGGGCCGAGGCCAGGGGCACCCTGATGCGCTTGGCTCGCAATTCGGTGGTGTTCGAAGTGTACAACCCCTATTCGATCGTTCAACTAAGTGAGGTCCTCCAAGACTTCCACATCCGACGCGGCGAGCGGACGATCTACACCGGCCGTGCCGTGGTGAGCAACCTCGTTAGCACCGGGCTGCTGCTGATTGTTTCGGTCACGCTGCTGGACCCATGGTCTGATCTGATCGACCTGGAGCCTGGCCAACAGCTGCGCGACGAGGTGCAGCTGTTCATCGAAGACTGGCACCGTGGGTACCACCGCCTAAGACCCTCTTATGAACTAAAAGTCAGCAAGATCCGCAATTTCCTCCAGGAGCTTAGCCGGTGGCTAGAGCACGGGGAAACGGTGGCGGGGCTCCGAGAGCCCGCCTGCCCGCCCGGCCTGGTCCAAGGGTTCCTTGCCGACGTCGACCAACAAATCGCACCGCAGCTCGATGATTTATTTAAGGAATTCGAAGCCGAAGCCTACCAGGTCGCGCCCGAAGAACTGGTCAGCCACAAGGCCTTCGCCCGCCGAGAGCTGCACCCCATGATCCTCTGTACACCTTTTGTCCACCGGGTTTACACCAAGCCCCTGGGCTACGCCGGCGACTACAAGATGGTCAACATGATCCTCCATAGCCCGTGGCAGGGCGCCAGCACCTACGCCAAGCTGGTCAACGCCGCGTTCCTCCGCAACGATACCGCCCAGGCCCACCGCAACCGGATCGACCGCCTCACGCAGCTGCTGGAGTGTGAGGCCCACCGGGTGACCCGAGAGGGCCGGGTCTTCCGTGTGCTCAATATCGGCTGTGGCCCGGCCCAAGAGGTCCAGCGATTTATTAGCAGCACCCGCCTGCCGATCCGCAGCGAGATCAAGCTTTTAGACTTTAATCAAGAAACCTTGAAGCACACACAATCCCAGATCGAACGCCACACGGCTACAATACCTAGAGAGACACGCAATACACGGGTCGAATTCGTACACCGATCCATCCATGACCTGCTAAAGGATGCGGTATCCCGCCGGCCAGACCCCCAGGTTACCTATGATATGGTGTACTGCGCGGGGTTGTTCGACTACCTGTCGGACCGGATCTGCGGGAAGCTGCTTCGGCTGTTCTATGACTGGACCCTCCCCGGCGGATCGGTGATTGCGACAAACGTCCATACCCGCAACCCGATACGCGGCATGATGGAACACCTCGCCGAGTGGTACCTGGTGCTACGCGACCAGCGTGACATGCTTGGCCTCACGCCGCGGACGGGCCACCAGCGGGTATTTATGGAACAGACCGGCACAAACGTGTTCCTAGAGATCCGTAAGCCCGAGGCGACCCCGCAAGGCCTATAGACAACGATGAGCCACCCCACCCAAGAAAACAACAACCTCGCCCAGGCCTACGGGCGGGTTGTCCGCGACCTGCTGCTGCGCCGGACCCAAGTGGGGTACGTGCTGGTATTGGTCTTGATGCCAACCGGAGCAGCGCTAGATTGGTTTGTGTGCGAGCAGCCCCGTGTGTTCTGGTCGATCCTCTATGCACGGATCCTGTGTGATCTGGCGCTGGCACCGCTGTTCGTGTTGGTGTTCCTGCCCTGGGGACGCAGACACACCGGGCTGCTTAGCGGTGCACTGGTGTTAGCGCCGGTGGCCGCCATGTGTTGGATGGTCTATGAGCTGGACGGCGCCCAGTCATCCTACTACGCGGGCCTTAATCTGATGATCGTGGGCACCTGCCTGCTGCTGCCTTACACCGGGAAGCAGGCCGCGCTCTACTGCGGGGCGGTGATCGGGCTGTACGCCGCGGCATGCGCGTCCCATATCAGTGACCCGACCGGCGTGAGTATCTTGTTCAACAACCTGTTTTTTATTGCGCTCACTTCGGTTGTCTGCGTCACCGCGTGCCACTACGCCAGCCTGCAGCGGTTTTCAGATTTCCAGCTCCGCCACCAATTGGCGGCCCAACACAAAGCCCTGGAAACGTCCTACGACCAGCTGGCAGAGATGGACCGGCTGCGGTCGGAGTTCTTCGCCAACATCAGCCACGAGCTGCGCACCCCGCTGACGCTGATCCTGTCCCCGATCGAGGCCCTGCTGCAGCGTGAGCCGCCGCTGCCCGAAACAGTCGGCGAGTCATTGATACTGGTAAAAAACAACGGCCTGCGCCTGATGAAACTGATCAATGATCTTTTGGAGATTATCCGGCTAGAAGAAGGCAAGCTCCAGATCAACCCCAAGCCGATCGACTTGACCACGTTTGTCCCCGGGATAGCCGACTCGATCCGCCACTTAGCGGAAATGAAAAAGATTGTGATCTGTGTTCAAAGCCCAACCCACCCGCTGATCGTCCGAGGTGAGCCGTCGCGGCTTGAAAAAGTCCTGCTTAACCTGCTGACCAACGCGATCAAATTCACGCCCCCGGGTGGGCGGATCACTGTCAGCTGGGGCCAAACCCAAGGCCAAGCACAGATCGAGGTCCAAGACACGGGCATCGGCATCGCACCCAACGAATTGCCTTATGTCTTTGATCGGTTCCGCCAAGCCGACGGCTCTTCGACCCGCAAGTATCAGGGGGTGGGTTTGGGCTTGGCGCTGGCCAAAGAATTGGTCGAAGAACATCATGGATCATTGGCCGCCCGTAGCCGTGTCGGAGAAGGCACGGTTTTTTCGGTCCGGCTACCGCTGGATCACAGCGAAGCCGACACCACCACGCTGCTGCCCAACACCAAGCCTCCCGATACCAAGAACCCGCAAGACGAAGCCGACCCGTTTGCCCGCACATTCCAAAAGGCCGACCGAAACGGATCGCTGATCCAGCTGGCCCAGGGGCCGACATTTGAAGAAGCCGGCAGCGGCTCCGTACGCGTGTTGGTGATCGACGACGAGCCGGATATGCGCCGTTTCCTGGTTTCGATCCTATCGGACCAGTACCGGGTGCTGCAGGCACCGGACGGTGTTTCGGGCCTGCGCATCGCACGCGAGCAGCAACCAGACCTCGTCTTGCTAGACCTGATGCTGCCGGGGATGGATGGCCTGGATGTCTGCAGGGCGCTACGCAAGCACGATCGCACGCAAGATGTGAAGATCATCCTCCTCACCGCGCGTGTCGATGAGGCGGCCAAAATCGAGGCGCTCGAACGCGGAACCGATGACTTCTTAACCAAGCCTTTTAGCACCATCGAAGTCAAGACACGGATCAAAGCCCTGCTGCGCACCGCGGCGTTGCAGAAAGATCTGCACGATCAAAACCATCAGCTCAAACAGACCCTATCGCAACTTAAAGCAACCGAGTCTCAGCTGGTCCAAAGCGAGAAGATGAACGCCCTAGGCAGCCTGGCCGCGGGCCTGCTGCACGAGATCAACAACCCCTTGAACTACACCATGGCCGCCTTGCAGCTGCTCCAGGAATCCGTGGATGCCTCGGATGAAGACACGGCCGACACCCTCCACGATATCGACCAGGGCATGCAGCGGATCCGCAACATCGTCACCGACCTGCGGGCGTTCGCCTACCCCCAATGCCAGGGCCAACGCGAGCCATTCGATCTAGCAGAAGCCCTAGACACCGCGATGCGTTTCACCGCCCATATCCGCAACGGCCAAGAGATCAAGCAAGACCTCTCCAGCGCTGGCCTGGTCAGGGGCTCTAAGACCCATATCAGCCAGGTCTTCGTCAACCTGCTGGCCAACGCCCTGCGCGCGGTCGAACCCGTCAAACAGACGCGCCCACCCCAGATCCGGGTCCACACGCAGCGCAGCGGCCATCGGCTGCACGTGCATGTCTGCGACAACGGGGTGGGGATCGAGCCCCAGGTGATCACACGCGTCTTCGACCCGTTTTACACCACCCAAGAGGTCGGCCAGGGGATGGGGCTTGGCCTGAGCATCTGCCATACCATTGTCAAGAACCACGGCGGGACCATCCGGGTCACCAGCGACAAAGACCAAGGCACCGAAGTGAGCTTCGACCTGCCTCTGGCACAGGAGAACTAGCCCCATGGACCGAGGCTACGATTACAAAAAATTCGCCATCCTCTTTGTTGATGATGAGCCCCAGGCATTGAAGTACTTTGAGAAGGCCTACGCCAAAGACTTCCGGATCCTCACCGCCCCAAGCGCCCAACGGGCGTTGGATATCCTTGAGCAAGAGCCCCGTGTGGGCGTGCTGATCACCGATCAGCGCATGCCAGGAACAACAGGGGTCGACCTGCTGGGCCAGGTCCGCCGGCAGCGGCCACAGATCGTCCGCATCCTTACCACCGCATACTCTGATCTTGAAGACGCGATCGACGCGGTCAACAGCGGGGCGGTGTTCCATTACGTGACCAAGCCCTGGCAGATCCGCGACCTGCGTGGCGTGCTGCTGCGGGCCATGGAGTTTTTCTTGGTTCAGCGTGAGCGTGATACCCTCTTGCGGGAAAAGCTTAGCACGCTCCAGCGGATGATGGTGCTAGACCGCGTGCGGAGCTTTACGGTTCTGGCCGCGAGCCTGGCGTGCCGGATCCGGTACTCCATGACCGCGCTCAAAGCGTTCTTCGACTTTGTGCCCGTAAGCGTCAGCGAGCAGATCGCCGACACCTCCGTCAACTGGGGCGACCTGTGGACGCTGGCTCAGGAAGAAAGCCAGCACATCGTCGAGGCCGTCGACGATATCTTAGACACCACCGTCGAGCTGGATTACACCTTCACCCAGCAGGTCAGGATCGACGAAATCATCGAGGGCGTGACCGAAACCCTCACGCCGATGATCACCCAGCGTGGGGTGGCCATCGATACCGCCACCCACCCCAACCCCCAACCGCTCAAAGCCGACGCGAAGATGCTCCAGCGGCTGATCCGCATCTTGCTGTC